>JBBSUC010000108.1:0-3271 GCA_038235275.1 Cytophagales bacterium | reverse complement strand
CGCATTTTCCTTTGCAGGCAAAGGTGGCGGACATCGAACAATTCCGAGGCAAGTACCGCGTAGGTTACGCCGAAATCCAGCGGCGGCGATTTGCCAAAATGAAGCGGCTGGGACTGGTCAAACCTGAATTAGTTTTGCCCAAAAATAATCTGCAAGAGAAATGGAATAAGCTGTCGGAAGCCGGAAAGGATACCGCCGATTTGAAAATGGCCACCTACGCCGCCCAAGTAAAATGCCTGGACGAAGGAATTGGTAGAATTATCGAGAAACTGAAAAGTACCAGACAATTGGACCGCACGCTGATCCTTTTTTTGTCGGACAACGGCGGCGAAGCCACCGAGGTGAAGCCCGTTAAGGGTGCCAACGCCATCCCCGGCGACCGTCACAACTGGACTTCCTACGGCGAGTCATGGGCCACGGCGAGCAACACGCCCTACCGCAAGTTTAAAATGTACGTCCACGAAGGTGGCACCCGGACGCCGCTGATCGTGCATTGGCCCGATCGTTTCCCGCAGCATCGCCTGGAAAACCAGCCGGGACACATCACGGATATTTTTCCAACGCTAATGGCAGTCGCCGGAGCCAGCTACCCCGCCCAATCAGCTACGGGCGAAGCGACGATTCCGCTGGAAGGCCGGAGTTTGCTGCCGATTTGGGAAGGAAAAAAGCGTACGAAACCCTTCGAAAAGGGTTGGGAACACGAAGGCAATCGCGCCTATCGACAAGGCGACTGGAAACTGGTTTCGACCTACGCCAGCAAAAAATGGGAGTTGTACGATTTAAAAAAAGACCCCGTCGAAATTCATGATTTGAGCGCGGAGAATCCGGCTAAATTGGAAGAAATGAAGGGATTGTATCAGAAATGGGCTGCTCACGTGGGAGTAGAGGAACGGGAGGTGGTACGCAGTTCAAAAAAATAATTGGCAATGAATCATCGGGTAAAAGTTATTACTGTTTTTTTTCTCGGCGCTGTAGTATTCTTCCTGGGGCAGATCAGCACCTTCGCCCAAAGTAAAACCCAAGCCCTTACCAATGAAAAAGTAAAAATTGTCTGGAACCAGACCGCCGAGGGTTGGAAAATAAGCCAGGTTGCGGTGCGCAAAGGAAAGGCGTGGGACACTTCGCTAACGCCCTCCGGCGAGTACACGCTGCTGTATTCCGCAACCAAACCTTCTGGCGAAGCCGCCGAAACGTTTGAGAAAACGACGGGCGGCAAATTCCCGGAGGACAACTACCACTATCAGCAGGAACAGTGGAAAGAAAGTACTACCGCCGTGGCCTTGAATACCGCCGGAAAGGCGTATCATTCTTATCCTGAAAAAGCAGAAAACCTTAGCAAAAATCACCTCCGTTTCACCGCCGAAACCGAGGTAGCCACGGTGGTTTCGGACTGGAAATTTGACCCAAAATTTCCTAATGACATTTTGATCACTCAAACCCTTACGCCCAAAAAGAAGGGATTCTTTTCGCTGTCCAGTCCGACCGTGGCGACCGTCGCGCGAGAAAAAATGGCTTGGGTGACCGTGCCGGGCTACTTTCAGGGCAATGCCTTTCAGGAGAATTTTGCCAAAGCCTACGCCTATGGTCACGGCATTCCTGAGCGGCCCGTAGTCTATCGTGAGCGCACCGCCAGTACGCTTTGTCCGCTGGTGAGTACCCAAAGCGGCGTAACGTTTTCAATTATCCCGGAACCCGGCCTGGCCCGCGACCCCTGGGCCAAAGACCACAGCACCCAAACTGACTGGCACCTCGGTTTGTCGCATCTGAATCGAAAGGCCCAACTATCGCCCACGCTCTACTACCCGGTTTTGGGAGAAGACAAATCGGAACGCGGGGTTGGCGAAGCGATCAGCTATTCTTTCCGGGTGAGTCTGATCGACGGGGATTGGTTTAAAGCTTTGAACCACGCCGTCTATGACATTTATCAATTTAAAGAAAGTCTGGCATTGCGCCAAAGCACCCAGTCGCTCACCGACCGCATCGAAAAAATGCACCACTACCTCACCGATCCGAAAACGTCGATGTGGAATATTGAGGAGTATAAAGGCCGGAAAATCGGGGCGCAGTCTTATTTGGGTGGGGTAGTCGGGTCGAATAAGGACGCGATGAAAAACTCGGACTACGGCGCAATGTGGATGCTGGGCCAAGCTACCCAGGACCCAGAACTCACAGAGAAAGTGCTGCCCTACGCCCTGAATTTCAAGTTGGTCCAGCAAATCACCGACGGCGATTTTTTCAAAGGAGCCATCGAAGGACAATACTATTTGGCCCAGAAAAAGAAGTTTGTGGAGGAATGGGGAGAGCTGGTAGAGCCGATTGCCGTGACCTACTACATCATGCTGGACGTGGGCAATATGCTGCTCTTCGAGCCAGAGAATACTGAACTAAGAGAACGCTTGCGCCTGGGGGCCGAAAACTTGCTGCGCTGGCAGAAGCCAGATGGCAGTTGGGCCGTGGCTTACGACAAAAACACGGAGAAAGAAATCTTCCAGGACGTGCAGGATTTCCGACCGACTTTTTACGGTCTGCTAGTAGCCTACCGACTTTTAAAAGAAAACAAATATTTGGAAGCCGCAAAAAAAGGGGCCGACTGGTACGTCAAAAACGGCGTGAATACGGGCAGTTTTCTGGGCGTGTGCGGCGATGCCCGCTACGCCCCCGACTTTGCCACCGGACAAACGGCTCAAGCCTACCTGGATTTGTATGAAATCACCAAAAACGAAGCGTACAAACAAGCGGCAATTAAAGCCGCGAAAATCTACACTGCTTCGGTCTATACCCACCCCATCCCCGACCGTGAAATAAAAACCGTTAAAGGCCGCCCGCGCCAGGATTGGGAAATCGCTCAGGCCGGGCTGAGTTTTGAACACGGCGGTATTTTCGGCTCGGCCAGTCGCCAAGGCCCCATCCAACTGGCCAGCCACGCCGGGATGTTCATCCGCATGACTGCTCTGACGGGCGAACCCATTTTTGCCGACATGGCCCGCGCCGCCGCTATTGGCCGCGACGCGTTTGTAGACAGCACCACCAGCGTCGCCTCCTACTACTGGAACGCCATGAATCGAGGCGCGGGGCCGTATCCGCACCACGCCTGGTGGCAAATCGGCTGGCTCACCGACTACCTCATGGCCGAGGCCGAACTGCGCTCCGACGGTCAGGTCAAATTCCCGCGCGGCTTCGTCACGCCCAAGGTCGGCCCGCACCAAACCTCCGGCTTTGCCCCCGGCAAAATTTACGGTCAGGAAGCCAGCCTCGTCATCCACGATGGCGT
>JBBSUC010000107.1:0-3669 GCA_038235275.1 Cytophagales bacterium | reverse complement strand
TTTGCCAAACCGTTCTTGATCGTAGCCCGTAGCAGAACGCCATTTTCGATCTGTAGTTAAATCCTTGGTTGAAATATTCATAGCCACTAAAATACAAATACATTTTCATCGCAACAAGTCTAATAAATACAGTTAAGGACAGTTTCTACTTGCGGTCAAATTCATTAAAGCGTTAGGATACAGATCATAACGAATTGTTCTATCGTAACCTGTACCACTGTAACTTTCCTTGAAAGCTTGCATGAATTCAAAGTAACTATTAAGATTTATTTGAGTTGGATAACTCGTGAATCCATTTGTGATCTCAGATAACCAAATTTGGTATTGCTGGTACTTCGGATGACCATAAGAGACAGCACTTATCGCCCCACCATTCTGCATTTCAACCATATGTGATAAATCTTTGAACAAATGAGCTTCAAATTCGATGTTTATCAGACCGTTGTTCCCTTGATTGGATGAGTATTGGCCAATTCCTCCTGGATAATAAACAAACCCTTTCACGAACTTATCATCCAAATCATTAACGAGGATTTTCCCTTCAAAAGTGTTGTTCTGAAAATCCCCCTTGGTTTGCTGCTGGTACTCGAAGGTGGGAGCGATTTTCATCATCCAGCCGTGCATGACGCCACCCTCAGTTTTGAAAAGCATCAGGTGTTCACGAACGCGAACCGCTTTTTCCCTTGCTTCCTTGGTGTCTCCCCCAGTGCCTAAACCCAGAGAACTTCCATCCAAGGTAGTCAAGGGAACAACGAAGACTGGAGTGCCATCGGAAAAGCGGTGCTTTATCATTTGGTTCCAATCTGGACGGGTCTTGGCGATTCGGAGCGATTGGTCGGCGGTGCGTAGTCGGCCTTCGTACCATTGGATGGCCGCTTCCCTGTTCGGGCGAACTGTTCGGATTGGTTTCTACCCCAAGTTCAGGAACCGTGCATTGGGAAAGAACCACTAAAAGCAACACAAGCGAAATTAGATACTTCTTCATAAGCTCATTTTGATTTATTCCAACACTTCTTAGGCTAATAGGCTGTTCGTTACATTAGTCAGTGGCTATACAATGCTGCGCCAAATTGACAAGCGAAATTTTATAGAAAAAAAAACCAGAAAGTCAAGAAAAATCTCAAATTTATTTTTGTTTTAAATAAAACAAATTCTCAATAGACTGAAAAACAGAATTTTAATTTAGAAAATTTTCACCTCAATACGTATTTCCTCGAATGCTCCCTATCTTTGTAATCGCCACCAATCCAGGATTTCCCCAATGCGTTCACGCCCGCTTTTCAACTCATTGCTTCTGCCGCTGCTAATCTTCGCCATCGCCCTCTCCTGCCGCACCAACGACTCCTCCGAGCAAACCACCACCCAAACCGCCCAAATGGTATCCGCCCCAACCTTCAACGCCGACTCTGCCTACGCTTTTGTGGCCCGGCAGGTGGCTTTCGGGCCGCGCGTACCCAATACGAAGGCGCATGAATTAGCCGGCGATTTTCTGGTAAAAACTTTGGAGCAATACGGTTTCACGGTCGCGGAGCAGAAATTCACCGCCACGACCTACGACGGCCAGAAACTCAATGCCCGCAACATCATCGGCAGCTACCAGCCGCAGGCCGCCAAACGAATCATGCTGGCGGCACACTGGGACTCTCGCCCTTATTCCGACCAGGATTCCACCCGCAAAACGCTGCCCGTGCTGGGGGCCAACGACGGCGGAAGCGGCGTGGGCATTCTGCTGGAAGTGGCACGGACCCTGCACCAGAGCCAGAGTAAGCCCGACCTAGGCGTGGATATCTTTTTCTTCGATGCGGAAGACTGGGGGACGACCGCCGGGGCATCCAACGACAAATACGCGGGTTTCTGCCTCGGTTCGCGCCATTGGGCCGACAACAAGCACATTCCCGGCTATTCGGCTTATTTTGGGATTTTACTGGACATGGCTGGGGCCAAAGGGGCCACTTTCCTGAAAGAAGGTTACTCGACCCAATATGCCAACGAGATCGTGCGTACCGTCTGGCATACAGCCAGCCAACTCGGCTACAGCAACTATTTTATCGACCAGGCGGGACCAGGCATTACCGACGATCATGTGCCAGTCAACGAGGTAGCCAGAATTCCTATGATCGACATTATTCACACGCGCATGAACGACCCCACCCGCACTTTTTTCGACGACTGGCACACGACGGGCGATGACATGGCAAACATTGACCCAAATACTTTGAAAGCCGTAGGGCAGACATTGATTCAGGTGCTTTATAACGAAGGACAGCCGACTATTTAGAGATTTAGATATGGGATATTACCGGGCTGGCGTACCAGATAGTAGATTTTGGCTACTTGGATTGGGTTTGATTGGGTTTATAACGTTATCGGGTTGCTCTTCGGCACCGGAGAAGCTGGGGAGTTTGGATTTGGTAAAGTGGCGAGAGGATCGGGGAGCCTGCGCGGATATTCGTTCGGGACTGGTAGATGATTTTAAGATCGAGCAGGCAAACCTGATGGGGAAGTTTGCCGACGATGTTGGTGAAATGCTGGGTAAGCCGGACATTCATCAGCTTGCGGGTCGAAGTCAGAAGCTTTACGTATATTTTCTGGAGAAAGGACCGCAGTGCGAAGATATTACCAAACCATCCCCGGCGCTAAAAGTAATCCTCCGGTTCAATGCGGTGGGCTTATTGTCGGAAATCACTTATCAGAATGATTTGCCGGAATGAGTGGATTCAGCGTTATGAAATTACCACTGCGCACCATCATTGTTGACGACGAGCAACTCGCCCTCGACCGCCTGAGACGGATGCTGGGTAGTTATGGCGACGTCTTCAACATCATCGCCGAAGCCCACAACGGGGGCGAGGGGCTGATGTTGATCGACCAATATAGACCCGACCTCATTTTTCTGGATATAGAAATGCCGCTTCTCAATGGCTTCGAGATGCTGGCCAAGGTCAGTGCGATGCCGATGGTAGTCTTTGCTACCGCCTACGACCAGTATGCCATCCGAGCCTTTGAGGAAAACTCGGTGGACTATTTGCTAAAACCCATTGAGAACGAGCGTTTGCAGAAAACAGTCGAGAAAATAAAAGCTCGGACGGAATCTGTCGCGGATAGAGAAGCTAAGTCTGAAGGAGAACGGCCATCTGAAATTATCGCACCCGACGAAGCCAAAGAATTTTATACCCAAAATCTGCTGCGGCTTTTGGAAAAAATGCAGCCGAAGCAGGAAATACACGCGCTTTCGGTTAAGTCAGGCGAGCGAATTTTGTTGATTCCGCTGACCGACATATCGCATTTCGAGGCAGAGGAGAAGTACGTTTTCCTTAATACGCTCGACGGTCAGCAGTATTTGCTTAACCACACGCTCACGAGTTTGGAAGAAAAATTACCCGCTCATTTTCTGCGCGTAAGCCGTTCGGCGATCGTCAATACGCACCAGATCGGCGAAATCCAACGTTACTTCAACGGCAAGTACCTTCTCGTCATGCGCGACCGCAAAGCTACTTCGCTGCAAAGCGGCTCCACCTACGGCGACGCCATTCGCCAGTTGCTCAGTATTTAGCAACGTTCTTCCCCCAAGCTATTGATTTTGAAGCCGTCGGAGTTATGACTAACTTGCGCCCCGATTTGGCGGAACGGGCGGGGGTTAATAGCTTAGTTGATAAATGCTTAGATAGT
>JBBSUC010000106.1:0-4284 GCA_038235275.1 Cytophagales bacterium | reverse complement strand
CAGGAATTCGCCCAGCAATCCGTGGAGCAGGATCGGCTATCTTTCGAGCAGGAGATTTTCACCCAGGTAACGCTGCTGCAAATGCTGCAAAAGCAGGTGAAGCTCACGAAACTGACCGACGGCATTGCCGCCAACCGCTACCAAATCGCGCAGGACCGTTTCATCCTTGGCAACCTCAGCGTCACCGACCTGGGCATCGCCACCCAGGAAAAAGACCGCGCCCGGCGGGATTACATTGTAGCTTTAAGGGATTACTGGCGGGCGTATTACAGCCTCCGACTGCTGACATTGTTTGACTTTGAAAGTGGCGTTCGATTGGGGGTTCAAGGGCTAAAAGGTTAAACGGCGGTTTACGCTTTCACTTTTCATCTATTTCACCTGTCCTCGATATTTTTAATCTAGAACTACCTTTAACCTTTTAACGCCACGGGGCGCCCCGCCTTAACTTTTTAACCCAAAAAAGCCATGTTACAATTAACCAACATCGACAAAACCTACCGCACCAGCACCATCGAGACACTGGCGCTAAATAACATCAATCTGAATATTAAAAAGGGCGAGTTCATTTCCGTGATGGGGCCCTCGGGCTGCGGGAAAAGTACGTTGCTCAACATCATGGGACTGCTGGACGAACCCACGGGCGGCGAGCTTTCGATCGATGGCAGCCGGGTGGTGAACTACCGGGACAAGGAACTGGCGCATTTGCGAAATGAGAAGCTGGGTTTTATTTTCCAGAGTTTCCACCTCATCAACGACCTGTCGGTGCTGGATAACGTGGAGATTCCGCTCCTTTACCGCAAAACTTCCGCCAAAGTGCGCCGCAAACTGGCGAAGGAAGCACTGGAAAAAGTGGGGCTGAGCAACCGCATGAAGCATTTTCCCAAGCAACTCTCGGGCGGACAAAAGCAGCGCGTCGCCATCGCCCGCGCCATCGTGGGGCGGCCCGAAATCATCCTCGCCGACGAGCCGACGGGCAACCTCGATAGCGTAATGGGCAACGAAATCCTGGACATCCTGCAAAAACTCAACGAAGACGGGGCCACCATCGTCATGGTCACCCACGACGACGCCATGGCCCAGCGCACCCATCGCCTCGTCCGCCTTTTCGACGGTACTCAGGTGCTGTGAAAGATGGGCCAAGATTTTGCGAAGCGCTCTTTAAACTTTAAACTTTCGACTTTAAACTAAATGATCCTCAACTCCATAAAAATCGCCTGGAAGGTACTGCTGCGACATCCTTTCTATACCTTCATCACGCTCTTCGGCATCACGTTGACGCTGACGGTGCTGATGGTACTCACCTCCTTCGTCGACCATCTTTTCGGCAGCCATTACCCCGAAAATAAGCGGTATCGCTCCCTTTACATCACCCAAGTCAAGCAACTCGATTCCGCCAGGCAGGGGCAGACGTCGGGGCCGCTTTCTTTTGACTTCCTGACGAAGTACGCCAAGTCGTTGAAAACTGCAGAGAAGGTAGCCATTACGTCTAGTTTTGGTTTTGCCAATACCTACGTGAACGGAAAGCGTATCAACCTGAACGTCAAGTATACCAATGCTGATTTCTGGAATGTTACCGACTTCACCTTCCAAGCAGGGAAACCTTATACCGTTAGAAATGTCATCAATGGTGACCGTGTGGTAGTCATCACCGATGCTTTGAAGGAACAGTACTTCGAAGACGACGGAAATTCGGTGATCGGCAAAACCATCGACGTGGAAAGCATTTCTTATAAGGTGATCGGCGTCATCAAGGGAAGTCCCGCTACCCGTCCTTATACGTATGCTGACGTATATTTTCCTTATACTTCCCCCAAGAGCAATTACCAGAGTAAGGGTATCAGAGGTAATTATATGGCCATAATCCTGGCCAAAAATAAAACTGAACTCCCAGCCATTCAATCAGAATTCGACCAAAACATCCGTCAGATTCCAAAATCTTCCATTAAAGATTCAGACCGCTTTCCGATATTAGTGGTCAAGGCTAACCAATACACGGATGATTTTGTGAACACGCTCACCAGAGACGATTCAGGAAAATCACAATACATTTTTTACACGATCGTCGGACTGGTAATACTCATGTTTATGGGTTTGCCCGCCATCAATCTCGTCAACGTCAACGTCAGCCGAATTATGGAGCGATTTTCAGAAATCGGGGTAAGAAAAGCCTTTGGTGCCCCCTCGAAAACTTTGCTCTGGCAATTTATCGTCGAGAACATTTTTATCACATTTATTGGCGGTTTATTCGCCTTGATCCTGTCTTTTATTATCATCTTATTCATCAATGCCAGTGGCTGGATTGCTTACGCCGACCTTACCGTGAACTTTACCGTTTTTGCGGTGAGTATTCTGGCTTGTCTCCTTTTTGGTCTGCTGTCGGGCGTGTTACCTGCCTTCCGAATGTCCAAACTAAAAATTGTCGAGGCGCTCAAAGCCTGAGAACCTCTCATAATTCATAATTCCCTAAGCTATGTTACGCCATCTATTAAAATTACTTTGGAATAAAAAAGGCAGTCACTCGCTCATGATCATTGAAATATGGGCCTCCTTTATGGTTCTGTTCGGTCTGCTTTCATTAATCGCTTTCAACGCCAGAAACTATCTGGAACCCATCGGTTTTAGTTACGAAAACGTCTGGGCAATCGCTCTGACCAGCAACCAGGACACTACCGCTTTGACCGAAAAAGTAGCTCGAATCATGCAACGCATCCGGGCTTACCCGGAAGTGGAATCAGCCAGCAGATCTAACGATAATTATCCCTTTTCGGCTAGTATGAACAGCAATAAGCTTGAATACGGCAAAACCTCGATCGGTGCCGATTATTACTTCACCGACGCCGACTACGCGGTAACGCTAAACTTACCAGTGGTATCAGGCCGCTGGTACGCCGACGAGGATCGGGTATCAAAATACACGCCAGTGGTGATCAACGAGAAGCTACGGGAGGCACTTTTCATCAATGAAAATCCTTTGGGGGAAATTATCAAGGACAGCGATGGCTCCTACAAAGTGGTCGGTACGGTGGGTCGGTTCAAGGCAAAAGGCGAGTTTATGTCCGACAAACCCGCCATTTTTAAAATGACAGATCAGGGGCCTGAGAACAAAGTAGTGTTAGTGAAGACCAAACCCAATACGGACGCTAACTTTGAAGCAAAAATGATCAAAGATCTGGCTGCGATGGTACCCGGCTGGGGCATGGAGGTCAGCTATTTGAAAGATTCTCGCGAAACCCAGCGTAAGCTCACGCTCGTTCCTATCCTCATTTTTCTGATCATCAGCGGGTTTCTGCTGACCAACGTCGCCTTGGGACTCTTCGGCATCCTGAACCTCAGCATCGCCCGCCGCCGCAGCGAAATCGGCCTGCGCCGCGCCATGGGGGCCACCGAAGGCAGCGTAACCTTGCAATTTTTGGGAGAAATGTGGGTTTTGGCCGCTTTCAGCATTATTTTGGGGCTACTTTTTGCCGTTCAGTTCCCCATTATGCACGTGTTCGACATTGCCAGCGGCGTGTACCTTACAGCCATCGCCGCTGCCATTGTCGTCATTTTCCTCATCGTGACCCTCTGCGCCTGGTACCCCAGCCGCCAAGCGGCGCGGGTGCAGCCAGCGGTGGCACTGCATGAAGAATAAAAGAATGCCATGATTCTAATAATTGACGATGATGTTGCCATACGTAGTTCCTTAACTCTTCTCCTTAAAACGGAAGGTTTTTGGGTGAAGAGTGCGGCTTCGTCGGAAGAGGCAATGAAAGTTTGGGCAGAGGAAACACCGGAGTTGATTTTGCTGGATTTGAATTTTTCCATTGAGACTTCGGGCGGGCAAGGGATGCAGTTGCTGGGGGAAATTCGGAGGCGGCATCCACTCGTTCCGGTTATTATCATCACGGGTTGGGGAACGATCGATTTAGCGGTGGAAGGCATGAAGCGCGGGGCCAGCGATTTTATTACCAAGCCCTGGCAGAACGATTACCTGCTGCAATCAATCGAGACGGCGCTGGAATTGCGGGCACAGCAGAAAGTTGCTCAGACTATCGATCCCCCAGCGGGTGCCTCCCGCCGCAGGCTGGAAGCAAAATTCAACTTTGAAAACATCGTCGGCAGGGATGCCAAACTGCTGGAAATTCTGGAAACAGTGGGCCGGGTGGCGGCGACTAATGCCCCGGTGCTGGTAACGGGCGAGAGTGGCACGGGTAAGGAACTCATCGCTGAGGCCATCCATTTGAACAGCAAACGTAAAAAGCAGCCTTTCGTAAAAGTCAACTTGGGTGGCATCTCTTCTACCTT
>JBBSUC010000105.1:0-5055 GCA_038235275.1 Cytophagales bacterium | reverse complement strand
TGAGATGGTCCTAAAAATCCGGACACGAAACTTGTTTAACTTCGTGTCAAATGGCCAAACATCCAAATTCCAGACGAAAGTACACTGCCGAGTTCAAAGCTGACGTACTTCGCCTTGTCGCCAACGGCGAGTCGATTCTCGGTGTCGCCCAGAAAATGGGGATTAGCGACAGTATTATTCATTCTTGGCGAGCCGCCGAAAAAAAGACGAAAGGGGGCGAAAAATCAACGACCGTCTTGGAGCAGGAGGTCGAAACATTACGACGGCAACTCCGCCAAACGGAAATGGAACGCGACATTTTAAAAAAAGCTGTCGCCATTTTCAGCCGAGTGACCTGAGATCGACTTACCATTTTATCCAGCAGCAAGAGCCTGACTTTCCAGTCCGACTCTTGTGCAAGGCTCTGGAAGTCAGCAAAAGCAGTTACTACCAGTATCGGGCAGGGAAAACCTTTCAGCCATCCGTGGCAAATCAACAAATGATTGATAATATTCAAGCTGTCTTTTGGGAAAATCGTCGGCGTTATGGAAGTCGCCGAGTACAGAAAGCACTCCGAGACGAAGGCATTGAAGTGGGTCGCCACCGGGTCAGGAGGCTGATGCAACAGCAGAACTGGCGGGCTATCCAGCCGCGCAGTTTTGTGCCTCGAACCACGGACTCACGCCACGGGCTGCGGGCTTGTCCTAATCTGTTGCTTGCGCTAGGCCAACCGATCCGGCCTGACCAGGCTTGGGTAAGCGATATCACATACCTGCCACTGGTAGGTGGCGGTTGGGTTTACCTAGCCAGCTGGTTAGACTTGTACTCGCGTCGGATCGTAGGCTGGTGTGTCGATGTAAACATGGAAGAGAGCTTGATTGTCAGAGCCTTCGACCAGGCCACCACCTTACGTCGCCCAAAGCCAGGATTGATTGTCCATTCCGATCAGGGCGGACAGTATTTTGGAAAAACATTCAAAAGGCGGCTTGCTAAATGGGCTTGCCGACAGAGTATGGCTGAAAAAGAGAATCCTTACCAGAATGCTCATGCTGAGTCTTTGTGGAGTCGTATAAAAGCAGAATTGCTAGAAGATGGTTGCTTTGAAAGTCTGCAAGATGCTCATGAAGAATTGTTTAACTATATTGAGGGCTACTACAACATTCGACGACTCCACTCCTCTTTAGGGTATATGTCGCCGATCAATTTTGAAAAGCAGCATCACCAAGCTAATTTCACCCATAATTCTCAATCACAAGTGTCCGGCTAAACCGATCCACCTCACACCTGATGCAGTGATCAGATCCGCCCCATGTGATTTTAGTACCTTGGATAGCGCTATGCTGTCGGCAAGTTGCCAGGCTTCTTTGGCGTCCGAATAATCTACTGATGAAATACGGATCAGAAGCGGCATTTCATCCGGCATAACTTGCCTTATGCCCTCTATGATCTCAACTGAGAAACGTATACGGTTTTCGAAACTGCCACCATATCGGTCACCTCTCTTATTGATTAGTTTAGAATAAAACTGATGGAATAGATATCCGTGTCCTGCATGAAGCTCTATTGCGTCAAAGCCAGCGGATACGGCCCTCTGGGCGGCAGTCTTAAAATCCTCCCTGATCTTTCCAATTTCGGGAATGCTCAATGTTTCCGGAACAACACCTCCTATCTCAGTGGAGGAAGAACTTTTAACCACCCAACCACCTTCCGCAACCGTAAGCGGTTCCAATCCTTCGTTTGGGTGTTTATGGCTCCCCTTTCCTCCGGCATGCCATAATTGGACTGCTATTTTTGCACCCTGCTGCTGTACAAACTTCACTATGGGTCGCCAAGCCCCGAGCTGTGCATCATTCCAAAGTCCTGTGTCATATAGGGTGTTTATACCCTCTGGTGAAACCGCTGTGAATTCTGTGATGATTAACCCCGCCCCTCCCACCGCACGGCTACCAAGGTGCACAAAGTGCCAGTTTTGCGGAATTCCATCGACTGCACTGTATTGCTGCATAGGCGACACCACAATTCTGTTTCTGAGTTCAAGTCCCCGTATACTCAGTGGGCTAAATAAATTTTTCATTTTGTAAGTGTCTTCGGATAATATGATCACGAATCGACAGCCTCACATTAAAATATTATTTTTTTCTTTGATATTGGCCGGTAGCCCGGTTTCATCGAGCATATCCCGTAGGTCTATCTCGATAGCCCTGCTAAGTGCTGTCATGGAAATATCATTAGGGCTGCCTTCAAATGGGTTTTCTGTTATTTCGCCAATCTTGTCCATCGTGTGGAACACCCAGGATACTAACAGACTGAAAGGGATGGTCATCCACACAAATTGATCGCCGATAGATTCAAATTCTTGCAACATTCCAAAAGGAACCAGCAAAATAAAGAGCCAGACAAACAACAGGTTCAGCGTGGCAAATTGCCGCGGATAGGGGGAATTTTTAATACGCTCACACTTGCCCTGCTGGGTAAAGAGATCCACTAACAGGGCCTCCAAGGCCATATGTCGAAAATCATCCGTAAGGTTGCGCTTCCGCAGTTGATGGATATCTTTTGATTGTAAAGTAACAAGTTGGGTAGCCCGGTTCTTTTTTTGCCAGAGGTGATCGAGTTCTTCTGCCGAGATGAATGGTTTTAATTCGTCTTTGAGATCATGTTCCAATTCGTGCACGGAATACTTCTTTCGGTATTCGGCGTTATAGCTTTTTCCAATATTTTCCCACGCACGGGGCTGCCTCAGTTGATGTCGCAGAGCGGTAAGCCAGCCGATGTGTCGGTAGATTAGCCTTTGATGAATAGCTGAAAGTTCGGCTTGATCAATATCATTTTCATTGTGCAAATCAGTGATAAAGTCCATCACCATAATACCCCACGATCTACTGGCGTTGATGATAGCGCCCCATATCTTTCTGGCTTCCCACATACGGTCATAGGTCGCGTTATTCTTGAATCCGATCATAAATGCCACCGCCGTGCCTATCAGCGCTATCGGAAGCCAGGGAACCACGATCCACCGCCAATCCAAAAGCACATAGAGTAGCGTTGGGATTGTCGCGATAAGCAGAAATTTGTAAATATCTCGGCGGGTCCAGATGAGTATTTCTTTGAGTGAAAAATTTTTTCCTGCGTGCATACTGCTCGTTCGCTAAATGCCATTTGGCAAATCCAATTTGATTTTATGTTCGTAACACCAGGCAAACTTTGTCCAGGGAGAAGGCAAGGCAGATACCACTACCGGATGGCCCGAAGCATGGAAGTGTTTGGTCGCATGTTGGTTGGTGGAAGCATCGCAGCAGAGCACTGTCCCACAGGTCTGGCAGTTTCTGAGATGTACCCATTGGTCACCGGTCTTTATACACTCTTCACAAACCGTTTTTTCAGGTTTAATCAGCGTTAGATTCTCTAAATGATCACATGATTTATTTGCCATTGTCTTACTGCTTAAAGTGTTCTAAATATTTGTGAACGAAGGTCACAGCCATTGCTCCTTCTCCTACCGAGGAGGCTACTCTCTTCACCGATCCGTGCCGGACGTCACCCGCCGCAAAGGAACCCGGAACACTGGTTTCCAGAAAGTAAGGCTCCCGTTCCAATCGCCAGCAATCCGGAAAGCATTTATTCTCCATCAGGTCTGATCCGGTGACCAAATACCCGCTGCTGTCCCTGATGATCTCGGTGTCTTTGGCCCATTCGGTGTTGGGAAGTCCACCAATGCAGACAAACAGCCGCTGGGTATCGTGCTTTTTGCTTTGTTTGTCCTGCGTATTGGTGATTTCGATCTGACGCAAGTGCTTTTCCCCTGACAGCAGAGTCACCTCGGAATGGTAGAGAACCTCAATCTTGGGATTGACCTCGATACGGCTCAGTAGATAGTGGGAGAGGGATTCAGACAGACTACCACTTCTCACGATGAGGGTCACTTTCTGCGCAAAATCGGCAAAGTACATGGCTGCCTGTCCGGCCGAATTGCCTCCACCCACGATGAAAATATGGTGGTCTCGACACATAAAAGCTTCGCTGGCCCCCGCTCCGTAGTAGACGCCCTGGTTGATGAACCTAGCTTCATCCGGCAGATCGAGTTTTCTGTATTCCACCCCGGTGGCACAGATATTAGCCTTGGCGATCATTTTCCTTCCGTTGGCCATGTCAACGTGAATTTTATGATCTCTGAATTCTGCTTTCACCCCTTCACGCAGCAGTAATATTTCTACGCCGAGTTTGACGGCTTGTTGCCGGGCTCGTTCTGCCAGATCAGCCCCGGCAATGCCATCCGGGAAACCCATGTAATTTTCAATCAGAGAGCTGGTGCCTGCCTGACCGCCGATGGCTTCCTTTTCGATCAGCACCGTGCGCAATCCTTCGGAAGCAGCGTAGACCGCCGCGCTGAGTCCGGCCGGCCCCGCCCCGTAAATAGAAAGGTCGTATTCTTGGTGTTTAGGTTCGGATATCCATCCCAGGTGACTGGCAATCTCTTCGATGGAGGGGGCGTATAGCGTTTCTCCGCCGGGCAATTGAACTACCGGAAGCCGGGAAGCCTGATCAGAGCTCATGCCAAGCTTTTGCTGATAATCTTCCTCCGTGTTGATTTCCAGCCATTCAAAAGCCACCACACTTCTGTTCAGAAAGTCGCGGATAGCATAGGCCTCCGGGGAATTGGGTACCCCGAATAGCTTAATCTGGTGGGTGTTTTGTCTCTGGTTCTTTTTCATAGGTTACGATTTAAGGTCAACATTCCCTCTACCGTCGTTCTGTGCAAGGTTCTTTCCTGATCCGAAGGAGCTTTGGTGGCCTGATGGAAGACGGAGTAATTGTCGCACAACATCAGATCCCCTTCTTCCCAGTGGTGGCGGTACATGACCGATGGATCGTCTAATGTAGGCTGAAAAAGAGCGATAAGTTCGTCTACCCGTTCTTTTTCGCTTTCTTCAAATCGGTCTCTAGTGCAAAACGGGGCCAAAATGAAAATAGGGCATTTAATCAGGCACTTTTAGGTTGAAAATGGCCTCGAGGTTGAAGCGGGACGTTTTGTTTTTGAGCAGTTTATTGAAGTCATACTCCCCTTGCAGGTTGACG
>JBBSUC010000104.1:0-5588 GCA_038235275.1 Cytophagales bacterium | reverse complement strand
GCAGTCTGCGGACGCTGGTTATCAATTTATTGAAGCGATTGAAACCCAAGAATATGGCCGCTCAGATTGATGAGTTTGCCGATAATTTCAACGCCTTGATCCTGTTCATGACTCAACAATTAGTTTTATAAGAAAACCCTGGTTCACAAAGAGAGTATTTCCGAAGAAATAAAAAGAAGGGGAATGTTCAACGTGATCGACTTTGAGAGTGGAGAAAAGATAGACTTCATCGTGCGGAAAAACACCGAATTCACCGAAATGAATTTGAAAGAAGAGGCAAAGTCAATACTTTTGGTTTTGAGGTGTGGGTCGTGTCTCTGGAAGACCTTATCATTTCAAAATTGAGCTGGATTCAACAAATTCAAAGCGATACTCAACTAACCGACATCTCGAATTTATTGGAAAATCCGGCACTTGACAAGCAATATGTAGAAAACTGGATAGAAAAACTTAATCTGAACACCTACAACCTATTAGACAATGCTTGACACAACCGAGGAGTTCCGCAGGAAGCAAATCGAAATTATCCTGGCTAAAACCCCAAGGGAAAGGGGGCAAATGGCAATGGATATGATTGAATCCATGCGTTCCTTAGTCAAGAACAGCATCATGGTTCAGTATCCGCACTACACCGAAAAGGAAGTCATTGCTGAGTTATTCCGCAGGTACTATAAAAACGATTTTTCACCCGAAAAAATCGAGGAAATTACGAAAGGAATGATGGCTTAAATAAAGTTGAAAGCCATTATTTATTATTAACTTTTCAGCCCCTCAAAGGCTCCCCGTCTTCCCCCCATCCACCGGAACATTAATCCCGCTGATGCTCGCCGCCGCCGGACTGCACAGAAATGCTACCGCCGCCGCCACTTCCTCCGGCTCGGCGAAGCGGCCCGACGGAATTTCGGACTCCATTTGCGCCGCCACGTCGTCGGGTGTTTTTTCCTGGGCCTCGGCTCGCATGTTCAGCACGGCGTCCAGGCGGCCCGTGCGGGTGTAGCCCGGCAGCACGTTGTTGACCGTAATGCCGTAGCGGCCCAGTTCCAGCGACATCGTCTTGGCCCAGTTGGCCACCGCGCCGCGAATAGTGTTCGACACGCCAAGGCCCACGATGGGCTGCTTCACTGAAGTGCTGATAATGTTCACGATGCGACCAAACCCGGCGTTTTTCATAGCGGGTACCACCGCCTGCGTCAGGATTTGGTTGTTGACCAGATGCATCTGGAAAGCCCCTTGAAACTGGTCCGTTTCGGCGTCCAGAATCGGCCCGCCCGCCGGCCCGCCCGTGTTGTTGACCAGAATATGGACGTCCGGCACCAGCCGCAGGTACTCGTCGATGGCGGTTTTTACGCCTTCGTTGTCGGCGAAGTCAGCCACCACGAAGCGGTGAATTTGGCCTTTGGATACGTCGAGCGTATCCATGACCTGTTTCAATTTTTGTTCGTCACGCGCCATAAGGGTGACGTTGGCCCCCAAGAGGGCTAGTTCTACGGCGGAGGCCAGGCCAATGCCCTGGGTGCTGCCGCAGACGATGGCAGTTTTTGCGGTTAAGTCGAGGTTCAAAATGAATGATGAATGATGAGTGATGAGATGAGTGATCGGACCCGCGCTCGGGCTGATGCGTGAATGATGAATTTGTGTGAAAACCATTCATCATTCACGCATTAAATAACGCCTCCCTAATCCTTACTAACTGTGTCAGAAGCCTCTCCAACTGATCCAGCGGGAGCATATTGGCTCCGTCCGACTTTGCCTCGGTGGGGTTGAAGTGCGTTTCGATGAATAGGCCATCCGCTCCCACGGCGATGGCAGCTTTGGCGATGGTCGCGATGAGTTTGGGCTTGCCGCCCGTCACGCCGCTGCTTTGGTTGGGCTGCTGTAGCGAGTGCGTGCAGTCCATCACCACCGGAACGTCGAACGACTGCATTTCGGGCAGGTTGCGGAAGTCCACCACCAAGTCGCCGTAGCCGAAGGAGTTGCCCCGGTCGGTCAGGATGACTTGGGCGTCGGGATTCGTTTCGTGGATTTTCTCCACGGCAAACTTCATCGAGTTGCCCGACAGGAACTGACCTTTTTTCACGTTCACGGCCTTCCCGGTTTGGGCAGCGGCGATCAGCAGGTCGGTTTGGCGGCAGAGGAAGGCGGGGATTTGCAGCACGTCCACGTACTCCGCCGCCATTGCGGCTTCGCCTGATTCGTGGATGTCCGTTACCGTCGGGATACCGAAGGTAACGCCGACTTCCTGCAAAATGCGGAGGGCTTTTTCGTCGCCGATGCCCGTAAAGGAGTCCAGTTTGGTGCGGTTGGCCTTGCGGTAGGAGCCTTTAAATATATAAGGAATGCGGAGGCGGTCGGTGAGGGTGGCGATCTGTTCACCGATGCGCAGGGCCATGTCACGGCCTTCGATGGCGCAGGGGCCCGCCATCAGAAAAAAGTGGTCGGCGTCGGCGTTTTTGAGTTTGGGGAGGACAAGCATAGTGGGTAAAAGGCCGGTTCTGAATATTTCCCAAAGGTACATTGCTCCGCTTCGATCTCCGTTCGGTCGGTCGTTTTTGGGAACAATTACCACGCAAGTAATTGATTTACTGTGTATTTTTTTGTTTTATGAACAAGCGGATACGAAAGAATAGGCTAAATTATTGTTTGAAAAGTGGTTTGAAATCTCTTTCTTTGTGGCGTTTTTAACCAAAAAGCGTTAACAAAATGTCAGAAATCGCAGAAAAAGTTAAGCAGATTATCGTCGAGAAACTCGGCGTAGAAGAGTCAGAAGTTACGACCTACGCCAGCTTCACCAACGACCTGGGGGCCGATTCACTCGACACCGTCGAATTGATCATGGAATTCGAGAAGGAATTCAACATCTCCATCCCCGACGATCAGGCCGAAAACATCGGTACAGTGGGTCAGGCGGTGACCTACCTGGAAGAAAACGCGAAGTAGTATTTCAAGAATTTACTACCCGTACCCTCTTCATTTTTAATCTGTACTATGAGTTTCAAGCGTGTTGTAGTCACTGGTCTGGGCGCTTTGACGCCACTGGGGAACGATGCACCCACTTTTTGGAAAAATCTGGTGGCTGGGTCAGCGGTGCTGCGCCCATCACGAGGTTTGACGCCGAGCGGTTCCGCACCAAGTTCGCCTGCGAAATCAAGGGCCTGGACATGAACGACTACATTCCGCGCCAGGAAGCTCGTAAAATGGACCCTTTCACCCAATACGCGGTCATTGCGGCCGACGAGGCGGTAAAAGACGCCGGCTTTGCTCCCGACCAACTGGATCTCGACAAAGCCGGCGTTATCTGGGGTTCCGGCGTCGGTGGTCTGAAAACCTTCGAGGACGAAGTAATCAACTTCTCCGAAGGCGGTCGCAATCCCCGTTTCAATCCTTTCTTTATCCCCAAAATGATTGCCGACAGCGCCTCGGGCGTCCTGTCTATCCGCTACGGCTATCGGGGACCCAACTTCATCACGGTTTCGGCCTGCGCTTCGTCCACTAACGCGATGATCGATGCTTTCTACTACATCCGCCTCGGCGTAATGAAGGTTTGCATCAGCGGCGGCTCCGAATCAGCCATTATCAGCTCAGGCGTCGGCGGCTTCAACGCCCTCAAAGCCCTCTCCGAACGAAACGATTCGCCCGAAACTGCCTCCCGCCCTTACGATAAGGACCGCGATGGTTTCGTGCTGGGCGAAGGCGGCGCGGCGCTGATTCTGGAAGAATACGAACACGCCAAAGCGCGCGGGGCTAAAATCTACGCCGAGATCATCGGCGCGGGCATGTCTTCGGACGCCTACCACATCACGGCCCCCCATCCCGACGGCATTGGAGCTTATCAAGTGATGAAAAATGCCGTGGAAGACGCGGGCATCCGGCCCGACGAAGTCGACTACATCAACACTCACGGCACCTCCACGCCGCTGGGCGACCCGCAGGAAATCAAGGCCATCGAACGCTACTTCGGCGACCATGCCTACAAGATGAACATCAGCTCCACCAAGTCCATGACTGGCCACTTGCTGGGCGGCGCTGGGGCCATCGAAGCGGTGGCCTGCATCATGGCCATCCGCGACGGCATCGTTCCTCCGACGATCAACCACTTTACCGACGACCCTGAAATCGACCCGCGCCTGAACCTGACCTTCAATAAGGCGCAGGAACGCCAAGTGGATATTGCGCTGAGCAACACCTTCGGCTTTGGCGGCCACAATGCTTCGGTTATTTTCAAGAAATTTGAAGAATAAATCACGCAACTGTACCGACTTTGAGGAAGCGAATTCTTTTACCCATTTTGTCGCTTTTCAAACCGGGAATTAGCGAGGCCGAGAAGAATTTCAAGCAATCCATCGAACACATTCTGGGTGAAAGGGCTTCCAACCTGAGCGTGTATCAGTTGGCATTTCGGCATACTTCCGCCTCCCGACCTACCGCCATTCAGGGCTTCCGTGAATCGAACGAGCGTCTGGAATACCTCGGCGATGCCGTGCTGGGCATGATCGTGGCCGAATTTCTCTTCGCCAAGTATCCCTACAAAGACGAAGGTTTCCTGACCGAAATCCGCTCCCGAATCGTCAACCGCGAATCCCTCGGCCAAATCTCCCGCAAGCTGGGCCTGGACGCCCTCATCGAGTATGATGGTGGGGGACGGGGCCGCTCCTCGCGCTCCTCCATGTTCGGCGATGCCCTCGAAGCCTTCATTGGGGCCATTTATCTCGACAAAGGCTTCCGCTTTACCCGCAAGTTTGTCATCAAAAAACTGCTGACGCACTACGACCTCGAAGACATCATCGAGAACAAGACCAACTTCAAGAGCCTAATCATCGAGTGGGCGCAACGCGAAAACAAGGAACTCCGCTTCGAGGTACTTTCCGAAAACGGCGACCGCCACCAACGCGAATTCATCTCCCAACTCTTCGTGGACAACGAGCCATTCACCGTTGGCAACGGCTTTACCAAGAAAAAAGCCGAGCAGTCGGCGTCGGAGAAGGCTTGCGGGGAGTTGGCGTTGAAGTAGCGGGGATATTCGTTTTGTCGCGCATCGCGTTACAAACGCGAGGTGAGGAAACGCCTGATTACAAATCAGAGTTAGTGCAGGTGAAGAACCGAGAATTTATAATTATTAATCTACTGTTAAAGATGAAAATATTTATTTTTTTTACTTTGATGTTTTCAGCACTCTCAGAAAGCAGTGCGCAAAATGTTTATTATTATTTGGAAAGAGCGAGCAAAAATGCGAAACAATCGTATAACCAAGACTTATTACAGGAGGCAATTTTAGATTGCAACAAAGCATTGGCAATAGAACCTCAAAATGTATTTGCTTTTATCATAAGGGCATCTGCAAAGGAATCACTTGAAGATTATAGAGGAGCAATATTGGATTACAACAAAGCAATAGCATCAGATTCAAAGAATGCTACTCTATATGGTGGCAGAGGAGTATGTAAGAGATACCTTCTCAACCCCCTAATTAACTGGACATAATTTCCGTAAACTAAGTTTTAAATTTACGGTATTATGCACAAGCATCAAAGAACGTGGAGCCTGTCGGAGAAACTGGAGGCTCTCCAACTTTTAAAGAAAGAGGGGGTTGG
>JBBSUC010000103.1:0-5601 GCA_038235275.1 Cytophagales bacterium | reverse complement strand
GGGAGTGGGCTATACAAGTCCCTATAAATTTCTCCTCAAAAGAGGGATTGATATGAAAAAGCAGCACCTAGAAATGGAAAATGTTCCAACCAAAAATCTGGAAATTATGTCCTAAAATTAGGGGGTCGGTACACTGTAATGCTCTCAACTAATATCTCGCTCGTCCCGATTTGTAATCGGGATGCTGTCTCCTGGCGTTTGTAACGAGAATACTCTTATGCGTGGATCGCGTTTTCAACGCGAAGTGACGGTATCTATTTCCAGCAAAGGGCAAGTCAGGCAATGCGGCAATCAATCGTCATAATGCCCTTTGGCTGAGATGACTGTAACTGTGATGGTTTTTTCGTCTACTGCATAAACAAGCCTGTGTTCCTGACTGATCCTGCGCGACCAGAATCCTGCCAACCCATGTTTCAACTGTTCAGGCTGGCCTGTCCCCGTGTAAGGGTGTTCGGTTAGTTCATCGAGGAGTTTGCGGATCTTTCTCAATACGGATTTGTTCCCTGACTTTTTGAGCTTTTCAATCCCATCCAGGGCTTTGCTTGTGAATTCTATGGAATAGGTCACAGGCCGAGCAAATGATCAAAGTCCGCCTTGTCCACTTTGGTCGTTTCCCCAGCGCGGTACTGCGCTATCCCTTCCTGGATGTCAGCCATCACCTGGGGGTTCATGAAGTACCTGTCTTTCTCACCCACGGGCGTAAGTACATAGGCTTTTCCTTTCCCTCTTTGAATGATCACCTGTTGGTTGTCGTCGGCCATATCCATATATTTTTTTTGATTGTCTCTGAATTCACGGGAGCTGATTACTAGCATATTCTTACATTTAGTGTACCACATTGGTACACAATAATACAATGAAAAGTTGAGATGGGTCAATAATTTATCCGTTAGACCAGCTTTTTAATCCTACGGTGTGAAATTGAAAAGCTGGTTTTGGTGCAAATTAAAAAAAGCGAATCTTGAATTATGCGTAAGTTTGGGGCCATCAAAGTACTCCGCCTTATGAAATCCATCGTCGTCTATTGCGGCTCCAATTCCGGCAAAAACCCCCTTTACGCCCAAACCGCCTACGCCCTCGGCCAGCAACTGGCCCTGAAAAATATCAACGTCGTGTACGGCGGCGGCAATATGGGCCTCATGGGCCGCGTGGCCGACGGGGCGCTGGAAGAAGGCGGCACCGTCACGGGCATTATCCCTAATTTCCTGGCCAAGCTGGAAGTCTCGCACAAAACCCTCACTGAACTGGAATTCGTGGACACCATGCACGAGCGCAAGGCCCGCATGGTCGCCCTGTCCGACGGCGTGATCGTGATGCCCGGCGGCTACGGCACGATGGACGAGCTCTTCGAAATTCTGGCCTGGTCGCAACTTCGCCTTTTCCACGGCCCCGTGGGCGTGTTGAATACTAACGGCTTTTATGACCACCTCATCGCCCACTCCAACAAAATGGTGGAGGAAGGCTTCCTCCGCCCCGAAAACCGCGACCTGATGCTGGTCGCCGAAACGGTGGAGGAGTTGTTGACCAAAATGATGGAGTTTTCACAAAACAAAGCAGAAAATAAGGAGCTTGACCATACGTTGTATGTCGAGAAATGATGAATTATAAATTATGAATTGTGAGATTTTGACCCGGCATTCATTAGCTACGCTTTCCTTGCTGGTTGCAATTGTCAGTCTTTCCCAAGCCCAAAACGCTGCTAAGCCCGAAAATCTGGGCAAAGCGGTCAATTCCGAATACAACGAAATCGCGCCCGTTATCTCACCAGACGGCCAAACGCTCTACTTCTCCCGCATCAGCCACCCGCAGAATTCCTTCGGTGACAAGGGGAGCCAGGACATCTGGTTTGCCGAAGCCGTCAACGGCAGCCAATGGGGTTTGGCAAGAAGATTACCCGCCCCGCTCAACAAAGAGGAATACAACAGCCTGTACAGCATTACGCCCGACGGCAATACCATCCTCATCAAGGGTGCCTACAAAAATGGTCGTTACGAAACCCGCGGCTTTTCCACCAGTCAGCGGCAGGCCCGGGGCTGGTCGGCCCCGGAAAAGCTGGACATTCCGGGCTATGAGAAAGTGAGCAAGGGACAGTTCGATTGCGGCGTGCTATCGAACGACGGCAAGGTGCTGGTACTTTCGTTCAGCGAAAAAAAGAACAGCAAAGAGGACGACATCTACGTCTGCTTCAAGCAAAAAAACGGCTCCTGGACCAAACCGCAGAACCTCGGCCCGGAAATCAATACCGACGACTTTACCGAAACTACGCCCTTCCTGGCCGCTGATGGCTATACGATTTACTTTTCCAGCAACCGTCCCGGCGGGCAGGGCAGCAACGACATCTACTACAGCAAGCGCATTGACAAGTCGTGGAAACGCTGGTCGAGGCCCGTCAACCTCGGCCCGGCGGTGAATACCGACGGCTACGACGCCTACTACACGGTATCGGCCCTGGGTGATTTTGCCTACATGACCTCTTTCAAAGAAACCATCGGGAAAGGCGACGTGGTGCGCATTCCGTTGGGCGGCGGTGGAAAGAGCGACGACAAGGACACGACCAATGTCACGCAGCCTGTGGCCCCCGCGCCCGACCCGGTGGTGATAATGAGCGGCAAAGTGATCGACGCCAAGACCGGAAAGCCCGTCGAGGCCAAAATCATTTATGAAGATATGGCCGACGGAGAGGAAGTCGGAACTGCCACGACGAATCCGCTCACGGGGGAATACAAGATTGTGCTGCCCTACGGCAAAAAATATAGTATGCGGGCCGTAGCCCCTAACTTCATTGCCGAGGGTGAAAACGTAGATTTAACAGACTCGGCTACTACCGCTCAGGGCAAGGGTTTTCGGGAAATTGCCAACAAGTCGTTGAAACTAGTGCCGATTGAAGCCGGACAGGTCGTGCGGCTGAACAATATTTCCTTCCAATTCGCCAAGGCGACGCTCACGTCCGAGTCGTGTCCCGAACTCGACCGCATCGCCCTCACGATGACCGAAAGCCCCAAGTTGACCATCGAACTTGGTGGCCATACCGACAACGTGGGTGGCGACGCGGCCAACCTCAAACTCTCGCAGGACCGCGCCGATACTGTGCGTGAGTACCTCATCGGTAAAGGCATCGAACCCGATCGTATCGCCAGCAAGGGCTATGGCGAGGCCCGCCCCGTGGCTACCAACGACACGCCCGAAGGCCAGGCGGCCAACCGCCGGGTGGAGTTTACAATTCTGACGAAATAGCATTTAGTAACCAACGCTGGTATCGTCGCCGCGCGGGTCGGAAGCTCCCTCCAGCGTTCCGTCGGGAAGGACGAGGATGCAGTCCATGCGGCCAATGGTATTGCGCTGCTGTTCCAATTTGTAGCCCCGGCTTTGGAGTTCATTCACCGTATTTTCGTTGAAAGCGTTCGCCTCGAACACCGTTACGTCGGGCAGCCACTGGTGGTGAAATTTCAGGGCGTTGACTGCTTGCTGCATGGTCATACCGTGTTCCAGCACGTTGAGAATGGTTTGGTACACCGCCGTGATGATGGTCGAGCCGCCGGGCGTTCCTACGACCATGTAGAGATTGCCGTCCTTCTCCACGATAGTGGGAGTCATCGACGACAGCATCCGCTTGGAAGGGGCGATTTCGTTGGCCTTGTTACCAATCAGCCCGAACATATTCGGAACGCCTGCCTTCACGCTGAAATCGTCCATTTCGTTGTTCATGAAAAAGCCGCCGCCTTTCACGATCACCTTGCTGCCGTAGCCACCGTTGAGCGTGGTGGTGATGGACACGGCATTGCGGTCTTTGTCTACGACGGAAAAGTGCGTGGTTTCCAGGCTCTCGTAGCCTGGCAAATCGCCGCCGCTGACCGCTTTGCTGTCAGTAGCTTGCCCAAAGCTGAAATCCTGCCAGCGCTTTTTCAGATAATCGTAGCTGATGAGTTTGTCCACCGGAACGTCCACAAAATCGGGATCGCCCAGGAACTTAGCGCGGTCGGCATAGACGCGACGTTCGGCCTCAATCATTACCTGCGCTGTGGAATCTGTGTTCCAGCCCCACTGCCGAAGCGGATAAGGCTCCACCAGCCGCAGCAGTTGCATCAACGCCACGCCGCCGCTCGACGTGGGAGGCATCGTGATGATTTTGTAGTTTTTATAATCGCCAATAATGGGGTCGCGCCATTTGGCCTGGTATTCTTTCAGGTCTTTTTTGGAAATGATTCCCTTATTGTTCTTCATTTCCCGCACAATCTGCCGCGCGACTTTCCCTTTGTAAAATCCACTGCGACCTTTTTTCTGGATAGCGCGGAGAACTTTGGCAAAATCGGATTGAACCAGCGTATCGCCCGCCTGCCAGTCGCGGCCATCGGTTCGCAGAAAATACCGGGTGCCGGGATTCACTTTCTGGACGCTTTCCTTGACGTAGTTCAGCCCCCGCGCCTCGCTTTCAGTTTGGACGACGCCCCTTTCCGCCAGGTCGATGGCGGGTTGCAGCAGATCAGCCCAGGGCAGTTTTCCAAAGCGTGCGTGCGCTACCGCCATGCCTTCCACCGAACCCGGCACGCCGCTGGCCAAATGCCCCAGCGTACTCAGGCCGGGAATGACGTTGACCTGCGCATCGAGGTACATATCCTTACTGCCTTTCAGCGGAGCCTTCTCCCGAAAGTCCAGCGTGTAGCTTTTCCCGTCCGCCGCCCGGAACACCATGAAGCCACCGCCGCCGATGTTACCCGCCGAGGGATGCACAACCGCCAGCGCAAACTGCACTGCCACCGCCGCGTCCACGGCATTGCCCCCTTTTTTCAAAATATCCGTCCCTACCCGTGATGATTCGGGATGCGCCGAAGCAACCACGCCATTTTGGGCCATGATTCCCTTGCGGTCGCTGAAGAAGTATTTCTGGTTGGGGTCGTCGGTCAGGAACTGGTAGAATCCTTTAGTTTCCTTAACGGGGGTCTGGGCAAAACTTGAACTACTGAGAAACAGTATAGTGAAGAGAAGAAAGTAGGGTGTTTTCATGTGTTTGATGGGCAAATGTTTTGAATATCGGCAAATTTAGGAAGAAACAAGTAGAACCTTCCCATCATCGGTAAACTCAAACAGACGCTCAGGAGCAATGTCTAATGGCCCCTTCTTTATACTGCCATCGAAATCCTCGAACTCTAGGCCATCCTCCCAAGACAAAGTGCTGCCATCGCATTTCACTTCTAAAAAGCGACTTACCTCTCTGAGTTGAGTATAGGAATTTTCGGGATTTCTTGATTTATCGAGGATAAATTCCTCCAAATCTACCTCTCTGATTTTTCCGTCGTTCCATTGGCAGGTTACTACGTATGGAGTTGCGTTAATTATCTTTTCAATCCATTTCATCAGGAAAGTGGTTTTATCTTTTTGAACGTTTGTTTTTCAGCTCCCAAAGCATCAAAATTTTCAATTAACTCATGCTTATGAATTTCTGTCCAGACTTGTACGAATTTCAATTGTTTTCCGGGCAAGTAACCTGTACCGACCCCCTAATTTTAGGACATAATTTCCAGATTTTTGGTTGGAACATTTTCCATTTCTAGGTGCTGCTTTTTCATATCAATCCCTCTTTTGAGGAGAAATTTATAGGGACTT
>JBBSUC010000102.1:0-5643 GCA_038235275.1 Cytophagales bacterium | reverse complement strand
CATTTTGGGCGCGCCTCGCTTGCAGTGGCGAATAAGCCAAGCCGCTTAGACTAGCAGCAGCGGCGATTTTGGTAGAGTTGTTCAGGAATTCGCGGCGGGTGGTTGGCATAGGAGAAATATTTTAATGTTGATGAGTAAAGGCGGATTTGCCCAAAATTCTACCCGGACAAATGAGCCAATCCGGCAGCGTGGTGATCAGCATGTCAGTCACTCGTATTTGCAATTGCTCAAAAAAGCCCACTGCCGTTTTTCTTTTCTGCCAGAATAATTTCCCACCCGAAAAAATTTGCAACGCTACGGCCAATAATAATACGGTTTCGATGAAGCTATTTCGGTAAAAAGCCGGAATGTGTTCATCAATTGGACGTGCGTATCGACCCCAAACAAAGCGACGAGGTGATTGAACAAGTGCAGACCGACAAAAACCGTGGGCCCTATTCCTGAATAGTAATGTGCTTTGCGGAGGTTCATGTGTTTCGGTTGAATTGGCAAATGTTGAGGCGAACTGGATTACCCGTTTCGCTGACCTAAAAATTCGTACTGAGGAAAATTCCAACATTGACTTTCCGGTTAGACGCCGGGTCGTTTTGCAGTAAGTAAGTAGTACGAACACCCAGACTGAGCGGGAGCAGATTGAGATAGGTATTATCAAAAATGATTTCGGCTCCGACCGAGTTATACTTCGTCTTGCGGGCTAGACGAGTGATTTCTCCCACCCCGTAATCATAGAACAGCTTGGCCCGTACGCGTTTGAAGTAGGTAATTCCCAGCAACCCGAAGTCGGGATAGAGGAGTGGTAGACCATAGTTGGCGCTCAGGCTGTAGAATTTGTCATTGATTGGAGTCGCGTAGCCCCTGGGGTACTCGTACTCGTCGGCGAACTGGTACAAATTCGCCAGTGGCTCCGACTGATAGCCCAGCTTGATTTCTACGGCGTGGTTCCGGCCCACGCCCGGCAAATACAGGCTCAGCCGCGAGAATTGCTTGTCGTTGGGCGTGGCGGAGCCTAGCGTTTGGGTGGATCTAACCAGCAGCGCGAAACCCAGTCGGGGACCCACATTTTGGTAGGCTCTCCGCCTTACTGAAGAAAGGAGGCCGCCGATGGTATAAGCTGCAAAGTTACGATGGGGCAAAAGACCAGTTTCGGTGACAAGACCCGATAAAAGATAATAATCCAAGCCCGTGTACGGGGTGAAGGTCGTGAGGAAATTTCCCTTTTGCCAGCTTTCGGGAATACTGATGGTTCCCCCGATTTTCGTTTCGTTGAATTTTAGCCTGGCGGGTTGTGAACCCAGCGGCAGATAATCAGAGTTGCGTTGGCTGTTACTGGCGTTCAGGGCAATGGCGGGATAAAAACGGGCGATGCGCAACGAGGCATTGTAAAACGACGCGTTGTTTTCGTTGCGGTTGATGCCCCCGCCCAGCGAAATCTGGACATCGTTCAGCAGATTCACCATGCCCAAATCAATCGCCGGAACTGCAACCGACGGCGTTACGGTCCAGCTATAAAACTTTATTCCCTGAAACAAGCCACTATACTTCCTGACCGGAAAATCTGTCGGTTGCACTTTGGAGAGGATTTCACCCCCCTCCGAAGCAACAGCCGTGGATTGGTAGCGGGCCATATCCACTGGCTTTTCTATCTCGATAGCGGCGCGCCCGGCGACATCGGCTAGTTTTTGCCGGGAAACGTAATGCCCCTGCGCGTTGAATTGCGTGAAATAGACGTATCCGCCGCCCACGCTCGGCTCGAAGGCTCCCACGGGGACCGAGGTCACTTGATAAATTTCCTGCGACCCACCGAGGTCAGTTGAGTAAATGTTGTCGATGCCCGAGTAGCCGGCGTTGAAATACACTTTTCCGTCTTTTACGAATGGACTGTCCATCGTGTGCGCTGACCAGGGCGTTAGTTGCGTAGTTGCCGCTTCGTCGATCGCCCACTTTATCAAGGACAATCGACTTTCAACTTTTGCGAAACTGACAATAAAGTTTCCGTCCTCCGCCCAGGCCGTGCGGCTGAGAAAATAGTTTTCGGGATTGGCGATTTTCTTGATGACAATCCCAGATTTTGCGTCAAGAACTAGGATTTCGTTCTGCTGCGTTGGCGTGATGTGAATAACGGCAACGCGCTGGCCGTCGGGCGACACGGAGGGCGAGAAGTAGCGGGTGAATTTGGTCAGGCGGTTTTTTTGCTGGCTTTTCAAATCGTAGGTGACGATGTCAGAATAGTCCTGGTAGCCACGCCGGGGATTTTTGGTACTTTCAGCCCAGGTCAGCAGCCCGTTGCCCTCAGCAAGCCATTCGTCCTGGTTGAAGCCGATCGTCGTGAGGATCGTTTCTTTGTCTCCGTCGAGCCTGACGATGCGGTCAGTTACCGCGTAGCTGCGCTTACGGGCGATCAGCGTGCCGTCGTCCAGCGGCAACGGGTAGTCGTAGCGTGTGACCCGCCTGGGATCGTTAGCGGTCAGGGCCAGCGTGGGTATAAGCTCGGTTTCCGAGAGTTCTTCGGCTGCTTTGACTTTGAAATCCTGCCAGGCCGCGCGGTAGAGTTTCGGGGTGGTGAAGCCCGTTTCCCGTTTCATGGCTCGTGAAAAGGAATAAAAAGGCGGGACAAAACGGGTGGCGTTGCGGAGGATTTCGGCCGTGACATCGTTGCCTTTCTTGTTTCGGAGGTAGTTGAGCATCATGTAGCCCAGGGGATATTGGTTCGGTAGCATACTGACGTACGAGCCGTTGCGGTGCTTGGCGTAGCGGTAGTTCAGGTCGGCTTTTGCTAAGGCTCTCTGTTGCAGACTGAAAAACGAGGCTCGCCCGCGCCCCGATTCTGTGAGGGCGGTTTCGGTAATCACCGCGTCGCCTTCGGAATACCAGTCGGGCGTCACGATGGCGTTCATGGCCTGCCAAATCGCCTCACCCTGCAACCAGTACATAAATTTGACGATACCCCGACGCGAATTGACGCTTTGCAGCACGTGGCGGTATTCGTGAATCGCCAGCAAATCCAGCCAATTGGTACTACCCGTGACGAGGCTACTCTGCGGCGGCGTACTGAAAAACTCGCTACGGAAGGGGGCTAGTGCCACGTAACCGTTGGGGTTGACCGTCTGGTTTTGCAGCACAATATCCACCCTTTTTTTAAGCGGCCCGACGGATCGCCGATTGGTGGTATCGATGTAGTTGATAATGCTGGCCACGCGCCGCGCCGACGAATCCATGCCGACGGGGAATATCACCCGCACGGCGGGTGAGGTCAGGATGTGCCAGTCTTGACCTAATGGATGGCCTCCAAATTCACCCTGGGCGCGAAGATTTGCTGATGAGAGCAGCAAAAGTATGCAAGCAACGATAGCAGGTACGCGCTTCTTCATTGAGTTGAAAAATTAGGGGCGGTGAGGAAAGGCCTGGAACCTTATGGTAAGTAGAAAGACAGCAATTATTCATTTATATTAGTGTGGGACGCCAGAATAATCGCCCAGCAAAAATAATCCATTTACCTAAATCCCAAAATCTATGTGCAAAAATCACGGAGTGGCCTACATCAAGCCCGGCGAAGTGGCCGTGCAGGAAATCGCGTATCCCGAACTCGCCATCGGCAACCGTAAGTGCCACCACGGTGTCATCCTTAAAATCGTATCCACCAACATCTGCGGTAGCGACCAGCACATGGTGCGCGGCCGCACTACCGCCGAGGCGGGCTTAGTGCTGGGTCACGAAATTACGGGTATCGTCATCGAGGCAGGTCGCGATGTCGAATTCATTAAGGAGGGTGACTTAGTGTCGGTGCCCTTCAACATCGCCTGCGGCCGCTGCCGCAACTGCAAGGAAGGCAAAACGGGTATCTGCCTGAATGTAAACCCCGCCCGTCCTGGGGCAGCTTACGGTTACGTGGATATGGGCGGCTGGGTAGGAGGGCAGGCCGAGTACGTAATGGTACCCTACGCCGACTGGAATCTGCTGAAATTCCCCGACAAAGACCAGGGCATGGCCTACATCAAAGACCTCACGCTGCTGTCCGACATTTTCCCCACAGGCTACCACGGGGCCGTCACGGCGGGCGTCGGGCCGGGCTCCATCGTTTACGTAGCTGGGGCCGGACCAGTTGGTTTGGCCTGCGCAGCTTCCTGCCATTTGCTGGGCGCAGCGGTCGTCATTGTCGGCGACATGATTCCCGAGCGGCTGGAACAGGCCCGAAGTTTCGGCTGTGAAACCATCGACCTCACCAAGGACACACCGTTGGAGCAGGCCATCGAAGAAATCATCGGTATCCCGGAAGTGGACTGCTTCGTGGACTGCGTCGGATTCGAGGCGCGCGGCCACGGTTCCGAAGCGTCGGAAGAGCATCCCGCCACCGTGCTGAACACCGCGATGGCCGTCACCCGCGCGGGCGGGGCCATCGGCATTCCCGGCCTATACGTCACGGGCGACCCCGGCGCGAAAACCGCCGCCGCCAAGGAGGGTAGCCTACGCATTCGCATCGGTCTGGGTTGGGCCAAGTCGCACTCGTTCTACACCGGACAATGCCCCGTAATGAAGTACCATCGCAACCTGATGAACGCGATTCTGTACGATAAAATTAAGATCGCCAAGGCGGTGAATGTGGAGGTAATCACGCTGCAAGACGCGCCGAGAGGCTACGCGGATTTCGACAAGGGTGCGGCCAAGAAGTTCGTCATCGACCCGCACGGGATGATTGCGGCTTAGGGTTTTGGTGATGATTTTGATGAAGAAAGAGGAAATACAGTTTTGGCCGACAAATCAAAAATCCCGGATAGCTACATTGTGCCTATCAACACAAAAAAATACGCTTAGCGTGTTTTTTTGTGTTGATAGGCACAATGATCAAAGGTTTCAAGGATAAGAAAACCAAAACCTTGCACGAAGGTGGCTTTGTGCAGAAATTTGATTCTTTCAGACGCCAAGCAGAAAGGAGATTACGCGTTTTGGAAGCAGCCGTTACCGTGCGCGATTTGGCGCAATTACCCAGTAATAGATTCGAGTCACTTTCTGGTGATCGAAAAGGGCAATACAGCATTCGCATTAACAAGCAATGGCGCATTTGTTTTGAGTGGCCTAACGGTGCTGATGGACCAGAAAACGTTGAGATTATTGATTATCACTAATTAACCAACCCATGATGAACAGAACTCCCATACATCCCGGAGAAATTTTAGCCGACGAGTTGGAAGAGTTAGCTATGTCGGCTACCGAACTTGCCCGAATCATCGAGGTACCCGCCAACCGCCTCACGCAGATACTGACCGGGAAGCGCTCAATATCTGCCGATACTTCACTTCGTCTGAGCCGTTATTTTGGCACAACGCCAGATTTCTGGTTTAATTTGCAAAAAATTTATGAGCTTGATCTTGCACGAAACGAGATTGGAGATAAATTGGCTCACATTCCTAAGCGTCCGGCTGTTAGTGCGCCCATGCATTGATTCTATTCCTACTCGGACATAAAAAAGAGCCTCTCATACGAGAGGCTCTTTTCCAACGGTAATTCTGTCTAGTCCTAAAATAGCGATACACAAAACTAATCGCTATGTCTGACAAGATTGAGAGCAAGTATGTTAAGCGCACCCAGAAGGATTACACGATGGCCTTTAAGTTGGGCGTGGTTGGGGAAGTCGAGCGGGGCGAGCTT
>JBBSUC010000101.1:0-6861 GCA_038235275.1 Cytophagales bacterium | reverse complement strand
TATGGATTTGAATAACCCCAAGCAGCCGATTCTGCTCTGCTTGGGTGGCGACCGGGAGGTAATGGATTCGTTGCGTCCGCTCTTGGGATTGTACAGCACGGTGGCCCTGAAAAGGATGAACCGGATGGGAAAGCACCATTCGATCCTGTTGCTGGACGAAGCCCCGACGATTTACATACCTAACTTCGAGCAGATACCCGCCACCGGGCGGAGTTCGCAGATTGCCACGGTTTATATGTGCCAGGATTTATCGCAGGTGCGAAAGTACTACGGGGAAAAAGAAAGCCAGATGATTCTGGGAACGCTTAGCAACCAGTTTTACGGCGCGGTGTCGAGCGCCGAAACGGCCAGGTATGTCAGTCAGTTGATCGGTCAGCACGAAGTGGTCACGCCGGAAGAATCGCGGGATAACAGTCCGTCCTTTGATCTGGGAGGCATGTTCGACGGAAAGCACCAGCCCAATCGGGGCCGCAGCACGATCAGCTACCGGAAGCAGCAGCGGCCTATCGTTAATCCCGAAGAACTCCACGAATTCGATCAGGGCGAGTTTATCGGCTTTACGGTCGAGTCGCAGCAGGGGCGGTTCTGGGGGAGAATTGCTTTGGATGCCGAGGATAAGGAAACAACGCGCCTTCCTAAGTTTTCCAAACAGCACGATTTGCAAACCAATATGGATAGTATCGTGCTGGATTGCGCCACCATTCTGGGTTTGCAAGATAAAGAGATTGATAAGTTACTATATAAAGAATCAAGTTCGGTTGGATAGCCTTGAATTTGTGGATAGCAGAGCGGGAATTAATGCCAAAAGGATCAGGAAATACGACTGATTATGTTTATTTTTGAGTAACAAAAACCATCCAAAATAATGAAAACCATAGACAGCTTACAAGGCAAGGAATTGGGTTTCGACGTCACGGTTTTGCCGGACGCCCTACTGGTGGATTTCACGGGTATCCGCCAGGAAACCATCGAGCGACATGGGTTCGCCGAGAAGCCCGATGACGAGCCGTGGATTATCGGCAAGCTCAGCCGGGAGGACTTTTTCCGCATGAAGGAAGAAGAGGAGTCCGAAGAATCAGAAAACAAGAAAAACCTGTAAACATAAAGATTGAAAAATGACCCGCGATCACGAGGAGTTTATGCAAGTGCTTAATCGGCACCAAGTGGAGTATGCGATCATTGGGGGGAAGGCGGTTCAGTCGTACGGCAATACACGCAAGTCTGACGACCTGGACGTTTGGATCAACCCGACGGCGGAGAATGCGAATAAAATGGTAGCGTCGGTAAAGGAGTTTATTGGGGCCAAGATGCACCCGAGCGATTTTACCGATGACAATGTGGTGTTCTTCGGGCGCAACCCGTACCGGATTGACATCCATAAGGACGTAGCAGGCTTGGGTCGGTTTCCCGATCATTATCCCGATCGCGTACCCGTCCGTACCAACGATGGAACCGAATTCAGCGTGGTGTCGCCCAAAGATTTGTTGGCCAGTAAAAAGGCGGCCGGGCGACCCAAGGATTTGCGCGACGTCGAGTACCTGGAAGAGCGCGTACTGGGTATCAGCCGACAGGAAGATAAGAAGATAAACGAGACCCAGAAGGGGCCGCTTCGTAAAGTCGATTTTGAACAATTCAAGCAGCAGATTGACCTGGTTGAGTACGCCAAAGACCAGGGCTATATCAAAGATTTGCAGCGGAGTGGTGGAAATTCTGTCTCCTTGTACAAAGCCGACAGCGGAGGCAAGGATAGGATAGTCGTTTATCCTCAGCGGGGTGGAGGAGGCGATATTTACTTCAACCCCAACGATGGCGCTGACAAAGGAACAGTCGTGCAGTTTCAGCATCGACGGGGGACAGGCGAGTGGAAGGATACGATCCAAACGCTGCAAAAGTACCTTGGACAGGTGGACAACCGCGTGGAGCGAACTGTTACCCAACCTGTGTCTCCAGCGCCTAATCAGTCTGCCCCCACCCGAGAGCAGGCCGTCGTCCGCAGCTTTGATTTGAAGCCGTTAAGCGATACCAATTACCTCAAGAGCCGAGGACTATCGGATGAAACGGTTAAGGCACCTGAATTTGAGAATGCTGTTTTTAATCGAACCTACCTAGACCGCAATCGGGGCAAGCAGTTCGTCAACACGGTGTTTCCCATCAAGAATGAACAGGGTACCGTGGCCATCATCGTTCGGAACGAGAATATCAAAATAGTGGATGGCTCCCGAGGTGATGGGGTTTGGATTTCTAATCCGAAGGTGATCGAACCGGGCGGACGGGTGGACCGACTGGTGATCGCTGAAAGTCCGATCGACGCCATGAGCTTTCACCAAATGAAACCTCCGGCGGAAGGGGAGAAAAGACTCTACCTCGGCACGGCGGGAAACTTATCGTCGGGAGCGCCGGACACGGTGCAGAAGCTGGTCGATAAATACCAGCCTCGTCAGATCGTCATGGCCAACGATAACGATAACGGCGGCATCCGCAACAATATCAATTTGGTAGGCCGCCTGCGGTATCCCGGCGTTCAGGAAAGTAACAATATACAGGCGCATTTGAACCTGCCTTCCCCTAGCCAGGCTCGGCTTACTGTTTCGGTGAGCCACCCCGACCAGGCGGCGGGCAAGCAGAGGGTTCAGGAACTGACCGAGCGTTTCTCGACGGCACTCAACAAGAATTCGCCCAAAGATGAACCAGAGGCCCGAATCAGCGTGAAAAGCTGGCAGGACAACCGTACCGAGTTTGAGGTGTCGATGCCTAATACCCGGCTGAATTTGATACGGACGCAGAACGAACTGGTAGCGGCCAAAGGATTGCAGGAGGTTGTCAGCTTGAAGCTGCCGCACAACAAAGACTTTACGGAGGATCTGCAAAAAGGCGAGAAGCTCAATTTGACGCCCTTGCCGGAACCAATGAAACAACAGGCCGCTCCCGTCCTGACTCCCGATGCGCCGAAGATGGCACCAAAATTTGATTTGCCCCCGGCCGGAATGAAACGGTAAACCAGTTGTTGCCGAAAACGTCATTTGAAAAGAATCTATGAAGTACCTCATCGTCGATACCGAAACGAATGGATTGCCGCAGAGCTATCACCTGCCCGTTACGGACCTGCCCAACTGGCCGAGGCTCATCTCCGTGGCCTGGGGCTTGTACGACGATGAAGGCCAAGAACTGAGCCGACACTACGAGTTTGCAAAACCGAAAGGCTTTCGCTGGAACAAAGTAGCGCAGCGGATCCACGGCATTACCCCGGAGCAGGCGGAGCGTAAAGGGAAACCCCTGGCCGAAATCCTGGAACAACTATGGCAAGACATTGAAAAGGCCGATGCCTTGGTGGGCCATAACATCGGCTTCGACTTAGGCGTAATCGGTGCCGAGTTCATCCGAATGCAGAAAGCGCAGCCGGGCAGGGTAGGGGAGCTGCCCGCTCGGCCGCTGCTTTGCACGATGGAGGTCAGCGCCAACGTAACGACCAACCGAGAGCCAACCCGTCTGGATGAATTGTACCATCTGCTGACGGGGAAACGCATGAAGGGAATGCACGACGCCAGTGCCGATATGCTGGCCACAGTTAAATGTTTTTTTGAACTTAAACGAAGAGGATATTTTGAAACAGAAGAGATTGAGCATCATCGCGGTAGCTAGTTTGTTGATTCTAAACTTGTCTAGCTGCAAAGAGAAAAACGCCGAACCCGATTTGCCACCGACGAAGGCGTACTACGCTTTCCGGGCATTTAATCCGACCGATGCCGGCCAACCGCGCAATGAAGTGGGCTTCGACACGCTGACCTACCGCGCGGAGGATAGCAGCATCCGCGTTTTGTCCAATCGTAGCATATTCTTCACGAATGATTACGACACGACGATTTATGTCAATGTTCCCGCTGACCGAATACTGGAAGGTTTCCTGTCATCGAGTAAGGCGCAGAGTGTTTCTATTGAAATCGGGCTGATCGACAAGTCCGGGGCGAAGAAGAAGCAGGGATATAATTTGGTAGGGATAACCAGCCAAAACCCGAATGCGAAAACTGTGGTGAAGGTGAGTTTGCGGAGGCAGGTGGCCTTGGAGGATATTCGGGATGCGAATTAGATAGGGGACAATTTTCAAAATAGGAGGGGAGATGGTCTGGTTTATATGCACACTAAAATCGCAAGTAAAGTTTGCCTATAAATTAGACCAACCCAACCGTTAGAAGACTGTCTTGTACCACCGACTTATCAACCTAACATCAAACTACTCCCTAATCGAATGCCATGTTCATATAGTTGTCGGCCTACCTCCAAGCGGTTATCCTCCCAAATAGCGAATGCCCGCGTCAGACTTTTTCTGTCTTTCGATTCTTTCAGTAATTGGCCCAGAACGAGCGCGTCCCCGGCGGCTTTTGCCGTACTTGCCGCCGTATGGGGCCTGGGGGTAAAGGCAGCGTCGCCCACTAGAAGTATATTCCCATAAACCATCCGCTGGCTGTAAGAATCCAGAATAGCCTGGGCGAAAGGTTGTTCGGTAGTTCGGACCAAAGCCCTAAAGTTCGGTGGAAGCAATATCTCTGCATCATCGAGCAGCCTTTGGTGCCATTTTTTGGTGAGCTGTCCGGGGGGGATTGAATACTGATATTTTTTTCCTTTGATATTGGTCATCATGTCCTGAAGTTCATTCTCCTCGTCAATAGGCCGGTACCAGACCCAGTTGTAGTCACGCTGGCCCGGACGTAAATCGTTATTCTTTCCCGGCACCAGGTATCCCAGTATTTGCGAGCCCTTATCGTCCGCAAAGGAAAAATCCCCTATAAGTTTCTTCGCCGCTTCGGGCATCTCGTTTTCCGGTACCAAACCTCTCCAAGCTACATAGCCCGCGTAGTCCGGTTTGTATTCCGGTTCCACAATTTTCCTGACCGTTGATAAGGTGCCGTCCGCTCCTAGAAGAATAGTTGCTTGTTTTTTCTCGCCATTGTCAAACTCGGCGACGATAGCGTTCCCGTATTTTTTAACACTCGCAAACGCTGTTCCCTGGTGATAATCTTCGTCACCGAAATTCTTTCTCAGCTTATTGAAGATGAAATTCCATGAGGTCTGCATTTGGGGAGCGTATTGATCATACTTTGTCGAACCGTCCGGTGTATAAATCGTCCGATTACGTGATATCACGCCCAACTCCGACGTTGATAGGTCGATGCCCACGTTCCGCATCAGGTCAACGACATCCGGTTGCAGCACGATGCCGCCACCCCGATGTTTCAGTTCGTTTGGCGACCGTTCATAGATGGAGACCTTCCAACCTAAGCTTTTCAGTATGTTTCCCACGAAAAGACCACCCAGGGAGCCACCTACAACTATAGCTGATAATCCATCACGGTTATTGACCGACCCATTCGATTTTTCCTCCTCTTCCATGACTAAATTTCTTTGACCTGTTCTTACTGATCTTCCAAGGCAAGGCTGAGCATATTACCCATGACCTTTGAGGGCTGGGCCCCATAAACTTCCTGATCTCCCACCTTGATATAGGGTACGCCCCTTTGTCCCTTGACCACCCCATGTTGCTCCATTGAAATCACCTCATGTCTACCTGCATCACTTACCAGAAAATCCAAAGTTTCCTGTACATCAGATCCTGTCGTTGCGGCAATTTCTGCGAGCACCTGGCTGTGTCCTATATTCCTTCCGTTACTAAAATATCCCTCAAAAATAGCGTCCACAAGACGCATCGCTCTCTCAGGATCCTCATTTTGCACGTGCCAGACCAACCGGTGAGCGTTCCTGGTGTTCGGGGTAAACTCAATTCTATCGTAGTTGAATTCCAAAGGGTCGTCAGCAGACGCCGTTATTGTTCCCTGATCCAGGTCGTTAGATTTTTCCCAGCTTTGAAATTTGGTGGACCTGTACAATTTTCGGGCAAGTCCCTCGGGCGGCATATCCGGATTAAGCTCATAGGGCCAAAAATTCAACCGGACAGCTATTCCCATATCCTTAGCAGCTTTCAGCAACCTGCGCTCCGCGATGAAGCACCACGGGCAGATAAAATCGGATGTGATCTCTATTTTCAATGTGGTATCGTTCATGTTACTGTAAAGTTTTGGTGGAGATCATGTTGTGTTATTAAGCCTTTCGAGTCGGGATCTTGTGACCATAAAATCAAGTGTCATTTACTTCTTTACTAAGGTTTGCCACTCAGGATGCATTTTTATATAACGGGCGACAAATGGGCAATATGGGATCAAGGTTAACTTCTTGTCCTTGATATCCCTTAACGCTGCCAAGACAATTGCCGACCCTACTCCCTGACCCCATAATTCTTGCGGGACTTCCGTATGGATCAGGTAGATGTTGCTTTTAGTCTTTTTGTGTTGGATAAAGGCTGTTGAATTTTCAAGCTGAAATTCGTATCTGTTTGATTCTTCATTGTCGATCAATTTTGGTGTTTTTTCCATAGCGGTACGCCTGTTTAGCGCGTTCATCAAAATGTCCTTTTATACTGCCAGGGAACATCATTGCCTAGTCCCAATTCGGGTGCCGCATGCAGTGCGAAGTAGGGATTTCGTAAATGCTCTTTTGCTATTATTACCAAATCTGCCTCATCTTTCACTATAATGTCATTAGCCTGTTTGGCCTTTGTGATCATCCCGACCGCCCCTGTCATTATCGCCGATTGTTCCCTTATGGCCTGGGCGTACGGCACCTGATAGCTTGGGAAGACCTTCGACTTGTCCACTTGCACAAAACCTCCACTGAGATGGTCCTAAAAATCCGGACACGAAACTTGTTTAACTTCGTGTCAAATGGCCAAACATCCAAATTCCAGACGAAAGTACACTGCCGAGTTCAAAGCTGACGTACTTCGCCTTGTCGCCAACGGCGAGTCGATTCTCG
>JBBSUC010000100.1:0-8164 GCA_038235275.1 Cytophagales bacterium | reverse complement strand
TGGGCCGACCACGCTGGTTTTCAGTTTTGTGGGCTACGCCAGCCAGGAAGTGGCGGTGGGGAGCCAAACGAACCTGCAAATCACCATGCAGCCCGAGAACAAAGCGCTGAATGAAGTGGTGGTCGTGGGCTACGGTACCCAGAAAGCCAAAGACGTGACCGGCGCAGTGGCGACCATCAATCAGGAAGTAATCAGAGATTTGCCCGTGGCAACGCTCGACCAGAAAATGATTGGACAAGTAGCGGGCGTACAAATTACGCAACCCTCGGGTTCGCCGGGCGGCGGCACGTCGGTGCGCATACGCGGCAGTGGTTCGCTGGGCGCGGGCAACGAGCCGCTATACGTCGTAGACGGAATGCCCTACGCTTCGGGTTTGAACCAAAATCTGAATCCGCTGCTGCTCATCAACCCCAACGACATCGAAAGCATCAATATCCTGAAAGACGCTTCTTCCACGGCCATTTACGGTTCGCGGGGGGCGAACGGGGTCATCATCATTACCACCAAAAAAGGCGCATTCAATAAAACGAACGTGACGATTTCGGCCATGACGGGCGTACAAACCGTACCGCAAAAGGGACGTCCAAATCTGATGGGTACCCGTGATTTTGCCGAGTACCAGCGCAACAAAATCGACATCGCCGTATTCCGGGCCGAAAAACGGGCGTCCACCCTGGAGGACTACCCGGTAGAATACCGCGATCTGGACAAGTTACAGGGCAAAGGTACTGACTGGTACGACCTGCTGTTGCGCGACGCCGCCATCCACGACTACAACGTGAGCGTGCAGAAGGGTTCGGAGGATTCGCGGGTCGATTTCAGCCTGGGTTATTTCAAACAGGATGGCGTGCTGCAATACACGGGTGTGGAGCGTTACAGCAGCAAACTGAGCATGGAAACGGGTATCGGTAAGGCCGTGACCGTGGGAGCCACGATTCAGCCGACGTTCATTACGCAAACCCGCACCAACACTAACTCCAACCGCGAGGACGTAATCGGGGTGGCCAACTGGGCCAATCCCGTGGCCTCGCCCTACGACGAGAACGGCAACCTGCTGGCCTACGTGCGTTCGCCCCAGAGCAAGTACCACTCGGCCTGGAGTTTCGCCAATCCGCTGTTCGTGCTGCGCGAAACGACGCAAAACCAGGTGCAGTTCCAAAACCTGGGTTCGGCCTTTCTGGAATGGCGCATCCTGCCCGAACTGGTGGCCCGCACTTCGCTCAACACCATTTGGTCCACGTCTAAATTCTCCCAGTTTATCCCCAGCACCATCGGTGGTTCTAACCGCCCGCCTGTGGCCGGGACTGGACAGGCGACCGACAACCGGGGCGAAACTTTCAACTGGCTGATCGAAAATACGCTGACTTATAATAAAGCTTTTGGGAACCACCGTATCAACGCGCTGGCGGGTTACACGACCCAAAAAAGTACCAGCAATTATGTCAACATCCTGGCCAGTCCGTACGCCAACGACCTGATTCAGACCATCAATGGTGCCCAGACCATCAGTAACTGGGACCAAAATATCAACGAATGGAGCATTATCTCGTACCTGGGCCGCCTCAATTACGGCTTCAAGGACAAGTATTTGCTTACCGCTACCGTCCGCTCCGACGGCTCGTCGCGCTTCGGGGCCAACAAACGATATGCCACTTTTCCCTCCATCGCGGGGGCCTGGCGGGTGTCGGAGGAGGAATTCCTGAAAAATAACAAGGTGATCAGTTCGCTGAAACTGCGGGCCAGCTACGGCAAGAGCGGCAACAACAACATCGGTAACTACTCGCACCTGGCGTCTGTCAACGCCGGTTCTTACGTTTTTGCCAACAATCTCGTAACGGCCTCCTATGTGGGCCTCGCCAACCCGAACCTGACCTGGGAAGAATCCAGCCAGATCGACGCGGGCGTGGATGTGGAACTATTCAAGAGCAACTTGCTGCTGACGGTGGATTTCTACAACCGCAAGAGCCGCAATATGCTGCTCAACGATGTCATTCCCGCTATCACGGGTTTTAACTCACAAATTGTGAATAAGGGAAATGTCCGCAACCGGGGTCTGGAAATTTCTTTGGGCGGCAGTCCGGTATCGGGCGCGCTACGCTGGGACGTTAACGCTAACATTGCCTTCAACCGCAACATTGTCCTCTCGCTCAACGACAACAGCGACCGCATCCTGTCGGGCAACAACGACGGCAACCCCACGAACATCAGCGTGGTGGGTAAGCCAATCGGGCAGTTCTTCGGCTTCATCAACGACGGGGTTTATAGCAAAGCCGACATTGAGAATCCCGATATTATCAAGACGCCGCAGGTGTACGAGGGAAATCCCAAGTACCGCGATGTCAACGGTGACGGGGTCGTGAGCGACGTTCTGGATTACACTATTATTGGCAATCCGCAGCCTAATTTCACCTTCGGGCTTTCCAATAACTTTTCTTACAAAAGATTTACGCTGGGCGTTATCATTAGCGGCCAGCAGGGCGGACAGGTGATGAACGGCCTGCGCCAGTCCATCGACAATTTGCAGGGCTTCTTCAACGTCCGCGCCGCCTGGGTCGATCGCTGGCGCAGTACGGAAGATCCGGGCAACGGGATTCTTTCCGGCGTTCCCAAGCTGACGCCAAGCTGGGGCCACCGCGTGAACTCGCTGTGGGTGGAGGACGCCTCCTTCCTGCGAATTTCCAACGTCAATATCGGCTACTCGCTGCCCGACGGCCTGATGCGCAAAACGGGTTTCATTCGCTCGGCCCGGATTTACGCCACCATCCAGAACCTGATTATTTTCACCAAATACGAAGGGGCGAACCCAGAAGCGCAGTCTCGGAACATCAACAACACGCTCTCGCCGGGTTTCGATATTTCTTCTTACCCGCTGTCACGGACTTCGTCGGTGGGGATCAATATTGGGTTCTAATTAATTTTGAATGAGAGATTGAGTGAATGAGAGAATAAAAAAAATATCAAAACTCTATTCGCTCAATCACTCATTCTCTCATTCTCTCATTAATATAAGACATGAAAAGATTCATCTCCATCCTGACGCTTTTGGCGCTGACCTCCTGCTCAGACAAGTTTTTGGAAATATACCCCAAGGACTCTTTGAACGAGGGCAATTTTTACAAAACCGAAACTGAATTCATCCTGCTGGCCAACGGCTGTTATGTTCCGATGCGGGACTACGAAAAAAATCAACACTGGGTACTGGCCGAATTGGTTTCTGATAACTCCACCCACCAAAATAATATTCGTACCGGCGAGGCCTCGAGGGGAGTAATCGACCAGTTTATTCTGGGTTCCGATAATGCCGCTTACCGAGTTTTTTGGAATCTTTCGTACAATGGCATCACCCGCTGCAATAAGCTGTTGAGCGAGTTGGACCGTGAGGGCGTGACTTTTTCCAAGGAATCATTTAGAGACCGTTGCGCCGGGGAAGCGATGTTCCTGCGGGCGTTGTATTATTTCAACTTAGTAAGGCAGTTTGGCGGTGTGCCGCTCGTGACCACACCCGTGAGCGGACAGGAAGCCGTCGGCATCAAGCGCTCCACCGAGGAGCAAGTGTACGCCCAAATCGTCAAAGACCTGACCGAATCGATTGGTCACTTTACCAAAGCCCGTGACATAGCCGAAACCGGACGCGCCAACGAATGGGCCGCGCAGGGAATGCTGGGCAAAGTGCAACTCACCCTGAAAAAGTATCCTGAAGCCCAAACGGCCTTGTCGGCAGTCATTAGCTCCGGCAAGTACCAGCTGCTGGCCAACTACGCCGACGTGTTCAATCCTGCTCAAAAAGATTATAAGGAAACGATCTTTGCGATGCAGTATTCGGAAGCCAGTACGGAGGTCGCCAATCAGTTCATCTTCCAGTTTGCGCCTCACACTTCGGGCGGAGCCGTCACCCTGCGGCCCAACATCAACATCGTGGGTGCGGGTTGGAACCAACCGACCGACGATTTAATCAATGCATTCGAACCGGGCGATGCCCGTAAGGACGTATCCATCGCTTACTGGACGGGACTTGATTGGGACAACAAAGTGCGGCCCGTGCCGTACTGTAACAAGTACAAGGCACCCATTGCGGCTCCCGACAACCGCGCCGGGGACAATTTTCCCATTCTGCGCTACTCCGATGTGCTGCTGATGCAAGCCGAAGTGCTGAACGAACAGGGTAAAACGGGCGAAGCGATTCCTTTTGTCCAGCAAGTACGCAACCGGGCTAAGCTCACCGCGCCCGTCACCGCCACCGATAAAGTTTCTATGCAAAACATCATCGCGCATGAGCGGCAGGTGGAGCTATGCTTCGAGAACCACCGCTGGTATGACCTGAAGCGCACGGGCAAAGCCATCGAGGTGATGACCGCCCACGGCAAGCGCGAAATCGCCATGAAGCCTTATTTGTACGATGGCGCTTATAACATTACACCCAATAAACTGTTGGCCCCAATTCCGGTGAATGAGATTTTGGTGAATAAGTTGCAGCAGAATCCGGGATACTAGAAGCGCGTTGAGGTGTGTAATCGTTGATTTGACGTGGAGTTGTTAAATTGCTATTTGGACCAAGGGCAGATTCATCCATTGCTTTACCTATTATGAAATATTTGATTGTTGTGATTTTTGCCTTTGCAGTGGTTTGTTTGAGTTTTTCGTATCCACCTGTTTCTGGTGTTGCCGATAAAAAGCCCAACGTCGTGTACGTCATCGTGGATCAGTGGCGGGCGCAGGCGGGAGGATACGCCGGAGATCCGAATGCCTCTACGCCTAATCTTGACCGATTGGCGGCGAGCAGTCTGAACGTGCGCAATGCCGTATCGGGAATGCCGGTTTGCACGCCGCACCGGGCGTCGTTAATGACGGGTCAGTATCCGCTCACGACTGGCGTGTTCATGAACGACGTTCTGCTGGACACGAATGCAGTTACATTGGGAAAGGTTTTTGCCCAAAATGGTTATAACACAGGCTTCATAGGCAAGTGGCACATCGACGGCCACGGGCGGCGCAGCTACATTCCCGCCACGCGGCATCAGGGTTTCGACTACTGGAAAGTGCTGGAATGCACCCACAATTACAACCATTCGGAGTATTACATTGGCGATTCACCGGACCGGAAAGTATGGGACGGCTACGACGTGACCGAGCAGTCGAACGATGCCATTGGCTATATCAAAGATAAATCGAAGCAGGACAAACCCTTCGTGCTGTTCGTCTCGATGGGCGCCCCGCACGATCCCTACCAAACAGCTCCGGAGAAATACCGGAATATGTTCGAGAAAAAGAAGATTATTCTGCGCGAAAACGTCCCCGCCGACAAGCGCGAGAAAGCCATCGAAAGTCTGCGCGGCTACTACGCCCACATGGCGGCCATCGACGACAACATCGGGAAACTCTGGCAAACCATTAAAGACTCGGGTATCGAGGAAAACACAATTTTCGTCTTTTCCGCCGACCACGGCGACCTGCTGGGTTCACACGGCTGGTGGAACAAGCAGCAGCCCTACGAAGAAAGCATCCGGGTCCCATTTTTGGTCCATTATCCCAAACTCTTCGGCCCGAACACCAAATGGACCTCCGACATTCTGCTCAACACGCCCGATATCATGCCTACCTTATTGGGAATGAGCGGTATCCCTATCCCAAAAACGGTGGAAGGAATCGACTACTCGGATATGGTCAGAAATCAAAACTTCGCAAAAAAAGCACCCGAAGAGACGCTTATTTCCTGCGTTCAGCCTTTCGGCCAGTGGTCGCGTGATATAGGAGGGAAAGAATTCCGTGGCATCGTTACGCAGCGCTACACCTACACCCGTGACCTGAACGGGCCGTGGCAATTGTTCGATAATAAGGAAGATCCGTACCAAATGAACAATCTGGTCAGCAACCCTAAGGCAGCCAAGCTGCAAGCCGACCTCGACAAGCGACTGAGCAAAGTGCTGCGAGAGCGAAAGGATAAGTTCCTGCCGGGTCTGGAGTACGTCAAGAAATGGGGTTACGTAATCGACCAAACGGAAACGGTGCCTTACCGTGACATGAATTATGAAGGGAAGCCGGTTGTGGAGGAGTAGGGTAAGAGTCAGGTCATACTTTAAAGATGACCACAAATTCCGTCCAGCCGTCTGCATTTGTTTTCAAAGAAAATGAGAATCCGTGGTTCAGCAGAATCTCCCGGCTGAGCGTCAGCCCGATGCCTTGGCCGTCGGGTTTGCTGCTATAAAAAGGGTTAAAAAGTTGCGTGGCTTCCTGCGGAGAAATGGGTTTGCCGTTGTTTCTTACGACGAGTTGATTTGCTTCGATGACTACCCGAACCTCCTTGCCGTCTTGACAGGCTTCCAGCGCATTCTGAATTACGTTAATCAAAACCTGCTCCAACTGTCCGGCGTCGGCTTTGACGAGCAGCTTTTCGTTATTTACAATTTGCAAAACCACGCCCTTTTGTCGGGCCAGAGATTGCAGAAAAACGACCCCGTTTGCAGACAGTTTATTCAGGTCTATTATTTCAAGATTAGGCAAGGGAAGCCGTACCACATCCGCAAAATTCCGCATGAAGTGCGCCAGGCGGCGGTTACGTTCGGAGGCCACTTGCAGGGCGTCGCGCAGGTCGGCAAATTCTGGATTTGTCAGACTTTTTCGGGTAGTTTGCAAAATCGAATCCGTGGCCCCGAGCGTGTTGTTTACTTCGTGGGCCATCATGCGAATCACTTTGCCGTAGGCGTTTTTCTCCTGTTCCAACAGTTCGCTGGTCAGTTCCTCGACCAGTAGAAACGATCTCCGGAAGCCCTGATCCATGAAATGCGACCGCTGGACTTTGAATTTTTGGACGCCGTCGGCTTTCACGATTTTCGACTCGCCGTTTTGCATTTCGACCAATTGTGCCAAAAATGGTGAATTGATTTCATTGAGCTTGTGGCCCTTTATTTTTTCAAGATTTAGTTTTAAAACATCCGCCGCCCTAATGTTGATCGAGGCAATGCAATCGTCGAAATCCAGAATGATAATGGCGGTAGGGGAGGCGGCAATGAGTTTTTCCAGAAAAAAATGCTGCGCCTGCTGCTTGGTGCGCTCCTCGCGGAGCTGGTCGATCATCAGATTATAAACCTCGATCAACCCGTCGATTTCGCCCTTACCTGTCGGGACGAATTTGATGGTAAAATCCTTTTCTTTGATGGCCTCGATGCCGGACTTGACAAATTCGTTGGGCCGCAGGAAGTTCTGGTAAAGATGAAGAGAAACGAAGACCGAAATCAACAAAAATACCTCTGACGCGATGAAAAGTAGTTTATCCTCAAACAAAAGCCGATAAACCAGAAAAATCAGTACCGCGTGCAGCACTGAGATATAAAGGATATACTGGCTGCGGGTCGAAAGTTTCATGCCTCGTCGGAGTCGTAGCTTATGCCGTATTTTTCGAGCCGACGGTACAGGGCAAAACGCGTAATACCCAGCGAGCGGGCCACTTTCGACACGCGATTCTGGTGGAAATCCATGGCCCGGCGAATCATCTGCTCCTCCATTTCTTCCAGCGTTATCGTGCCGACTTCAGGAAGATTTCCTGAGGTCGAAGACCGGAGTGCCGGGCTGATGTTTTGCTGAAAATCGGCTATTTCCAGCAGGTCATTGGTAGAAAGCAGAACGGTGCGTTCTACGATGTTCTTCAATTGCCGGATATTGCCCGGCACGACCAGCGATTTCAGCCACTTGGCGGCAGTCCGGCTCAGTTGTAAATCAGGCCTTTGGTAGATTTCTTTCAGATTATTGACAAAAAACTCCGCCAGTAGTGGAATGTCGCCGGCGCGTTCGCGCAGGGCGGGCAAATGAATAGTAATAAGGTTGATACGGTAAAAAAGGTCTTCGCGAAAAGCGCCTTGCGCCACCATCGCCTCCAGGTTGCGGTTGGTGGCGCAAATGATCCGTACGTCAACGGTACGGCTTTTACTGCTGCCCAGCGGCTCGAAGGTACGCTCCTGCAACACCCGCAGTAATTTCACCTGACTAGCCAAATCCAATTCCCCGATTTCATCCAGAAAAATAGTCCCCTGATCCGCCAATTCAAAGCGGCCCGCGCGGTCGGTCTTGGCGTCGGTGAAGGCCCCGCGCACGTGGCCGAAGAGTTCGCTTTCAAATAAGGTAGAAGTGATGCCACCCAAGTTGACTTTTACGAAAGGTTGCTTTTTACGTT
>JBBSUC010000099.1:0-8599 GCA_038235275.1 Cytophagales bacterium | reverse complement strand
TAAATGGCCGTGGAAGAAGCGTCTTTCAGGATATTGATGCTTTCGATGTCATTGGGGTTGATGAGCAGCAGCGGGTTCAGGTTTTGGTTCAAACCCGAAGAATTGAGCAGCGGATTCAGATTTTGGTTCAAACCCGAAGCGTAGGGCATTCCGTCTACGACGTAGAGCGGCTCGTTGCCCGCGCCCAGCGAACCACTGCCGCGTATGCGCACCGATGTGCCGCCGCCCGGCGAACCCGACGGCTGTGTGATCTGCACCCCCGCTACTTGTCCGATCATTTTCTGATCGAGCGTTGCCACGGGCAAATCTCTGATTACCTCCTGGTTGATGGTCGCTACCGCACCCGTGACGTCCTTGGCTTTCTGGGTACCGTAGCCCACGACCACTACTTCATTCAGCGCTTTGTTCTCGGGCTGCAGGGTGATTTGCAGGTTCGTTTGGCTTCCCACCGCCACTTCCTGGCTGGCGTAGCCCACAAAACTGAAAACCAGCGTGGTCGGCCCATCCGGTGTATCGAGCTCAAATTTTCCTTCGGTGTTGGTCGTCGTGCCGCGCGTGGTTCCTTTGATCACCACGCTCACGCCCGGCAAACTGCCGCCGGTTTCGTCCCGAACCGTACCGCGCACCAGTAATTTTGGCGCGACGACCGGGATATTATATAGGGAGGAAGAAGCCTTTTCAATCATCAAAGGCTTGGCCGAAAGAATGATCTTGCGCCCGACTAGCTCGTATTTGATTTTTAAAGGCGTCAGCAAATTTTCCAAAACCTCACCCAGGGTGACGTCGGTTTTTTGAATAGAAACACGCTGCGAAGAACTGACGACCTGCGAACTGTACACGAAGCGCACTTCCGTCGATTTCTCAATGTCGGCCAGTACCTGCTTGATTTCCTTGTTTTCAGCCTTTAAAGTGAGGCGACGGCTGAGGTACTCCTGCGCGTCGGAGGGATGCGCGTAAGAAACGCCCATCAATAAAAACAAAAGCAAACTTTGCGCAAAAGAAAATTTCATGACTCTGACCCACAATTGCCGGGTAGCGACTTTTTTCATAAGCTGGATATAAGTTAAAGGTTAAAGGTTCTGATTTCTACGTTACCGACAGCCACGCCCGCTCACTACGATTTGCCCGTCCACGATTTCGTAGGAAGCCGATCCGGTTTTGCACAGAATGTCCAGTTTTTCGTAGAGCGTCTCGTTCGTCAGGGTGGCTGTGATGCGGCAATTTTGCAGACTCGATTGGTCGAATTGAATAGGAATACCGTACCGATGTTCCAGTTCGGCCAGGATGGTAGGCAGTGGCGTTTCGTCATAGCGAAACTCCTTGTCGGTGTTCGATATTTTTTCCTGGATTAGCAGCGGATTAGCCACCAGCGTTTTCGATAACTGGCGAATATTTTTTTCAAAAATAGCCGCCTGATTGGCGGTCAGAATTAGCCCATTTACTTCACGACTGCCGGTGACGCGATTGGGTTCGGCGCGTGAAACGGCTACCTTGCCCGAAATGACCTGCACGGAATACTTTGGATCAGCGTCGAAGGCCCGCACCACGAAGCGCGTTCCTAAGACTTTCGTGATCATCTCGCCCGTAACGACCAGGAAAGGCCGCTCCTGCCGCTCGACCGCAAAACTAGCCTCGCCCGTGAGGTACACGATGCGGGCTGAATCGGCAAATTGGGCGGGATAGCTCAGGCGGCTGTTGGGGCTAAGAATCACCTCCGACTCGTCACCCAGCCGCAGCCGCAGTGGCTCCGTGGTTGGGTTACTGGTTTCAACTAAGGAATTGGAAGTGGCGGTTTTCGTTGCGGTCATTTCCTGGCTTATTGGCAAATCACCGGACAAGTACCAGGTTATTCCTCCGACGATCAGGACAATAGCAGCGGCGGCGTACTTGAATAGAAACCACGCTTGCCGCTTGCTTTCTATCTTTTTGCCAAAACCAGACCCCTCCACTTCCTGCTCCGTCCCAGTTTCGGTTTTTTCCAGAAATTTGTCCACTTCGCGGCGGATTTCTTTTTCGGTCAAGTCTTCCTCAACTGAGCGAGATTGCGACGGCGAAGCGGCCCGGACCACCAATTCGGCTTGTTGTAGGGTCGCTTTTTTGTCGGGGTGTTTTTGCAGGAAATCAGGCCAGAAGGATTCTTCCCGACTGCGGCCCTGCACCCAGTCTCGAAAACTCTCGTCCCGGATAAAGTCTTCGGCGGTATAGTGTTGGTAATCTTTCATTTCTTTCTCGTAGGTTCGTTGGCAGGATGATACTAAATCGGCTAAAACATACTCTGCCCACCAACCAACAACAGCACCACCGCCACCCAGTGCTTGCGCAGACTACCCAATGATTTTTGTAAAAGATTATAGACCGACTGCCTCCCGAGTTGCATCACTTCGGCAATTTGCTCGAAGCTGAGGTTTTGGTGAAAACGCAGGTAAATGAGTTCTTTCTGGCGCGGCGGGAGATGATTCATTACCTGCTCCAATTTGCGAAGCTGATAGACTTCGTGTTCTTCCTCGATCAGCCGCAGGTCCGCCGAGAACTCGATCGAAAAGGCGTAGTCTTCGCTCAGGCGAGTATGTAGTTTGTTTTCTTTCTTAGAAAGCTCGCGCAAAATGCGGCTTTTCAGCACGACCAGCAGGTAGGAACGCACATTTTCCACCGGGGCGATGGTTTCCTGCACTTTCCACAGGCTAAGGAATATTTCCTGAATGCAGTCCTTGACAAATTCCCGCTCGCTGTGCAGCCGCATTCCCCAATTGAACAGATCAGGATAAAACCGCTCCATCAAAGTCGCCAGGGCATTAATGTCGCCTGTCCGGTATTCGCGCCAAAGTCGTTGTACCTCTTCCGTGGGTAGCCGTCCGCTCATGTAGTTGTGCTTTTGGAAGTATGAGCGAATTTTGGGGAAAAGCTAACCTTGCTTGTAGAAGTATTTTTTAAAAAAGTAGAAGAAAAATGTGGTTTGGGCAAGCTGGCTGTTGATGCAAAATAGTGCGAGGAGAATTTGTTTAACGATTAAACAATACTTATTTTTGTTCAATCAGGCCATCTTAAATCAATCAGATTGAAGAAGGAACAAGAATTGGCGATGATGCTTCGGTTCCGAATCGCTGCTATCAAATTACTGCTCCGTGAACAGGGCCAAAACATGGCGGAAAGTGAATATGATATCCTGTTTGACGAGATGAACGAACTGACGACCATCGTTGAGAAACTTGAAAAAGAAGACTGATCAGAACCTTGGGAGGAGGAACTCCCCTATAATCAACCAATCAAATGAATACAGAAACCAGCACCGATCCAGCACTGAGTGCGCAAATTGCCAACGTACTCCGCGAATCAGCTGAGTTGAAAGAGGAAGCCGTTGCCTTACTGCTAAGCAAGGGGGTTGTCCTTGATCTATCCACGAAGTGGCTGACCCAGAAAAAATATTGCGAAGCCTTCGGTATAAATAGTGTGCAAACTGTCAATAACTGGATCAAGCGCGGTATCATCCCGCCCGAAAACGTGCGCGTCATTCCTGAACTCAATGACCTGCGGCTGATTAAGGCCGTGCCGTACCAGCCGCGATGACGTGGGATTTGCTGCCGACCCATCGGACTGCCGACCCATCGGACTGTTTCCAAAAACGGGCTGGAAGCAGGAACGTCTGCCCGGCCGTACTACATCTACTTCGAGATCACGAACTGCACTTTATCCTTCACCTTCAAATCCTTACTGGCCAGCAGAATCCGCTGCACGGGGCGGTTGTCCCACTTGGTTTTGAAACTGCGGTACTCCATGCCTTCGGTGGAAGGCATATCTTTGCTGGCCGTCCACTTCTTGGGGTCGTAGCGTAGCGTGACCGATTGCCCGCCGGGCGTAGTCAGCAGAATGCGTCCGTCCGCCTGGAGATTCACATCGCATACGGTCATGAAAGCTTGCTGCAACGAAGTGGGGCGTTCTTTCAAGGCGTAATCGTCCGTGATTTCGGCCTGATTTTTAGCGCGATTCAGCGAAACCTTGCGATTCCAGGATGCTATGCCTGCTTCGGTTGGGTAGGCGGCGGCAATGTTCATGTTCAGCGTTGCCGCTTCTGCGTCGATTGCGCTGCTGACTTGCGTGGCCTCAAATTCTCGCCCTGCCTTTTGACCCATGCCGTTGATGATTGGCAAGTTGTGATAGTTGGATTGCGTGAACCACAGCTCGTACCGCTGAGCCGAGAAGGTGCGGGCGGTGTAGTTGCCGCGCCCGGCGTCGATGATGACGGGCTCGCCGTTGAGGTAGAGCAGGAAGTCACCCACGTCGTTATGGTTATGGCTCTCGGCGTTATGGCCGCCGTGGGTGGCCAGAAAAAAGCCCCCAACGGAGGTTGCCCCAACGGAGGTTGAGCTATTATTATCCCGCGCGGTCATTACCTGAATGTCCGGCAGCCAGGCGTCGGGAACTTTGTCGTAAGAGGCGGCGGTCTGCACTTTTTGGGCGGTCAATAAATTTTCGACGGAGCGGAAGCGGTGGAAGCCGCTGACTTTGAGCGAAGCATCGGGAAAGGCACCGAAAGCCCAGCGCCCCATATTGATCATGCGGTCGTCTTTGATTGCCTGGCCAAAGCGGTAAAGCAGCAGTCCGTCGGGTTGGAGTTTTGGGTCGGCATCAGCGAAGTTGACGAAGTAGTAGCCGTCGATGTGAACTTTGTAAAAATACGCCCCTACGTTCTTAATCAACTGGTTGTCGTAGATATTTACCTTGCCCTTGGAGGCCTTATCCAGCATTTCGAGGCAGTCGTAAACACTAGCTCCGGCGGCGGTCCAGTAGCTTGGCCCCTCGTCGCAGCCACCATCGTCGCCCAGCCCGTTGAGGTAAATATCGAGGTCGAGCATGGCTTTGTGCGTCATTTCGGCGCGGCGGGCTTCGTCTTTTTCCAGCATCAGGGTCGAGGCAATCCAATTGGACATGATCCACGGATTCCAGTTGTTGACCTGGCGGGTTGGATTATTCCAGCTATTTTCATTGCCGTGGTCGAGCATCGGAAACAGGAAGCGCACGTTGGATTCGTGATAAATCCGTTTGCGAACGAGCGGATTGATTTTGTCCAGTTTTTCGCCCACAAAATAATCGGCAAAGGCTAAAACGGTGGCCGTTTCGGCGGTAAAAAGATCGACAATCGGGTTCTCGACGTCGGGCAAACCCGTCCTGCTGATGTGCGCCGGCACGCCCCAGTAACTCTCCTCACAAATCGACCACAGGCCGTTAAGGATGGCTTCGGTAAAGCGGTCCTTACCCTCGACGCTTTCTGCCAAAATTAAATTCATCAGCATATTGCGCTTGCCAAAGGAAATCTCGCCGTGTCGCTCGCGGTCACCCGAACGTACGTAGTCCATCGAGACAGAAGCCGAAATAGGCTTGAACTCATAAGCAAGATTGGCCTCGCCTTGCCTGATGACATTTTGCAGGACCGAATCCGGCACGGCGGCTTTCCACTCAGCGGGCGTTTTGGGATAGGGCCTCCATTGCTCTCTGGATACCAAGGCTTGCTTCACTTGGGCCAGAGAATATTTTTGGGCCAGAATATTACGTGGAGTTACCTGACCAAATGTTTGACCCAAAACAGCCAGAAATAAAAAAGTCAGTGCAATTTTTTTCATGATATTTAAAAAACTGAGTGATGCTCGGTGGCCAATTCCCTACCGCCGCTCAATGAGATACGTAAACTTGTCTTTCATTTTCAAATCCTTGTTTGTCAGCAAAACACGTTGCACCCGACTTCCGCCCCACTTGGTTTTGAAGCTGCTGTACTCCATGCCTTCGGTGGAAGGGTATTCGGTGGCAACCGTCCATTTTTTGGGGTCGTAGCGAATGACGAAATTTTGCTTTTGCGGCGTTGTCAGCCGCAGTTCACCAGGAACGCTGGTCTCCACCTCGGCGAGCGTCATAAAGACTTGTTGTAGTGAACTTGGTTTCTGCGAAAAAGAATAATCGTCCGTTATTTCCAGCCGATGCTTCAACCGATCCAAGGCCACTTTTCGGTTCCAGGCGGTAATTCCAGCTTCGGCGGGATAGGCAGCGGCGATGTTCATAGAAAGCGCTGCCTCCTTGTTTGAAATAGTACTTTTGGCGTCTTTTGCCGCAAATTCGCGCCCCGCCTTTTGTCCCAAGCCATTGATGATGGGTAGATTATGGTGCTGCGACTGCGTGAACCACAGCTCATACCGTTGGGCCGAAAACGTGCGGGCAGTGTAGTTGCCGCGCCCGGCGTCGATGATGACGGGTTCGCCGTTGGAATACAAAATAAAGTCACCCACATCGTTGTGGTTGTGGCTTTCGGCGTTGTGGCCGCCGTGGGTAGCCAGGAACAAACCCGAATTATCGCGGGCGGTCAGCACTTCGATATCCGACAGCCAGGCATCTGGGACAGGCACATAAGGCGGCGCGGAGTCGTCCATTTTCTTCAGCGTCAGCAAATTCTCGATTCGTCTGGGACGATGGTGGCCCGTTAGTTCGGTAGCCACTTCGGGAAATTGACCGAAGGCCCACTGGCCCATGCTCACCATACGCGGATCACCGAGGGCCTGGCCAAAGCGGTGCAGCAGCAAGCCGTCGGGTTTCAAAACGGGGTCGGCGTCGGCAAAATTGACGAAGTAAGAACCCGCAATGTGAACTTTGTAGAAATACGCGCCCATATTTTTGATGAGCGGATTCTCGTAAATGTTCACCTTTCCCTTCGTAGCTTCGCCCAACATTTCCAGGCAGTCGTACACGCTGGCCCCGGCAGCGGTCCAATAGCTTGGTCCCTCGTCGCAGCCGCCGTCCTTACCCAGGCCGTTGAGGTACAAATCAACTCCCAGCATGGCACGGTGGAGCATTTCGGCGCGGCGGGCTTCGTCTTTTTCCAGCATTAGCGTGGCCGAAATCCAGTTCGACATAATCCACGGATTCCAGTTGTTGACCGAGCGCGTTTTACTCATCCAGCTGTACCGATCGGGATGATCGAGTAAAGGTTCGAAGATACGGACGTTGGTTTCGTGGTAAATGCGCTTACGAACCAGCGGATTGATTTCGTCCAGTTGCTCGCCCACAAAATAATCGGCCATGCCCAGCAAAGCAGCAGTTTCGGCGCTGAACAACTCTACAACGGGATTCTCCACATCGGGCAGACCCGTGCCGCTGATGTGCGCCGGAACGCCCCAAAAACTTTCCTCACAAATCGACCACACGCCATTGAGAATGGTTTCGACAAACCGCCCTTTCCCTTCCACGCTTTCGGCCAAAATCAATTCTATTAGGGCGTTACGTTTGCCGTAGGAAACATCGCGGTGGCGATCGCGGTCGCCCGAACGAACGAAGTCGAGCGAGACGGTAGCCGAAATGCCGGGAAAATCGTAATCACGGTTTTTCTCACCCGCCTCGATGATTTTCTTGAGAACTGAATCAGGAACGGCGGCCTGCCACGCGGCGGGCGTGGTTGGGTAGGGATGCCACTGGCCTTTCGGAATGAGTGCGCTTTTCACGTCGGCCAGGGAATATTTTTGGGCCAAAATATTGCGCGGCGTGACCTGCGCATTGGCCGCCGATAGAAGAAAAAAGAATAGAAAGAAGGGAAATAAATGTTTCATTTTTACCAAAATCACGGGTTCCATTGGTCGAGGGATTTGTCGAACGCTTTACTTTTACTGACGACTTTTGGGGGTAAAAGGCTTACTTGCAGCGTCTGCGACGTCCCGGCGGGAACATCGTATTCGAAGCCGATTAGCACCGTGCCTTCGTTTGGGGCGTCGTAGTCGGTGGTGGGTGCGGTACTCCAAGTTTGCAGTTTTGCTTGGGCAGGATAGTCCACGCGGAGGGTGAGTTGTTTACCGTCTTTGGATAAAACGGCCACGTTACCGCCGCTGATTTTGACTTTTTCGGGGGCGAGCATCACCCAGCGTACTTTGGCCGATTTTTCGGTAGCTTTCACCTCATCACGCACCACGACATAGGCCTCATCCACTATGCCAATCCCCCGCTTCGCGGCGGCGAGCTGGCCTTCGTACACATCCGAAAGATCCGATACGGCAAATTTCAGTGCCTTGCTTTCCCCTGATTTGTCAATTTTCGCATAACCCTGCACTTTCTGATATTGGTCGTCGACCGTAAGGGTGTTATGGATAAAATTATTATAGCGCTTTACCGTCCAACGCTGGGCGTCCTGCTCTTTGCCCCAAATATTCATTCCCTTGGATTCCAGAGATTCGTATTCCTGAACCCCTAAATCCGAAGCCCACCGTACCCCATCGGCTTCCATCACGAACGAACCAATGTCCATGTGGGCGTGGCTGGCCGAGGGGGTACCCGTTTTAAAACCTACATAGAGCGCATTCGGGTTGGTCCAGGAGGTACGCATCAGCGCGACGGGACTTTTGCCCTGCCCGGTCCAAAGTTTATGGGCGGGCGGAGAAATCTTATCCAATGGCGTACCTGCGCCCCAGATCATGATGATCGGTAGTACGCGGTTTTTAGTAAATCGTGACGGATCCTCGTGCAAAAGGTACTCTTTTTCGATCCACAGCAGGGAAGGATCATTGCTCTTCTGAGCGAACCAGAACATCGCCGGGCTCGATCCGCCTTTTCCCGAACCTGCGTCGCTATAATT
>JBBSUC010000098.1:0-9261 GCA_038235275.1 Cytophagales bacterium | reverse complement strand
TTGTCTGGTGCCCGCTGCGCCCCCGCGGTGTGGCCCCCCCGGGGCCCCCCCCCCCCGGCAGGGGGGATTTTTTTTCAGCCGTTGCATTTATTACTTGAATCAGGGGGAACTAGAAAAGCCAAAATGACAAAAACCCCGGATTGTAAGATCGTTTCGAGCGGATGATGCGAGAACGCAGACCATGGACTCGGATTGGTAGAAATATGGTGTACTCTATGAAAAAATTTAAAGAATTTCGGATAATGTAGAAGTCGATGAAGCCAATAAAAATAGGTGTCGTGAATAACGATTGCCATGAAAAATGAAAGAATGTAATATGGCCAACCGTAGTCTAGGATAGTGAAATAAATTAAAGTGTAAGGTTTCACTATATCATTATACAGTAGCATACCTACCAGTGCAGAAATCAAATAGGTACAAATTGAAAACAATATATCTCTTTGGTAATCATTGGACGGAGGAAATACTCTTTGAATTTTCCTAAACACTATCTTATCTTTAAGTAACACATAGCCAATGAAAAATGCCAAGCCCGCTATTGAAAAATAGTGGAGTAGATGTGATGACAAAATCACCAAAAAAATATCAATTTTATTTTCAGGTATTTCCATTTTCAGATAGGCTATTTTGACTTTGATTTGGGGTAGAAAAGAGTTGATCATTTAGGTGGATGAAGACTTCGACGCGCCCTTCGAAGACTTATAAGACTAACGCATACCCTTACCGTGTCTTATAAGCTTCCAGCTCGATTTCGATCAACTGACCAGTCAGAGCCAGTTCCTTCACCCCGAACCAAGAACCCGTCGGGAACTGCTTTTTGTAGAGGTCGTTGCGGTAGTCCGCCTGTTTCTCGAACTCCGGCATATCGGTTGTCAGGATGTTTTTGACCACCACGTCGTCCCACGTACAGCCGTAGTGTTTCAGAATCGTGTCGATGTCGGCGTAGCAGTTGACCATCTGCTGCCGCAAGTCGCCCGGCGCGGTCAGGTTGCCTTCGTCGTCCATGCTGACGGCCCCCGACACTTTGAGTTCGTTGCCGATGCGCACGGCGTGGGTGTAGCCGTTGGCTTTTTCGAGTTCGGGGCGCAGGCTGAAATATTCCGGCACTTCGGTGGTGGCGATAGTTTCGGCAGTGGTCGTATCCACGGCGGCCGTTTTCTCGGCGGAGGTGTTGTAGCCCGTCAGGCCCAGGGAGAGGGCGATGACGGCAGCCGGAATGAGGAATAATTGGTTGGTTTTCATTGGACTTTTTGGCTTTATCTGATTGATTATGAAATATTTGGCTGTGTTGCTGTGAAGTATCCGATGCATTTTGTCGGAATGCCTATCTTTGTAATGTTTGAAAAAACTGACTTCATCATGGCTATCAATTCACTTGACCAACTCGACCCCAACGGCTCGTACACCTACGCCGACTACCTGCTGTGGCAGTTTACCGAACGGGTAGAGCTGCTCCGGGGTAAAATCCGTGAAATGTCTGCGCCTTCGCGTAAGCATCAAGATGTCAGCCGAAATTTATCCCTTTTTCTGGGTAATGCACTTTGGAAAAGCCATTGTAAAGTGTACGTTGCCCCTTTCGATGTGCGCTTGACCCGGTTTAGTAAAATCAAAAATCAGGACGCCACCACCGTCGTCCAGCCCGATTTATGCGTAATTTGCGACCCCGCCAAGCTGGACAAACGTGGCTGCATCGGTGCGCCCGACTTGGTGGTCGAAATCCTTTCGCCGGGCAACAGCCGCACCGAAATGCGCGACAAATTCGAGCTTTATCAGGAGGCGGGTGTCCTCGAATACTGGGTCGTCAACCCGACCGAGCGCATGATACAGGTCTGGAAACTCAACGAACAGGGTTTTTACATCGGCTTACCTCCCAACGTCGAGGGCGACATCCTGCAAACGCCCATTATTCCCAATCTCGAAATCATCGTCACCGATGTATTCCTGGACTGAAAAGGGCCGATTTTCAAAGCCGTAGCGCTCACTTCAAGGCCAGCGTGTCGTTGTTCCACATCCCCATCGTGGAGAGCCATTTTTCATCCGCTTCTTTACGCAGCAATTCGGTGTACTTGCCAAACTCGACAATCACTGAGCCATCCGGCATTTTGATTTTCATTTGTAAACGCCCTGTTTCGTAGCCCAAATCACCGCTGCTGCCCGTCGAGGTAGTGACGACTTCGGCGTTGAAAGCCCTGGCGGCGATGGCCCCGGCCCAATATTCCTGAATGGCAGCACGGCCTTTCACGGGGGCTTCGTTGGGCGGCAGCAGCGTCGCATCTTCGGTGTAGCAGTTGGCGGCGGCCATCGCGTCTTTGGCGTTTAAAGCCGCCACAAAATCGCGGTTCATCTGAGAGGGTTCCTCGGCGGTGGCGGGTTTTTCTTCGGCTATCAACGGTTTCGGAACTTTCTTTAGAAGCTGTATTGCAGCTAATGGTAAACAGAAATAGGGCGACAAATGCGGCCAGAATGGAAGTGAATTGTTTGGTTTTCATTGGATTATTGGGTTTTGAAAGTGAAGAAAAAAGAAGGATTGTAAGGGGGCACACAGAAAGCGGTTATGCTACTTTTGGTCATCGTTGTATATATCCCTAATGCACATGTATACACCATCCTGTTTCTCCCAAATAGTCATGTACTTTCCGGTGTAAAACACTTTTCCTGATGCGTCTTTGCGCGTCATTCTGCCGATCTCAGTTACCAGGTCTTCGTCGCCGAATACTTCCTGCGTATCGTAGGAAACAGTAGAGCCTTCGGGAAGCTCGGCGAGGAAAGCCTGCAAGCTTTCCAGAATGGCCGCATTACCCACGGCTGGTGGATAATCGTCGGCCATACTTACCGCATCATCGCTGTAAAAAGCCGCTATGGCGTTCGCATCACGGGCATTGACTGCGGCGGCCCAGTCACTTCCGCGCCCCTGAATCTCAGTTTTGATCTGGGCCATATCGGGTTGTGCCTTTTCGGCGGTGGCGTCTTCGTTTTTTTTGGGTGCGTTGCAACCCGCAACAAATAGGAACAGGGCAGCAAATGCGGCTAAAACTAAGGGGAGTTGTTTGCTTTTCATTGGGTTAAGGGTGTAGAAAGTGAGGAATAGAAAAAACAGAAAGCCGCCTCCCAAGGGAAAACGCCTTTCTGTATTACCAATCTAATCGTATGAGGATCAGAGTCTTTTAATTATTTCTGCTTCATCATTTCGCGCGCCTTGTCGGCCCGCTCTTTGGCGTCGGCGAGGCCCAGTTTGGCGGCTTTGTCGTAGTACTCCACCGACTTGGCGTAGTCTTTGGCGTTCATGTAGTACTCGCCCATGCTGTCGTAGGCATTGGGCTTCTTCGGGGTCGTGGCGATGTACTTTTCGAGCGCTGCTTTGGCTTTGTCCATTTCCCCTTTTTTCAGGTACATGTAGCCCATCGTGTTGTAGTTGGGCCCGTACTTCGGACTCATCTTGGCCAGCTTTTGGGCGTACGCCAGTCCTGCGTCCGCATCTTTCGCCGTGAAAAAGGCGTGTAAGGACGCCCACTCCGTGGCTTGTGGAGTTTTGGGATAGGCCGCCACTAGTGACTTCATTTCTTCGGTGGGTGCGTAGTCGAGGTCTTGCGCCCATTTCTCCATCACGCCCCGCATGATTTTCTCGGCTTCGTTGAAGTTGGTGGCATCGACGGCCAGCGCTTTTTCGATTATCGCAGGTTTTTCAGCCTTGGAAGCAAACTGTACGGCATTCACGTGCGCCAAAAACAAATTCGGATCTTCGGCCAGGGCCTCGGCGGTTTTTTCATTGCCCTGCGCGAAGTGGACATTCCCGTAAAGTTCTGCCGCCTGGTGCAGGGTCGCTACGGCCTTTTTGGATTTGGAAGATGAGGGCAGGTAGAAATCCTGCGCCGTCGTGAAACAGGTGCTGCTCAGCAGCAGGGCAAGGGAAAAGAGTAACGTTTTCATGAGTTTGAGTTTTAAAGTGAAAAATTGAATTAAAGTGTGCGGATTCAGGGACTACTTCTTGTCGAGATACAGCACGGTGCGATTGTCCGCTACCCCGGCTTCTTTCATGGCGGCCACCATCGCGGGACTGGCGATGAAAGCTTTCGAGGCTTCGTGCGACACCCACTCGGTGATGATATAGACCGTGCCGGGATCATCGTGCAGTGTACCGACTTCGGCGCTCAACACCCCGGCAAAGCGCCGCTCGTTGGCGTACATGTCGAAGGCTTTCTTCCAGGCGTCGTAGTCGCCCACTTTGTAGTAGCTCAGCGTTCTGACCAGGGGTGAGAGCTTTATCTCGGCAATTTTCCACTGGCCATTCTCCTTCACTTGTTTGTTGGTGTAGGAGCCCTCGATATCGACCCGGCCGCCGGTGGTGGTGCGGCCATGCTGGTAAAAGGCTCCCGTGCCAGTCACGCTGCCATCGAACTGCGGGATCAGGTTGGCCAGCGTGATGTAGGTGTTCACGTCGGCATCGGCAAAGCCTTTGGCAAACAGTTCGGAGACTTGAGCGATGCCTTTTTGGGTAGTTCCATCGGGTGCTATCCGCACGATGTTGTCGGCCATCGTCTTTTTCAGCATAGCGATATCTTCCCGATTGCTGGCATCCTGGAATTTCTTTACCAGAGCGCTCATTTCATCTCCGATGATCGAAATGCCCTGTACCCATTTCACTTGCCCGATTTTCCATTGACCGCCTTCTTTGCCAATGACCACATCCCACGAACCCGAAGCGGGATCTACCTTGGCGTTGGTTTTACGGTCGAAATTGTAGCCGGTAAAGGTCGTGGCAATGGCCATTTTACCACTGGGCAGGGCTTTGGTACTATTCGTGGTGAAGTCCTGGTGAGTACCCACCGTTTCGTTGAAGTCGCGGACGTAATCGTCATCCCAATCAGATTTTGGGAAGTTTTTGATGCTGCCGTCGCGGCGGTTTACCCAGCCTACGCTGTCGCTGAACATAGTCATCAGCGTGGCCCGGTCGCCTTTGTTGTAGGCATCCTGGTAGGTTTTGACAAAGGCCACCGCGTCTTTGTCGAGGCTCTGGGCCTGAGCGGTGACCGCAAACAAAACGGCCAGCAGGGGGAGGTACTTGATAGAGTTTTTCATTGGATTGGTTTTTGGTTAAGAATTAGGAAAAAAGACTCTGTTGTGGCATTATTTCGCGGCGGTATAAGAGAAATCGGCCCGCATTCTGGCCGTCTTTGTTTCCCGGCGAAGTACCAGCTTCATCAGTTCGCCCATGAGCTCGTCGCCCACGCCTTTGAGGGCTTTTTCATCAGCGGCGCTGATGGTCTCGAACTCTACCGCGTCTTTGGCGGCTTCTTCCACCATGAAGTAGTTGTCGGCGGTCCCGAAGCGGCTGATGTAGATGTTGTAGTGCATCTCGGGTTTCTTGTCCCTACTCAGCTTTTGAATTTTTCCGAGAAGCTCACCCAGCGCCTTCTGGTTTTCCGGGGTGTAGCAGAAGGTTAGGTACTTGCGGAAGGGCTTGTCTGCTCCAAAAAACACCTCACCCTCGGGCATATACGATAGCCCCGCAGCCCGCACCAGCATATAATCGCGGTGGCTGGCGTAGCACTTATCAAAGTCGGTGAACATGGCCCGGAAGGCGTCCTTGCCCATCCCTTCGGCCATAGCCGCCATCGGGTTTTTGTCCAGTTCTGCCATGTTTTCGATTAGTACACAGTTGGAGAACGTACCATCGCTGCCCTGAAATACCGCGAAGCTGTCTTCCAGCTTGTATTTCTTGGCGTTGTCGAGGAAGGTTTTGGAAACTTTCTCGTAGTCGGCCACCTTACCGGGATACACCGGGTCTTCGTGGATATAGACCATCTGTGACTTGGGGGCGGGGGCGTCCTGCGCCAGGAGGGCGGCAGAAGCCAGCAGGACGAAAACAAAAGTGAGGATTGATTTTGAAAAAGTGTGCATGATTTTGAAATGGTTAAGGGTACGAAAAATGAAAAGACGAGTTCAGAGAAGATTTTAATTCTTTTTCGCCTTGATATTCTATAAGTCAATACTTTACCGAGCCCAAAACCTAAGTCTTGAGGACGAACTGCATGGTTTACTGTCCGAAGACCCTATTTTTTTGACCGAAGTAGTAATCGGTTTTGCCGTATCAGGTACTATTTTTCCTTTAAAGCGTCTGAATCAGTTTCAGTAGCTCCTGCCGGAATGTGCGACTGATCGGGATGCTTTTCTTCCCGATAGTCAGGTTGTCGTCGCCTACCTCGTCGATCTGCATTAGGTTTACTACGTAGGATCGGTGCGCCCGCACAAACCGCTGGATGGGCAGCTTGTCTTCGATGCTTTTGAGCGGCGCGGCCAGGATGTACTCCGCTTCATTTGTGCAAATGCGGCAGTAGTTCCGGTCGGCCTCCACGTACAGAATCTGCTCGAGAAACACCTTGACCATCTTGTTGCGGTGTCGCACAAAAATCCGGTCGTCGAGGATAAACGGCGTGTCGCCCTCCGGCTCCTCGCCTTCGGCGGGTTCGGGCAGCGGGAGCGGGCCGCTGTGCCGCTCGGCCATGCGGGTGATGGTCAGCTCGATGGCGTGCTGCAAGTCAAGCTGTCGGAACGGCTTGGTAATGAACGCATCGGGCCGGGTGAGGCGGGCGCGGGTGAACGTGGCTTCGTCGGCGTTGGCGGTGAGGTATATGATCGGAACGTCCATCTGCTCTTGCATCAGCGTGGCCGTTTCGATGCCGTCGAGGGTGCCTTTGAGGTTGATGTCGAGCAGCACGATGTCGGGACGGTCTTCGGCCAGGCAGCGCAGGGCCTCTTCGCCGCGCGGCACGATGCCCGTCACGGCGTAGCCCAGGTTCGACAGGTGCAGCGACGTTTTGGCCGCGATGATCATGTCGTCTTCTACGATAAGAATCTTGACGTCTTCCATTAGGCGGGGGTGGTTTTGCGAAAAAATAATGACACACTCGTGCCGTGGCTCGTGTCGTAGGTCAGGGTGCCGTCCAACTGCCGGGTGAGGAGGTTGATCAACTGCGTGCCGAAGCCTGTTCCCTTGGTGGGTTCGGTATCCGACTTCCCGATACCGTCGTCCTGCACGTTCAGCCGCAGACCGTCCCCATCCTCCTCGTTCAGGCTCAGCCGAATGGCGCCCGTCTCTCGCCCCTCAAAGGCGTATTTGAGCGAATTGGTCAGCAATTCATTCGTAATCAACCCAATGGAAATGGCCGTATCCACATCCAGCACCAGTTTAGGCATATTGCATTCAATCCTGACGCGCCCGTCGGCCTGGAACGAATCGAGACTATTCTGGCCCAAATTCACGAAATAATCGCGCATTTCGATGGCCGCCAAGTGCTCGCCCTGGTAGAGTTTCTGATGAATGATGCCCATCGAATGCACCCGGTTTTGGCTGCTCAGCATGGCCGCCTGCACCGAGGGGTCGTCGATTTGCGCCGATTGCAGTTCGAGCAGACTCGACACTACTTCGAGGTTGTTCTTGACCCGGTGGTGAATCTCCTTAAGCAGCAGTTCGTTCTCGGCGTTGCGCTTGTCGAGCAGCGTGTTTTTGGTGGCCAGTTCGTCGTTGAGCGATTCCAGTTTCTGATTGGCCCGTTGTTTGAGCCGATAATTACGGTACACCAATCCCAGCAACACCAGACCGATAAGCAGCGCTCCCACGAAAAGGTACTGTTCGTCGCGTTTCCGGGCTAATTCTTTTTCCTGCTTCAAAACGTTGATTTCCAGTTCGTTTTCGTGCAGACTTCGTTTGGAGCGTTCTTTCTCCAGAGCCAGGGTTTCGGTCGTGAACTGGCGTTCGACTGCCAGTGCCTGGATAGGTTCGCCGTTCTTCTCGTGGGCAATGGATAACAGTTGCAGCACATCCACCGACTCCTGTTTAAAGTTGTTGGCCAAGGCTATCTCGCGCTCTTTTTTATAATGCTCGATGGCTTGCCCGTAATTTCCCTGAGCCATCGCCAGCCCTGCCAACATACTAAACGTGTAGGCGTAGCTGTCCACGTTTTGCATCTTGTATTTTTCCAGTATCTGCTTAGCTTTCAATAAATTAGCCTTCGCCCAAGGGTATTTCTTTTGCTGAATCAGCACATCACCCCGCACCACGTAATACCAGGCATGCTTGAACGGATTTTTGAGCGTGGGCAAGAGCGCTTTCATTTGGTCGAAATAATAGTTCGCCGAATCGGGGTTAATCGATTCATGATACATTTCAGATAGTTGATAGATTAAAAAAAGCTGGTCGTCTTTTTCGGGTACATTAAGTTTTCGGTAAAGGGCTAGGCTTTTGTTTATATTCTCCCACACGGCAGCCTTTTCCTCATGTAACCCGTAGCGCTTAATAAACAGCGCCTTATCCAAGAGAAACCTAACCCGCACGGCGGGGCGGGCATCGTCCTGAATGAGGGTTAAAGCTTGGGTAAACAAGGCAACTGCCTCCTTCAACTCACCATTTTCCACCTTAATGGAAGCCCAGTTGCTCAGCAAGCCATATTCGAGCAACTTGTCTTTCTTTTTGTCAGGAATTTCCTTGAAATACTTCCAGCCCACGCTCGCCAGCGAGTCCACGATCAGGAACGGGTGCGACCGATTGCGGCGGTCGGTGATGTCCAGGAAAAGTCGCGCTAGTTGCTCGTATTGGAGCGGTGGGTGCGCTTCGAGCAGGGCCACGGCCTTGTCGAAGTAGGCCACTGTGCTGTCGCGGTTGAACTGAGGCATATCTCTGAACCACAGGGCGCGATCTTGCCAGGTTTTGCTCAAAGCCGCCGCTTGGGTGGGCGACAACTTTGGCGCGGATCGCCCCGACTGGGCCACCGCACCAGGCAGTAGGGTAAAGAGCAGTAGCACCAAAAGGACAAGACGGGACATGGGATGAGGGCGTAAATAAGTGTGTGCATAGGCGGGGCAATTCCGCCCCCTAAAATACGATTTATATCTTGGGTTGCGTAACGTAGTTTACTAAACGTCACGCCTGGACACAGTTCAATAGGCTTTTGGTAGTCAAGAAAAATGCTCCTCCCCAGCAGGAAGGAGCATTCCGGATTATTAACCTAATCTAATCGTAAGAGGATTCGTAGAGACAGGGCATGCCCTGTCTCTACGGCTAATTAATCGCGACCAGCGTGCGGGCGGGAGTCTTCACCACTTCGGCGCTGCCCAGGTGGACCAACTTGCGCTGCACCTCGCCGCCGTTGGCGATCTCGATGGTGTAGTCCCCGTCGCTCACCTTCGATAGGTCGAAATTGCAGGCGTATTTCTGGACGTGGCGTCCCACCGACTCGCGGTGCAGTTCTTTGCCGTCCTGATCGA
>JBBSUC010000097.1:0-9357 GCA_038235275.1 Cytophagales bacterium | reverse complement strand
CTGCAGGACAATCCCTCGGCAATTGCCTTTTGGCTTATTCCCTGTCCTGAAAAGCGAATGATCGAATGGCGGCGGTAATCCCGAATGTTGGTACTTTTATTGAATTCCAGCTCATCTTCCATGTACTCAACTTACGAAATTACCCTTTAATTGTCAACTGACTGGACTATCAGGAGAGGGGCTGGGGACGGTCGGCCAGCCGTGAGGTAAATAAAATTCACTCATTCACTCTTCCCATGCGCTACCTAATCCTCCTTACCTTTCTCATTTCTCTACCTGCCTTCGCCTAAACCCCCGGTTCGTCGGAGTCTTCCACGTCGCGACTGTGTGCGGGTTCAGCGACGTAACCAGTCTCTTGGGGGAAAATTTCAGGCCATATTCGGGCAATGGCGGGAACGGTTACATGAGGGCTGGTTTAGCCGGGTCATACCTAAAATACAGCAGCAAATACTCTTTTACAAAAGCTTGCAGAGCAGGCTGGGGTGTGATTCGCCGGTAGATCATGCTGGTGTCACTTCTGTTTCTCCCGGATGGCCTTAAATTCCGAACCCACTTTCCACTGCGGCCATTTTTCTTCAAAGGCCAGGCGTTTCCCTACCCGAAAGAGAAGTTTCAGCTCACTTACTGCACCTTGCATAGTCCAGGTGGCGGGGTCATGCTCGTCGGAGGGCTGGTGGTAGCTTTTTTCGGTCGTACTCGTCTTGCAATTTCTGGCCGTAGGCTTTGCCTTTGCCCACCACATCGACACCGCTTTCGAGGTACAGTGCGGGGATGCCCACCTTGGCAAAATTGAAGTGGTCGGAACGGTAGTAATAGCCTGATTCGGGGTGGGTTTCGACGGAAATATAGTCTCCGTCTTTTACAATAATTTCCTTGACGTACTCTTCCAATTCCGACTGCCCCTCGCCTACCAATACCATGTCCTTTGTCAGTTCAAAGCGGTTCAGGCCGTCCATGTTGATATAGGCTACAGTTTTAGCAACTGGATAAACTGGGTTCTGGGCGTAATAGGCCTCCCTGTCGGGCGGCTTCTTCAAATTTGTAGGTCCAGCGACCGTAGTAGGTCATTTCCTTGCCTTTGAACAAAGTCGTGTCACCCGACCAGAAACCGGGATCGTTGACCATTACCAGCACGACCTTACCCTTCACGTCGAGCCCGGCGTAGTCGTTCCAGTTGTATTCGGGAGCTACCACCCCGTAGTCGGCAAAGACGAGTTCCGCCTTGTCGAGAGTGATGCTCTCCTCGGTGCGGTCGGTCCAGATCACGTAGTCGTCGAAGGCTTTCAAGATCGAGGTGCCTTGGGGCGATTGCACCTGCATAGTGAAGGCAGCAGTGGCTTCAATGTTCACCATAGGTACCTCCTGCAGGAAACTGTCGCCGTTGCCGGGTGCCAGCCCGATGGCCTTAAACTGCTGTTACAGGTACGCGATGGTTTTGGTTTCGCCTTCGGTGAATCCCATGTACTCATCGGCGGCCAGCACGGCCACGTGTTGTTTCAGGCTATCGGCGCTAAACGTGGACAGGCCGTCTTCATCGGTCGTGGTGGGGCTGTCTTTTGTGTGGAGCAGGACGTAAACCCCCTACTCCACGGGAACGCCTGACATCTTTCGGCTAGTAAGTGACTTTCATCACCGTCCCGGTGAGGCTACTCACGTAATACGTATGGGCATCCATTTGCACCAAATCGGTAGGTAGGTTGAGGTTGTCCACGGCCACAGAACTTCCGCTACTGGCTACGCGGCGAATCTGACCCGTGTTGGGCGCAAAGCCCTGCGCGCCAAATACCCCGTGCTGTACGACCAGGGCACCGGGATCGGTGGTAAGGTTGATGTCGACCAGGCTTGTAAACCCGCCCTGATAGACCGAAATCGCACCGGCCTGATCCATTTGGTAGATAAGGGCGGAACCAGTCGGAAAAGGAAAGCCCAACAGCGTACTAATTAAAAACTTTTGCCCGTCGAAAACGATGCCAGTCGGCACACTTTCTACAAAGGGTGGGCCCACGGGAGTAGGATTCTTGATCCCGGGGACGGGAGCGAACACACTCCATATCCCTGCTTTGGTGCGGCGGACGATCGCGTTGGCGGCGGCATCGGTAAAGAATAAATCGCCGTTTGGCCCTAAGGTCATATTGTACAAATGCGTATCCTCGGTATCCTGCGCGAACTTGTAGTCGAGAATGAACTGTTTCATGTCTTCAACGGGCAGATCTTTGGCCAGCATCGGCGTGTCGCCGGGCTTGAACGAGGCCACGTTGGCTTTGTACAGACGGCTGTGGGAGCCTAGAATATACAATATGCCATCGGCGAAAAACAGGTGGTTCAGCCCGTCCAACTCACCGCCCATGATGATTTCCGAATCGAAGCCCATAATCACCGGATGGGATTTCCCGTCGGGCGTTAGCATCGAAACTTGTCCGTCATTTTTGCCGGAACCGGCCTCGGCTACCCATATATGCCCAACGGCATCTTTTTCAAGCCCGATGGGACCAACCAATCCCGTGGCAAACGGGCTAACCTGAATGGTTTCTACCGCCGGAATGCGGTGATCTTCGCAACTGGTCAGCAGCAGTCCGGCCAGTAAGCAACTTAAAAGGGGAGATTTGTAACGCATGGTACTGGGGTTTAGGAGTAAATAAAAGGGTAATGACTACACCAATCCTTTATTGCGGTATTTGGTGGAAGACTGAAGACTAAGGATAAGGCAGTATCCGGATTGGTCCACAAAAATAAGTTGTAAAACTCGTAGTTTGATGACCGATTACTCAATAATGCGTACCAAAAACAAAAAAGCATCTAGTGGACCGGGGTCACTCCGACTACCCTACCCAAATGTTGTACCAAAGCTACCTTTTTCCTCCTGACTCACAATAGTTTTTGAGATTTCTGCCTTCGTCCCAAATCTGCCCTTTCCAATTCAAAACTTGCGTAATCTGGTATAACATTTGGCAAAATCCTCCAACCGGGAATAATATTTTAAGGCAACTTCCCATAATCCGTTTTTGCCTTATTCATGAAAACAAAACACCCCAACACCAGTCTCTCGGCCAGCCGTCCGGAAAAGGCTCCGGCCCCCGAACCGATTAACGAGTTGCCTCGCGCCGTGCTACGGCCCAGCACCTACCTGCTACTGGATGGCGAGTGGAAATTTGCCCTCGACGTCGATGACCAGGGGATACACCAGCGCTGGTACGTGGGCCACGACTACGAAGAATCCGCCCACTGGCCCGGCTCCATCGAAGAACACATGGTCCAGGCTGGGCGCTCGGAAGCTAGTTGGCGGGACGAGGTGATCGCCTGGTACGAACGCGAATTTACCGTGCCCGACCGTGGTGAAGCATCCGCCCGTTCCATAATTCAGCTCACTTTCGGGGCCTGTGGTTACGAAACCCGCGTGTGGCTCAACGGCCACGCACTCCGCACCATCGAAAACGAAGAGGCGCACCTGGGCGAATACACCTCTTTTTCCTACGAATTACCCGACGAATACCTGCGTCCGCAAAACCGACTGACGGTCAGGATTTGCAACACGATGGACGCCGAAATTCCGCGCGGTAAACAGGAATCGCACGTGTACAAGCGGGGCGGCATCTGGTACCAGACTTACACAGGGGCCGTCCGCAGCGCGTGGCTCGAAACGGTGGAGCGCAACCGCCTGCGCACCCGCGTGGGCGTCGTGAGCGTGGTTGAGGATCGGCTCGTGCGCTTCACCGTCACGACCCGCATCCACGATCCCGGCGATTATGTGCTGCGGCTGCGGGCTTTTGCCTTGGGAGCGGAGGAGCCGCTGGCGACCTCGGATTACCCGCTACGGCTGGAAGCGGGACAAAAGGAGCAACGGGTCGTGATGGACATGGAATGGGCTGAACTCTGGTCGCCCGAGTCGCCGACGCGCTACCGGTTGGTGGCGCAACTGATCGACTTAACGGGTTACGCCGCCGAGATTGAGACGCGCTTCGGATTGCGCAAAATCGAAGCGAGGGGACGTTACATTTATCTCAACAACGTACCCGTCTATCTCGACGGCATTCTGTACCAGCCCGGCACGGCTACTTACGAGGAAATGCAGGCGCATATGCGGGCCATGAAGGAACTGGGTTGCAATCTGGTGCGGGTTCACATCGCCGGCATCGATCCGCGTATTTACAACTTGGCCGATAAGCTTGGGCTGATGCTGTGGGTGGAAGTGCCAAGTCCGCATAGTTCGACCGTCCAAAGCCGTCAGAATCACAAATCCGAACTGCTGCGGATGCTGGCGTTGATTAGCTCCCACCCTTCTGTGGTGATCTGGAGCCTGTACAACGAAGACTGGGGCGCGCAGGACATCGCCACCAATCCTGATACTCAGCAGTACATCGTCGATATGTATCACTATATGCAGATCGCTCATCCGCAGTATCTGGTGGTGGATAACGACGGCTGGCGGCACATTTCGTGGGAAGGTCGACTTAAATCAGATTTGCTCACCGCCCACATTTACACGCCCGACCTGAACCGCTGGCGCGAACTACTCGACCGGCTGGATGCCGGTGATTTGGAAGATATATCGGCTTTTCCCCTGGTGATCGGTGATCCGTTCTTTTACCGTCGGCAAGTGCCGCTGGTCATCAGCGAATGGGGCGGCTTTGGCTTCGAAAACTACGGCGGTCCCAACGAGGCCGAAGGTCGGGCTGAGCGCATTCGGCTATTTAAGAATGAACTCCGGCGTGACGGCATTGCCGGAGATGTCTATACGCAGGCCACCGATATCGAAGATGAGCGCAACGGGCTAATCGACCCGCACAGCGGTGCGTTGACCATTCCGGCGGGGTTGCTCAACTCACGGGAGTAATGGTGAACGTGTTGGCCATTTTCCAAATATTTTTTTTTCAGCCTGCTTTATTGAAATTCAGGCTATGCCGGGGCTAATATTGAAACAATTGTGCGTGGCCGCGATCTGGGCGGTGATAGGAAAGCCTGATTTCTTAACGATAAGGTAAAATAGAAACTCGATTCATTTACTACTTTTAGCGTTTTAACTTGACTCTATAAAACGGCAAGGCTTCCAGATTGAATAAAACCCTAACCGAAATCCGCGCCCTATTCGAGCAAAACGGGACCGAACCTTACTACGGTGAAGACGTCTCCCAATTCGAACACGCCGCCCAGGCCGCTGAACTCGCTAAACGTGATGGCTACGACGCGGAGGTACAAATCGCCGCCTTCCTGCACGACATAGGCCACATGCTCCCTACCGATGACCCCTCCGAGTTGATGGACGACTACGGCCGTCGCGACCACGAAGGTGTCGCCGCCGATTGGTTGCGGAAACGTGGCTTTTCTGATAAAGTGGGAATTTTGATTGAAAACCACGTCAATGCCAAGCGGTATCTCACCTTTAAAAATCCCGCTTACTTCGCCGCTCTTTCCGACGCCAGTATCCTAACCCTCGCCTTCCAAGGCGGCCCAATGGAGGCAACGGAAGCCGAAGCTTTTGAAAAAAATCCGTACTTTGACCTGATCCTCCGAATGCGCCGCTGGGACGAAGCCGCCAAGTTACTAAACCATAGTACGCCGGATTTGGGGCATTATTTAAAGTTGATTGAAATTTATCTGAAACCCAAAAACTAAAAAATACCTCTATCCCCCCCGCCCTTTCTCCTTTGAGGAGAAAGGGAGCTTGTTGCAAAACTATCTCCCCTCTCCTGCCAGGAGAGGGGCTGGGGGTGAGGTGGAAACGCTGCTATGAAACCCTACTTTCTTCCCCTCCTACTCCTCTCTCTCACTGCCTCCGCCCAAAAATGGGTTGCAGAAACACCTGCCAAACAGCAATACCTGAAAATCGACAAAAGCGGCACGACCACCATTCCCAACGGTCGTTTCATCACCCCCGCAGGCCGACAAATCACCACCGCGCCACATCCCTACGGCCTGGCGGTCAGCCCGGATGGCAGCGTGGCGGTTACAGCGAACTCGGGAATCAACCCAATTTCGATCAGCATCATCCGCAATGTGCTGAGCGAAAATGCTATAGTCCAGCAAGTCCCCGACCAGGCCAAGACGGATAACGGCCTGCTGGAAGCTTGCTTCATGGGCCTGGCCATCACGCCCGACAACAAAACGGTGTACGTGGCAGGTGGCGAAACGAACAAGATTTTCCTCTTCGATCTTGCTACGGGCAAAGCCCAGGGTACAATCAAATGCGGCACCAAAGCCAACGGCATTAACTATTACCACGGCTACATCGGCGACATGGTGCTTTCCAGGGACGGCAGCACGCTCTACGCCGTGGACCAAATCGGCTTTCGGCTGTTGGTGATCGACACCAAATCCCAGAAAATCCGTCATAATATTCCCACGGGTCGCTACCCGTTTGGCGTGTGTCTTTCGCCCGACGAAAAGCGGGTGTACGTCGCCAACGTGGGCGTGTTCGCGTATAAGCCGTTTACGGATTTGGATAAGGACGATTTGAAAGAAACCGCCCACAAATGGCCCGCCACCAAGTACAATTCCAAGGAAATGAAAGAGGGTATTCCCAACGAAGGCGTGCCGCCACTGGGCGACCCCAACGATCCCGAGGCGTTTTCGGTGTGGAGCTACGAACTGCAAAACGGCAAACCCGCCGTGACAGCTAAGATCAAAACGGGTATTCTGGTGGGCCAAATGGTGGAGGATTTCCCCGCCGTGGGCGGCAGCAGCCCTAATTCCGTGGTCGCCACCGATCAGTACGTTTTCGTGACCAACGGCAACAACGATTGCGTGTCGGTCATCGACATGGCCCGCGACACGGTCGTCAACACGCTGTATCTCAACCCCGAGCCACGCCTGGGCAAATTGCGCGGACTGATTCCTTTCGGCGTGGCCGTGTCGCCCGACCAGCGGCGGCTTTACGTTGCCGAGGCCGGCCTCAACGCCGTGGCCGTGGTGGACATGCCGACTCTCAAAGTGCTGGGCCACATCCCTACGGGCTGGTTTCCGTCGAAGCTGAAAGTGAGTCCCGATGGGCGGAAACTGATCGTCACCAACGCCAAGGGCTACGGCAGCGGCCCAAACGGCGGCGGCACGTTCACGCTCGGGCCGGAGGGTAGCTACATCGGCAGTTTGATGAAAGGGACGGTGTCGGTCATCGACATTCCGACGGACGCCGAACTCCCCGCCCTTACCCAAAAAGTGCTGGACAATAACTACCGCTTCACGCAGGTGGCCGCCGACAACGACAACCCGATTCCTCCCTACCCCGGTGCCTACGAATCACCCATCAAGCACATCGTGTTCATCGCCAAGGAAAACCGCACCTACGACGAGGTTTTCGGGCAATTTGACGGCGCCAACGGCGATTCCACCATCGCCCGCTATGGCCTGAACCGGGATTTCGTAAGTCGCGACAAAAAACGCTCCGTCACGGGCGGCGACGTGATGCCCAATCACCATGCGCTTTCGCGGCAATTTGCTATGTCGGACAACTACTACTGCGACTCCGACGTGTCGGCCGACGGCCACCGCTGGCTGGTGAACACCTACCCCAATGAGTGGGTCGAGACGGGTACTGCCGCCGCTTACGGTGGGCGACGCTCGATGCGCGACACCTCGCAGGCTCCCGGCAATCTGGCCTTTTACGGCTCGGCGGGCAGTATTTATCCCGAAGACTACAACGAAGCCGGGTCGCTTTGGGAGCATCTGGAACGTAACAATAAGGACTTCTACAACTGGGGTTTTGGCGTGGAAATGGCCGGGGCGTACTCCGACAGCACCATGAAGTACATCGGCGAACTCTACACGGTCAACTACCCGCTGCCCGCGCCGCTCTACGACAAGTCGTCGCAGCGGTTCCCGACCTACAACATGGCGATTCCCGACCAGTTCCGGGCCGATGTGTTCATGAAGGAATTCAACGAAAAGTGGACCGGTGACGGCAAGACGCTGCCGCCTTTCCTGACGCTGATGCTGCCCAACGACCACGGCACCCGCGAGCGCCCCGCCGCTGGCTATCCCTTCGTGGAGAGCTACATGGCCGACAACGACCTGGCCCTGGGCCGCGCCATCGAGTTCCTGTCGCACACGCCCTACTGGAAAAATATGCTGATCGTCGTGACCGAAGACGACCCGCAGGGCGGCGTGGACCATGTGGATGCCCACCGCAGCCTGCTGATGGTGGCTTCGCCCTACGCCAGAAAGAATTACGTCGGCCACCAGCATTACAACTTCGGCAGCATTTTCAAGACCTTTTGGCACGTGCTGGGCATCCCCTACCTCAACCAATACGACGCCACGGCCACGGATATGCGTGACCTATTCACCAACACGCCCGACTTCGCACCCTACAACGCCACGCCTTCCGACGCGCGCATCTTCGACCCACAAAAAGCCCTCGACCCCTTCGACGAGAAATTCGATTGGAAAGCCTTCGCCGAATCCGAAGAACTAGACCGCACCGAAACCATGCAAAAACGCCGGGCGGAGGATGATGAGGATTTACGGGAGAAACGTGGCAAGAAGATCAAGAAGGTCAAGAAGAAGCGGGTAAAGGTGTCGCCGAGAGAGTTTTGATTACTTTCGTAGCTAATACCACCGACGTTGATTAATTTTATTGCCGCTAAAAGAAAAAGTAAAATTATGGCTTTACTCGATCCAGCCCATCCGGGCGAGCTGATTCGTGAAACGCTCACTGGTATTTTTGAAGAAACGGGAGAGAAGCTGACGGTGTCCGAAGTCGCTACGGGTTTGGGAACGACTCGCAAAACCCTATCTGCCATTATCAACGGCAAACAGAGTGTTACGCCTGAAATGGCTATTCGGCTTGGTACTGCCTTTGCCAACACCACGCCGGAATTCTGGCTGACTGTGCAAGAGAATTATGATCTCGCTAAAGCCAGAGAGAAAGTGGATATACGAAATATTCGCACTTTTCGGCAGCCTGATGGCTTTGTGAGTGCCTAATTGGGTTTAAAAAAGGTTGCAGATCGCTAATGGCCAGCCAAAAATTGTCCCCGCTCGATGGCTTTTGCGGGTATTCGCGTTGCAAACGCGAGGAGATTCAACCCCGATTTTAAATTAGGGTTAGCGAGTTTTGCGGGGAAAACGGGGGAAGAAGGCTAAGAAAGTCAAGAAGAAGAAGCGGGTAAAGGTGTCGCCGAGAGAGTTTTGAGGGGAAAGTACATCGTTTGGTTAGTACGGCGTACGTCTTTATATTTGTACGTATAAAATTAAAATAACATGGATGCCAAACTAACCTTGAAGCTCGACAAAGACGTGATTGAGAAAGCGAAAGAGTACGCCGCCGCTCAGGAGAGGAGTCTGTCGAATTTGGTTGAATCGTATCTCAAATCTCTGGTTAACAGGGAGAAATCCAATAAAATCGAGGAAATCGAGATAACCCCG
>JBBSUC010000096.1:0-9755 GCA_038235275.1 Cytophagales bacterium | reverse complement strand
CGGGTTTTCAAAAACATCGACGCCCTGGCCAAGGCCGTCGGTGAGGCCTTGGAAACAATGGAGTTGAAAACAGACATCATTAAAAAATTCTTCCACCACCCAGAGGTGGCCTTTTATTAATCCTTAATTGCCTGGACTAGAAAAAAATAGTAGTCGCAGTAGGTCAGATTCGTATTTTTAAAAAGCTTCTGGTAATCAGGAAAGTGAAAGAATGAAAAGGGCCATCCCCAGGCAGGCTTTCAGCAAGTTCGAGCTGCCCCGAAGCGTGGTCATGGCGTTGAACAGGGTGTTACGGACCGTCTTTTCGGTGACGCCCATGATGAGGGCAATCTCGTCGGTGGAAAAGTTTTGATAGTAGCGGAGCATGATGGCTTCGCGCTGCCGTTTGGGGAGATCTTCGATGAGGGCGTTCAGGCGGCGCGTTAGCAGCGATTCGTCGTCACCATTCTCGAAGTCTGGGGTTTGGCTAAGGCGACTATCGTTAGTCGCCATAAAAATATCCTGATATTGAGCACGTTGCTGCCGTTCCGAGAGCCGCCGAATGTTCCGGCGCAGGCTGCAGAAGAGGTAGAATTTGATATTGTCTACTTCGGATAAATTTTCGCGGGTGCGCCAGAGGTTGATAAAAAGATCCTGGATAGCGTCTTCCGTCAGGGACATATCCACCAGAAACTGTTTGCCGTAGGAATAGAGCTGCCGGTAATGCAGCTCGAATATCCTGGCAAATGCTTCGCGGTCGCCGGTCCGAAACATATTCCAAATTTCCAGATCTTTTTGTATAGCTAGTTTCAATTCAAGAGTGCGTTGCGAAACATTGAAAAGTACACAAATATACGATAATGCTGCAATGAGTGTTTCGTTCAATTCGACTGGGAAAACATTTCTTGAATAAAAAATTGACTTTTCAAATGGGTAATGAAAGGGAATCGCCACCTCTATGGATGCAAGTGCTACCTTCAATATTCTGAATTACTCCTATGAACCCCAACAAAGACACCCGCCGCCAATTCATTAAGAAAACCTCCGGTTTGGCCCTGGCCGCCTACCTGCCCTCGCTATACGCCAGCGCCTACGACAAAATGAACGATCCTTTCCCCTTCGGCGTCGAGCGGGGAAAGCCGCTCGACGCCTGCGCCACGGGCGAATGGTGGAACTGGAAGGGCGACAAGCAGATGAGGCGCTTCATGCAGGAGCGCCCCCGCGACCAGGTAATTGCCTATGCCGTGTACACCCACGATCGGAATGTCCTGAAAATGACTGCCCAGCTTTTTCCCCTTTACCCCAACGAACCCGACACCGTGACGCTGGAATTACAAATGAAAGGCAAGTGGAAGAAAGTCGCGCAGGAAAAAATCGTCTATCCCGGCTGGAGCGCCCACTTTCGGGTGGAGAAGTGGGACGATACGGCTGAGGTTCCCTACCGCGTCAGTCTGGGCAAGCAAGCCAAATTCGAGGGGACGATCCGGCCCGATCCCATTAACCAGGAGGAAATAAAAATTGCGACGATGTCGTGCAATTCGCCAAAGGACGAAACTGTCGAAAAACGCAACGAGTACATCGAGAACTTGAAATTTCACGACCCCGACATCTTGTTTTTTGCGGGCGACCAGTCGTACGTCCACCAGTACCATACGTACGGCATTCTGCTTTTTGGGGTCCAGTTTGCCGAGATCATGAAAGATCGACCCGTCATTATGATTCCCGACGACCATGATGTGGGGCATGGCAATCTGTGGGGCGATAGCGGTAGCATTGCCGAAAGTCCTGCCGGGGACACGGGCGGCTACTACTACCCGGCGGAGTACGTGAAAATGGTGGAGCGCTGCCAAACCTGGCACCTGCCCGATGCCTATGATCCCACGCCCGTCAAGCAGGAGATCGGGGTGTATTATACCAATCTCAAAATTGGCGGCGTGGATTTCGCCATCCTCGAAGACCGAAAGTTCAAGAGCGGGCCCAACGGCAATATCCCTAAAATGGGGCCCCGTCCTGATCACATCAATGATCCGTCTTACGACCGCAAAACCGTGGACGTACCGGGCCTGGAACTGTTGGGGGAACGACAGATCAAATTTTTGCGTGATTGGGGACAAAATTGGGAAGGGGCCGAAATGAAGGTAGTTTTATCACAAACCGCTTTCTGCGGCGCCTGCCACCTGCACGGCACAATGGATAATCGCCTGCTGGCCGACCTCGACTGCAATGGCTGGCCCCAAACGGGCCGCAACGATGCGCTGCGCGAAGTCCGCCGCTGCCTGGCCACGCACCTATGCGGCGATCAGCACGTAAGCGTGGTCGTGAAGCACGGTATCGACGCTTACCGCGACGGGCCGATGGCCTTCACCAATCCAGCTCTGGTCAACACGATCTATGGCCGCTGGTGGTGGCCCCTGGACGAAAAGGCGGGTGGCGGCGAGGCCATTGCAGGTTCGCTACCCTGGACGGGCGACTACGAGGATGGCCTGGGTAATAAAATAACGATGTATGCCTACGCCAACCCCAAGCCAAAAAACGGGAAAGAACTGACGGAGAATCGCAACGCCCGCGCCGATGGTTACGGGCTGGTGCGCCTCAACAAAAATACCAGGATGATTACCTTCGAATGTTGGCCCCGCTTTGCGGCCGCTTCCCTCGGCAAGGGCGAGCAGTTTCCCGGCTGGCCCAGGACGTTCCCGATGTCGGATAACGACGGCCGCGAGGTGACGGGTTATCTGCCGACTTTAAAATTTAACACCGAAAACCCTGTGGTGCAGGTAGTGGACGATGCCTCGGGTGAGATTTTATATACCGAAAGGATTCAAGGGAAAACGTATCGCCCGAGGGTTTTTGGCAAGGGTGCTTATACCGTGAAAGCAGGAAAGGATAAGCCGGGGAAAACCGTACAGGAGAAAGTGAGAGTAGGGGAGGGGGAGACAGAAGTGAGGGTGTAGGATGGTTTTTCGTCTAGCCGTCAAGACATGTAATGCCCCCTCAAGGAAAAAATGATAATCCTCTCATTCCTTATTTCATAGACCAGTCGATGCTCACGGTCTATTCTGCGTGACCAGAGTCCGGCATAATTGTGCTTGAGGCCTTCGGGTTTGCCTAAACCTTGAAAGGGGGATTCTTTGATAGACCGAATCAGTTCGATGATTTTTTTTAAAATCTGTTTATTTCCGGTTTTTGTCCAAAAAGCAAGGTCTTCTTTGGCATCGGATGAGAATACTATTTCCATAGACTCTCCAATTCCTCCATGCTTATGACTGTTCCTTTCCCCTCTTTCATTTCTTCTCGTCCTCTTTCAATCTTGGCCACAAATTCAGGATTATAAGGGGACTCCTCCGTCTGAAATTTGATTTTTAAAGCTTTGGCAACGGCTTTCAAGGCTTCAAGTTTGTCCTGATTGTCCGAACGAAATATGAGTGTTTCCATTTTGTTTGGGTTTGAAATGGTAATAATAGTAAAATTAAGACAAACTTACCTTCTCCTTCCCCCCGAATACGTCATCGCTTCCCCTTTGCCAAAACCGTAACTGAATCCCAGCGTCACGAACCGTCCGCGCTTGCCAAAATTGTAGAGATAAAAGTTCGACCGCTCGATGACGCTTTCCTGAATGCGGGAAGCGAAAATGTCACGTACGCCCAGGTTGATGACCGCTTTGCCACCTTTCAGCTTTTTCCTCAGGCCAAAATCAGCAAAAGCGTAGCCGGACACCCGGCTCTGCACCGTCCGGTAGCCCGACTGATAGTTGCCGCTGAGTTCCAGATCGAAATTGGCGGGCAGTCCGATTTTGGAAGTCAATTGAGACGACCACTGGTTGCCGGTGAAATCAAAGGATTGTTGCTGAAACTGCCCTTTGCGAACGAAGTAGTTGAGGTTGAAATCACCCGTTAACTTGAGCCAATTGCCGGGGCTATAATCGCCATTGAATTCAAATCCCGTAGTACGGTTCGTGCCGATATTCAGAGGCCGGGTCGTGTTCACGTTGTTCTCGAAGGTCGATACCCGCTCGATGACGGCGTTTGTATTGCGTTGGTATACGCTGGCGTTGAGCGAGGCTTTTTTGAGATTGAAAATGCTCACTATCTCGTAGGAATCCGTAAACTCCGGCAATAATTCCGGGTTGCCGACGCGAATATTATAATTATTCCTGATGTTGAAGAATGGATTCAAATCCCAGAGCCTGGGCCTATAAATACGCTTCGAGTACCCGGCCTGCACCGATACTTTGTCGGTGAGTTTGTACGAGCTGTGGAGGGTAGGGAAGAGGTTGGTGAAGTTGCGGTTGTTGGCCTGGTTGGTGGTGGTGAGCAATGTATTCAGGTCCGTGTTTTCTACCCTCAGCCCTGCTTTTATCCCCCATTTTTTGCCTTCGTAAGACCCCGTGCCGTACACGCCCAATACTTTTTGATTGTATTCAAAGTCATTAGTCAGTCGGTCGATGGTAACCAAAGTTCCGTCAATTCGCTCCCGGGTGGCGAAGTCGTTGCCCACGTCGTTGATGAGGTACTGAGCGCCCGTTTCTAGGGTGACTTTCTCGGTGATGGGATCGGTGTAGTCCAGCTTGAAGGTATAATCGGCCTGCTGGAATTTGGTGTCGGTTTGCTGATCGTTGTTGGGGTTGTCGCCCAACAACGCAATGTTGGTGAACTGGGAGGATTGGTTTTTCCCAAAAAAGCTGCCAATGGCACTAAAAAGCAGCACATGGTCCTCATTATCTTCGAACTTCTTCTCGTATTGCAATTCGTACTGGTACTTGGGATTGGTCGCCGAGGTGGCTTCCTGCCGCTGCCATTTGGAAACGATGGTCCCGGTGCTGTCGGTAAAGCTGAAATCATAGCGCGAGGGCTGCTTTTCTACTTCGTAGGCAAAATTGCCCGACAGCGTGACGACATTGAGCGCGTTGATGTGGTAGTCGGTGCCTAGAATGACGTTATAGAAAGTCTCGTTGCGGTATTCGGCCCCCTGGCTGCGGATGGTGGTGTTATTGACCTTATCGCGGTTGATGGAGTTGCCGTACTCCGGCAGTGAGCGGTGGCCTACCCCCAGTTGGGTGAAGAGATTGAACTTCTCCGTGCGGCGGTTCAGACTCACGCCTAAGCTGTGGTTGTCGGGAATACCGGTATTCAGCGTGACGGAACCGTTTAGACCCTTCTTTTCTTCTTTTTTCAGGATGATGTTCAGAATCCCCGAAGTACCCTCGGCGTTGTACTTGGCCGACGGGTTGGTAATGACTTCGATGCTCTCGATCATGTCGGCGGTGATGGTACCTAAGGCGTTGCTTTGCTGGTCGGCCATGATCGAGGGTTTACCGTCGATCAGGATTTGAACGCCCGCACTGCCACGCAGCGTAATCTGTCCCTCGATGGTCACGTTCACCGAAGGCACGTTGTTCAACACTTCCAGGGCGCTCGCTCCGGTACTGGCCAGATCCTGACCCACGTTGAACACGCGCTTGTCCAGCTGGAACTCCGTCCGTGATTTTTCGCCCCTGACCACCAACTCCTTTAAGGCCCGGCTGTCTTCCGCCAACTGGAAAGTTCCCAAATCCACCTTTCCTTCCTTTATAGTAATATCTCGTTTGGCCTGAGACTCGTAGCCGATGAAGGTTATCTCAACAAAAAAATCTGTGGCGCTGGTTTTGACGCTAAATTTCCCGTCTTCCCCGGTGGTGGTGCCAGTGATGGCTTCGCCCGTTTCTTTGTTGCCAATCATCACCGTCGCGAACTGGACAGGTTGCTGGCTTGCCTTGTCTTTGACGGTTCCTGTGACGGTCACTTCCGTATTTTGGGCGATGGCGCCGGTTGCAAATAAAAATACACTCAGTAAAATTATACTATTTCTCATGTTCATTTTTAAAATACCCGTCGCAGCGGCCTATTGTTTCCGCTCTTTACAAAGAACGGGGAATGAACGGGCTCAAAAAAATCGAATCGACGGATTGGGTGAATTTATCTACCAATCCGCCTCTTCGGTCTATGGCTTCCATATCTGGTAACTATATCGGCTTTTCTATTTTTGGGACTATTTACAAATCGGCACTACCAGTTAATTAGTAGGTTTATTCAGTAATAATTTTGCACCTTTGGCAGATTATGGCAAAATTATCGACCCGCGACCCGGAACAGGAATCAAGCTTTTGGGCTGAATTTCGGCCACGAGACCAGCGGGCGTTGGCGGACTTATTTCTGGCTCAATACGATAAACTTTACCGTTATGGTTTTCGGCTTTATGCCGACGAGGACGTCGTGAAGGACTGCATCCAGGAACTGTTCTTGAAACTGTGGCACAAGCGCCAGTCGCTGAGCGAGGTGCAGGACGTGACGCCCTACCTATGCCAGGCCCTGCGCCGGGCCATCATGGATGCGCTGCGGGAGAAGTCCGGGCGGTTCAGGTTGTGGCAAACTGGCGACGAAGCGCGGCTGGAAGTCACTTTCTCCCACGAAGATTTCCTCATCTCGCAACAAATCGACGACGAGCAGCGCCGCCGCCTGACCGATGCGCTCAACCAGCTGAGTACGCGACAGCGCGAAGCAGTTCATCTGCGCTATTTTGAGAATTTCGAGCCTAGTGAAGTCGCCCGCATTATGAATCTCTCGAATCAGTCCGTCTATAACCTTTTGCACCGCTCGATGCAGGCGCTGCAAAAGGTTTGTCCTGGAAACACAAGCGAGGAATACTTCACCGGGCTGACGACGCTGCAATCGTCGGTGGCCTTTTTTGTACTTTGGAGTGACTTTGTTGCAACGAGGAGATTGGATTATAAAAAGGGGCTATTGTTTTAACTTTGAAGTTCTCACACTTTAAAGTGTACGGAATGCAGCCATCCCCAATAGCCCCGGCCAAAGATAAGTACAAAGTCAAGAACTGGAAAAGCTACAATGCAAGTTTATGCCGACGCGGCCAGGTCAGTATCTGGATAGAGGATGGTGTTCTGCGCCAGTGGCGCGAGGTGGACCCCTTGCATCCGGTGGTGGGTCAGAAGACCTATCCCGACGCGGTGATCCTGTGCTGCCTGACGCTGGGGCTGGTCTACGGGCAGAAACTGCGGCAGACCACGGGTCTGGTCGTCAGCTTGCTCAGAATGATGAACTGCCCGTCTTACGCCGTGCCGGACTACACGACGCTGTGCCGCAGGCAGTCGTGCCTGCCCGTGGAGCTGACCGAGCGCTGGCAGAAGGGCCAAAAACTCGACATCGCCATCGATTCGACGGGTCTGAAGGTCTTCGGCGAGGGAGACGGGGCCGCCCGCGCGGTGGAAGGTGCGCCGCCACGGGGTGAGCAAGCGCCGGACGTGGCGCAAGCTGCACGTGGGCATAGACGTCGACACTCAGGAGATCGTCAGCGTGACGCTGACGGGCAACGGCGAGGATGACGCCGCCGTGGCGGGTCGGATGCTGGAGGGCAAGGTGGATCAACTGGGCAGTTTCAGGGGCGACGGAGCCTACGACGATTTCGCGTTCAGAGAGAAGCTCGGGCCTGGCGTGATGCAGATCATCCCTCCTCCCAAGGACGCCGTGGTGCACCCCGGCTCGCCCAAAAAGCCGCCGAAAGCGTTCCTGGGGCAAAGAAACGAAGCGGTTGAAGACATTCACCGACAGGGACGCAAAGAATGGAAGATACGGAGTGGGTACCACAAGCGGTCGCGCAACGAGGTGGCCATGTACCGATTCAAGACCGCCTTCGGGGCGGGGCTGAACGCAAGGAAAATCGAGAACCAGAAGACGGAAGCGAACATAAAAGCCAAGGTACTCAACGTGTGGTGGGGCATGGGCAGACCCGTGTCTTACAAAGTCACATAGGCTCAAAAAGGGCCGATCGCCTATCAAGAAAACTAACCGTTGTAACAAAGTCCTTTGGAGTTGTTATTTACATAGGCATTGTGTTAAAAGTGAATGATGAATGGACTGGCGTAATAATGATGAATGAAGAGCAAATTTTGCCAATAATCTACCCTTCACTTTACGCCTGTCATTCATAGCCGACGGGGCCACCGCTCGCCTGCCCAAAAAGTCTCCTCTATTCAGTGGATTCCGACTTCCCTACCCACCTGCTCTTTTAGGCGCTCGTAGTCGATCTTGGAGTGATGTCGGGGATCGCGCGGGAGTTTTCTTAAAAAAGCAATCCGGTCGAAACCTGGTATCAGGGCGATAATGGTATCACGCAAGGCCGCCCGGTCAACTGAATTATGGGGTTCGATGAAGGCCAAAATCTGGCCTTCAAATTCCAGGACAGTTCCTGCCCTAACCCCGTCCAATTCCTGCAAACGCATCTCAAACATAAAGGGTGAAATAATTCTTTCATTCTGGTAGATCAAAGTGCTGCATCTTCCCGTCAGAAAAAGACCTCCTTTTTCGTCTAAAAAACCGCTGTCTCCCGTTCGATGCCAGCACTGTTCGCCGATAAAAATCTTGTTGCGCTTTAAAGCTTCCTCGTTGTGTAAATAATCCCGCAGCACGTGCTTTCCACTGACGATGATCTCGCCGATTTCGCCAGGTTTCTTTACTAGTTTTTCGAATTCTGTCTGGGTAGAAATTTTGACGGAATCGTCGGAGATTTGCATAATTTTCACGGTCGTTGCCGACTCTGGCCTGCCCACGGGTAAGCCCTGGGTTAACGCACCACCCTGAATGACGGATAATTCCTTTGCCTGGATGTGGCTGATCGGCTCGGCCTCCGTCGAGCCATAGACCAGCCCGATCCGCGCGGTGGGAAAAGTATTTTGAAAAATTCGGGCTTCGGCGGGAAATACGGGTGCACCACCCGTGAAAATCTTGTCCAGCTTAGGGGTTTCAGTCCTATTTTCGGCAAGATACTCTGCCAATTTCCTAACAAAAAAAGGCGAGGCGATCAGGCAATCGACGGAATACGCTGTGAGCTGAGCAATGATTTTAGCAGGGTCTAGCGAAGCGGGTTTGCGTCCGTTAAAATCCGCGATGACCGAGGTAACGCCCGCCGCCAGATTGATGAGCAGCACAATGGGCAACGTCGCCATACCCACCTCACCCGGCTGCGGGTCGATGACCGGACGCAGAGCCGCAAATTGCTCGCGCAGCAGGCCATGCGTGCGGATGGCCGCTTTGGGAACTCCCGTGCTGCCCGTCGTGAAGGTGATGAGGGCTACGTCCTCGGCAGAAGTGGGGGAAATGGCGATTCGGTGGCGGTAAAGCGGATGTGCCAATCCCAGCCGCAGTGGAATGCGTCGCAAACCCGGAACAAACCAAGCCAACAGCCTGGCTTTTTTGCCACCGACGAATGCCTGGCAATTGGCCAGTTGGCAGCATACATTCAGCCTTTTAACGCTCACCCATTCGTCCAAAAATACCGCCGTAGCCCCGATTTTGAAAATCGCCAGCACCACCCGGTATAGGTCATCACTCATGGGGACAAAGACCATTACCCGGTCGCCTTTTTTTACCCCCTTATGCAAAAAATGTTGTGCGGTCTCATCGATCGATTTTTCAAAATCTCTGAACGATATTTTTTTATTTCGGTAAATAAGAGCCGCTTGGTTGGGGGCCTTATTTACCTGATGCTGGAATAGATTAATTATGTTGAATTGCGCTGACATGAAAATATTATGGGGCTATTTTATTTCTACTTCGCGCTTGATATTCAGCATATTCTTTTCAAATAAATTGGTTCTTTGACAATTTTTGTGGTCAGATGGCTTGGGCCAGAACACGTAGCCTAAGATGCTCGAATTTGGGCAGTCCGTAGCTGATGCGCTTGACGTAGCGGATGACGTTGTTCAGCCCCTCGGTGGCCGCGTTAGT
>JBBSUC010000095.1:0-10176 GCA_038235275.1 Cytophagales bacterium | reverse complement strand
TTTGGCTTATTCCCTGTCCTGAAAAGCGAATGATCGAATGGCGGCGGTAATCCCGAATGTTGGTACTTTTATTGAATTCCAGCTCATCTTCCATGTACTCAACTTACGAAATTCCCCTTTAATTGTCAACTGACTGGACTAGTAAAGGCCCCGCCACCAAGTTTACGCCAACGCCGTTAGAAGCCATTCTCTCAAAGCCATGCCCCTGACTTACGGGAAGTAGCGGTAAATCTCCTTGCGATGCGCTACCATGATTAAATTCAAGGTATCTGGTGCAATAAGCTCAAATCCCAATCGGTAGTGACCAATTCTCACGCGGTAAAAGGTTTTAGATCCCTCCATTTTCTTTACATTAGGTATGTCGCTGAAGGTAACGGCCTGTTCCAGCGCCAACACGGAATCCCACACCCTCCGTTGAAGCTGCGGGTTTTTCAGCTTCCGTACACTTTTGTCAAATGAGGAGTCAAAGAGTACGTTCACTTTCGGGCGTCGCTATGCTTTACATTAAGTGCTTCCATGATGGTTTCCCGGCTTACGTAAGTTCCGGTCTTGGCTTCCTGCAGCATTTGGCCGAAGGCCAGATCCTCTGCCCGTTCGGCAGAGGGAATTTCAACGCTTTCTCCTAGCTGGGCAGCCAATTCTTTCAGCAGCTTGAAATTTCGCTTGCTTTGGGTTCTGATAATCAGGGTTTCCATAGTATTTAATAGGCTGATTTAGTTATGGTAGAGTATTAGTCGGGTATATTGGCTTTCGTCACCCAATATAGTGGTTTGTTTTTTTACTCGTCAACGTCCGTTTCGTAAAAACGCGCGGAGGACCAGTGGTAGTTTTCAGAGCGGTTGGCCAGGTTCCATCACTCGTTCTTTTGAATCCATTCCAGTAAATCGCGAATCCCCTTATCATTCAGACTCCCCGTTGTGCGGAGTTTGTAAAACTGCGTACTAAACATAATGGGCCTTTTGTAAAGGTCCCGTCACCAAGTTTACGCCGAACGTGGCTCATTTTTAGTAAGCAGCTTTATTTTCGGCAGCAAGCAGTTTGTCCAAATAGGCGCGTTCCTGCTCAAAAGTCATATTCTTAATTTCAGCGCTTATTTCATCACGGATTTTCCGCAGGTTTTTCACTACGCCTTCTTCCGTTTTATACTTCATGGTCGTCATGGTTGATAATTTCTTTTGGTGTCCTGATTTCGATCATGTTGTAACCCAGCTGGTAGTTGACGCCATTGTAGCCTCGTATTTTGTCGAGGTTCACAATATGCTTGAAGTTCCAACTAACCAGGACGTCGGCTTTGGCGATTGTCGCAATCGCGATGTGCTGACAATCTGCGCGGCTTGTTTGCCCAACTACCTTAGCAGTAATATAGCGATCAGCAAGTTCACTCGCTTCCCGCGTCAGTCGGATTTTTCGATTTGTTGGACAGGTAGCGTATTTAGGAATTCCCTAACGTGCTTTGGTGCCCTCAGTAGTTATGCTTGCAGCAGGTCAGAAACGATGATAATGAAAGAACCTCGACTAACCGCTTCAAAGAAGGGAACGGTATCATCAGAAAATTCTTCATCGAACTGCCCACCTACGACGAACCGAGGCGGTCAATTTTAAGATCCATCATTGCGCGGGATCTTCACATCATCCCAGCACGCCAACTTACTTTCCGTAACCCCCTACCCCATCGTATGGTACACCCGTTGCACATCCTCGTCCTCCTCGATGCGCTCGATGAGTTTCTCGACTTCGGCGGTTTCTTCCTCACTTAGTTTCTTAGTATCCCTGGGGATGCGCTCGAAGTCGGCTTCGGCTATCTCAACGCCGTTTTCCTCAAAGTAGCTTTGCAGGCTGCCGAAGGAAGTGAACTCACCGTAAACGTTGATTTGGTCGGTTTCTTCGTCCAGAAACACCTCCTCCGCACCGTAGTCGATCAGTTCCAGTTCCAGTTCTTCTACGTCCTGCCCAGTATTGGCAATCTTAAAAATGCACTTACGGTCGAAGAGGAAATCCAGCATCCCCATCGTGCCGAGACTGCCGCCGAGTTTGTTGAAGTAGCTACGGACGTTGGCTACCGTGCGGGTGGTATTGTCGGTGGTGCTTTCGACCAGGATGGCTACGCCGTGCGGGCCATAGCCCTCGTACACCATTTCCTTGTAGTCGGCCTGGTCACGTTCCGAAGCCCGCTTGATGGCTCGATCTACGGTGTCCTTGGGCATGTTAGCCGCTCGGGCGTTCTGGATCAGCACCCTTAGCCGGGCATTGGTGGCCGGATCGTCGGTGCCGTCCTTTACGGCCAGCGTGATGTCCTTCCCAATACGCGTAAACGTTTTGGCCATGTGGTCCCACCGCTTGAACATGCGGGCCTTTCGGTATTCAAATGCTCTTCCCATAAGTCAATTATGAATGTGAGATTGAGTGAATGACTGAATAATTAGCTACCAAATTTGTTAATCTGGGTCTTAATTTATTCAGCCAAAACCCATTCAAATTAATTCTGTACTATTTTCGCAAAAATACGAAACGTGGCTTAATCGCCGCGAATAATCTCAGACCGCTCATTTTATTCTTTTATGCAAATCGCCTGGACGCTTAAAACTTTTTCTGAATTGACGCTCGATGAGCTTTACGCGTTGCTAAAGCTGCGCAACGAAGTGTTTATCGTGGAGCAGAATTGCCCTTTTCCTGATCTCGACGGCAAAGATCAGCATTGCTATCATTTACTGGGCTTTTCGGAAGAATCTCGGTCGCTGGTCGCTTACACCCGAATCGTGCCGCCGGGGATCATTTACGAAGGAGCTTCCATTGGGCGGGTGGTTACCGCTTTGGGCGTCCGGCAGTATGGCGTAGGGCGGGAACTCATGCGGCGCTCCATTACGGGGGTTGAGAACCTGTATGGTTCCGGTCCCATTCAGATCGGGGCGCAACTCTATCTACAAAAATTCTACGAGTCCTTTGGATTCAGGCAATTGGGGGATATTTATCTCGAAGATGGGATCGAACATATCGGTATGGTGCGCAACGTATAACCACGTTGTGGTAGGTTTGGGTCAATTGAGGGAGAGTCTGAGGAGATTTTTACCAATATACGTTGCCCATTTTGCAAAATTTAGTTTTAAAAGAATATTTTTTTTGACTCAATTAACTAACTGAAAGGCAATTAACCATTTTACGCGTCGTCGGCTCTCCTTTTGGTATAAAGTTTTATAGTAATCGGTTGTCAAGCTATTGACACCTGTGTATAGCGTAAACGTGCGGTTTTCTACAAAGCGTACTAGTCATATCACAGATAGAGGAGGGTTTACACGGAATAGCCTATCGTTTTACGGTAGGCTATTTTTTTAAATTTACTAGCTTTGGGCAAATAGTTGGGCCGATTCACTATAAAACAGATCGAATGCATGGAGACGAACCCTAAGAAAGAAACCGTCAACGAAAAAGACAAACCCGAGGAAGTCAAGCACGTAGCGGCGGGAACGCCCGTACCTTCTGGCACGAAGAACGAGAAAAAACATGAGGACGATTCCCGAAAATCCAGCGAGCAACTGGATCAGGAGGCTGAGCGGGAATTCGAGCAGCACAACATGAATGATATGGACGGCTACAATGAAATGCCCAACGACGTGCCGATAGAAAATAAGGACATCGCCGACGATGCCGAGCGCGGCCCGGAAAACAACACCACCAATTAACTATTTTACTATGAATGATAAACCGAAGAATGGTTTTCTGGTATCCTTAGCGGCTGGCTCTCTGGCGGGCGCGGCGGTCTATATGCTTACGTCTTTTCGGAGCGATGAACCTCTGGAAACTGTCCCGCGCGTAAATCTGGAAAAATACGCGGGCAAGTGGTACGAGATCGCTCGCTTTCCCACTTCCTTCGAAAAAAACTGCGCCTGCACTACGGCTGAATACACCATTAATGACGACGGCACCGTGGCCGTGGACAACCGCTGCTACAATACCAAAGAAAAAAAGTGGGAACGAATTACGGGCAAAGCCTTTGTGCGCAACGAGGATACCAACGCCGAACTGGGTGTCCAATTTTTCTGGCCTTTCAAGGGCGACTATTACATTATTGCTCTGGCCGATGATTATTCCTACGCCATGGTCGGGGCACCCTCGCGTGACTATCTTTGGATTCTCAGCCGCAAGCGTGAATTGCCACAAAGTACTTTTGACAACTTAACGGCCATCGCCATCAAGAAAGGCTTCGACGTAAGCCGTTTGCGCCGAACCAAGCAAAACAACTGCCAGGCTTCTTCGTAACAATGCAAAAGCGGCGAAGATAAATTATCTTATTTTGATCTAATTTTTCATCTGAAAAACTGGTCTTTCGTTAGGCTTTTTATCTTATAATTTAAGTATTTACAGTTAAAATATGTGGAACGGTGTCTTTTTGGAGAAAAGGACGATAAACTTTAATACGGAATTTTTGCCCTGAATAGCTTAATTATCCCTTATTTTGTAAGGTTAGTTAAGCTATTCTTTTTTGTAAAATAATGACCAAAGTCACTGAACATATCGAGCGAGCCAAAGGTCGAACGCTCTTTTCCATAGAAATCATCCCGCCGCTCAAAGGCCAGAATATCAATCAACTTCTCGACTCCATCGAACCGCTGATGGAGTTTAAGCCACCCTTCGTAGACGTCACCTACCACCGCGAGGAAGTCATCGACAAGCCGCAGCCTAACGGCCTGGTGCAGCGCATTCCGGTGCGAAAGCGGCCCGGCACGGTGGGCATTTGCGCCCGGCTGATGGAACGCTTCAAAGTGGAGGCAGTGCCGCACGTAATCTGTGGCGGATTTACTCAGGAAGAAACCGAGGACATGCTTTTCGACCTGCACTACCTGGGCATCGACAATGTGCTGGTGTTGCGAGGCGACCCCGAAAAATCGGCGGGTGTGTTCCGGGCCAAGTCGGGAGGCCACGCCTACGCTTCGGACCTTATTGCCCAGGTAAGCGACATGAACCGGGGCGTGCTGTTGCACGAGGAAACCGAAGCCGCGCCGACCAACTTCTGCATCGGTGTGGCGGGCTACCCCGAGAAGCACTTCGAAGCCGCCAACCACGACACGGATTTGGCTTACCTGAAAAAAAAGGTGGACGCCGGGGCCGAGTACATTGTGACGCAGATGTTTTTCGACAACCAAAAGTATTTTAGCTTTGTGAAACGCTGCCGGGCGGCGGGCATCACGGTTCCCATCATTCCGGGCTTGAAGCCGCTCGCTACCAAGAACCAACTGACAGTGTTACCCCGTATTTTTCACCTCGACATGCCGCACGAATTAGTGCAGGAAGCCGAAAAATGCGCTACCAATGACCAAGTCAGAGAAGTAGGAATCGATTGGGGCATTCGGCAGTGTAAAGAACTCATCGAGTTTGGCGTGCCAGTATTACACTTTTACACGATGGGCAAGTCAGATAATGTCGAGCAAATTGCGCGGGGCGTTTTTTAGAACTCCGAACGTAAATCGTTATATTCTTACTGATTTCTGCTTTCTTGACTGAACTTCTAAAATAATGCAATGAAAAATGTGAAAACTGGCTTGGTATTACTGGCCTTGCTTGCGCTAGCTTGCCAGCGGCAGCCCTCTTACCAGCCGATCGGCGCGGCTTACACGCCCAACTATTCTCTTGAAAATAACAAAAACGACATTGCGGGCTTCGCCAAAAAAGACGCGGCCCAAATGCCCGCATCCGGCGGCATCGTGCTGACGGGCAGTTCTAGTTTTCGGAAATGGGAGAATGCGGTGGAAGATCTGGCACCGCTGCCGATCATCAACCGGGGCTTTGGCGGCTCCACGCTGCCGGAGGTGATTCATTACATTGATGAGACGGTATTGAAATACCAGCCCAAAACGGTGGTAACCTACTGCGAAAACGATATGTTTGTGGACAAGACCAAGACGCCCGAACAAACCCGCGACTCGTACGTGGAATTCACGAGGCTGGTGCGAGAGAAATATCCCAACGTTCAGATGTACTTCATATCAATCAAGCCCTCGCCTTCGCGCTGGGCGCGGCGGGCAGAAGTATTGAAAACCAACCAGCTAATTAAAGATTTCACCAAAAAAGACAAAAACCACGGCTACATCGACGTTTGGCCGACGATGCTGAAAAAGGGTCGACCCGATCCAAGCATCTACCTAAATGACAGTCTGCACATGAACGCCGAAGGTTACCGCCGCTGGACGAAAGTGATTAAGCCGGTATTGATGAAATAGCGTTTGGTTGTTGAGGGGTTTAGCTGTTTAGCAATATTGTCGCCCCCACAACTAAACATCTCCACGATTAAACACCTAAGCAACAACGAATGAAAGTTACCGCCGTATTCGACATTGGTCGTACCAATAAAAAATATATTCTGTTTGACGACGCGTACCGGGTGGTGCGCGAAATTCGGGAAGTACTCCCCGAGACTGTCGATGAAGACGGTTTTCCCTGCGACGATATCGAACTTCTGACGCAGTGGGTGCAGGGGCACTGGGAAGAACTCAAAAAAGAGCAGGAATTCGAGTTACAGGCAGTCAATGTGTCTGGTTATGGAGCCAGTCTTGTGCATCTCGACGCCTGGGACAAGCCGGTTGCGCCGTTGTATTCTTACCTGAAGCCCTTTCCCGACGACGTGGCGGCACAGTTCTACGGCGAGTACGGCGACCCGATGAAAATTGCCCTCCAAACGGGTTCGCCGCCGATGGGCTTCCTGAATTCGGGGCTGCAAATGTACTGGCTCAAGCACACCCGCCCCGAAGTGTACGCCGAAGTGAAAACCTCGCTGCACCTGCCACAGTATATTTTGTTTCTGCTGACGGGGCGTAAGGTCAGTGATTTTACCTCAATCGGTTGCCACACGGCCTTGTGGAGCCTGGAAATGATGGATTACCACGAGTGGGTGAAGAACGAGAAAGTCGATAAGAAAATGGCCAATCTGCTGGCGGCATCTTCCTTCATTTATCGGTTTGACAAAAGTGTGATTCAGTCAGGATTCGGGCTGCACGATAGTTCGGCGGCGCTCATTCCCTATCGGATGGCATTCAAGAAGCAGCCCTTTATCCTGCTTTCTACCGGCACTTGGTGCGTCAATTTCAATCCCTTTGCGACCAATCCACTCACTTCCGAGCAACTGGAACGTGACTGCCTGCACTTTATGACGCCCGAGGGTAGCGGCGTGAAGGCGTCGCGCGTGTTCATGGGACGCGAACACGATTATCAGGTGACGCGGATCAACGAGTATTTCAATCTCGAACCGGAGTTTTACCGCACGATTGCTTTCGACAGTAAGTATTTAACTCAGGATGCGCCCCCTTTTTACCCCGCCTACATGGAAGGCAACGGGCCTTTCCCCGAACCACAGCCTGGTCCTTGGCAAGTCAGCGCCTTCGCTACCCCCGAAGCGGCTTACCACCACCTGCTGATTGGCTTGACGGAAATCGTTGCTACGTCTTTGCGGCTGATTGGCGCGGATGACATACCCACGCTGTTTATCGACGGAGGTTTTGCCAAAAACGAAATTTTCACCCAACTCCTCGCCCGAAAATTCCCTGACAAAGAGGTGTTTACCACCCTGTTACCCTACGCCGCTGCCCTCGGGGCGGCCCTGCACGTGACGCGCCCGAACACTTTTGAATTCCCGGGAGAAATCGTGAAAGTCGAGATAGGATAATCTGCCGCACAACGGAGGCGCAGCGTAACACGTCACTTAATCCAGAAATCAATGACGCTGCATTACGACTGTCTGGGCCGGGGGCCAAACGTCTTGCTGGCTTTCCACGGCGCGGGACAAACGGGAGCGGCCTGTTTCCAACCTTTTGCCGAGTATCTGGGCGAGTTCTACACCATTTATGCTTTCGACCTCCTCTATCACGGTCGAAGCAAAGGGCTGCACGGGGACGAAGCCTTTGCAGACACTGACTTGCTGACCAAGGCGTTCTGGAAGAATTTCATCCACGATTTTTTGTTCAAAAAAAACATTACCCGCTTCGACGTAGCGGGTTTTAGTTTGGGCGGACGTTACGCGCTGGCCACAGCCGAAGCTTTCCCCGAAAGGATCAATCGCCTGCTGCTCATGGCCCCCGATGGCGTGACGGAACACCCCCTGTACTCCCTGGCGACCCGCTTTGCGCCCACCCGCTGGGTATTCCGACAACTCGTACGGAACCCGCAGCCACTTTTTGCGGTAACGGACCTAGCCCGTTGGCTAAGAATTATTCCTAAAAATCTGGTTTATTTTGTTCGCTATATGCTGGACACCCTAGCGGAACGGAAACGACTCTACCGAACCTGGGTGAGCTTGCGAGAACTGTCGTTTTCGATTCCTGCTCTTTATGATTTATTACAAAAAAATGGCGTGAGCGTGTGGCTCTTTGTCGGAAAGTACGACACGGTTTTTCCGCCTCAACGCCTGAGAAGATTGTCAGAATTGCTGCCACCGGAGCATTTGGTCGTGTTGGAAAGCTCACACACGCGCCTGGTCGAGCGAACGGCCATTGCCCTACCTCTTTTTTTTAAAGAACCAGAAAATCCCGGCGGTGGATAAGACCACCAGTGCTACGACGAGCAGCTTGGTGCCAATGCCTTCGTTGGGATGTTCCAATAGGTACTTAATTTCCTTGGCCTGCGTACCGATCCATATCGCCAGCATAGTGCGCGGAATCATACCCAACGCCCCGCCGAGCAGCATTTGCGGTAGCCGCGCCCCGGCCAGGGTAAAAACCAAATTGGTAATGGCGAATGGCAAAGCAGGAGAAAGTTTAGTAAAAAAAATTAAGCGCACCGGGTTTTCGTGAAAGCGCAGCAATAGCCGGGAAGCCGCTGGATACGCCGTTTCAATCTGAGTCAGGAAGGAGCGGGGAATCACTTTTTTGCCCATAAAAAAGACGATACCGATGGCAGCCAGGTTGAGCAGGAAGAGCAGCGGCAAGCCCAGCCAACCCAGGAAATAGCCATAGACCAGCGCCAGAAAAGTAGGCGGCGTCAGGGCGAAGGCGGAAGTAAAGGCCAGGCCCAGCGTAATGAAAAGCCATTGTGTTAGCGACAATCCCGCCCAAAAATCTTCGTATCCCACCGCCCAGGCCGTCAGCAGCGAACTCGTCAGCAGCGGCATCACCGCCAGTATGGTAGTGATTACCAACGGCAGCGGATATTTCTTGAAAATTGGATTTGCCAAGGGCCTTTCTATGATTTTAGCCAAAGGTAACGAAGACCGGGGAGTTGTCGATGCACGGAGGGGAATTGTGACAGGCTCGGGTTTCTCGTTACAAAGGCGGGAAGATCAATTCAGCGGCAGGGAATATTTCGATACATAAACTACACCTCTGCCACCCTTGCTGTTACAGAAAGCAAATTCCCCATTCTTCGTACAGACCGCATCGCTTCCCGCTAGGTAGATTCTTTTCTGAGAATCGAGATAGAGGCTACTTAGCTGATGAAGCTGTGGCAAGTTGGTCCGACTTCCGTAGGAAGTGATGATGCCCGGCGTTTCGAAGCGTCCTTGTCGATTTACCGGATCATCCAGGAAATCGCGATAAATTTTGTAGGCAATTCCTTCCGAATCCGTGACTTGATTGACGCGCAGAAGCCTGTCTACCTCCTCGGAGGCACGATAGTTCACCGGATCGAAGAATGGATTGTATTTTCGATAAGCTTGCCAGTTTTCGCCGTCGTCTACGCTATAATTGCCGACATTAACCAAAAACTCACCATAACTTCCATTAGCCATTCCGTGCATGGTGAACAAAGTGTCCCGGTACTGAACGATACCAAATACTGCCGAATTCGTTTCAAAAACTGATTGCCAGTTTTTTCCCTGATCAATCGACCGAAAGACATTGTACCGCGTAGAAATCAATAACGTTTTGTCGTAATCACCCCAAACTCCTTCGATCGGGCGATCGATTGGTGATTTTAGGACATACCAGTCGTCGTACTCCGGGGCAACGGAGTCGAGGTCTTTTCTTTGACAGGAGAAAACGGTTAGTAAAGCGAGCAGATATAGGCAATTCTTCATAGCGGTCAAAAAGTATTTTTTGCATATATACTAATTGTAAATCTACTGTACCCGAAGAAAACTGGGATGAAAAACAAAAAGGCTGAACTTTGAAGCGACGAAGCATCAAAACCAGCCTTTAAGGATGAAAGGAATCATCAAAGCCCAAGTTATAAACATTTTGAACATAGTGCCACTAGCGA
>JBBSUC010000094.1:0-10823 GCA_038235275.1 Cytophagales bacterium | reverse complement strand
GCGCTTAGCCGAGGACTCAACGCGGTCTACGACCAAATCGGGCAGCGACAGCAACCGCTCGTAAAAATCTGTTTCTTGCATATGTGAACTTAACCACAAAAATTGTCAAAGAACCAAATTATTTCTATTCGTAGAATTAAAGGGAGGTAGTATCAATGGTGAAGATGCTGCTGAACAATTACATAAGACAATTGATTTTTTTAGAAAAAAGTATGGGATTCCCACAAAAAAAGATAGAATAAAAGGTTTTATTGTTGGTGGAAAAGCGACAGATAATATGGTTAAGATGAAGAAAAATTTCATAAAGAACTACGGAGGAGAACTAATCCATAATTCAGGGCACAAACAGTCGCACCTATACCCATGAACTTTCTATTTATCAATTGTAGAACAAAGAGGTTTTCAAATTAAAATGAATAAGGCTGTATTGATTATCTCTCTCATACTTAGCGCTATAATTAGACCCTTTCTAATTTCCGCTCAGCCCAACTTCCCCGAAACCACTGCCCCCCAACTCGACTCCACCCTCACCTGGCTGCACCAACGCGGTCTGTTCAACGGCGTAGTTTTGATCGTCGAAAACGGAAAAACCATCTATTCCAAAGCGCTTAGCAGCACCAATTTAAATGCCCAAGAGCCGCTCAAAACAACCTCCTCCTTCAACCTGGCTTCGGTTTCCAAGCAATTTGTGGCGATGCAGGTGATGCAATTGCACGATCAGGGTAAGCTGGAGTTTGACGATAAAGTACAGAAGCATCTCCCCGATTTTCCTTATCCTGACATCACGATTCGGCAATTGTTGACCCACACCTCGGGCCTGCCGGAGTATTTCGATTTGGTACAAAAGTACACCACCACGCTGGACACGCTCACCAACGATGGCATCCTGGAACTCCTGAGCATTCACCGTCCTACATTGGAATTCGCGCCGGGAGCGCGGTGGGAATACTGCAACACCGGCTATTTGATGCTTGCCTTGGTGATTGAGAAGGTGGCCGGAATGCCGATCGAGGTTTTTTTTAAACAACAGATAATTGAGCCGCTGGGTCTGCGCGACACTTATATGTACTCGCTCAAAATGAAGCAGTCGCCCAGGAATCGTGTGTATGGCTTTGCGCGGGAAAACGGCCGCAAAGTCTTAAACGATTTGATTCGGGTGGATGGCGTCATCGGCGATGGCAATGTATATGCCTCGGCGGCGGATTTGTTGGTCTGGGATCAAGCGCTTTTATCTCAAAAATTGGCGAAAGCAGCGACCTGGCAGGAAGCGACCACACCCGTCCGGCTGAACGATGGCAGTACTTATAACTACGGCTTCGGCTTGAGTATCGGAGATGGGGGCAAAATCCTTTCGCACACAGGCAGTTGGGTAGGATTCTATACCCTTATCGTGCGGTATTTAAACCAGAAAAAAACGCTCATCGTCCTGACCAACGGCACTAATCCCGAGGCCCCCGGCATCGTCAGGAATATTCTGGAAGGCAAACCCATCACTTTACCCAGCTTCCAAATTATCACCAACGCCAGCCTGCTCGATGGTACCGGAACGCCCGCCCGGCCCGCTTCGGTGCGACTGCGGGGCAACGAAATCTGGGAAATCGGCGAGTTGACACCCTTTCCCAACGAACCCGTGACCGACGCCCGAGGCCTGATCCTTGCTCCGGGATTCATCGACAGTCATAGCCATCATTTTGGTAGTTTGGAAGAGGCACCAGAAGCTTTGTCGGCCGTGAGTCAGGGGATTACTACTATCATTACGGGGCAAGATGGTGGAAGCATTCCGGTGGACAGCATTGAGGCTTTTATTGAGAAACGGCCCATCGCGATCAACGTCGGAACCTACACCGGGCATTCAACTCTCCGCCACCAGACAATGGGCGCCAATCTTTTTCGCACAGCCAAGCCTGAGGAGGTGGAGAAAATGAAGGTCGCTCTAGTCGGCGAATTGGTTAAGGGTTCATTTGGACTTTCGACGGGGCTGGAATACGAAGCAGCTTTTTTTTCCAACCGCGACGAGGTGCTGAAACTGGCCAAGGTCACGGCGGCGGCGGGTGGTCGCTACATGAGCCACATCCGCAGCGAAGACCTGCAACTGGACGAAGCCATAGACGAGATTATCGAAATCGGCCGCGAGGCCAAGTTGCCCGTACAGATTTCCCATATCAAGATTGCCGACCGGGAACGCTGGAATTCGGCACCGCAACTGCTGGCCCGGCTGCAAGCCGCCCGCAGCCAGGGCATCGACATCACCGCCGACTGCTACCCCTACGATTATTGGAGCTCGACGCTGCGCGTTCTCTTTCCCAAACGCGATTACACTAATCTGGCCAGCGCTGAAATGGCGGTTAGGCAACTTTTCGACCCGGCGGGATCGGTGGTGGTGCATTACGCGGCGGATACTTCCTACGCCGGAAAAACAGTGACTGCGATTGCCGACCTACGCCACGAAACGCCCGCCCAAACACTGATGGCCCTAGTGGCTAACGCCGCCTATTTTTCTGCCAAAAATCCCGACTATACCGGCTCGGTCGAAGGCATTATGGGTAAGTCGATGGCTGAGGCTGACGTGGCCCGGCTGCTGACCTGGCCGCACACCAATATCTGTTCCGATGGCTCAGCGGGCGGTCACCCGCGCGGCTACGGTACCTTTACGCGGGTGCTTGGACGCTATGTCCGCGAGCAGAAACTCATGCCGCTCGAAACAGCCATTTACAAAATGACTGGCCTTACCGCCGAACACCTCGGCCTGACTGACCGGGGCTTGATTAAAAACGGCTACCAAGCCGACCTGGTCCTGTTCGACCCCGCTACTGTCCAGGACAACGCTAGTATCCAGGACAGTCGCGCCCTTTCCACGGGCATCGAAAAAGTATGGGTTAATGGCGACGCGGTGTACCAGTCAGGACAGGCGACGGGGAAGCTGCCGGGGAAGTTTATTCAAAAAAGCCGATGAGTTCATGAGTTCCCTACTTCTCACCAACGGACTTCTCACCCACAACGACGCCAAAACCGCCCACGGCCTGATTCGGGGAGGCGATCGGTACCACATCATGGGCGTCATCGATGCACCCACCGCCGGACGCGACGCGGGCGAAATATTGGACGGAATTCACCGAGACATTCCGGTATTTGCCTCACTCGAAGTTGCTCTGGCTTCGGTCGCGGCCGTAGATTCATTGATTATCGGTGTGGCGACGGTAGGCGGAGTATTACCCGCCGATATGCTCGAAATTATCGCGAAAGCGATTCAGAGCGGCCTGTCCATCGTCAATGGACTTCATGATTACCTGACCGAGCGGCCCGAGTTGGTCGAATTGGCGGCGCAGAATCGAGTGGAATTGGTGGACATACGCAAACCCAAAGCCCGCCGCGACCTGCATTTTTGGACGGGCAAGATTTACGACGTGACCGCGCCAATTCTGGCCGTGCTGGGTACCGATTGCGCGCTGGGCAAGCGCACGACCGCGCGCCTGATTCGCGAAACTTGCCAAGAAGCTGGCCTCAACGCCCAGATGATTTATACCGGACAAACGGGCTGGCTGCAAGGTGGCAAATACGGCTTCATTTTCGATTCCACCCTCAATGATTTTGTCTCCGGCGAATTGGAACACGCCATTGTTTCTTGCTGGCGCGACACCAGAGCCGACCTGATTTTGCTTGAAGGCCAGGCCTCGCTACGTAATCCGAGCGGTCCCTGCGGGTCGGAGTTTTTAGTGTCGGGAAATGCGAAGTATGTTGTGTTAGTTCACGCGCCAAAGCGGGAATTTTACGATAACGAGCCGCACTGGGGCCGCATTCCTTCGGTGGAGTCGGAGATTGAATTGATCGAGAGTTATGGGGCGAAAGTGTTGGCTTTGGCACTTAATACGGAAGGCTGTACTGACGCAGAAGCTTTTAATTACCAGGATTTTTATGAAAATAAATTAAAATTTCCTGTGCTGCTGCCTTTGCAGGAAGGCGTGGCAAAGCTTTTGCCCGTTTTGCGAGAAATTTTATGAAAATAAAATCCATTCAAGCCTGTCTGAAAAACCTGGCCCTCACGAAGCCTTATCGCATCGCGGGCCATACTTTTTCGGAAGTCGAGAATGTGTTTCTGAAAATAGAACTGGAAAATGGAATCATTGGCATCGGAGCCGCTAGTCCAGCCGAGGAAGTGGTGGGCGAAACCTGCGCCCAATCGTTAAAAAACTTACAAACGGACGAAATACAGTCTTTTGTGGGCCGCGACATTCGGCATTTCCACACTTTGATTCATGAAACCGCCGACCATTTTCCGCAGCAGCCCGGTACTTTGGCTGCCCTGGATATTGCGCTGCACGATGCTTTCGCCCAGTTTCTGGGCGTTCCCATCGTCGAATTTTACGGTCGTCAGCATTTATTTTTACCCACCTCCGTCACCATCGGCCTTATGGGCGTAGCCGATACGCTGGCCGAGGGAGTGGAATATATCAAGCAAGGTTTTCGCATCCTGAAGGTAAAAACGGGCGACAACGTGCAGGAGGACGTCGAGCGCATACGCAAGCTACGCGAGAAATTGGGTCGCGCAATCCTCATTCGCGTGGACGCCAACCAGGGCTACGACCTGGCCGCGCTGCAAATTTTCCTCCGCGCCGCTGAACGCGCCGATGTCAATGTCGAGTTAATCGAACAGCCGCTGCCCGTAGGTCAGGAAAAACAATTGCTTGAATTAACTACCGCTCAAAGGCAGACGCTAGTAGCCGACGAATCATTAAAGGACGCCCGTTCAGCCATAGCCTTAGCCACCGAACCGAAACCCTTCGGCGTTTTCAATATTAAACTTATGAAATGCGGCGGCCTTTTGGCGGCGCTGGACCTTGCTACCATCGCCCGGCTCGCTGACATCAGACTTTTCTGGGGTTGCAACGACGAAAGTATCGCCAGCATCACCGCCACCCTCCACGTCGCCTTTGCCTGTCCGCACACCCGCTACCTCGACCTCGACGGCAGCTTCGATTTGGCCGAAGATCTGGTTAGAGGTGGCTTCCTCCTGCGCGATGGTTGTTTGGAACTTACCCAGAAACCCGGACTTGGCCTTACTTTCGACCCCGCAAAATGGCCAAACTAACGCCCCACATTAGTCTAAGAATGGCGGTGGTCCTCGTGGTGAGCGTCATTGTCGGCTCGGGGGTGTTTAAGAAAATCGCACCGATGTCGGCGGAACTGGGGTCGCCGGTACTGGTGATTTTTTGCTGGGTGCTGGCCGGACTCATCAGTTTGGCCGGAGCTTTGTCCAACGCCGAAATGGCCAGCATGTTCCCCGATTCGGGCGGCGAGTTCATCTATTACCAAAAGGTTTACGGGCGGTTCTTCGCCTTTCTTTACGGCTGGGGAAACTTTACCGTAATAAAAACGGCTTCCATCGCGGCGTTAGCTTACATTTTCGCGCAGTCCTTCCACAGCCTTTTTCCGTTACCCGAAATTCAGGTCTCATTTGATGTTTTAGGACTTAACATGCTGGATAATCTATCCGTCAAACTGCTGGCTTCGGCGATGATTGCCGTGCTGAGTTTTGTCAACTACCGGGGCGTGCATTTCGCCGAGCGCTTAAGCACTGGGCTAACCTATATGATGCTGGTAGCGGTGAGTCTTTTTATCGTGGTGGGCTTATTCTCCCCGGTCGGGAACCTGGAAAATCTGACGCAATCAAGCGCGGCTATCGACCCGGCCAACTTCACGAGTTGGGAGATAGTCAAGGCGATTACATTGGCAAGCCTGGGCGCATTTTGGGGCTACGAGGGTTGGAACCACATTGGCTATTTGGGCGAAGAGGTAAAAAATCCGCAACGCAATCTGCCGCTGGCGCTGGGCTTTGGCACGGCGGCGGTAATGGTGATTTACGTGCTGCTCAACCTGGTTTTTGCCCGCACTTTGCCTGTGGATGCCTTTATTACCCTCAACCAGAACCCCAACGCCATCGCCGCCGTGGAGGTTGCCCGCCGTTTACTGGGCGGAGTGGGCGGTACTTTGCTGGCCGGGCTGATTCTCTGCACTACCTTCACCGCAACCAACAGCACCGTCCTCATGTCGGCCCGGATTTACTACGCCATGGCCCGCGACGGGCTATTTTTCAAACGCGCCGCCGCCATTCATCCCCTTTACAAAACGCCCGGCCCTGCTTTGGCGATGCAGGCCGCCTGGGCGGTGGTGTTGGTGTGGTCGGGCAGCTTCGATCAACTCACCGATATGCTCATTTTTGCTTCCTTCATTTTCTACGGCAGCACTGCCCTGGGGGTCATTATTCTGCGCATCCGGCAGCCGGAATTAGAGCGAAAGTACCGTGTCGTGGGTTACCCGTTCGTACCAGGGGCGTTTTGCCTGTTCAGCCTTTTATTGGTGGTGATTACGCTTATCAGCCAACCGGGGGAGGCGGTGTCGGGGTTACTGCTGATTGCGACGGGGATTCCTTTCTATTTTTATTGGCGGAAGCGAAGCACATTAATAGTTGAAAAATGAATGAAAAATACGATGCCGTTGTAGTAGGCGCCGGGCCCAACGGTCTTTCCGCCGCCATCGTTTTGGCTCAGGCCGGACTCTCAGTAATCATAGTCGAGCGAGCAGGTGTTGTCGGCGGGAGTGCCCGCTCCGAAGAACTCACGCTACCCGGTTTTGTCCACGACGTTGGGGCAGCGGTCGTTCCTCTGGCCGTAGGTTCACCCTTTTTTCAAAGTTTGCCCCTTGACCAATACAGCCTGGAATTCATTCAGCCCCCGGTGGCATTGGCGCATCCTTTTGACAATGGCGCGGCGGCTACCCTGGTGGGGTCGGTGGCAGAAACAGCGCAAACTCTGGGGATCGACGGGGATGCCTACCAGAATTTGTTGGGACAAATCGTAGAAAATTGGCCGAGCCTCTCCAAAGACCTGTTAAGTCCATTCCGATGGCCCAAACATCCGGTCGATTTTGTAAAATTTGGGTTGAAGGGCCTGTTGCCCGCTACCACCTTAGCGAACCGTTTCCATACATCCGAAGCCCGAGCGCTGCTGGCCGGGATGGCAGCCCATTCCTTTCAGCCACTCACGGGTCTGATGACCTCGTCCATCGCTCTCACGCTCATGGCAGCGGGCCATGCCAAAGGCTGGCCCGTGGCCCGTGGCGGAACCCAAAGCATAGCCAATGCCCTGGGTTCGTATTTTGTATCACTCGGTGGCCAAATAGAATTGAACCGACAGGTAAATGATTTGGGCGACCTGCCCAAGGCCAAAGCCGTTCTTTTCGACCTGACGCCTCGGCAGGTGGTAGACATCGCCGGGAATCAGTTGTCGGCCCCCTATCGAAAGCGAATGGAAAACTACCGCTACGGGTCCGGGGTCTTCAAGATCGACTGGGCATTGCGCGAACCCATTCCATTCCTGAACGCCGACTGCCAACAAGCCGGAACTGTTCACCTCGGCGGCACGCTGGAAGAAATCAAATCTACTGAACAAATGACCATCGACGGGCAACTGTCCGACCAGCCGTTTGTGCTTTTGGCTCAGCCCAGCCTATTCGACCCCAGCCGCAGTCCGGCGGGACAGCACACCGCCTGGGCCTACTGCCACGTGCCAAATGGCTCCACGGCGGATATGACCGAACGCATCGAACGGCAAGTGGAGCGGTTCGCACCGGGCTTTCGGGACGTTATTCTAGCGCGGCACACGATGAATACTGAACAGTTTGAGCTTTGGAACCCCAACTGCGTTGGTGGCGACATCAACGGTGGCAATATGGACTGGCTACAGTTTTTGACTCGGCCTATCGTCAGTCTAAATCCCTACCGAACCTCTAACCCCAACTTGTACATCTGCTCATCGTCCACGCCGCCCGGCGGGGGTGTACACGGGATGTGCGGCTACAATGCAGCACATGCGGCGCTGCGGGGTAGTTTTGGGAAGAAATAATGAATTATGGTTTGAATTCGGTTTATTCAAATACAGCTCAATAAACTGACATTCGGTGAAAAATAATTTTAAAACCTATGAAAAGAATCTTCTTCCTGATTTTATTAAGCTGCGGTCATCTCCATGCCCAAAACATTTCTACGGCCAAGCCCTGGACTTTCTGGTGGTGGATGGGCAGCGCCGCCAACGAGCAGGACATCACCGCCCAGATGGAAGGCTTTCAGAAAGCCGGGTTGGGCGGTGTTCACATCATTCCTATTTATGGAGTGAAAGGATACGAGAAGAAATTTCTGCCTTTTCTGAGCCAAGACTGGCTCGCGATGATGCAACACACTGTGCGCGAAGGCAAACGGCTGGGGCTGGGCGTGGACATGACGACCGGCACGGGCTGGCCCTTCGGTGGCCCCACAGTAACGCCGGAAATAGCGGCCCGTACCATGACCGTGAAGGATGATAAAATAGAAGTGAAACCTACGGGACAAAAAGTGAAGCGGGCGGCTCCCGGCGGCGGCGGACTGGTTCTGGACCCTTTTCATCCCACCGCCATGCGCGACTACCTGGCCTGGTTCGATTCCACGCTACTACAAGCTAAAGAACGTCCCAGGGCCATGTACAACGACTCCTACGAGGCCTATGCCGCTAACTGGTCGGTCGATTTTCCGGAAGAATTTGTCAAACGACGTGGCTACGATCTCCTGACCCAATTGAATCTCCTGACCGATACCACTGCCACCCTACCCGCGCAGTTGGTGCGGATGGATTACCACCAGACCATCTCCGAACTGTTGCTGGAACGCTACGCGCAGCCCTGGACACAATGGAGTAGTAAAAACGGTTTTCAAACCCGCTACCAGGCCCACGGCTCGCCGGGTAATTTGCTGGACCTGTACGATGCCGCCTCGATTCCCGAAACCGAATCCTTCGGCACCAGCCGCTTCCCGATTCCCGGTCTGCGCATCGACCCCGATTACTCGGTCGAGCAGTTCGGTACTCCTAATCCGCTGGCCATGAAGTTTGCGTCCTCGGCGGCGCACTTTTCGGGCAAACCGCTGGTAAGTTCCGAAACGGGTACCTGGCTGGCCAACCATTTCAAAGTGGCGCTATCGCAGGTCAAGCCGCAGATCGACGAACTTTTCACGGCGGGGATCAACCATGTTTTTTACCACGGCACCACCTACTCACCGCCGTCGGAAGCCTACCCCGGCTGGCTGTTTTACGCCTCCACGCACTTCGGCCCCACCTCCCACTTTGCCGAGCAATTTCCGTTGCTGAATCGCTACGTGGAGAACTGCCAAATCCTCCTGCAAAACAGCCAACCCGACAATGATGTCCTTGTCTATTTCCCAATCCACGACCTGTGGGCCACCAATTCTCCCTCGGGCGGCGGCGTTCACCTGCTGGAAGTCCACCACGTGGACCGCTGGCTCCTGAAATTACCCTTCGGAAAGTTGTGCGAAAAGCTTTGGCAACGCGGCTTCACCTTCGATTACGGGTCGGATCTGCAATTGACCCGGCTTACCGTCGGGAAATCCGGAAGTGTAAGTTCGGGTACTGCCACCTACCAAACTCTCCTGATTCCGGCCAGTACCTTTCTGCCCCAATCCACCCTGAATGAATTGCAACGCTTAGCCGCATCGGGCGCGCGCATCGTTTTTGAAGATCACGCACCTTCACAGGTAACGGGATTCAATGACATCGCCCGCCGCCAAAAGCAATTTGCCGAATCCCTGACTCGCCTTACCCAGCGGGAAACCGTTTCCGTCACCCATGATTGGGAGAAAGCCCTGGTCAGCAACGGCGCTGTTCGGGAAGAAATGGCCGAAAAAGGGTTGACTTTCATCCGCAAAATACAGGAGAGCAAGCCAATGTACTTTATCGCCAATGTAGGAGACAAGTTCCAGCAAGACTGGTTGAAAATGGGCAAAGACTCCTATTTTACCCGTTACGACCCGCTCACGGGAGAAGAGAAACCCCTCCCCGCCCGGAAGCGCGGCGGCACCACCGAGCAGTTTCTCACTCTGTTGCCCGGTCAGTCCTGCTTTCTGAAAGCCACCAACACCAAACCCGACCGGAAAACCGCCGAATTATTGTCGAAGGAATTCGTCATTTCCGGAAACTGGACAGTGAATTTCCTGGAAGGAAAGCCTTCGCTACCGCCGCCAACTTCGGTTTCGACGTTGAAATCCTGGACTTCCTTTTCCGATTCGGCTGGGTACTTTTCAGGTACGGCACGCTATACCTTATCATTTGAAATCCCGGAAAATATTACCACGCAGGAAAACCTCATCCTGGATTTGGGGGATGTCCGGGAATCTGCTTCGGTGAAGCTCAATGGCCAGTCCATTGGCGTGGCGTGGAGTATACCTTTCCAGCTTAAAATTCCTTCGGGAATTTTACGGGCGGGTCCCAATTCGCTGGAAATCGTCGTGACTAATCTTTCGGCCAATTATATGCGCCTCCGCGACCAGCAGAAGCCGGATTGGAAGAAATTTTATGATACGAACATAGTCGATATAACCTACAAGAAATTCGACGCCAGCCATTGGGAAGCCATGCCCTCCGGGTTGTTGGGGCCGGTAAGGATTAGGTATTAAGAATTTTTAAAAAAAACGATCAGGGTCTCCGCCTTTTTCGCCTTTATTCTTTGGATGGGATCGAAATCAATGGCACTTAAGAAAGTTAGCCTTAGGGCGTCGGTTATCATACTTGAATGTATTTGCACCTTGTAAGGAAGAAGTCCTGTGGAGGTAGACTCCGGTTAAAGTAGTATTTGAGTGGCAGTCACTAGTCCAGGCAATTAAGGATTAATAAAAGGCCACCTCTGGGTGGTGGAAGAATTTTTTAATGATGTCTGTTTTCAACTCCATTGTTTCCAAGGCCTCACCGACGGCCTTGGCCAGGGCGTCGATGTTTTTGAAAACCCGG
>JBBSUC010000093.1:0-11001 GCA_038235275.1 Cytophagales bacterium | reverse complement strand
CTGGTGTGACAGTGTAGCGTGATGCGCTTAGCCGAGGACTCAACGCGGTCTACGACCAAATCGGGCAGCGACAGCAACCGCTCGTAAAAATCTGTTTCTTGCATATGTGAACTTAACCACAAAAATTGTCAAAGAACCATATATTTTAATATTTGATATTTAAAGATTTATTGTGTATTACAATACATGGATATTCGTTAAAAAACTAAATAAAAATGAAAAGAATTTTAGCAGAGGGAAAATTATTCATATGTAATTGGATTATTGCCAGAACACCTTCTAGAAGAATTCGTCTTTTTTTTTATAGAAAGCTGATGAATTTTCAGATTGAAATGGATTCCATGATTTTTATGGGTGCATGGATTACATCATCAGGTGGTTTATGTATGGGAAAGCAATCTGTAATCAATCCTAATTGTCACATTGATCCGAGAGGAGGTATTTCAATTGGTACGAACGTATCAATTTCTGCGGAAGTGGCTATTGTTACAGGGGACCATAATATCCATGATCCATTCTTGAAAGCCAGGTTTCGAGAGGTTATAATTGAAGATAATGTTTTCGTGGGATTTAGAGCTATCATATTAGGAGGGGTTAAAATTGGTAGAGGGAGTGTAGTTGCGGCGGGTAGTTTAGTAACGAAGGATGTTCCGCCATTGACTATTGTTGGTGGTACACCCGCTGTCAAAATAGGAGAGAGAATCGATGATTTTAGAAGAAAAACACAATATTCCCGATTATTCGGATAGCTAATTTTATTATTCTTTAAAATCAGTGTGGTGAAGAAATAGAAACTAGTTATGTTTAATTATTTTATTCAGCAAAGTTATTTTGTTTTTCGCTTCCGATTTTTAGCTATGATGCATGGAAATATCAGAAAAGTGAAATACAAATGTTTTGGAATGAAAGTAGGTAATGGGACTTATCTCCCAAAATTATATATTACCTGGCCACACCAGATATCTATCGGCAATAACTGTATTCTTGAACATGACATTTATTTCAAATTTGATGGAATATGGCAGTTAGGACCAAGTATTCAATTAGGGGATCGAGTATTTATTGGTTCGGGTTGTGAATTCAACATCCGTCTTAGTATCTCGATCGGAGACAATGCACTAATTGCTTCTGGGTGCCGATTTATAGACCATGATCATGGTACTGAACTGTCGCGATTTATGCATTCTCAGCCTGGCATCGAAAAATCTATTATAATTGGAACTGACGTGTGGCTGGGCTGTAACGTGGTGGTATTGAAAGGAGTTGCAATTGACGCTGGGGCGGTTGTTGCTGCGGGGGCGGTTGTTACGAAATCCATTGGAAAAAACGAAATTTGGGCAGGTGTACCTGCTCGCAAAATTGGGATGCGACAATGAAAATACTTTTTCTGTGCTCTTCCCTCGAATCGGGGCGAGATGGCGTTGGGGACTACACTCGTCGTCTCGCCGACGAATTGAGACGACAAGGCCACGTAACAATGCTTGTTGCCTTACATGACCGACATTTGATGGCAGATCAACTGATGGAATCACAGGAGGCTGCGGGGCAGCCGTTAGAGTCCCTACGATTATCCTCCCGCCTAACTTGGAAGAAAAGAATGGAGCTGGCAGAAAATTTTATTGAGACTCTCAATCCGGATTGGTTAAGCCTTCAGTACGTATCCTTTGGCTTCCATGATAAAGGCTTGCCTGTAGGGTTTGGAGGTCGCTTGAGAAAGCTAGGGAAAGGACGAAAATGGCACGTTATGTTTCATGAATTATGGGTAGGAATGGATACAAAATCTTCCGTGACCCATGTTGCCTGGGGATGGGCGCAGCGACAACTTATTAAAAGCTTATTGTCAAACTTGACTCCTCTCCTGATTCATACCCAAACGTCTCATTATCGTCATCAGTTGATGAAAATAGGCTGGAAATCTAAATTTTTACCGCTTTTTGGAAATATCCCTGTCGTTATACCTACTAGAGGAAATATAGAAGAGGAAAAGAAAAATAAACAATTCGTTGTATTTGGTAGCATTCACCCTGGTGCACCTGTAAAGGATTTTACCCAAGAATTAGCTCTTTACTCACATCGTGTCTCGATGCCATTTAAGATCGTATTTGTTGGGAGAAACGGCGTAGAACAAAAGAATTGGGTCGATAGCTGCCTGCAAGCTGGTTTACAGGTACAAGTTCTTGGTGAACAGTCGCCAGTCGTGTTATCGGAAACTTTTAGAAATTCCGACTTTGGCATTGTTACTACCCCACAGCTGCTAGTAGAAAAAAGCGGGACACTGGCCGCGTTTAGAGAACATCAACTTCCAACCCTTTGTGTAGCGCGGCCATGGTTCTTCAGAGGAACTTTTACAACCGATTATCCAGAATCCGTTTCTGTCTATCAACTCGGTTGTTTGTCACTTTTTTTAGAAAAAAGCCATCAAAAAAGTGAATCATGTGGTGTTACTGAGGTAGGAAGGAAATTTTTTAACGATTTGACAAGCCAAACAAAACCAATATGGCAACTCTCAGCTACCTTATAGAAAACCGTGCTCGTTTTCCGCTGGGTTCTCACATGAGCTTAAGGGCTTGGGCAAAGCGGTTGATGACCTTTCCTGAATTGCTTCGCCGGAACCGTCGACGGCATTATCTAACTAGAAATGGATCGAATATTCACGAGTGCGCCGAAATTGGCAAGATCAAGGCAGATGGCAATAAACAAAATCTGACTATTGGGGCCTTTTCTTTCCTTGGGAAAGCGGAACTAGCGCTTCATGCCTCAATTAAGATCGGTGAGCGTGTATGTATCAATGATGGGGTCAGAATACTTACTGCCTCTCATGACGTGTCAGACCCCGAGTGGAAGCATATAAAAGCTGCCATTTTTATAGATGATTATGCCTGGATTGGTACTAATGCACTTATCCTCCCAGGAGTTAAAATAGGCCGGGGAGCGGTTGTTGGCGCAGGGGCGGTAGTTAGTAAGGATGTCCTGCCAAGAGATATCGTGGCTGGTAATCCTGCCAGAGTATTAAACAGGAAACGGTCTGAATCTTTAAAATATAATCCCTGTGAATTTTTGGCAGCTAATCAGGCATGGATAAAAGGATAAAAATATGACTTTAATACTTTCTCACCCTACTGGTAATCAGTTTGTTCGAGCCGCCACAAAAGGTCTGGTGAAAAAAGGAAGGCTTTGGCGTTTTTATACAACCCTGGCCGTGTTGCCAGATAGTTTTTTAGAAAAGCTGAGCCGTCAAAAGGCCTTTTCCGTCTTAAAGCGCCGATCGTACGATAAAGAATTAGGTACACTGACAAACACCTATCCTTGGTTGGAAATGGGCAGATTGTTATCTGCCAAAATGAAATGGAATAGATTTATCACGCCCGAAAAAGGCCTGTTCAGCGTCGAGGCAGTGTACGAAAATCTGGATCGCCGGGTTGCATCGACCCTGCCCGCTGCCAGAGAATCTGGGGTTTCGGCAGTGTACGCCTACGAGGATGGGGCTTACCACACCTTCAAGCGAGCCAAAATGCTCGGAATAGGTTGCCATTACGATCTGCCCATCGGTTATTGGAAAGCAGCCCGGGACATGCTGGGTTCCGAACGGGAGCGATGGCCTGAGTGGGTGCAAACCATCCAGGGTTTTCAGGATTCAGAAGAAAAATTGAATAAGAAAGACCAGGAACTTCTACTAGCGGATCACATCTACGTAGCAAGTTCTTTTACCGCAGAAACGGTGAGAGATTACTTTCCATCGATTTTGTGTCCCATTGAAATTATACCCTATGGCTTTCCTCCGGTTTTCGAGACCAGGGTTTACCCGACCCAGGAAGGTCGCAGGCTGAAGCTTTTGTTTGTGGGCGGGCTATCGCAAAGAAAAGGAATCGCTGACTTATTCGCAGCGGTCAGATCCTTAGAGAAAAACATTGAATTGACCGTTGTGGGCCGCAAACCTAATGTTGATTGCCAGGCCCTGGACAACGAACTGGCCCGCCACACCTGGATTCCAACCTTGTCCCACGCGGAGGTTCTGGAGCAAATGAGAAACAGCGATGTGCTGGTATTCCCTTCGCTCTTCGAGGGTTTCGGGATGGTCATCACCGAGGCCATGTCGCAGGGTACCCCGGTCATCACCACGGACCGTACAGCGGGGCCTGATTTCATCGAACACGGAAGAAATGGTTGGCTGGTGCCTGCAGGTAACCCGGAGGCGCTTAGGACCCAAATCGAAGAATTACTCGACTGGCCCAACGCGATCGAAAAGAACGGGCGAGCGGCCCTGGTTACGGCCCGAAAAAGGCCGTGGAGTACTTACGGCGAAGAACTGGCGACCAGAATCGAACAAGGTTTGCGCGAAAGTCTGCTGGCTAACGAAGGAATTTGACGCTGACTATTTAAACTGAAAATCTTTTGTTTGACACAACGCTTCCCGCCCAAGAAACGCTTTTGCCAGTCCGGCGCATTAAGGCTGTCAGGAAGTTGGAATTTCTGAAAAAAGGGGTATGGTTATACTTTTTTCTGCTAATCTTCGAGGGCGCTTTGCGGAAATGGGTGCTGCCGGGACTTTCTACCCCGCTCCTGATCGTGCGGGATCCCGTCGCTATTTTTCTGCTCCTCAAAGCTTTCCAGTTGGGAGTTTACAAACCCAACGGTTACGTGATTGGCGTGTGGATGGTAAGTTTGGCCGCTTTTGTTACCGCCCTTTTGGCGGGACACGGGAGCTTGCCGGTGGCAGTTTATGGCTTGCGCATCACTTTATTCCATTTCCCGCTTATTTTCGTGGTCGGGAAAGTCATGGATCGGAGCGACGTCGTTCGGCTGGGCAAATGGCTGCTCTGGATCAGCATTGGCATGACCGTGCTGGTCGCCGTGCAGTTTTACAGCCCGCAGAGTGCCTGGGTCAACCGTGGCATTGGCGGAGATCTGGAAGGCTCTGGGTTCAGTGGGGCGGCGGGCTATTACCGCGTTCCCGGCACTTTTTCCTTCACCAACGGGCTGTCATTTTTCTATGGTTTGGTGGCTGCTTACGTCTTTTACTTCTGGTTGAACGGCAAACAGCGGGAGGTACATCGCGGGCTGCTCTTAGTGGCTACGGTGTGCCTGCTGGCAGCGATTCCCCTGAGCATCAGCAGAACACTATTCTTTGAAGTGGGTATCTCCTTCCTGTTCGTGCTGCTGGTAGCCAGTCGGCAACCCAAATTTCTGGGACGCTTATCGGTCGCTATGATCATGGGGACAATCATGTTGCTCCTTCTGGCCAACCTCGACTTTTTCCAGACCGCAGTCGGGGCTTTTACCGAGCGGCTTACCAGGGCCAACAAATCGGAGGGTGGATTTGAGGGGGTTTTCATCGACCGTTTCCTTGGGGGAATGGTCGGTGCCATCGGCAACACCGAAGTTCCCTTTTGGGGGGTGGGGATGGGGATGGGTACCAACGCCGGGGCAAAATTACTTACCGGGAAAATGACGTTTTTGGTGGCGGAGGAGGAATGGGGACGGTTGATTGGGGAAATGGGTCTGCTGTTGGGGATGGCGGTGATTGCCGTCCGGGTTTCGGTGGTGGTCGACCTTTTCCGGCGAAGCTGGCGGGCGGTGGGAAAGCACAATCTCCTGCCGTGGCTGCTGCTGAGTTTTGCTGCCCTCAACGTATTGCAGGGCCAATGGGCGCAGCCGACAGCCTTGGGGTTCGCCGTATTGTCGGGCGGCTTGGTGCTGGCAGCCATGAAGAACCCCATATCCAATCTAAAAACCAGCAAGGCGACGGCAAAAAAACGGATTTCAAAAAAACGGTTCGCCCCTTTCAAAGTGTAGAGTAAACAGGAACCAGGGAGCGCATGATTCGACCTTGTTATCCAGAGTGAGAAATCCGAACAATATGAGCGGTAAAATGAAAGTTGCTTATTATCAGCGCAAGCCCCGACCGGGCTTCAATTTTAGCATCGAAAGTATTTTCGACGATGTCCGCGAACGGTTGAAAGACTGCGTAGAGGCGAAGGTGGTGCTTTCGCCCAGATACAACGACAGCTATTATTCTAAGCTGGTCAACATATGGAGTGCCCATCAAAGGGAAAGTAACCATATCAACCATATTACGGGTGAGGTTCACTTTCTGAACCTGATAATGACTAAATCCAGGGTAGTGCTTACCGTTCACGATTGCAGCATGGTCAACCGCAAAAAAGGATTGGCCCGAGTGGTCGTCAAGTGGCTATATTTGACCGCCCCCGTTTGGAAGGCGCGGACCGTGACTACCGTCTCGGAAGCTACCAAAAGGGAGATAATTCAATACGCTGGCTGCCCGGCCGATAAAGTTCACGTTATCCCGGTAGCGGTGAGTCCGATGTATAAACCTGCCCCAAGGAATTTTAACCAGATACGGCCTACTATTTTGCACATCGGAACCTCGTATAACAAAAACTTACTCCGGTTGGCGCAAGCTTTGGAAGGTCTCGATTGTAAGCTAACGATCGTAGGCAAATTGTCCCGTGAACAAGAAGATGAGTTGAGACTTCGGAATATTTCTTACGAAAACAGGTATAATATTACGCCAGAAGAGATGTATAAGCAGTATGTGGACTGCGATATGTTGGCTTTTGCGTCAACTTCAGAGGGCTTCGGGATGCCAATCGTGGAGGCGAACGCCGTAGAAAGACCCGTCGTTACCGGTAATGTCACTTCTATGCCCGAAGTTGCCGGAGATGCTGCCTGTCTGGTGGATCCCTACAACGTCGATGATATACGGAGAGGGATAGAGCGTGTGATCAATGATAGCACGTACCGCGAACAACTTATCCAGAACGGCAGGAGAAATAGACTGCGGTTTGACGCGGATACGATAGCCCATTCTTACTATCGACTGTATCGTAAAATTCAAAATGCCGATTAGTTCCCGACTTTTAATAGCATTTATGCAGTTCTTCAAATGTCAGTTTTTCCGTTGACCAGTCCCAACTCAAAATCGAATATATGTTGAAGAAATTCTTGATTTTTCTAATGCCCTGGTCGGTTAGAAGGATACTACTAAATAAATACATGAATTATCAAATCCATCCATCTGCCAGAATCGGACTATCCTGGATCTATCCTACAAAGCTCATTATGCACGAAGAGGCAAGGATCGGTGATTTCAACATCGCGATTCATTTGGACCGTATAGAGTTGGGAAGCCATTCGTCCATCGCAAGGGGCAATTGGATCACAGGATTTTCATCACAAGTGGCATCTCGGCATTTCCAGCATCAACCAAACCGGGAGTCTTACTTTCTCGTTGGCTCTCATTCGGCAATTACCAAAAACCACCATATAGACTGCACGAGCCCTATCATTGTAGGTAAATTCGCAACATTGGCAGGTTACCAGTCCCAGCTGTTGACTCATTCCATCGATGTGTACGCCAACAGGCAGGATAGTAAGCCGATCGAAATAGGGGACTATACCCTCGTAGGAACGAATTGCGTGATACTTGGTGGGGCTGTTTTGCCATCTTACTCGGTACTAGGTGCCAAGTCGATGCTCAACAAAGCTTATAAGGAAGAATGTAAATTGTACGCAGGCAACCCGGCAAAACCAATCCGGGATATTTCGCGGGATGCGAAATATTTTAGCCGCGAGTCGGGCTTTGTAGATTAACTTCGCCTTTATGAACGTACTCCGCGTAATATGGTCGATGAATCCTCGAAGCGGCGGACCATGCCAGGGCATACGCAACTCCATTCCTGCTTTAGAAAAGCTGGGTGTTCAAAACGAAGTAGTTTGTCTCGACGCACCGGAATCCGATTTCTTGGGAACGGACCCCTTCGTCATCCACGCAGTTGGGCAAGCTCATGGCCCGTGGGGCTACCACAAGGCATTGCTCCCCTGGCTGTTGATCAATTTTTCCAGATTTGATACGGTAATAGTTCACGGCTTATGGCAGTACCCTGGTTACGCAGTTTGGAAAGCGTTAAAAAAATTCAAAGCAAATAACGCAGGCAGTACTTATCCAAGCGTTTTCGTGATGCCCCACGGAATGCTGGACCCTTGGTTTCAACGGGCAGCGGGAAGGAAATTAAAAGCGATTCGTAATATATTATACTGGAAGCTGATCGAAGCGAAGGTAGTGAACGACGCGGATGGTTTACTTTTTACTTGTGAGCAAGAGCTTAGATTGGCAAGAGAACCATTCCGACCCTACAGCCCAAAAAAAGAATTGAACGTGGGATACGGAATACTACCTCCTCCAACGTATCAAAGCTATATGGTTGAGGAATTTAGGTCGGTTGCCAATTTGAAAAATAAATCTTACCTGTTGTTTTTGAGTCGGGTAGATGTCAAGAAAGGTGTCGATATACTCGTAAAAGCTTATCTGGCACTCAAACGAAAAAACTATGAACTACCTACTTTAGTTATTGCAGGCCCGGGAATCGATACTCCTTACGGCGCTAAAATCCGGGAAATGGCTGGGGATGATGAAAGCATCTATTTTCCTGGTATGTTGTCGGGAACTACCAAGTGGGGAGCTTTCTATGGTTGTGAAGCGTTCGTTTTGCCCAGCCACCAGGAGAATTTCGGAATCGCGGTGGTAGAGGCATTAGCTTGTAGTAAACCGGTATTGATTTCAAACCAAGTCAATATTTGGCGGGAAATCCAGGAAGGGCAGGGAGGAATTATAGAAGAGGATAATTTTGAAGGCGCCAAAGAAATGCTGTTGCGATGGATAGCTATTTCAGATGGTGAACGACCGGAAATGAGTAAAAACGCTCGTAAGATTTATGAAAGCCATTTCACGGTCGAAAAAGCGGCCTTGAAATTGAAAAAAATCATCTCGTCAGCTTGAAGGCAGGCCTGTACATTATATTCGAGCTTTGGCCATTATATAATTCACTTTGCCATAAACTTTCGTTGAAAGACCGCGCACCGTAGGAATGAAGCAAAATCTCAGCGCTTTTTCTATTCCAGAGAATTTCAGAGGTCGTCCCGGTTGGTACGTGCAACTTTGGTGGATCGTTCAATCTCTTTTGTTCAACCCCTCTCCTCAGTTTATGTACGGATGGCGAAGATTTCTGCTACGCTTATTCGGCGCGGAAATTGGTAAAAAAGTTCTTCTTCGTCCAAAAATGCGCACTCAATTTCCGTGGAAAGTTAGTATTGGTGATTTCAGTTGGATTGGAGATGATGTCGTCTTGTACAGCTTAGGACAGATTACAATTGGTGCTAATGTCGTGGTTTCTCAAAAATGCTATTTGTGTACCGGTTCCCACGACAGTTCTGAACCTAGTTTCCCGATTTTTTTCCTGCCTATCGATATAGAAGATGAGTGTTGGTTAGCTACTGATGTGTTCGTAGGGCCAGGAGTGGGTATTGGAAAAGGAACAGTTGTGGGGGCCAGGTCCTCGGTTTTTAAATCACTACCCGCTGGTAAAATTTGTATCGGTTCGCCCGCTAAAATTATTAGGGACAGGTCATAATGATATTTGTAAACTTATCCTATTCGATTGCCTAGATTCTCTTCTACAACACCAATTATGCCTACAAAATAACGGGCATCGGTAAGCTGTATGGTATTGAACTTTATTCATTCTAACCGCCTGGGCTTGATATTTCCGTCGTTTCTGTTTCCTTGGTTGGCAGTCGACACCGCTTAGGGGCAAATCCACCTCTCTGGCAAATCTGGCTTACTCCGTATTCCCGGTGCCTCCTAAACCCAGGAAGTGACATTGCGCTCCGGAACAGCTTTCAATCCAGCAGACTATGGTTGGAAGATGCAGACCGGACTCAACAACTTCGACCAGGCTGCTTCGGGTAGTGCCTACTTTTTTCAGCTATTTGAGCCTTCCCATACGCTAGCGAACAGGATGCTTGACAATCAGTGAAATAACCTAAATAGCTCTATAAGAACAAACTTTGTTTATGGGATAGGGTTTACTTAATTCAATTTCATCACAACCATCTGTAAATGTTGATTTGCTGGGACTCCGCCCGAATCGCCTATCTTTGCAAATCCCCGACCGACAGGAAGCCAACCACATCATGCGAATCTTGATTTACGGTATCAACTACGCCCCGGAACTGACGGGCATCGGCAAATACACGGGCGGGATGGCCACGTGGCTGGCTAGGCGCGGTCACGACGTTTCGGTGATCACCGCCCTGCCCTATTACCCCGAGTGGCAAGTACAGGAGGCGTACGCCAAAAAAGGCTGGCACCGCGAGAAAAGAGAGGGCGTCAAAGTGTACCGCTGCCCGTTGTATGTCCCCAAAGAGGCGACCGCCGTCAAGCGCATTCTGCACGAGTTTTCGTTCGTAGCCAGCAGCCTGCCGGTATGGTTCAGTTTCCTGTTCAAAAAAAAATTCGATGTCGTCATCAGCGTGTCACCGCCCTTTCACCTAGGCCTTTTGGCTTTGGGCTACGCCCGATTGCGGGGCATTCCCCTGCTGACGCACGTGCAGGATTTGCAGGTGGATGCGGCCAAAGAGCTGGGGATGATCAAAAACGAGCGGCTGCTGGACCTGATGTTCCGGGCGGAGGGGCTGATTATGCGCGGCAGCACGGCCATTTCGACGATCAGTCGGGGAATGAAGCGGAAAGTCGAGGAAAAAGGCATTTCTCCCGAAAAAGTAATGATGATCCCAAACTGGGTCGATACCGAAAAGATTCAGCCGCTTCCGGCGTCCCGCTCACTACGGAGCGAACTTGGCATAGACGTCGAAAAGAAAGTGATCCTGTACGCGGGCAATATGGGGGAGAAGCAGGGTTTGGAGATGGTCGTGGAAGTAGCCGGGCAACTGGCCCACCGCCGCGACCTGCTTTTCGTGTTCGTCGGCTCGGGGGGCGGAAAGGAGCGACTGGAAGCTATGACGCGCGATCGGCAACTTGAAAATGTGCTGTTTTTTCCGTTGCAGCCCTACGAAAAGCTGCCCGCCCTGTTGGCCATCGCCGACCTGCATCTGGTTTTGCAGAAAAAGGCGGCTTCGGATTTGGTGATGCCCAGCAAACTGACGGGTATTCTGGCCGCCGGCGGCTGCGCGATCGTGACCGCG
>JBBSUC010000092.1:0-11784 GCA_038235275.1 Cytophagales bacterium | reverse complement strand
TGACTAACGCGGCCACCGAGGGGCTGAACAACGTCATCCGCTACGTCAAGCGCATCAGCTACGGACTGCCCAAATTCGAGCATCTTAGGCTACGTGTTCTGGCCCAAGCCATCTGACCACAAAAATTGTCAAAGAACCAAGCTAATTAACAGTAGTTCGTTTGTGTCAGTATTTCTAGGTAGTAAAGTTTCGAAAGAAAATGAGGACAAAATTCGAGCTATACTCATTGAAAAACTTCCAAAAGTTAGTATAAAAAGAATGACACTAAGTAATAACAAATTTGAAGTTATTCCTACATAGTGCATTTTCAACTAGAGTCTGTTAGCCTTCGCTAACCCCGATTTGAAATTGGCGTTAAATCAAATAGCGTCTACGACGTGAAGTTAGTAACAGTCAAAATCGCTAGAAACTTCTCTGAAACTTGATTCTCAACAAACTTAAATCTCCAAACTCAACTTCAACTGCCCGCCCAGCCCCTGCTGAATAATGCGCATGAGCGTAGAAAGCCGTATATCGGAAGCGTTGTTTTCAATTCGGGAGATGTAAGCTTTATTGGTACCGCAACGTTCGGCAAGCTCTTCCTGAGTCAGGTTGAGTTTCTTTCTGGCTTCTTCCAACAGTACGCCTAGTTTAAAAGCCTCAAACTCCTGCTCCCATTGCTCACGTGTATCGGTGCCGGGCTGGCCATATTTCTGATCCATGTGATCGTCCCAATCAGTCAAGATTGCTTTTTCGCTTGTCTTCATAATATTGTTTTTGTAGTTCAATTGCCTTTTTCAATTCATTTTTCGGCGTCTTTTGAGTTTTCTTCTGAAAACCATTTAGCAGGATAACAAGCTGACCTTCATCAAAAATGCAGAAGATTCGGTAGATATTGCTCCCCACTTTTACCCTCATCTCAAAAATACCGTTGGTTCCTTCCATGTGCCGAAAATATTTCTCAGGCACTATCCTGAGCGTACGCACCAAAGCGATTACCCAGTCAATTTTAGCTTGAACAGCATCAGTCTGAGCATTGTAAAATTCCCAAAAATGACTCCCGTAGACTTTGGTTTTTCGTAAATAGATTTCTTTCACGTATCAAAGTTATCTGAACAGGCAACAAAATCAAAATTCGAAAGATTCACCTTGATCTCTCCCCGCTACCGCCAGTTTGCAACTAGTGGTTCGACGAACCTTCACTTAAATTCAAAATTATACGTCAAACTCGGGATCGGGGCGGCGAAAATGGCCAGGCGGTACGGGTTACTGGCCTGACCTTCGGTGCGGTAGTAGATCGAATAGGCATTCTTGCGGCCGTAGAGGTTATAGACAGTGAAAGTCCAGTGTCCCGTCCAGCGGCGGTCGCGCAGACTGGGGTTGTAGATGTTCCAGGCGAGGTCAAGGCGGTGGTAGGCGGGCAGTCGGCGCTGGTTGCGGGCGTTGTAGAAGGGGTAGTTGCGGTCCTGGTAGCGCACGAATCCTTCGGGCGCGGTGTAGGGCCGCCCGGTGCTGTACACGAAATTGAACGAAAAGCTGTGGTGCTTGCCCTGCTGAATATTCAGGCTGGCGTTGAGGCTGTGCGGACGGTCGTAGTTGGCGCGGTACCAGTTGCCGCCGTTGATCTGCTGGAAGAAATCGGCTCCCGTCAGCACCTGGTTGAAGGTGCGGGCGTAGGTGTAGTTGACCCAGCCCGTGAGTTCGCCCTTCTTCTTGGTGAGCATGGTTTCCAGACCGTAGGCGCGGCTGCGGCCCGCCAGTAGTTTCGTTTCGGGGTGCGGGTCCAGCAGGAAATTGGCCCCCGGCTTGTAGTCAAGGATGTTGGCGGTTTGGCGATAATACACCTCCGCCGACATTTCCAGAATACTTTCCTTGAAATTTTGGTAATACCCCATTGACCACAACTGGCTCACCTGCGGCTTGATGTGCGAATCGGACGTTTTCCAGCGCGAAGTCGGCAGTGGCGTGGTGGTGTTGGAAACGACCTGCAAATACTGCCGCATGAGGTTGTACCCCACTTTAATCGACGCGTCTTTCCCCAGTGAGTAGCGCAAACCCACGCGCGGCTCGAAGCCGCCGTAGCGCGCGGTCGCCTGTCCAGCCCCGTACACCAGCGAATCCACGACCGTCGAGGCGTCCACGATCTCACCGGCGGCGTAGCGGTACACCACCGACTGTCCCAAATTCAGGAAATAAGAATACCGCAAACCCGCCGACACCGCCAGCCGCTCCGACAGGCTGATTTCATCTTCGAGGTGCGCCGCCAGTTCCAGGGCCTGCTCCCGAGGCGTGGCGAGGGGTCGCACGGCCTCGCTGCCGTTGGGCAGAAGTTCGCCGGGATTCAGCTCGTACTGCGTGGCGCTGAGGCCGAACTCGAACTTTTAGTTTTCCAGTTGGTAGTTCAGGTTGGTCTTGCCCTGCCGCTGGAGCAGCGATTGCCGCAGGGCCACTTTGTTGGCCGTGCTGTCTTCGATGGACAGGATGCTCGGGGCGTAGCGCGCCACGGAAGCGGTGGTTTGGAGGTTGAGCCGGGGCGTGAAGGCGTGGAACCAGCGCACCATGCCGTTGGCGGTTTCGTGCTGGTACTGCGTGGCCGTGGCGTTGATGTTTGACAGGCTACCCAGTAGGTTGGTTTGGAAAAGATCGTAGCTGTAATAGCCCATCGCTGTTACGGTGTTGCGGTCGTTGACGCGCCAAAAAAGCTTGGCCGTCCCCTCGCCGAATTTAGCCCGAATGCCATCGAGTCGGTCCGAAGCCAGCCGAATCAGAAAGTCGTTGAACGCGCCCCGCGCCGACACCAGCACCCCCAATTTTCCTTTGACGATGGGCGTTTCGAACGTCAACCGATTGGCCACCAGACTGATGCCGCCGCTGGCTTTGGCCTGTTCCAGATCGGGGTTACGCAGATTGATGTCCAGCACCGAAGCTGCGCGACCGCCGTAACGGGCGGGGACGTTGCCTTTGTACAAATCCAGGCCGCTCACCGCGTCGGGCGGAAAGACGGAGAACAGACCGAACATGTGGGTCGGGTTAAAAATGGGCGTGTCGTCCAGCAGAATGAGGTTTTGGTCCGTCGTGCCGCCCCGGATGTTGACGCCGTTGGCGGCTTCGCCCACGCTCGTCACGCCGGGCAGCATCTGCAAACTCCGCAGAATGTCCACCTCACCCAGCGCGGCGGGCATCCGCTTGATGGCTTCGATGTTGATCTGGCTCACGCCCAGCAACGGCTTGCGGACGTTGGGGTCGTAACCTTTGGAAGTGATGATGACTTCCTCCAACTGACTGGCCACCGTTGGTAGTTTCACATCGAGCCGGGTATCTTTTTGGACAAAAATAGTGGTCCGAAAAGGCACGTAGCCCACGTAGCGCACCACCACGGTGCGTGGCCCGCGCGGCACCGCGAGGGCGTAGCTACCGTCGCTTTCGGTGGCAGCACCCGCGCTGTTTTTGCCGTAGTCGATGATGATCGCGGCCCCGGCCAGCGGCTTGCCCGTGGTGGAGTCGGTGACGGTGCCCGAAAGCGTGGGCAACTGCTGCGCCTGGCTGCGGAAGGGTAGGCAAAAACTCAGCCCGACGAACAAACAGAATCTCGACATAATTTTTGAAAAATAAGGATACAACTGAAAGCAGGACAAGCAGACGGTACAGCGGAGCAAAATCAATTTTTTTTATGGCTTCTGCAAAAAATAGTTATGTTTTTCCTGGAAATATTATTTCATTCGTTCGTTAAAAAATCGTCAACCGCTACTCCTTGTTTCAATTATGCGACTTTTAAAAATTACCCTCAGCCGCTGGCTGTTCCCCTTGTTGCTGCTGTCGGGCTGCGTCGATGCGATTAAGCAGGATTTTCGCGGCACGGTGGACGTGGTGGTGGTAGATGGTACCATTACCGATCTTGTTGAACCCCAGGTGATCTATTTGAATCGCTCGATGAGCGACCCTGCTACTGGCCGCCCCGGTTTTTTGCCCATTGCTAATGCCAAGGTCGAAATCGTGATCGATTCGAGCCTGGTGTTGAAAGCCTTTGAAACCGAAACGGGTGCGTATCGCCTGCCCGCCGATTTTCGGGGACAAGTGGGTCGATCCTATCAATTGCGCTTCACGCTGAGCGACGGTACCCGTTATCAATCCTCACCCGAGGTGATGCCCGCCGTGCCGCCTATCGGCAGGGTAACGGCCGAGTTCAACCCTAAAAGCGTGTCGCCACTGTTGGTCGGAGGTCGCACCGCCGGACATGATTTCTTTCTGGATACGCAGGACCCGGCGGATCAGGCTAACTACTATCGCTGGGATTGGAAATTATGGGAAAAGCGCGAGTGGTGCCATACCTGTTCGCAGGGATTTTATTCCGTCAACCGGGTTACTGTCACCAAATTAAATACTTACGTCGCAGGAACGGAATTGTACGAGGATTGCTTTTATCCACCCAAAGTAGACAATAGTGGTTACGGACAAGCTTACTTCGTTATCGACTACAAATGCCGCACCCAATGCTGGGCAATCTTGTCGAGCAGCGAGCTGAATACTTTCGCCGACACCTATACGAACGGCGGATCAATCACACATCGGAAAGTAGCGCAGATTCCCTTTTACCAGCGAAATCCTGCCTTGGTCGAGATCAGGCAACTTGGACTAACCCCGGCGGCCTACCGTTTTTTCAAAAATTTGCAGGAGCAAACTCAAAACAACGGCGGGGTGGCCGATTCGCCGCCTACTGCCTCGATAGGCAATGTGAAAAGTATGACGAACAGCAAGGAAATCGTAGTAGGTTATTTTACGGCTTCCTCCGTTGCTAAGGTTCGCTACTGGCTGGATCGCGCGGATGCCATTGGAACACCCCCCGGCTTATTTGTGGCCCTGATGGGCCGCGAACCCATTCCCGAAGGAATAGAAGGCTCGTCAGCTTCACCGATCATCGACAACGTCACCAATATTGGGCGACCCTATACGGCCGTCTGCGTGGAAAAAGACAATCAAACGGCTCGCAAGCCGGAGGGGTGGCGGCAGTAAAAGCGGACGCGGTAAGTCGCAATTCAGTTTACCAAAAACCGGCCTTTACGCTCACTTCGGCTTTTGATTATTTTCAGGATATTTTCCTGAATGTCGCGCATGATCAGCTTGCTCCAAAAGCCACTGTAAAAGTTGAATCGGGTCGAAAGCCGGAACTGCGAGCTGAGGGGCAAAAGGATTGTGCCGTTCCTCGATTTTTCAATCTCATAGCAAACTTCCAGCACGTCGAAGTACTTTCCTGCTACCATCATATGTTCGTCCAAAGCGGCAGGCGGAATCGAATTCGGGTCGGCCTCGATGCGAAAAGCCAGCGTCCGCAGTGGCTGCATTTGGGTGACGGTTCCGGTGAAGTAAAGTCCGCGCTCAAAGATGGCTTTCCTCACGCCGCCCACCGTGACGGTATCGAGTTCGGCCTCCAAAGGCCTCGGAAAACCCATAAATTGAAAGAGCGAGGGCTGGTTTTCCCTTTCGGAAATAGGCCGGACGCGGGTAAGGTTTTGCCAGACGACCTCGTCCGTGGCGTGGATGGTGATCGAGGTGTGTTCGGAAAATATTTTTTCGCTAAATTGGAATTGACTTTCGATTGGCGCGATGAGCAAGGGGAGCGCCAGCAAGGCAGAAACCAGTAATTTATTTCGGTTTCTCTTGAATATACTCACGCCAATCCCTGCCCCAATGATCGCCATAACCGCAAAAATAGGCAATGCCATCAAAGCACAAATCACTCCTTCCATGCCCAAGAGGACACAGGTGACCACAAAGCCCAGGATAGACATGAGCGGCATGAGGATCTTGACAATGGTCCGCGCCTCAGTGACCGTATCGAAAAAATAAGCCGTGATAAGCCCCATCAAAAAGGGCACTAAAAATAAGGAAGAGGTAAGCATTAGGCCGTTGATCCACCAAAGACCCTCTATCAAGAATATACCACGGAAAGCAAGTCCGTACGCAATTCCGTAAAGCAGCCCCTTCCAATTTTTGGCGTTTTTCATTCAGGCAATCACTACGACATTCTTAGGGGCTTCCTGTAAAGCTACCGGGCTGAGCTGAATAGCTCGATTCCTGATTTAGAAATTTCATTGATAAAGGGATCACCCTTCTCAAAATATTGACTTGGATACGTTTTCGTTTCTATATCCACAAACTCCCTACGGATATTGATTTTGGAAAAATACTTCCTGTCTTCAAATCCGAACCCGGTAAAAATATCTGAAACCAAAACTACGTCTATATCGGAATCAGGATTCGGTCGCCCTTTTGCGTGCGAGCCAAATAAAATCACTTTATCCAAGGGAACTCCGCTGGCCAGTAATTCATCAGCAAATGAGCGGACCTTAGCTATGGCATCTTCTCTTGTAAGCATGATAATATCGTTTTTACCCTACTCAATAAGGCTTCTGTATAAACGAAAGTACACTTTTTTTGAATAGAAAAAAGATAATCGGGATAGCGGCCTTCCAACTGGAAATCATTGAATTGTTCCAAAAAAGCCAAATCATCATCGCTCAAATCCAGCTTGGTTTCCTGCGCTAGTCGAACCAGGTTATGGGTTTTTGGGGGATAATCATTTGCGTTGTCCTTCACCCAGTGGGCCTTGCACCATTTTTCCAGGACCAGATGGGCAAAGAACAGACACTGCACATACTTCTTTGAATTCAAAAGACTTAGCACGGCCTCCCAGTCATCATCGGCACTTTTAATCCAATACTCGATATGGTCTGATTTATTCATAAGCCAGGTTTATTTGAGCTATCGGGCGAACACATGGGTCCGACCCTACTTTACTTCGGCCGTCAGCACCTCCACCGCCTTCTCCAACTGCGCGTCCTTCCCCTTCGACACGTCTTCGTAGGCATTCCAGACTTTCACATCCGGCTCAGTCTGAGAATTTTCCAGGTACTGGCCGTTCATGGCTTTCACGCCCAGCGGCGGCACGCCCCAGCGGAGGGTGTTGTCCTGCAAACTCTCCCAGCCCGCGAAGGTGCAGGTACCGGGGACGGGCTGGCCGATGAGTTTGTTGATCTTCTGGTCTTGCACCATGAAGGCGTAGCAGTGGCCGTCGGAGTAGTTGGCTTCGTTGGCCAGCGACACGCTCGGCTTGGTCCAGCGGAAGTTGGGTTCGTAGCCGTTGGAGCGGGTGTCGGTGGTGTAGTCCATGAACTTCTTGCCGCTCAGGAACATCGCCAGGTCAGCCACCAGGTCGCCGCCGCCGTTGAAACGGGTGTCGATCACGATTCCTTTTTTGCCCGCGTATTTGCCCATGATCTCCTCGTAAGTCGTGCGATACGCGCCGTCGTTCATGCCCGGAATATGGACGTAGCCCAACGTTCCTTTGCTCATTTTCTCGACTTCTTCCTGGTTGCGTTTTACCCAACGGGTGTAGAGGAGGCGGTTTTCTTCCGCAGTCGTGATGGGTTTTACCACGATGCTGCGGCGTTTGCCGTTTTCCAGCAGCGTGAGCAGCATGTTTTGGTCGGCCTTGCGGTTGAGATACTGCGCCAGGTCGCGGTCGGGGGCGATGGTCTCGCCGTCGATGGCTTCGATGATTGCACCGGGCTGCACGTCGAAGCCTGCCTTGTCCATCGGCCCGCCTTTGACGATTTCCGTCACGCGGATGCCGTTGCCATTGTAATCATAATCGTAAAACGCGCCCAGCGCCGCCGTGGCGTCGTCAGTGGGTTTGGAGTTGGTGTAGCGCGCGCCGCTGTGCGAGACGTTGAGCTCGCCCAGGAGTTCGCTGAGCATCTCGGCAAACTCGAAGTTGGTCCCGATGGAAGGCAGGTACTTCTCGTAGTCGGGGCGGTAACTGTCCCAGTCCACGCCGTGCATACTGGCGGTGTAAAATGTTTCCTTGGTGCGCCGCCACACGTGGTCGAACATGAACTGCCGCTCGGCGGCCAGGTCCACCATCATTTCGCCGTTGATTTTGATGATTTCCTGCTTGGCCTTTTCGGGGTCGATTTTCAGGATTTTGCCGTCGGCGTTTAGGAAAATATTCTTTTGCTCCTTGTCCCAATCCATCGTGCCGCTGCCCGAATTCATCACCAGCACCTGCTTGGTTTCCTTGGTGCGCAGATTGGTGCTCCACAGGTTGTAGCCCTTCTCGAATTTGGCAAGGTAATAGAGCGTCTCGCCGTCCTTGCTCAACAGCGCGTCGGCCAGGCTCGACGAGTGAATCGTCAACTTGGCCTTGCGCCGGTCCAGCCCGTCCCAGTCGATGACGACGATGCTGTCTTTGGGCATTTTCTTTTTGTCCGTGGAATCTTTTTTGGTCGAATCGCCCTTCATCGCTTTTTCGATGTCCTTAGCCAAAGTCGCTTCTTCTTTGCTCATATTGAAATCATCGAACGCCTTTTGGGTTAAAAACAAAGCGTACACATCCGCCTGCCCGCCGCCGCTCTGGGCCTGGGAGCGCAGTCCGTCGCGGTTGCTGAACCACAAAAGCTGCTTGCCGCCCTGCACCCATTTGGCTTTGTAATCCTGAAAACCGTTTTCGGTCAGGTTGATGACTTTGCCCTTGCCATCGGCGGCGATCAACCCGATTTCGCCGCTGGCGATGCCGGGGACGCTGTAATCGAACGCCAGCCACTTGCCGTCGGGACTCCATTGAAAATACTGGTCGTTGTCGCGCATCGAAAACAACGCCTGATCGGTGAGCAACGTGCGGCTCTTTTTGCTGGCGAGGTTATACACTTTCAGCGTCATGCGGTCCTCGATGTAAGCGATTTCCTTGCCGTCGGGCGAGTACACGGGCTGGTAATTTTCTTTTTTGTTTTCAATAATTGGCTTCTCCTGTAACACCGTAGAGGCGTAGAAGTACGGCTCTTCTTTGCGGTCGATGCGGGTTTCGTAAATATTCCAGCTATCGCCGCGCTCGGAGGCATAAATCAACGCCTTGCCATCGGGCGAAAAGCTCACTTCCTGCTCCTGCGCGGGCGTGTGGGTGATGCGTTTGGTCATGCCGCCCTCCACGGCAGTAACGAACACCTCACCGCGATAAATGAACGCTACTTCCTTGCCATTGGGCGACACCGCCATGCCCTTGGCGTTGCCGCTGACGGCCATCACTTTTTCGTTGTTATGCCGGGCGTCGGAAGCGATTTGTACGCTGACTTTCTGCGGCTTGGCGTCGGGTTTCAGGGTGTAAAGTTCGCCGTCGTAGCTGAAACAGAGCGTCCCGTCGTTAGCGCGACTCAGGAACCGGACGGGGTGTTTCTTGAAGGAAGTTAGTGCCTCGACTTTTTCTGGATTGTCCAGCGCAAAACGATGCACGTTGAACGAACCCTGCCGCTCGCTCAGGAAGGCAACCGTTTTGCCGTCCTCGCTCAAAATCGGATTGCGGTCTTCCCCGGCGAAGGTCGTCAGCTTGGTGTGCTTGCCGGATTTGACATCGTACACCCAAATATCCCGCGCGATAGAGGAAGTATGGTGCTTGCGCCAGGCGTTCTCGCCACCTTTTTTGTCGTGGTACAGCATTTTGCTGCCGTCTTTGCTGAATTTAACATCCTCGGCGGGCGTACTGAATACCTGCGCCACGCGCCCGCCTTTCGTCGCCACTTTGTACAGCTCCGGCTGCGAACCCGTGGGAAACTGGCGATTGTCCGCCAAATCCTGCCGCGCTCCGCCGAAGATGACCTCCTTGCCATCGGGCGTAAAGTCGTAGGGCAATTCATCCGCCGAGTGAAATGTCAGCCGCTTCGGCTCGCCGCCCGTGGCGGGCATCACGAACACATCAAAATTCCCGTAACGATCTGAAGCGAAGGCAATGCTCTTACCATCGCGCGACCAGACAGGCATAAAATCCTGCGCCTCGTGCAGCGTAAGGGGCATGGCGCTGCCGCCCACAGCGGGTACTTTCCACAAGTCGCCTTTGTAGGTGAAGACGATGGTGCTGCCGTCGGGAGAGAGGGCCGGATAGCGGAGCCAGGTGGGGGTTTGGGCTTGAGTGGTGCAGACTCCAAACATTGATGTCAGCAGGAGAATGGCTAGGAAATGTTTCTTCATAAATGAACAGGGATTTTGTCTTATTTTTTGTTTCAAAATAGTTCGTAGAGCGTAAATTCAGGGTCTTCAATAAAGGTTTTGATAGATGCCGATCTATTCAAAATCAACTCGGCCAAATACTCGGTCGAGCAATTACCCGTACGAATCCAGATAACTTTTGGCGGTGGGGAATGCAAGTTTAATAATTTCACAAAATCGTCATCCATTGTGAGAATAGCGTCGAACTGGTTTTTCTGGCAATACATAAAGATCGTATAGTCGCTCGAATCCAAAAGAGCAACTTCTTTGACGTGCATGATCTCGGCCGGAAAAGATTTCAGCTTTCTCAAAATACGGTAAGAAATATTTTGATCAATCAGCAGCTTCATGCAGTTGCATCAAAGAAAGTTCGGCGATGTTGTACTGCTGAAAACTCCAAAGCAATCAGAATATCTTCCTTGTTCAATTCAGGAAAGTCTTCCAAAATTTCCTCGATACTCATATCAGAAGACAGCCAGCGGAGGATGTCCTCCACAGTAATTCGCATTCCTCGAATACATGGTTTGCCACTACGCTTGCCCTCTTCGAGGGTGATTATGTTTTTGTAGATGTACATTGATTTCTTTGATTTTAATAAAAACAGTACAAAGTACTATATCTATTACAGAGCGAAGGGTAGGAAGAATAAATCTATATAGAAAAGTAGTTGAAAAAAGAATTACTATTTGAATATCAATAATACTTTCAATACTGCGTAACAATCTATAAATCAACACTTTCTATCAACGGATTTATATGCCTTACATTATCTCCATGAAAATTATTTTCCGGGTTAATGCTAATTATCTCGGGTATTTCAAATTTGAAATTCTCAATCACTTCATTTATATGAGGGTCTGAAAAGGAATATCCAACAATAATTAATTTTTCTAATTTTGAAATATTTTCTACAAAGTTTTTATATAGTACTCTAAACATCTTATCTCTCTCAATATTCAGCTTCTTATTTTTACCTGTGACTATTTTTGGCACAATATCCCAGTTAACCATTTGAATAGGCTCATTAGTAATCTTATCTATATGTGTTGCTTTTTGTTTTTCATGATAATTATCAGTTTTAAAGTAATCAAATCCCTTGTGTAAGTTTCTCTCTTCTGTATAAGGATACCCATAGTAATTTATAGATCCATGCAACTTTATTAACTTTACTCTTTTTTCAAATGAATTATCAAATATTTCTATTGGTCTTTCTCCTAAGAATAACTCACTTATCTCAGAGGAGAAACCATCTGAATATTCGATATCCAGAAAATTAAAAAATCTATCTAATAATAAATCATGGTTTAATGTATAGATAAAAATATTATTTTCTTGATTTCTTATCACATCTAAATATGGCTTATATTTACCTTGCAAGAATTGTACTTTTGTATTCCGAATCAACAAATCATCAATTAAGTGGTAAGGGCAAGATAAAATACTTGATTTTGGTATAGTATCTATCTGCCAATCATACTCTGAATAATTTTCCGATAATTTCCTATTTACCTTTTCTTTTATCTTTAAATAACTATCTTCATTATATATAGAATCAGATATCCATCCCAAATATGCTTCGTAGTTAAATTCTGTTTCTCTAAATTTATCATTAAATTGAGTTAATATCTCATCACAGGGTTTTCTTATAAAACCATTTGTTGGGTCATAAACTGAATCAGAGCGTTAAAATTATCGGAAAACCCATCAATCTGAGCAGCCATGTTTTTGGGTTTTAAACTCTTTAACAAGTTGACGACCAGTGTCCTCAGGTTG
>JBBSUC010000091.1:0-12131 GCA_038235275.1 Cytophagales bacterium | reverse complement strand
TCAACCGCATCGCGGTCGCCAACGGCTCGGCCTGTACCTCGGCTTTGGTGGAGCCTTCCTACGTGCTGAAAGCGCTGGCTGTTCCCGACGATCTGGCCCACGCCTCGGTGCGGTTCAGTTTAGGGCGGTTTACGACGGAGGAAGAAGTGGAGGAAGCGGTGCAGCACGTGCGGGAAGTGGTGGCGCGGCTGCGGGAGTGAGGCGGGAAAACAAGTTTCAAAAGCGTGGATGAAATAGTGTGGAACTAACCAACGAAAAGCAACGATGAACGGACAACACAGCTATGAATTAACCGTAGAATGGACTGGCAACCAGGGAACAGGAACCTCGGCCTACCGAACCTACGAAAGGAGCCACACCATCACGGTGGGAGGCAAACCGGACGTTTCTGCCTCCTCCGACCCGGCGTTCCGGGGCGACAAAACCAAACACAACCCGGAGGAATTATTGGTGGCTTCCGCCGCCTCCTGCCACATGCTGTCGTATCTGCACGTATGCGCGGTGGCGGGCGTCGTGGTCACGGCCTACGTGGACCATGCCAGCGGCATTATGGAGGAAGATTCCAAGGGCGGCGGAAAATTCACCTCAATTACCTTGCATCCGGTCGTTACCGTTGCGGATCCGTCGATGGTGGAAAAAGCGCAGGCGCTGCACCACCAGGCAAACCAGTTATGTTTCATTGCCAACTCTTTGAATTTTCCGGTTTTGCATCAGCCTGTCTGCCAGGTGGTGGGCGAAGCGTAGGTAGCGTGAAGCCGATTGGTTGCGGTCGGGCTACTGATTTCGTGGCTTCTTCGTCGGTAGCTGCGTTCATTGTCCATTATCGGACAGGCGGTGTCCGATAATGGACAATTGTCATTCGCCAAAATTTAATATAATCACTTGGTAGTTAGAACTTTGAACGTTTGGTAGTTTTGTGGCATCATATTTCTACGACAAAATAGAGACTAATAAAATTAAGATGTTCCGAACCAATCTTGGCGAATTTGAAGAGTTGGTTTTATTGATCACCGCCATTCTGGATGGCGAGGGTTACGGCGTCACGATCAGTCAGGCGCTGGAAGAGCATACGGGCCGGGTAGCCGCGTTCGGTACCGTACATAATACCCTCATCCGGTTGGAAGAGAAGGGCTTCGTGAATTCGGAACTAGGCGGTGCCACCGCCGAACGGGGCGGACGCCGTAAGCGAATGTTTCGGGTAACGGCCCTGGGCAGTCGGGCGCTGCGGGAAGTGCAGCAACTCCGCGAAGAACTTTGGCAGATGGTACCGACCCAAACGCTAAAACTGGGAGGGATATGAATCCTCCCCGCTGGGCTAATAGGCTCCTACAATGGCTTCATCCCGACGAAACCCTGGAAGAAGTCGAGGGCGATTTGAACGAACTATACACATACTGGTACGAACGTTCGGGCAAAACACGAGCCACGCTTCGCTACGTCCTGAACGTAGTCTCTGTGCTGCCGCCCTTCGTGCGACGGCGCAAACGAAAAGAAGAATATCAACCTACCCCCAACCTAAATTCAGCCATGATTCGCAATTATTTCAAAATCACTTTTCGGACCCTGGTTCGGAACAAACTCTACACCGCCCTGAACGTGGCGGGCTTGACCTTCGGCATCAGTTGTTTTTTGCTGATTGGCCTTTATTTGTTCGACGAACTGACCTTCGACCAGCAGCACAGTCAAACCAACCGAATCTACCGCGCCATTCAGCACAGGAAAACGCCGACCGAAGACCTGACCATGGCAGCATCGAGCTACAACGTGGCCGAAGAAGCCAGGAAACAAACCGGCGAAATCGAAAACTCGGCCCGGATTATCCGAACCGGGAGATCCAACATCACCAATCCCGAAAACAAGAACACGTTTCAGGAAACAACGGCCTTTGGCTCTTCAGGTATGCTGGACATATTCGATTTTACGGTGCTGGATGGCAGTATCAAATCGGCCCTAAATGAGCCAAACTCCATTGTTATCGTCGAAGAACTGGCGCAGCGGCTTTTCGGCACGACCGACGTAGTCGGCAAAACCGTCGATTTCGAGTTTGGCCAGAATAGACTGCTCCGAATTACGGCGGTCCTAAAAAATCACCCCCGCAATTCGAGTTTCAACTTCAACTCGATGATTTCAGAAGCGACCCTCCGTGCCGATGATGATTTTGCGGAGATGACCTCAGACTGGGATTCCCAGAATTTCCTGACTTTTTTCCTGCTAAAAGATAATGCCGACCCAACAATAGCGGCCCGGAAGATTACGGATTTGCTTAATGCCAACGTGCAGTGGGAACCGGGAACGTCGGCGAGTTACAGCCTGCAACCGCTGGCCGATATGCACTTGCGCTCCGAAGGTATCGTGGACCGGGCCAGAAACGACAACGTAGAAGCGATGGATGAGGGGGCACTGCGGTACATCAATATCTTCGCTGTTGTAGCCCTGTTCGTCCTGCTCATTGCCTGTATCAACTACATGAATCTGGCCACGGCGCGGGCGTCCAACCGAGCAAAGGAAATTGGTGTTCGCAAGGCCAACGGCGCGTTCAAGCACCATTTGATTTACCAGTTCCTGACCGAGTCGCTGCTGGTTACGACCGTCTCGTTTCTGCTGGCCGTAGCCCTCACCAATGTCCTGCTCCCGGCTTTTAACGAGTTCACCCACAAAGAACTCTCGCTGGGCATTCACACCGATTACCGGATTTGGCTGTCCAGCCTGCTCGCGCTGGTCGTTACGGGGCTGGTATCGGGCAGTTATCCGGCGTTTCTGCTATCAGGTTTCAGTCCACTGATGCTTCTGAAAAATCTCAAAACCAGGAATAAAGGAGATTCGTCGCTTCGGAAGGGGCTGGTTGTTTTTCAGTTCACGATTTCTATCGTGATGATGATTGGTACCATCGTACTTTTCCAGCAAATCCGGTTTGCGAATAATAAAGACCTCGGCTTCAAGAAAGAACTGCTCGTAGTGGTTGATATCAACAGCGGAGACGTGCGGAGTGGGGCCGAAACGATAAAAGCCGAATTTGGTAAGATTCCGGCGGTCAAAAACGCAGCGGTAACGTCGCGGGTACCGGGCGAGTGGAAGACGATTCCAACGGTTAAGATCAGCCGCGAAGGTACCACCCGCGAACCTGACGTAGCGTACCTGATTGGGGCCGACGAAAACTTTGCCCGGACGTTCGACGTGCAGCTTGTGAACGGCCGGAATTTCACGGGTATGGCCGATTCGGCCTCCGTCCTGCTCAACGAAACAGCCGCCAAACTGCTCGGCATCACCGAAGCCGCCGGGCAGCGGATCGAAATACCGTCCCGGTCTTGGAATGGCGGCAGCTACCGGCCTCTCAACCAGGCCGAAGAGCCGTTTCAGGCGCGGGTCATTGGTATTGTGAAGGACTTTCATTTTCAGTCACTGCGCGAAAAAATTGCCCCGATGGTGCTGGCGTACCAGAGAAACCCGGTGCAGTCCATTGACTATTTCACGGCCCGGATCGGCGGCAGCGACATACCCGCAACGCTGGCCAAGATGAAAAATGTCATCACCAAAATTGACCCGACAGACCTGTTTGAGTACCACTTTCTGGACGAGCAACTGGCCCGGTTCTACGCCGAAGACCAGCGTCGGCAAACGCTGCTGATCTGGGTTGCACTGGCGACGATTTTCATTGCCTGCCTGGGGCTTTTCGGCCTGGCCACCTACGCCGCCGAACAGCGCGTCAAGGAAATAGGCGTGCGGAAAGTACTGGGAGCGAGTATTTTCAATCTCACGGCTTTGCTCTCGAAAGATTTCCTAAAACTGGTGCTGATCGCCAACGGCATCGCCTTTCCGCTAGCCTGGTGGGCTACTTCGCAATGGCTCGAAGAATTTGCCTACCACATTCAGCCTGCCTGGTGGGTGTTTGCCGTGGCGGGGCTGCTGTCCGTCGCCATTGCCCTCGCTACCGTCAGCTACCAGGCCATCAGAGCGGCCCAAATGAATCCGGTACGTAGTTTGCGGAGCGAGTGAGTAAGAGGATGGGAGAAGAAATAGCTAGGGTAAGAAATGCAAGTCAGGCAGGCAGGTAAATCCATTTGGAGAAATTCTTTTCCTACCTAACCCCGGTATTTCTCTAATTGCCGGGGAACCAGACGTATGAATTGGCAACAGGTAATTGATCCTTTCGACAACATTGGCCTGTCGGCCTTACTGGCGGTCGTCCCGATTCTTTTTATTTTCTGGGCGCTGATTATCCAGAAAATGAAAGGGTACCTGGCCAGTTTGATCGCCACTGCCCTGGCTATCCTGATTGCTGTTTCGGTTTACGGTATTCCCGTGAAGTTGGCTTTGCTTTCCACCGCCAATGGAGCATTGTATGGCCTATTTCCAATCTGCTGGATTATCATTACTGCCGTTTTTCTGTTCAACATCACCGTCAAGAGCGGTCAGTTTGAGATCATTAAGCACTACATGACCTCCCTTACGTCCGACCGACGACTGCAGGCCCTCCTTATTGCTTTTTCGTTCGGATCTTTTCTGGAAGGAATGGCGGGTTTTGGTGCCCCGGTGGCTATTACGGCGGCCTTGCTGGTGGGTTTGGGCTTCAATCCGTTGTACGCAGCGGGTCTCTGCCTGATCGCCAATACGGCTCCCGTAGCCTTTGGGTCGATCGGCATTCCCATTACGGTAGCCTCCCAGGTGACTGCCATCCCCGAAATGGCCATCTCCCAAATGGTAGGCCGAACGCTCCCGATTCTGTCCGTTTTCCTGCCTTTTTATCTGGTTGTCATCATGGCTGGATTTAGGCAAACCAGAGAAGTTCTACCCGCCATTATCGTAGCGGGTGTTTCCTTTGCTTTCTTGCAATGGTTTGCCTCCAATACGCTTGGTCCGGCGCTGCCCGATGTCATTGCCGGAGTCGGTTCTATCGTGAGTCTGATTATTTTACTCAAATTCTGGAAACCCAAAAGCACCTGGCGCTTTCCGAACGAACCGGCCCCGACGATCGATACCGATACGCACTATACGACAGGTCAGATCGTTCGGGCGTGGTCGCCTTTTATTTTGTTGACCATCGTCATTATTGCCTGGGGCATGAAACCGATCAAAGAAGTTTTCAACGCGGTCGGACAGGTGCAATTTGAGTTTCCGGGTCTGCACAATGTCATTGTGGATAGCAGTGGCAAGGCGTTGGCCCATATTTTCAAGTTCAACTACCTGTCCGCCTCCGGCACGGCCATTTTACTGGCGGCTCTTATTTCCGTCCCGCTGGTAGGAATGAAGTACGGCGAAGCGGGAAAACTATTTCTCCAAACGCTCCGGCAGCTTACTTTCCCTATTATCACCATTTCCGCGGTGCTGGGTTTTGCCTACATCGTCAACGATTCGGGCATTAGCCTGACGATGGCCGGAGTCCTGGCCAACACGGGAGCTTTATTTCCCTTCTTTGCCCCGATGTTGGGTTGGTTGGGGGTATTCATTACGGGGTCCGATACGTCGGCCAATGCCTTGTTTGGCAAGCTGCAAGCTTCCACCGCCACCTCCATCGGCGTGGACCCGGTGATTACCGTTTCGGCCAATGTTTCGGGGGGGGTCATTGGGAAAATGATTTCGCCCCAGTCTATCGCGGTGGCCGCCGCCGCCGGAAATCTGGTAGGCAAAGAATCGGAACTTTTCCGATTTACCGTAAAGCATAGCTTTTATATGCTTATTTTTATCTGCTGCATCGTCATGGCCCAGGCCTATGTATTTAGCTGGATTATCCCGCACTACCAGATGATTGTGGCGAATGCCGCTGTACTAACACCTGATTTCACCACGGGCTATGTGTATCTGCTGGTTTTGGCTAGTGTTCTGGTGGCCTTTGTGGCTGCTATCAAAGTAGTTAATAGGAAAAAAGTACTTCCAAAAGTGTCGCCGTAGGAGTCTATCAGGCTGACATTGACCTAAATCCTAACAACCTAATACCTAAAATGAACGTCGGACTTTTTATACCGTGCTACGTCAATCAGTTTTATCCCAATGCTGCCAGGGCTACCTTGGAATTGCTCAAAAAAACGGGCGTCAACGTCGTGTACCCTACCAAACAAATCTGCTGCGGACAACCGATGGCCAATTCGGGCTTTGCGCATTTGGCCCAGGATTGCAACAATACCTTTATCGAAAACTTTGCTTCCTTCGACTACATCGTCGGGCCGTCGGCCAGTTGTATTCTTCATCTCAAAGACCACCTTCATTCGGACAGCCAGGAAGCAAAAGCCACCGAAATTCGAGGCAAGGTCTACGAGTTGGTCGAGTTTTTGACCGATGTTCTGAAAATCGAATCGCTCGACGCGGCGTTCCCCCACAAGGTAGGCTTTCACCACAGTTGCCACGGCCTGCGTGGTCTGCATTTGGCCCAAATGAGCGAACTCAATGCCCCCGATTTCTCCAAACCCCAGCAGTTGCTGGCGATGGTGAAAGGATTGGAACAGGTACCCCTCGATCGCAGCGATGATTGCTGCGGCTTTGGCGGCGTTTTCTGCGTGTCAGAAGAAGCCGTATCGGTAAAAATGGGCAAAGACCGGGTGGCGGATCACACCCGCAACGGGGCCGAGTATATCACCTCGTCCGACCTTTCCTGCCTCATGCACCTGGAGGGCATCCTGCACCGAAAAAACAGCGCGGTCAAGGTCATTCATATTTCAGAAATACTCAATGCAACCCTATGAGCCAGCCTAAAACAAAAGATCACGCGGCCCTGGCCGAGGCCTTTATCCAGGACGAGGAGCGGGTGGATTGGCACGACGGGGCGCTCTGGTACATCCGGGCCAAGCGCGACATCGCTTCCAAAGGCATCCCCGAGTGGGAGGAATTGCGCGAGGCCGCGTCCCAAATCAAAAGTAACGTAATTTCCAATTTGCACGGGTACCTTTTGCAGTTTGAAGCCAATTTGAAAAAGAACGGCATAACGGTTCATTGGGCCGATACGCCCGAAGAGCATAACGAAATCGTGTACGCCATTCTGAAAGCAAAGGAAATTGATCAGATGGTAAAAAGTAAGTCCATGCTGACGGAGGAATGCGGCCTGAACGAGTACCTGGAAGAACGGGGCATCGGCGTGATCAACTCCGATCTGGGCGAGTATATCCAGCAGATCGACAACGAGCCGCCCAGCCATATCGTCCTGCCGTGCATTCACAAGCGCAAGGAAGAAATCGGGGAACTCTTTCACGAGCACCTGGGTACCGAAAAAGGCCTTTCGGACCCCACCCAACTGACGCGAGTAGCCCGCAAGCACCTGCGCAATGTGTTTATGACTCGCCGCGCTGCCCTGACGGGGGTCAATTTTGCCGTAGCCGAAACAGGGGAGTACGTGGTATGTACCAACGAGGGCAACGCCGACATGGGCGCGCACCTTTCGGAGGTACAAATTGCCTCCATGGGTTTGGAAAAAATCATCCCCCAGAAAAAGCACCTGGGTGTTTTTCTACGCCTACTAGCCCGAAGCGCCACCGGACAGCCTATCACCATATATTCGAGCCATTACAAAAAACCACGGGAAGGGCAAGAAATGCACCTAATTCTGGTCAATGCTGGCCGCACGCGGCAGTTGGGAAGGCCGGATTTTCAAAATTCTCTGAAATGCATCAAGTGCGGGGCTTGCATGAATACCTGCCCTGTATACCGCAAAAGCGGCGGACTGAGCTACCACAATACCATTTCCGGGCCGATTGGAGCCATTCTGGCCCCCAATCTGGATATGAAAAAACACGCGGATCTGCCCTTTGCTTCCACGCTCTGCGGGTCGTGTTCCAACGTGTGTCCCGTCAAAATCAACATTCACGAGCAGCTCTACAAATGGCGACAGGAGATTGTGAAAGAAGGCCACGCCACCAGTACCAAAGCCCTCGGCATGAAGGCGATGGCCTGGACTCTTTCCTCGCCCGACAAACTAGCCACCGCCGGCCGGGCGGGACGGTGGTTTATGCATAACGTACCCTTCGTAGTGAACAACAAGCTCAATCCCTGGTTCAAGCAGCGCGATATGCCGGACGGACCGAAGGAGTCATTTAGCGAGTGGTACCTCAAAAACGAACAGGATAAACCAGAATAAGGCCATGAGTACCCGCGAAAAAATATTGGGAGAAGTCTTGCAAAATCAACCCCCGTCGCTGCCTTTACCGGACATTTCGGGATTCCGGGGCGAGGCGCAGGGCGTGGTGCAGCGATACAAAGCCGTTTTTGAAAGCATCGGCGGTAGCGTATTTCTGGTGGACGATTTTGCGGCCATCCAAACCATCATCCACACGAACTACGACACCGAAAAGCGCATCGCCACCACCCTGCTGGAACTGACCGAAAGTTTTGAAGCGATCGTCCCGAACGTGGCCCCGCATACGTACGAAGATATCGAACTGGCCATCATCCACGGACATTTCGCGGTAGCCGAAAACGGGGCCGTGTGGCTGTCCGATGAACTCATGGGCCAACGCATTATCCCCTACATCTGCCAGCACCTGGCCGTCGTGGTACGCGCCGAAAGCATCGTACCTACCCTGCACGAAGCTTACGACATTATTGGGGAAGGCACTTACGGCTTCGGCGGCTTCATCGGCGGCCCCTCCAAAACCGCCGACATCGAGCAAGCCCTGGTCCTCGGTGCCCACGGACCGCTGTCGATGGCGGTATTTATTTTGTAAAAACCAAACGATCTCATGCTCATAAACGGAAACCTTCAGCAAGAATACAGCGATATATATACCCTCGAGGCCCTGGGTGCCCTCACGGCCTTAACTCATTTCAACAAAGACATCAAGGAAGCCATGAAGGCCCGCATCCAGCGACGGGCCAACCGCGCGGAACAAAAACAGCGAATCACCTTTCTGGACCCGGAAAGCACCATCCCTCGGACAAGCATCAAAGTGCAGGATGCCCGGGAGGGGAAATTTGTGGGGGCGGTGATTCCACCCGATCTGCGACGCCAGTGGATACAGGGCACCGGCCCCGCCGCCAAGCCCAATGCCCCGTTGGAAAACAGCATTCGGAATGTGGCCTACGCCTTGCTGTCGGGGGCCGATGGCTGGATGTTCGATGGGGAAGATGCCCTGGGACAGATTGGTACTATGTCGCTGGACAACCAACGGAATCTCAAACTAGCCATCAAAAAAGATCCTGTATTTCTGCAAGCCGCCGAGAAAGTAGCGGACGAAATGAATACCTGGGCGCAGGGGTTCTTCGGCAAAAACATCGTGGACGACTGGCAGGAGCAACTGGACTTCACCACCATCATTTTCCGGGCGCGGGGCCTGCACCTCGACGACCGCCACCTCCGCGATGCCGAGGGCGTGGCGATGGCCGCCTCCATCGTGGATGCCACCCTGTACGTGGTGAACAACTACCAGGAGCTCCAAAAGAAAGGCGCTTCCGTGGTGTTGTATTTGCCCAAAATCCAGACCGCCGGCGAGGCCGCCCTATGGAACGATCTACTATCCGCCCTGGAAATGCACCTGGGCTTGCCCGTGGGTACCATCAAGGTGTACGTGCTGGTAGAGCAACTGGAAGCCACCCACCAACTGATGGAAATCCGGGCGGCTTTGGGGAAACATTTCGTGGGCTACAACACCGGGCGCTGGGACTACATCAACAGCGTGTCCGACGCCATGGCCTGGAACGAAAGCTTCATCAACCCGGATATCGAGGCCATCACCATGACCTACGGCTACATGCGCAACTACGAAAACCGGGTCCGTTGCGCGGTCAATACCCCCGATAGTAACGGCAACTTTGCCCTGTGGCAGGGCGGCATGGAACCCAACATCCCCGTGGGCTCGACGGAGGGCGTAGCGGCGAGCATGAAAAAAGCCGTGGCCGGGGCCGAACGCGAGCAGCGCGAAGGCGCGAGCGGCAAGTGGGTAGCGCACTGGAAAATGGTACATATCGTGCGACCCGTCTGGGCAAAAGCGGGCGAAGCCAATCAGGCAGGCCGGGTGTTTCCGAAGTTGACCTACACCCAACAAGATGCCGATGGGTTGATCCTGATTGAAGATGCCCCGACTACCATTCGCGGGGCCCGTAACCTGCTGAGCGTGGCCCTGCAATACGGCAACGCCTTCGGGCAGGGCATGCAGGCCGCCGCCCTCAAAGCTGCCGACTTCTTTGGCAATGACTACATCCTCTACCTCATGGAAGACATGGCCACGGGCGAAATCCGCCTCAGTATCCTGTGGGAATGGGTACACAAAGGTGCTACCCTCACCGAAGACGATCCCCATACGGGTACCAAAGCTGGCGATACCTTCACCGCCGATCTGTTCAAAAGGCTATTTGCCGAAGAGTACGAAAAACTCCTGCAAGCCCGCAGCAAAGACGTCTTCGACGACTCAAAAACCACCACCCTGCCCATTTCCAAAGAGATTGTCCAGACCTACGTACTCAGCGAGCAGAAGTTTCCCTGGTTTATTGATTTTCTGAATATCAACCTGAATAATAGCGATTTGGAGGAGGCGAAGTGTCGAATTGGGTTGTATCGGGAACGATTTGTCGAAGTAGGGGTGCGGGTGACGGAGAATTTGGATTTTTTGGTGAGGTGAGGGAGGCTCCTAATCACAAATTAGGCAGCAGAAGGAGGAGATACGTCCCAAAAAACGTATTTTTGGGACGTATCGAAAAAACATGAGACTTTATGCACCCTATTCGCCTCACCCTATTACCGCCTGAACGAGAGAAGGTAGAGACCATCCCGATCCTCAGACAAGTCAACGCGGCTACGGCCGCTTTGGCCGAATTGAAGGGAATAGCCAAGAGCATTCCCAATCAGTCCATGCTAATCAACGCCATTGTGCTTCAGGAAGCGAAAGGCAGTTCGGAGATCGAGAATATCATTACCACGCAGGACGAACTCTACAAAGCGTTGACGGTCAACCATGCCAATAGTCCACCCCAAACTAAGGAAGTAGTCAATTACAGAAAGGCCATTTTTCTGGGATTTAACCTCATTCAACGGCAGGGATTCCTGCGCGTGAATGACATCGTTCGGATTCAGGAAGAACTACTGGAAAACAACGCGGGAATCAGGAATCTTCCGGGTACGGTACTTAAAAATGACCGAACCGGAGAAACCATCTATACGCCTCCGCAGGAAAAATCAGAGATATTGGATCTGCTTTCTAATTTTATTGAGCATTTCAACGATACTGACCCCGCCCTTTCGCCATTGATCAACCTGGCGATCTTCCATTATCAATTTGAAAGCATCCATCCGTTTTACGACGGAAATGGCCGGACGGGTCGAATCCTGAACATTCTCTATCTAATTCTGAATAAGCAGATTGACATCCCTATCCTGTACTTGAGTTCCTATATCATGGATCATAAAGCGGAGTATTACCGACTTCTCAGCCATACCTATACCACAGGCGAGTGGGAAAACTGGATTCTGTATATGCTCCGAGCCGTAGAAATCACTTCCCGGCAGACCATCGCGAAAATAGAAAGTATCCGAACACTCCTGACCGAAACCGTAGAAAAAGTACAAAGAGAAGCTCCTAAAACCTACCGCAAAGAACTGGTGGAGTTGCTTTTTGAACAGCCCTACGCCAAAATCGAGTTTGTGGTCGATCGTCTGAACGTAGAACGCAAGGCGGCTTCCCGCTACCTGCGAGAACTAGAGCGTATTGGGGTTTTAGAAACCCAGAAGGTAGGCCGGGAGACACTCTATATCAATAAGGCTCTGGTGGAGGTTTTGAAAGAATAAGGCTGCTTCCATTGCCAAAACTGCTCGGTTCCAAGGGCTTTTGCTCGTATTCGCGGCTGCGTGTCCCGGACTAGGCAACCCCATAACAAACGCGAGGTGATGCAACAGCAGCGGCTGACCGTGCCAGCGGGAGAACGTCCCGATCACAGATCAGAGTTAGCGGGTCCGGCTTCCTTACGCATTACATAGACATATCCTTATTGGTGTGGATGGCAGCCTTTGAGTAAGGTCTGTGGGGACACAGACCACAGTGAAGAGTTTATTGCTTCCCGAATAGAAGCAATTCAGCATATTTAATTCGGTGGATTCAAGTGATAAATGCAACACCCTCTTCATTTCTGAGTGCGTCGTTGAAAACTTCCTCGGGTGATCGGTACCCGAATCTCTTCCTGGGTCTTTGGTTTAAGGTCTGTACAACTTCATCTACTTTCTG
>JBBSUC010000090.1:0-13048 GCA_038235275.1 Cytophagales bacterium | reverse complement strand
TTTGGCTTATTCCCTGTCCTGAAAAGCGAATGATCGAATGGCGGCGGTAATCCCGAATGTTGGTACTTTTATTGAATTCCAGCTCATCTTCCATGTACTCAACTTACGAAATTCCCCTTTAATTGTCAACTGACTGGACTACCCGCCCGTTTTTGGGAAATTCTGCCAAACGGACGAGCCGCCCGTGCGCGGGTCCGACCGTACCACACATTAGGCCAACGCCTTCCAAATACTATTCCCTCCCAAAAAGAGCGTCACCAGAAATATTAGCACCAAAAATATATTCTGTAGCGCAGAGTTGACATACTTCTCCGGCAGCAATCTCTTATCATTCACGCAGCGGAACAATTGCCAAGTCACGAACGGCAGCAGTAAGCCGTTCGCAATTTGCGCCGCCAGAATCACGGGAATGGGCTTGAACTCGGCGATTCCAAAAATAATCCCGATGACCAAAACACCTTTCCAGACATAAGCCGTTTGTTTTTCATCGATGGAAAGCAAGGACTTAGCGGCGATCGAGGCCGCAAACGGGGCCGTGACGACCGAAGTAAAACCAGCACCGAAGAGTCCGACCGCGTACAGAATTTCGCCACTCCTTCCCATCCTTTGCCCCAAAACCCGCGCGGCGTTTTGAAAGGAAAATTCGCCTTCGATGAGCGTCCCGGCCAGCAGAATTGACATCGAAATCAGGCCGCCAATCAACACCGCCAGAATAATGCCCTGCCGCATTTCGGAAATGCTTTGTCCCTGGCCAATACCCGAGCCGAGGAATAAGTTGTAGGGAACAATGGTGGTGCCGATCAAGCCAGTGATGATCAGCGCAGAATTTGGCGGAAAATTAGGCAGGAGGCTGTTGGTCAAAATTTGACCGGGATTCTGAAATGCCTGGATGCCCACCAGAATGAAGGCAAATCCCAAAATAAAGACAATCAGTCCCAGCAGGCGTGTAAGCAAAGAAACGCTGCGAATTGCCAGCAGCAGGTAGGCCGCAACGCCGATCGCCAGACTCAGAATCCAGGTGGGAACTTCGGTCAGTAATCTCAGCCCTGCCACCGCCCCCAGCAAATTACCCGCTTCGTAGGCAGCACAGCCCAAAATTACCCCCCCCGCCAGAAACTGGCTGAGCAAGATGCCGCCCGCGCCGTGCCGTTGCAACATGATTTCCCCCAAACTCCTACCGGAAGCAATGGTGACCCGGGCGGCTGTTTCCTGCAACACAATGGTGGCGGCGGTGGAAAAAGTCAAGGCCCAAAGCAGCGAAGTGCCGAAGCTGGCCCCCGCCAGCGAGCAGGTCGTAACGGTGCCAGGGCCAATGAATGCTGCCGAAATGACCGACCAGAAGAGCAGTCGCGAGAAACCTTTGCCCAAATTTAGCGATTTCATTAGCTATCACATTTTCGGCAGATACACGCTGAAAGTAGTACCCTTGTCAGGCAGGCTAGTGACTGAAATGCACCCGCCGTGGTTTAGTACTACTTTTTCGCAAATGGCCAGGCCGACGCCCGTGCCGGGGTACTCGCTTTTGCCGTGTAGCCGCTGGAATATCTGAAAAATGCGGTCGGTGTACTTTTCCTCGAAACCGATGCCTTCGTCTGTGATGTCGATTCGGTGGTAGTAGTCGGCCAGGCGAGAGGGTTTAATATCGAGCGGCAGGTTACGGATCGCCACTTCTTTTGTATGAATAGTTATAATCGGGATTAACATATTTCCTTCCTCATCTTTCCGGCAAAATTTCAGGGCATTAGACAGCAGGTTTTGAAAAAGCTGTTTCAACTGTGAGGGGTCGCCCTGCACAGTTGGTAATTCACCTACTTCGATTTTGGCCTTTGTTTCGGCCACGTTCAGCGATAGGTTTTCGAGAACCTGGTTAAACGTTTGGGAAAGCGGGACGGCACTCGCCGCCTGCTGTCGAGTCGAAATTCGGGAGTAAGTCAACAAATCGGTAATCAGGATCGACATCCGGCTGGCGGCAGACTGCATCCTCTGCAAATAATCCAATCCTTTCCCTAACCCATCGGCATGCTGGGATTTAAGCAAATCACCAAAAGCCTGAATCTTGCGTAGCGGCTCCTGTAAATCGTGACTAGCGATGTAAGCAAATTTTTCCAGATTCTGATTGGAGCGGACCAGGTCACGATTCATGGCGTTGAGTTCCAGGGTGCGCTGTTGTACGCGTTCGTCCAGGTCTTCCGAAAGCTGGCGGTACCTGGCTTCGCTGGCTTCGATGAGTTGGCGGGCTTCCATCTCGTGGGTCATATCCTTCGCAATGCCCGCGAATCGTTCCGCTTTTCCCGCTTCATTGAAGTAGCTTTGACCAATGAATCGCACCCAACGGAGTTTCTTATCCTCGCACCCGATGGTACGGTAGGTAACATCGTAAAGCCCGCCCGAATCAAGTTGTAAAGCCCGCTTGACGGCTTCATCCACCCGTTTGGTATCATCAGGGTAAATGTGCGTAATCGCTTCTTCGTAAGGCATGATATTGCGACCAACCATGCCAAAAAGTTCACTACAACGATCGTCCCAAATCACCATGTCGGTGGATGGATCGACTTCCCACACCCCGAGTTGCGCGGCTTTCATCGCAAAATCGACGTCCAGGCGCGTATTTAGGGTTTCGTCCTTGTTTTGGAGCATCTTTTTTAATTTTGAATAAAAGAATAAAAGAATAATGCTTTCGCCAGCTATTCCATCATCCTTCGGGCGAGCCACCCCGCCTATCATTCAATCATTCAAAATTGACTTTCCCCGTATCCGCCGCCGCCCGGCGTTTCGATACGTAAGCGGTCGCCTTTACTGACGGCCACGCTGCACGTGCCAGGGAATTTCTCAATTTTCCCATTGGCCCGCAGGATGGTTTCGTCGGCGGTTTGTCCGCTGCCACCGCCCGCCATTCCGTAGGGCGCGAAGTAGCGGTGCTGGGTCAGGAGCGTGATGTCGAGGTCGTCCAGAAACTCGATTTCCCGGATAATGCCATCACCGCCGCGCCAGTGGCCTTTCCCGCCCGAGTCGGGCCGGATGCCGAATTGCCTTACCCGCACGGGGTAGCGGCGTTCCAGCTCCTCAGCGTCGGTGATGCGGGTATTGGTCATGTGCTGGTGTACACCCGAGCGGCCGGCGAATCCGTTACCTGCCCCCACGCCACCGCCGATGGTTTCATAGTAGCCAAGTTTGTCGTTGCCGAACAGAAAATTATTCATCGTCCCCTGGCTGCAAGCGGCTAGTTCAAAGGCTTTTAGTAAAGTGTCCACCAACCGCTGGCTTACTTCGGTGTTTCCGCCCACCACGGCGGGGCTTTGCCGGGGATCGTCCTCGAAATGGGGATGCAGCAAAGAATTTTCCGGCAGCAGAATTTTCACCCGCTTCATCAGTCCGTCGTTGAGCGGGATTTCTTTATCTACCAAAAGCCGCAGCACGTACAAAATTGCGCTGTGAATAATGCTCAGATTGGCGTTTAGGTTATGCGGGTGTGCTTCGGAAGTTCCCTTGAAATTGAAAATTATTTCATCAGATTTTGCCTCTACGCTCACCGATATGCGGTAGCCGTCGTCGAGGAATTCCGACGCACTTATTTTTTTATTCAAATAAGGTTCCAGCGCGATTTGTAATTGCTCCTGGGCGTTGGTTTTGAGTTTGTTCATATAATAATGAACCTTCGCCAGGCCGAACCGGGCTACGAGTTTCAATAAGTCCTCCTGTCCCTTGCGTAGCGAAGAAAGCGCGGCGACTATATCCGCCTCGTTTTCGGCCCACATGCGGGTCGGGTAGGGGCCTTCGTTGAAAAGTTGCCGGATGGTTTCCCACTGCGGTACGCCCTTTTTGACCAAATACTGCGGAAGAATAGCGACGCCCTCTTCGTACAAAAACTTCGCATCGGGCGGCATCGAGCCGGGCCGACTGCCACCAATCTCGGCGTGGTGCGCCCGGTTGATTACGTAGCCTGCTAAGGAACCTGCCTCGGTAAATACGCCCGCCAACAGCGTCACGTCGGGCAGGTGCGAGCCGCCGTACTTGGGATGGTTGGTAATAACGACATCGCCCGGCCCCATTTTAACCTTCTCTCGAACCAGCCTTGCGCATAGCCCCAGACTTCCTAAATGAACCGGAATGTGCGGCGCGTTGACCAACAAATCGGCGTCGGCGTCCAGCAGGGCGCAGGAGAAATCCAGCCGCTCCTTCACGTTAACCGAAAAGGCCGTGCGCTGCAATTGCGCCCCCATTTCCTCGGCGATGGCATAGAAGCGATTGGTGAAAAGTTCCAACTCGATTTCTTCAGGCTGCTCCTCGCCGGTCGCGTGGACGTTCGTGTTTTTATTAGTCAAAATAAAATCCAAACTCGGCTGCATCGCAAATTCCCAGCCCGGCGGCACGAAGGTTGTCGAACTTTGGGCGGTGATGATGCAGGGGCCGACAGCGGTGTGTCCGGCCGTCAGATGGTCGGATCGATACACGTCATAGGTTTTGCCTGGGTCAAAAGGAACCTTAACGACCTTGGCGGGCTGAGCACGAATCGTTTCAAACTCTTTCAATTCAGCAGGCGGCATTTCTATTTTCTCTCGCACTTGCAGCCGGATGCTTTCCAGTTCGATACGCCGATTTTCCGGGACGTAGCCGTAGAGGTTTTGGTACTGTTGCAGGAAATTTTCGGTCGTTTTCTTGCCCTCGTAAGCTACTTCCAGGGCCGTTTCCTGTCCTTGATACCTTAAAAATACTGAGCAAAACCCGCGTTCAGTTTCCTGGATGTCTTCTTGCAAAAGCGTTTGCCGCAGTTCGGTTTCCATGTCAGAAATCCAGCCGGAGAGCGGTAGTTGGCTTTGTTCCCAATCCGCCAGTACTTGGCGGGTGGCGATGCGGCTGAGTTGCGCCTGTCCCATGCCCGCCGCGCTGAAAATCCCGGCTTCGTGCGGGATGATGACTTTCTCGATGTGGAGCAATTCCGCCAGTTGACAACCGTGCAGCCCGCCCGCGCCGCCAAAAGTCATCAGGGCGTATTCTGCCGGATCAACGCCTTTGCTGACCGAGATTTTACGAATGCCCTCGGCCATTTTTTCGTTGGCGATGCGTTCTAAACCCACCAGCACTTCCTGACCACTCAGGGTGTTCCCCGTTTTGAAAGCCATTTCGTCGATCAGTTTGTGCAGAGAATCGATGGCATCCTCGGTGCTGATCGGAATCTCGAATTGGCTGGTATCCAGCTTGCCTAACAACAGGTTGACGTCGGTAATCGTCAGCGGCCCGCCCGCGCCGTAGCAGGCCGGGCCGGGATCGGCCCCCGCACTCTGCGGCCCCACGCGCAGGGTGTAGCCGTCGTACCAGCAAACTGACCCACCCCCGGCGGCAACCGTTCCAATGGCGAAACCGGGATTTAACATTTCGTAACCCTCGATTTGGGTGAGGTAACTGAGGATTGGGCGGCCGTCGATGCGGGCCGTGTCGGTGCTGGTGCCGCCCATGTCGAAGGTCAGGATTTTGTCAAAACCCAAGTGTTGCGCCAGTCGCGTGGCGGCAATCATGCCCCCGGCGGGGCCGCTCAACAAGCTGTCTTTCGCGTGGTAGTTTTCGCTTTTGACCAATCCTCCGGCGCTGGTCATCACTTGAATGGAGACGTTTTTCAGGCTTTTTTGAATATTGGTCAAATAGCTGCCAATGATCGGCGCGAGGTAAGCGTCGATGGCCGCCGTTTGGGTGCGGCGCAAATAGTGGATTTGGGGGAAAAGCGCCACCGCCGAGGAGACAGGCAATTCGCTGTTGTGGCGGAGGTAGTCGGTAATGAGGTTTTCGTGCGTCGGGTTGCGGTAGGCATTCAGCAGCGAAAGCGCCACTGAGGAGAATTCGCCTTTTTCCAGATATTCCAATAACCGTTCTAACTCAGCGGGCGCTAATGAACCCAACACCTTTCCCGAAGAATCCAGCCGTTCCTCCACTTCGAAAACATCCGTATATAAAGGAGTGGGTTCGGGAATGTTGAGTTGAAAAAGGTGCGGGCGTTGCTGGGTGCCGATTCTCAATAAATCCTTGAAACCCTTCGTCACGACGAGCAGACTCTTCGCCCCCTTTTTTTCCAGCAAAGCGTTGGTGCCTTTCGTGGTGCCGATGCGTAACTGAATTTTGGGAAAAGGCAGGCCGAGTTTGGTTTTGGTGACCAGCCGAATCGCCAGCACGGGCGCTTCTTCCTCGCTGGTTAGGTCGAAATCTATGTTGGATAGAGCCGGAATGTTTTCTTCCAGTGTAAGAATATGGTTCCGGTAGTCGATGGCCAACAGCTTGGTATTCACACCGCGAGCAGGAATGCGGAGTGTGTAGCCTTCCAGTAAAGCACTTTCGTGCTGCCAGGGTGCCTCGAAGCTGTAATTGTACGGGTCGATCTTGCGGATAATTCGCCCCCGCAGACAGCCGCTGCTGAGTACCTTGAGGCGGTGGGTTTCGCCTTGGGGATCGTGCGCGATGCAGTCGGTGAAGGTACCGCCCGTGTCGATGTGAATATGCCAGGTACCTTGCTTTGTCACCAGTCGAGGGAAATAGGTATGTACAAAAAAGGAATTTCCCGGCTTATTTACCCGCTGAAATCAGATTGGCGAAAAGTCGGTAGGACCCCGGCACCCCGGCGGGGAGTTCCCGAAAGAAGGAAATTCCCGTGTAAATGTATGTTCCCTTGCCATACCTGGCATAAATCAGGCTACCCTCCTGCTCGTCTTCGCCGGGATCTTTGGCGGCCAACAGCGGCGTGTAGTTTTTTTCGTAATCGGTGGCGAAGTATAAGCCACGTTCCTGAATCCAACCTTCGAAGTCTTTCTGAGTGATTTTATTAGGCTTATTGAGTAGCGGATCGTTTGGATTCAGGAATTTGATGGCGGCCGTTTCGTCGGTCACGCGGTCGCGGCCAATGTCGAAGGGGTAAGGACCCATGTGATCCACTTTCAGACCGCCGCTCAAAAAGCCATTGCGGGATGTGGCGTACTGCACGACCATCGTGCCGCCATTCTTGACGTAATCCATGAGTTTTTGCTGGTAAAAACCCAGTCGATCCTCGGTATTATAAGCCCGAACGCCCACGACGATGGCGTCGTACAAGCCCAAATCTTTGCCCAATTCCTTCTCGTCCAGCATTGTGACCTGCGCCCCAATCTGGCGCAGGGCGGCGGGGACTTCATCGCCCGCTCCGGCGATGTAGCCAATTTTCTTGGCCAAATTCTTGATATTAAGCTTCACCAACTCCGTCTCGGCGGGTGGGAACAGCGTTTGGGTGGGAGTGTGGCGGAACTCCACGCTGCGCAGACTGTACGATGAAGTGCCCCGGTCGGTCTGCACCTTCACCGCCATTTTGCCCTCGCTGTCGCCAGCGGGCGGCGTTACTTTTACAGTGAAGATTTTTTCCTCGTACTTGTCTTTCGTGGCAAAATCAAGCTGCGCGGGTTCTACTTTCCAGCCTTTGGGCAAGTCGAAGGTAATTTTTCCCTGCATATTCGGTTCATTGGCTTTCACTAGCAAATCCACCGACTTCGGTTGCTGGTCGGCAAAGACGAAAACCTGCTCCGAGAGGTTAACCGTCACGGCCGGACGCAGTTCGAACGGACGATAAATTTCCCCTTCCGACGGATCGACGGATTTGTATTTCCAGGGCGAGGTAAAGGTGAAAGTACTGCCTTCCACAAAGAAAGTGAAGGCCGTTTCAAGCTCCGGGATATTTTCGGGATTACCTACCAATTCTTGCTCGTCAAATTGAAAAACTTTCCGGTCTTTGATCGGCTTGCGCAGCCAGTAGGGTTGCGTAATGAGCAGTTTTTTAGGAATGTCCACCGTCTTTTTGAATTGCAGTGCTTCAAAGGTATTCAGCGAAGCGTTCAGCGTGCTGTCAAAGCTTGCGCCCACCATCTTGACACTTTTTAACGTCACGGGCGTGGCCGAGCGGTTGACAACCTTTATATCGACCGTTGCTTTGCCGCCGGGTGAGGCGGAATAGTCCGTCGGATTCGTCTCAAACCACAGTCCCAGGCATTCCTTAATCAGTTCCTGCACCTCGTCCTTTTTCTTTTTTACGTAAAAATCCTTGGCGTCCAGTTTTTCCAACTCTTTATAAATCCCTACCAAAGCACTTACCGAAGCCGATGGCTTGGTCAAGTCAAATTTGGCGATAGTCTCTTGGATCATCTGACTGACTTTGCCGCTGTCCTTTACCCGATTCCAGCTTAAATCCACGTCATCGAAAAGGTCGTTTTTGGCGGGTTCGCCGTCCACGTGCAGCATAAAATCCTTGCGCAAGTTGATATTAGGCGCGGAACCGAAGCCCTGCGTCTTGTGCATCGAACGGCTGGAAGCGGCGATTTCGCTGTAAGATTTGCCCAAAATAGGATTGTAGCCGCTCAAATCGACCTCCACGTAGCCGCCGCCGTCAGTCGGGGCCGTGTTCTGAAAGCCGCGCGAGTAGGTATTCCAGACAATTCGCTTGGGCTGCCAGACTTTGACATACTTTAACTGCTCGGGATATTTGGTCGGGTCGCCGCTGATTTTGAAGGCCTCGTGGGCCAGGTAGGCTGAGGAGTTGTGGTGGCCGTGGCCCGCCCGCTCGTCGGGGGGGAAGCGCGTAATCAGCACATCGGGGCGGTATTTGCGAATGAGATACACGACGTCGCCCAAAATCAGGTCTTTGCCCCAAAAATCCAGCGTTTCCTCGCGGGTTTTGGAGTAGCCGAAATCGTAGGCGTGGGTGAACAATTGCTTTGCCCCGTCGGTGCGGCGGGCGGCCAGCAGTTCCTGGGTTCGGATGATGCCGATGTACTCGCCTTGCTCGGAGCCGATGAGGTTTTGACCGCCATCACCACGCGTGAGGGCTAAGTAATAGGTACTTACGAGGCGGTCTTTAGCCAGATAGGCGAGGAGCAGGCTATTCTCGTCGTCGGGGTGGGCGGCGATATGCATCGCGCTGCCGAGGACATTTAGTTTTTTTAGATCGAGAAAAACTTCACCGGAAGTGGGATTGGGGGCTTGAGCCAAGAGAGAAATATTCAAAGACGCCAGGCAAAGAAATAGGGCAAATATTTTTTTCATGTAAAATTTTAGGTTGTACGAAAGGCAAACTACATTCAAAGATAGTCGGTTCAAAGGGCTTGCGCCAAATTATCCAGCAATCAGGGCAAATAATACTACTCTTTTGAAATTGCTTGGGCAAGTGCGGGTCAATCCGCTATATTTGCCCGATTTTTCACTACCAAAACCAATTACAAACTTAGAATGGATAGTATTATTTACCTGGTGCCCGCCTTCGGAGTGGTGGGACTGCTTTACACCGCATGGCGATTCAGTTGGGTCACCAAGCAACCCGCCGGAACCGCCGAAATGCAGCGGCTATCGGGCTACATTGCCGACGGAGCCATTGCCTTTCTGAAAGCCGAATGGAGAGTACTGGCGATGTTCGCCCTCCCTACGGCGGCTCTTTTGTTTTGGCTGGGTTCCGACCAAGGCACCCCGGAGCGGCCTATCAACTCATCTCCCCTCATTGCCGTCGCCTTTTTGATCGGGGCCGTTTTCTCGGCATTCGCGGGTTATATCGGTATGAAAATCGCCACCAAGGCCAACGTGCGTACCGCCGAAGCGGCGCGATCATCGCTGGCCAAGGCCTTGCAGGTGTCGTTCACGGGCGGCTCGGTCATGGGCATGGGCGTGGCGGGTCTCGCCGTGCTGGGCCTGGGCGGCTTGTTCATTATATTGTACCAAACCTTTGCCGCTGGTTTGCCTTTGAATTCTGAGGAAATGCGGAAAGCCATCGAGGTACTGGCTGGCTTCTCGTTGGGTGCCGAGTCCATCGCACTATTCGCTCGCGTGGGTGGCGGTATCTATACCAAAGCTGCTGACGTGGGAGCCGACCTGGTCGGTAAAGTCGAGGCGGGCATTCCCGAGGACGACGTGCGCAACCCCGCCACCATCGCCGACAACGTGGGCGACAACGTGGGGGACGTAGCCGGGATGGGTGCTGACCTGTTCGGTTCTTACGTAGCGACGATCCTAGCCACGATGGTATTAGGACAAGAAATCGACGTGGCCTCTACCGACGCTTACGGTGGGTATTCACCTGTGTTGCTTCCCATGATGATTGCCGCCGTGGGTCTGCTGGCTTCGCTGGTTTCGACCTTCTTCGTGCGCATTAGCAAAGAAACTTCTTCCGTGCAGAACGCCCTGAACCTGGGCAACTGGACTTCGGTCATCATTACTTTAATTACTTCTTACTTTTTGGTAAAAGGCATTTTGCCCGAAACGCTCAACCTGCGCGGTTTTGAATTCACGTCCAACGGCGTGTTTTACGCCATCGTGACGGGTCTGGTCGTGGGTGCGTTGATGTCGATCATCACGGAATACTACACCGCCATGGGCAAGCATCCGGTGGACTCCATCGTGCAGAAATCCGGCACGGGCCACGCGACTAACATCATCGGTGGCCTGGCCGTCGGTATGGAATCCACGGTACTGCCAATCCTGGTTTTGGCGGCGGGTATCATCCTTTCCTATAAATTTGCCGGACTCTACGGCGTATCCATCGCCGCCGCTGGTATGATGGCGACCACCGCCATGCAGTTGGCTATCGATGCCTTCGGACCCATTGCCGACAACGCGGGTGGTATCGCCGAGATGTCGCAATTGCCTCCCGAAGTACGTGAGCGCACTGACAACCTCGACGCTGTGGGTAACACCACCGCCGCTACGGGCAAGGGCTTCGCCATTGCCTCCGCCGCTCTCACTTCGCTGGCACTGTTCGCTGCCTTCGTGGGCATTGCGGGCATTCGGGCAATCGACATTTACAAGGCCGATGTACTGGCTGGTCTGTTTGTGGGCGGCATGATTCCATTTGTTTTTAGTGCGCTTTGCATTTCGGCGGTAGGTAAAGCCGCCATGGAAATGGTAAACGAGGTTCGCCGCCAGTTTCGTGAAATCCCCGGTATAATGGAGTACGAAGCCGAACCTGAGTATGACAAGTGCGTGGCCATTTCTACGCAGGCTTCTTTGAAGCAGATGATTCTGCCTGGGGCCATAGCCCTGATCACCCCGGTACTCATTGGTTTCACGATGGGTCCTGAAGTACTGGGTGGCCTGCTGGCGGGTGTTACCGTATCGGGCGTGTTAATGGGCATTTTCCAGTCCAATGCGGGCGGTGCCTGGGACAACGCCAAGAAATCGTTCGAGAAAGGTGTGTTGATCGATGGCCAAATGTACTACAAAGGATCGGAGCCGCACAAGGCTTCCGTCACGGGTGATACCGTGGGCGATCCCTTCAAGGATACTTCCGGCCCTTCGATGAATATTTTGATCAAACTGATGTCCATCGTTTCGCTGGTTATCGCGCCTTACATCGCGGTTATTTCCAACGACATTGACAATGTAAGAGAGGAAGCCGCTGTGGAAGTGCTGCCCATCGACGGCAGCATGACGCCTACGGATGTGTACGAGCTGGAGAACGGTTTGAAAATGAACATCGCCCGCAGCGGCAATCCGGTGGAGCGCAGCCTCGCCGAATTCATTCGCTCCGATAGCCCCGTCGATAAGACGACCTGGTTCGATTTTGACCGTCTGCTTTTTGAACCGGGTAAGGAAACCTTGAAACCCGAATCGAAGGAGCAACTCGGCAATATTGCCGAAATCTTGAAGGCTTACCCGAACGTGAACGTCAAAATGGGCGGCTACACCGACAATACGGGTGCCCCTGACATGAACATGAAGCTGTCGGCAGATCGCGCGTCTTCTGTCAAGCAATCGTTAATCGATATGGACATAGCCGCTTCTCGCCTGGAAGCCGAAGGCTACGGCGAGCAGTATCCTGTGGCTTCCAACGACACCGAAGCGGGCCGCGCCCAGAATCGCCGGACTTCGATTCGGGTAACTAAGAAGTAGGTTGCTATCATAGCGGAATTCTCCACTCAACGGGCAAGATGCCCGTACCACATTTAGAAAGCCCGTCGGACTTATCCGGCGGGCTTTTTTGTGTATAAGTCGCAAATCTTTTTAGAAAAAATTTGTGTAGTTAAACGGCTACGTTTATATTTGTAGTTAAATAACTACACAATGAATTTAAGACGAGATGTATTCCAGGCCATCGCCGATCCAACCAGGCGGGCTATCCTGTTACTGCTGGCCTCGCAGTCCCTGACCGCCGGGGCCATTGCCGCTAATTTTGATACCGCAAGACCGACCGTTTCAAAACACCTGCAAATACTCACCGAGTGTGAATTGCTGGAACAGGAGCAAAATGGCCGGGAAATTTATTATCACCTGAATCTCCAAAAGGTGCAGGAAATAGCCGAATTCATTGAGCCATTCCAGAAAATGTGGGAGGAAAAATTTGATAAACTGGAAAATGCTATGAAAGATTACAAGCCAAAAGAATAGCACAATATGGAGCGAAAAACGAAAGTGAACGCCGAGGATGGCAAGCAGGAACTCGCGATTACCAGAGAATTTAATTTACCGCTGGAATTGCTTTTCCGAGCTTATGTGGAACCCGAGATCGTCGAGCAGTGGATGGGAACGAAAGTGCTGAAACTTGAAAGCAAAAAGCACGGCAATTATCAATTTCAAACGACCGACACGCAGGGGAACGTGGTTTTTCGGGCTAACGGCGTAATCCATGAATTCAGCCCAAACCAAAGAATCATCCGAACCTTTGAAATGGAGAACACGCCCGCGTCGGCGATCCGATTCCCCGTGCAGCTTGAATTCCTGGAATTTAAAAAACTCACCGACGACTCCAGCCAGCTCGATATGCACATCGTCTACCGATCAGTTACGGACAGGGATCAAATGATGAAACTGCCCTTCGCGCAAGGCATCAACATGGCACACAGTAGATTGGAAGCAATCGTAGGTGCTTTAAAATAAAACCGCATGAATCCCAAAGTTGATTTCTATTTTAATAAAGCCAAAAATGTACCGACCCCCTAATTTTAGGACATAATTTCCAGATTTTTGGTTGGAACATTTTCCATTTCTAGGTGCTGCTTTTTCATATCAATCCCTCTTTTGAGGAGAAATTTATAGGGACTTGTATAGCCCACTCCCGAGTGAA
>JBBSUC010000089.1:0-14633 GCA_038235275.1 Cytophagales bacterium | reverse complement strand
TCAAGCTGCAAGTTGTCTTTTTCAAGCTGCAAGTTGTCTTTTTCAAGCTGCAAGTTGTCTTTTTCAAGCTGCCCTTTTCTGACGCTTATTGTAAAAAGGTCTTTGAATATTTTGGGGGTCAGCACAACCAGCAGATAACTGTACACCAACGAAAAGCAAAACACACCTATCAGAACCGGATTGAATGGTATCTGCCAAAATCTCAACCCAATCACATCGTGCGCGAAAGTGCGGTAGGCGATGGGTAAATGCTTTAAAGTGAATAAATCGACGAACCAGCCGACATGCCAGTACACCAGAAAGGCGGTAAGCAAATGAACCCCGAACAAACCCAGCACGAAAAGGCTCACCTGGGATCGGCGTATCACAAATTGGCGAAGTAACAAGGTAATGAGTACGTAGTCGAGAATGATCAGGCCACCGAAAATAAGCGTGGAAAGATTGACGTACATCTGCCTTTCAGCGGGTGAAGTCAGCAAAACAGCGTTGAAATCGAAACGCTTGTAAATCAGAAATAGCGACACAGTCCAAAGCACCACGTGCCGGGCCACCCGAAATCGGCGCGTCGGGTCGGTCAGGAATTGAAATAGAGATTCGCGGCTTAGTTTGATTTCCAAGAGTTCTTTTATCTGGTTGTTCTGCATAATGATTTAGTGGCCTCTCGAAGAAGCGGCGACGATGAGATTTTGTAGCGTGTGTATTGTGAAACTACAAAAGACGAAAACTTCACGTTTATCTGCCAGAAAAATAGAGCAATGCCCTTGAATAATAGACGTAGACGGGTTTTGAATAGACGAAGGGCAGGATGGTTTTGCATGAGATTAGGTAAACTCGCCTCTACTTATGCTTTTCTGGCAGGAAACCAGATGTCCTGATCTCATTCTTATGAAAACAACCAAATTTACCGCAATAACCTCGCTTACGCTCTTGCTTCTGATGGCAGTTGCTTTCGGCGTCTTTGCCCAGACCAAATCCAAGAAAGCCCACGAAGTCGCTTTCACCAAGCAAGTTCTCACGGATGACTTCATCGCCGAGGGAGCGGCGGCGGGCGACGTGAACAAAGATGGCAAGAAAGATGTCATGGCCGGGGCCTACTGGTTCGAGGCACCCAACTGGACGCCGCACGAACTGGCCGCGCCGCAGACATTCAAAAAAATGGAGGGCTACAGCGACTCATTCCTGGACTTCGCGATGGATGTCAACCAGGACGGCTGGGTCGATTTGGTTCGCATCGACTGGCCGGGCAAAGCCGCTGCCTGGCACGAGAATCCGAAGAATAAGCCCGGCTACTGGAAAATGCACCCGATTCACGACCACCTGGGCAACGAATCACCGCTGCTGGTGGACGTCGATGGCGACGGAAGGCTCGACATTATCGGCAACGACCCCACGGCCAAGCAGGTGATTTGGCTGAGTCCGCCCACCAAAAAAGGCGACACGGAGTGGAAAAAATACGTCATCAGTCACGACGAAAATCTGGCGACGCACCAGTACACCCACGGCGTCGGATACGGCGACATCAACGGCGATGGCAAAAAGGACGTCGTAGTCAAACTCGGCTGGTGGGAAGGAACGGGCAATCCCAAGCAGGAAAACTGGAAATTTCACCCCGCTAACCTCGGTCAGGATTGCGCCCAAATGTACGTGCTGGACCTGAACGGCGATGGCTTAAATGACATCCTCAGCTCCTCGGCGCACAACTACGGCATCTGGTGGCACGAGCAGGGCCGCGACAGCGATGGGAAGGAAACCTGGACCGAACACGAGATTTACAAGGCTTTTTCCCAAACCCACAGCCTGGCCCTGGCCGACCTCGATGGCGACGGTGACCTGGATGTTATCACGGGAAAACGCCACCTGGCCCACCAAGGCAAAGATCCCGGTGGCCTGGACCCGCCGCTGATGTACTGGTTTGAGTACCAATTGAATGGAAAAACGCCCACCTGGACTCCCCACGAAATCGACAACGATTCCGGCTCGGGCCTGCACGTGACGGTGGAGGACATGAACAAAGACGGCCTGCTCGATATTGTGACGGGCAATAAGCGGGGTGTGCGGGTTTTCTTACAGAAAAAATAAAGAGAATTTAAAGCACCAGAATTGGTAAGAAAAATACCAGTTCCCCGGCCAGCCGAAAGCGCTCGTCGGCCACCACTTTCTCGGGATTCAGTAGCATCCAGTAATGCGCCGCCGACATGGCAATTATGATGATAGACAACCGCTGTACGTAACGGTAGTCGGTGAGAAAAAAGACCGCAAGGCAGCCAATAAGCGTTATCAGCGCAATACCTTTCAGGATACCCATCGTGGCGGGGCGTTTCAGCCAACTCGCCAGGTTGAAGACTTCGCGATGTTTCAAAGCTTCAAAGTGCGAAAAAAGCAACAGGCTTTGCACCGTAACCAGGTAGAAAATGATGCCCAAAACGATGCTTTCCCAAGAAACACCCTCTCCCAAAAACCAGGTACTGCCCCAAACTCCCGCCGCATAAATGAGCGAGGTAATGGGTTCTTTCAACGCCTGTCGCTGGCTTTTCATCGGTATCCTGGAAACACCCCAAAGGTACAAGGCAACGAACACGACCATGCCGATGCCGAACTCCCACAACTGCCGGGGAATGAGCCAGGAAAGCGCTGCCGCCAACGCCAGCGACCCCAGCGTGACGCGCCAAATGGTAGGCTCAAAATCCTTGACAAAGGCGTGTCGCTGCGTACGCGGCTGTTCGGGATTACGATTGTCCAGCAAATGGTCGAGCGTATAAATTCCTAAAACTACCAATCCCAAAATGATCGTCACCCAAACGTTGAGCGGCGTATTTCCCCCCGGCAACCGATTGGCCGCCACGTGCGAAATCAGCGCCCCGGCAACCACGTCGAGGCTCAGCCAGTGGAGGTGAGCGGGTTGGAAGCGGTATTTTTTCACCACGTCATCCTCGCTAACGGACTCACACTTTGATCGGTGAAGTCCTGGGCTAAATACTTGTAGTGCGCGGCCATCGCGATCATCGCGGCGTTGTCGGTGCAGTACTCGAAGCGGGGGATATAGACTTGCCAGCCTTCTTTTTGGCCTACTTCCTGTAACGTTTTTCTCAGGCCACTATTGGCCGAAACACCGCCCGCGATGGCGACCTCCCGAATGCCCGTTTGTTGGGTGGCTTTGGTGAGCTTTTTTAGTAAAATCTTGATCAAAGTATATTGAATGCTGGCGCAAATAGTTGCCAGGTTTTTTTTGACAAATTCAGGATTTTCTTTGGTATGTTTTTGCAGGAAATACAAAATGGAAGTCTTGATGCCGCTGAATGAGAAATTCAAATCCGGCACGTCGGGAATGGGGAAATCGTAGGCCAACGGATCGCCTTCCTTGGCATATTTGTCTATTAAAGGCCCGCCAGGGTAGGGGAGACCGAGTAGCTTAGCCGATTTGTCGAAGGCTTCGCCAACGGCGTCATCCAGGGTTTGGCCGATGATTTCCATGTCCATAGGCGCGCGCACCAGCACGATTTGGGTGTGGCCACCGCTGACGGTCAGGCACAGGAACGGGAAGGCGGGGCGGGGTTCTTCGATGAAGTGGGCCAGCACGTGCGCCTGCATGTGGTTGACCTCGATCAGCGGAATGTCAAGTCCCAGAGCCAGCGCCTTGGCGAAGGAAGTACCCACCAACAAAGCTCCCATCAGACCCGGTCCGCGCGTGAAAGCGATGGCATTCAGCTCGTTTTTCCTTATTTTTGCGTCTTGCAAGGCTTTTTCGACCACGGGCAGGATCATTTGCTGGTGCGCGCGCGAGGCCAATTCCGGCACCACGCCGCCGTACTGTTCGTGAATGAGTTGCGTGGTGACAACATTGGAACGGATTTTGCCGTTTGAAATAACAGCCGCCGACGTTTCGTCGCAGGAGGATTCGATGGCCAGAATATTCATGGATAGCGGGAAATTTTGCCCAAAAGTAGGTAAATTACCGCAAGGCGGACGAAACGCCACCCCCCAAAACGTGCATGATTAACGTACTCAGGAAAATCGGCAACGGCCTGGTAGCGGTCTTAATTCCGACGCTTTACGCGTTTGGGGTTGCTACCATCGCCTTCCAGTTTCCCGCCGTGCAGACCTGGGCTACGCAAATGACCGTGCGGAAAATTTCTGAACGTCTGGGCTACCCGCTCACGGTGGAAAGAATGAGCATCAAGTGGTTCGATGTTATTTCGCTGGAAGGGGTTTCGGTGAAAGATCCTGACAATCAGCCCATGATCGATGCGGGCAGGATCGATATCAACTTCGATATCTGGAGCATTCTTGAAAATTTTGCCAATGAAATCCACTTGGATGAAGTAAATGTCTATCGTCCCGAGGTGCGGCTGGTCAAGACCAGTACCGGCGATACGAACATGGATTTGTTCATTGCTCGCATCAACGAAATGGCCAACTCGGGCGACACGACAGGCTATGTTCCCGACCAAAATATTCCTTTTACCATCGGCAAAGCCACCCTCACCGATGGTGCCTTCCACTACGACGATCCGCGCGAACCCTACGACAAAAAAAGCAGCGTTTTCGATTATTATCACTTCGAACTGCGGCAGCTAAACGCGCAGTTGCGGGATTTTCTGGTGCTGGGCGATACGATAAAATTCGTCGCCAATGACCTGACGACCATCGACCGACAGAGTTCGTTAAAGGTCCACGATCTGGATACGCGCTTCCTGTATTGTGCCAAGAAAACCGAGCTGGCCAACCTTAGTGCCTACATCGGCGGCTCGTACCTGACCAATTACCTTAGCTTTAACTACGACCATCCCTCGGCCTTCGGCGATTTCAACGAAGAGGTTCGCATGGTGGCGCACTTTCGCGACAGTCGCGTCTATTCCGATGATCTCGGGCTTTTCCACGAATACTTATTGACGCTGAACGAAACCTGGCGGGTGTCGGGCGACTTCGACGGATCGGTGCATGATTTTGTGGTGAGGAATACCGACTTACGCTTTGGCAAAGGCAGCCGTTTGGCGGGGGAATTCGGCTTCAAGGGCTTGCCGGAATTCGGTCGGACCACGATGGATTTTAAGCTGGCGAGTTCGCGCATCGAGACCGACGACATCGTGCAGTACTATCCCGAAACGGATTTGCACGAAACCTTTAAAAAGTTCGGCCTGATCGCCATCGACGGCACCTTCCGGGGTACGGCGGAGGACTTCGACCTGAAAAGCCACGTCCTGACCGAGATTGGCGAACTGGACACCGACATGGCCTTCCACATTGCCGATCGCTTTACTTCGACCTACGACGGACTGCTCAAAACGGTCGATCTGGATTTGGGAATCCTTTTCGACGAGCCGGAAAAATTGCAAAAGCTCGACTTTTCGGGTAGAGTCAACGGCAAAGGGTTTGATATTTCTACCGCCGCTATCAACCTCGATGCGGCGGTTAATCGGCTGGGTTTTCGTGGCTACGACTACCGTAATGTACAGTTGCGGGGAAATTTGCAGAAGGCCTATTTCAATGGGCAAGTCAGTTCGCGCGACCCTAATTTGGCGTTTATTCTCGATGGAGAAATCGACCTCGCCAATCCCAAAAATCGCTTTGATTTGCAGGGTGTTTTGGAAAAAGCCAATCTCATGGAATTGGGTTTTTCCCGAAAGCCGCTTACCATCGGCACCCGTATCGACGCCCAGGTGGAGGGCAACACGGGTGACGAACTGGTGGGCCGCGCTTTTTTTCATAATACCACATTGCGCACGCCGGAAAACCAGCGCACTTTGCGGCTGGATAGTTTGCTGATCACCTCCTCCCAAATTGCCAGCGAGCGCACCATCGAAATTCAAAGCGATGTGCTAACTGCTTATCTGAACGGCGATTTCGTGCTGAGTGAAGCGGGCGACGACCTAAACCGGTTGCTCAAAGAATACCGACTGTACTTTATAGAAGACGAGGCGGAGCGCGATACCTACTACGCCCAAAAAGCCGAAACAGTGACGCCCCGGCTGTATACGATCAATTACGAAGTGGACGGCCACGACCTGACGCCGCTGCTGGAATTCCTGCGGCCCAATGTCTACGTTTCGCCCCAAAGCCACGCTGAGGGCGTGCTGCGGATGGGCAACACGGCCTTCATCACGCTGAATGCCCGCGCCGATAGCATTCGGGTGGACGACTCGCACTTTTCGGGTAATGAACTGGACGTTACTACCTCCAAATTTGTCAATAATGCCGAGGTGCTTGCTTCGGCCCTGGTAATCTCCCAGAAACAGAAAATCAGCGTGTTGGCTCCGACGGAGCGCCTCAGCGTCGAGGCCGCCTGGGATCAGGACCATATTCATTTCAACAGCGACATTCACCAGGCGGAAAGTACCAATGAGGGAAATCTGAACGGCGACGTCAGCTTTGTGCCATCGGGACTGAAGCTGCATTTGGCCAAATCGAATTTGGTGCTGCTGGATGAAGTTTGGGAAATTAACCCTAACAATCTTATTTCGGTAATCAACCAAAAAACCACCTTTGAAAACCTGGCGCTCGTCCACGACAAGCAGCGGGTTTCGCTGGATGGAGAAATGTACGCCGATTCCAGCCGCAATCTTTTATTTGAAATAGATAACCTGCAACTGGCCACGCTGAATCCGGTGCTGGACACCAAGCTGGGCGGTGTGATGGATGCCGCCGCCACGCTACGCGACCGCGAGAATTTGAGCGAGATAAACGGCCATTTCAGTGTACTAAATCTAAGTTACGATAATACCCAATTGGGCAATATGAGCGGACGGGGCGAATGGGATGAATTGATCGAGCAGTTTAATCTGGAAGCGCACTTGGATCGGAATCAGGCGCGGGTATTTGCCGTCAACGGCACGTTCAATCCCGAAAAAACGGAAAACTCGCTGGATTTGACGGCTATTTTCGACCGCTCGGAGTTAAAAATGATTGAGCCATTCAGCGAGCTGCTCGTGACCGACGTAAGCGGTCGGGTAGATGGGACATTGAAGGTTAGCGGCACCCCGAAGCATCCGGTCGTGGATGGTCAGGTCAAGGTGGAAAATGGGAAGTTGCGATTCGACTATTTGCAGTCGATACTGTCGTTCAGCGATGTGGTCACGTTCAGCGAGAATGAGATTTCGGCCCAAAATATGATCGTGAAAGACGAGGACGGCAACACGGCTTCGGTTAGTGGCGGCGTCCGCCATCGGGGCTTCCGGGATTTTTCGCTGGGTTTCAACGCCGATCTGCGTAATTTCAAAATCCTGAATACCACCGAGAAAGACAACGACCTGTTCTACGGCACGGCTTACGTGACGGGCAAGGCCAGCCTGACGGGACCGATCGACAACCTCGAAATTACCGCAGCCGTTACGAGCAACAAAGGAACACGGATGTACATCCCGCTCGATGGCCCCACCGAAGTAGCGACGCAGGACTACATTCAATTTGTGAGTAAAAAAATAATCGAAGACAGTCTGGAAGCCGCCGGCGTGGCCCGCCAAAATACCAGACTGGGCGGCGTGAAAATGGATTTCAATTTCAATATTACGCCCGATGCCTACTGCGAAATCCAACTCGACCGCCAGGCCGGGGACATCATAAAAGCCTACGGCCGAGGACTTCTGAACATGAAGGCCGACACGAAGGGCGACTTTACGATGTCAGGCAACTACGAGATCGAGCGTGGCGACTACACCTTCACTTTCCAAAACGCCCTGAACAAGAAATTTACGATCAACCCCGGCAGCCGCATTACCTGGTCGGGCGACCCTTACGACGCCCTGCTGAATGTTCAGGCCAGCTACACCCAATCGACTTCGCTGGCTGTATTAAATGAATTTGCCACGTTGAGCAAGGCCGCGGGCAACAGCAGCGAACTCTCGCGCCGCTATCCCGTGGAAGTTACGATTGCGCTTACCGACCGATTGATGACGCCAACGATTGGCTACAATCTGGCGGTGAAGCAGTACCCCTCCTCCGGCGAGTACCGCTCGGCGGTAGCGGCCTTCGAGAACCGCCTGCGCAGCAACGAGCAGGAAATGAGCCGACAGGTCAGCAGTCTGATTTTATTCAATCAATTGCTCAGTCCGCAGGATGTACTCTTGGGAGAAACCAACCAGGGTGCTACCTTAATTGGCAATAGCGTAAGCGAACTGGTTTCCAACCAAATCAGCCGCTGGGCTTCGACGCTGAATGAGAATCTCGAAGTGGGCGTATCGGGTTTATCGCTGGACCAAAGCGCGTTGACCAACCTGCAACTGCGGCTTTCGTATCGCTTCCTCAACGACCGCTTCCGCATCACCCGCGACGGCCGCTTCGCTTACGGTACTTCTCAGGCAGGTACCTCACAATTCAACGCCACGAGTCTGCTGGGCGAGTGGACGCTTGAATACTGGCTGGCCCAAAGCGGCAACGTCCGTCTGAAAGCCTACAACCGTAACATCCAAAACGCCCTCTTGCTGAATAGTGCCAACATTACGGGCGGCGTTAGTATGCAGTTCACGCATAGCTTCAACCGCTTCAAACCGCTGGCCAAGCCGGAGATCAAGTTGCCGAACGAGCAGCTTCCCCCAGCGTCGAGGTTGACGTCGAAGCGGTAGTTTTTTAATTGAGAATTGGTGAATGAGTGAATGAGAGAATGAGCAGAGGGGGCGAAAGCAATATTCTCTCATTCACCGCGCGGCGGACCGTTCAATCTCTCATTCATAATTGAATTAATCCCCCCGATACTTGATCGCCATTCCTTTCATCGTGTAGCCCTCCATCGTGGCGGAGGTGTAGTACTGGTAATTCACCTTCATGATGGCGTCGGCCCCCAGCTTCTGGGCTTTCAGGACGAGGCGGGCGGTGAGTAGTTCCTTGGTTTGGGCGTCATTTCCCCGGCTCGTCATCCCCCGGCTGGGCGCCTTCTGCTGGGCGCTCAGCGTATCGTCCTGGCTGATGCTGACCCACTCGATTTCGGAAAAGGGGCGGTCGGGTTGCTGGCCTTCCATAAATACATCGATGGGATAGACCGTTCCCATAGAAATGGGAATGTTGGGGCGGAAACAAGCCACCATCATGAGCGTTATTGTCAAAAGAGCGAAGCCGCCCACTACCTGGCCCTGCACCATATTGGCCTTTCTAGTCGTTAGGGTGTTTGGAAAAATCACTGGCTCAGTATTTAGAATGTGTAATCTATGAGAACTAAAAAAAGTAGAATCTATTTGGTCTTGACGCTGGTTATAGCCGCCTTTGCTATTTCTTCTTTCATTCCCGTCGATAACCCCGACGCCATCGTCGGTACCTGGATGACGGGTGGGAAGAAAGGTAAGATACAAATTTATAAAGAAGGCAATAAGTACTTTGGCAAGCTGGCGTGGATCGATGAACCAAACGACCCCAAAAGCAATCGTCCGAAAGTTGACAAGAATAATCCCGATCCCCAAAAAAGAAATCAGCCACTGCTCGGTCTGGTGAATCTGCATGATTTCCGTTTCGACGGCGACAACGTCTGGGATAGCGGCAAAATCTACGATCCCGAGAGCGGCAAAGTGTATAGTTGCAAGATGACCTTGCGCGGTCAGAACACCCTTGACGTGCGCGGCTACGTCGGTATCTCACTCATTGGAAGGACAGATACCTGGCAGCGGATGAAGTAATTAATTAGTGAATTTGGAATTACCACTCGTCACTATTCCCTTTGCCATCCATCAACCATTCCCTAGTTTTATAACCTTAATTGACAAACTAACCTAATCCCATTCTCATGAATCGAATAAAATCTACGCTAAAACATTTACGGTACACATTGGGTGCCAGTTTGTTGACCCTGATCGCAGCTCCTCAAGTTGAGGCCCAGGACGTGCCGAAGGGCATGAAGAAAATAGCCTCGGTGGAGGGCATCACCGAGTACCAGATGGACAACGGGCTGAAAGTCCTGATGTTTCCTGATCCGTCGAAACCTACGGCTACCGTCAATATGACTTACCTGGTAGGTTCGCGGCACGAAGGCTACGGTGAGACGGGCATGGCGCACTTGCTGGAACACATGGTGTTCAAAGGGACGCCCGGTCACCCCAACATTCCGCAGGAACTGACCGAGCATGGCGCCCGGCCTAACGGCACCACCTGGTACGATCGCACCAACTACTTCGAGACATTTTCGGCTACGGACGAAAACCTGAAATGGGCGCTCGATCTGGAAGCCGATCGCATGGTGAATTCCTACATTGCCAAGAAAGATTTGGAAAGTGAGTTCAGCGTGGTGCGCAACGAATTCGAGTCGGGCGAAAATAGTCCGTTTCGGGTGCTGTTGCAGCGCGTGGCCTCCGCCGCCTACGAGTGGCACAACTATGGCAAGACCACCATCGGCAACCGCTCCGACATCGAGAACGTCCCCATCGACAACCTCAAAGCTTTTTACCAAAAATACTACCAGCCCGATAATTCCGTGCTGACCGTTTCAGGTAAAATCGACGAAGCCAAAACGCTGGCTTTGATTCAGGATTATTTTGGTAAAATCCCCAAACCCACGCGCCAATTGCCCGTGAGCTACACCGTGGAACCCGTACAGGATGGCGAGCGCATCACCGCCGTGCGCCGCACCGGCGACGTGCAGATGGTCGCCTGCGCCTACCACATCATGCCCGGCTCCCATCCCGATTATCCCGCAATGGAAGTGCTGGTGGAGGTGCTAACCGCGGAACCCAACGGGAAACTCTACAAAAACCTGGTGGATACCAAGAAGGCGTCGAGCCAGTACGGCTTCGGTTTTGCGCTGCACGATCCCGGTTTCATCTATTTCGGGGCCGAGGTATTGAAAGAAAATTCGCTGGACGAAGCCCGCGCCGCCATGCTGGCCACGCTGGATTCCGCTGCCATGAAGAAGCCCTCGGGCGAAGACGTGGAGCGGGCCAAAGCGGCCATCCTCAAAAACTGGGATCTACAATTCCGCAGTTCGGAGCGCGTGGGACTGGGCATCAGTGAGTACATCGCCGTGGGCGACTGGCGGCTGGCCTACCTCTTCCGCGATAACGTCCGCAAAGTGACCGCCGATGATGTATTCCGTATAGCGCAGCAGTATCTCAAGCCCTCCAACCGCACATTAGGTAGCTTCATTCCCACCGCTAATCCCGACCGCACCGAGGTGCCCGAGGCCCCTGACGTGATGGCCCTCGTGAAGGACTACAAAGGCGAAGCCGCCATGGCGCAGGGCGAAGCCTTCGACCCCTCACCCGAAAATATCGAGAGCCGCACGACCCGCCTGGAAAAGCCCGGGGCCATCGAGGTGGCTCTGTTGCCCAAGCAAACACGCGGCAACGTGGTCGCAGCCCGCATGACGGTTCGGCTGGGTGACGAAAAAAGCCTGATGAATAAAAGCACCATCGCCAGCCTGACGGCCTCCATGCTCGACAAAGGCACGAAGGACAAGACCCGCCAGCAGATCAAAGACGAGTTCGACCGCCTTAATGCCCGCGTGAATTTCTACGGCGGAAACAACCAGGCCGGGGTCAACATCGAAACCACCCGCGAGAACCTGCCCGCTGTAATGAAGCTGGTGGCCGACGTGCTGAAAACGCCGTCGTTCGACGCTACCGAATTTGAGAAGTTGAAGCAGGAAGAACTGGCCCAGATCGAGTCCCAGCGTAGCGAACCGCAGGCCATCGCCATTAATGAGTTCCGCCGCGTGACCTCACCCTATCCCAAAGGAGACATTCGCTACGTAGCCACTTTCGACGAAGACGTGACCGACCTAAAAGCGGCCACCATCGATCAGGTCAAACAGTTTTACCAGGACTTTTACGGAGCCAATAATGCGTCCATTGCGGTCGTAGGGGATTTTGACAAAGATGAAATCCAGAAAATCATCGACAACCAGTTCGGTTCCTGGAAAAGCGCCAAGCCGTTTACGCGCATTGCCTCACCCTATCAGGCGGTAAAGGCACAGAACAAGTCGTTCGAGACGCCGGATAAGGCAAACTCGATGTTCGTGGCGGGCCTCAATATGCCGCTGCAAGATAGTGACGCCGACTATCCTGCGTTGGTCATGGCTAACTTTATGCTTGGCGGCGGCTTCATCAACTCGCGCCTAGCGACGCGTATCCGGCAGAAAGATGGACTGAGCTACGGTGTTGGGTCGCAATTCAGCGCCAGTTCGCTGGACAAGAATGGTAGCTTCCTGGCTTACGCCATCTATGCCCCGCAAAACGCCGAGAAGCTGGAGCAAGCCTTCAAAGAGGAAATCGAGAAAGCTGTGAAGGAAGGCTTTACCGCCGACGAGTTGAAAGCCGCCAAGTCGGGTTACCTGCAGCAGCGCCAGGTCAGCCGGGCGCAGGATGCCGCCCTGGCCGGGACGCTCAGCAACAATCTATACCTCGACCGGACGATGAAATGGGACGCCGACTTTGAGAAAAAAATCGAAGCCCTCACGCCCGCCGATGTCAAAGCCGCTGCCGCCAAGTACATCGACTACGATAAGATCACGGTCATCAAGGCCGGGGATTTCGAAAAGGCGCGGAAGGATATGCCCAAGAACGACAATGCACCAGCTTCGATGGGCGGGAATCCGAAGAAGTAAAAGTCAGGTAGTGTTTTGAACCGCTCCGATTTCTATGGTCTATGCAAGCTTTGGGATATAATTTTTATCATATTTCTCACCTCGTTCTACGGCCGCGTATATTCTGTGGATGATTTTGTTTCTTACCGCGTTCAACACCAGCATTTTGTTCTTGCCTTCGGCTACCTTTCGCTGGTAATAATCCTGGAGTTCCCCCTTTCTTCTGATGGCCGACATGGCTCCGAGGTGGAAAAGGGATTTCAACCGCTTCCGGGCCTGGTGGCTGACGCGGGTTCTCCCCCGGATGCTGGTACCCGATCGGTACTCGAATGGAGCCACGCCTGCGTGGCAAGCCATTTTTTTGGCACTAGTGATGGTCTTCATCTCGTTGGTGCTCACCAGTATCTCGGTTGCCGTGGCTGGTCCCACCCCCGGCACGGAGGTGATCCAACCGAAGAGTTCCCTCAGCCTGGCGTCGCCCTGGATCAAGTCGTCGATTTGGGCGTCGATGGCCATCTGCTCCTCTTTGAGAGCTATCAGCGATTTCTTCGAGGTGGACTTGACCTGTCTCTGAAGCGTCGCGCTTACGAAGGATTCCTGCTCGTCCAAAGGCACAGCCAGAAGCTTATGGGCCTGGATCAGGCGCTGCCGGGCGGCACTCAGAAAGGAAAGCTGCTGGACGACCAGACGCGGCGGCTCCCACAAGCGAGTCCGGTCGCGAAAGCGAAACGCGTACTCGGCGATCCTACGGGCGTCGACCGAGTCGCTCTTACCCCGTTGCATCCCGCTCGCCTGTTTTATCTGCGTGCTGTTCTCCAGCCAAATGGGCAGGCCAAGCTTGTACATAACTTCCATCAGGTGAGCGTTGTAGATGCCCGTGTGTTCCATGCAGAAGATGGTTTTCTGTGGGATGAAGCCCAGTATTTTCCCCATCTGGCTGAGGGCAGACCTGATGCCAGTCGCGGAGTTTTCCGCACTGACACAGAAGACGATTCTCTGGCCGTCAAACACGGCCCAATCAAGCGTTTTCTTGGAAATGTCGATGCCGACGTAGTGTTGGTTTTCCATAAAATAGTGTAGTTTTGGTTATCAGTCAACCGGCTTGCCTTTACTCAAACCCCTATAATGGGCCACGAACCCGTTTTTCTATCCGAGCCTAGGCAAGTCCAACAAGGTGGGGCTCTGAATCGGAGCATAGGTCTTTCCTGAGCGACCCGTTAGATCGCCCCACCTTGGTTGACTATTGGCAAACTACCAAATCTTAGAAGCTGTTTAGGTTATTTTTTGTGCTAATCTTTTGATATTTCCTATGACTATAAAAGCGTTTGCGTGTTCGGCCTTTCGTTCATAATCCCTTGAACACCTGCGGTTAGCGAGCGTCCAGCCGATTGTCCGTTCGACCACCCACCGCTTCTGGTGGATATCTACCTTGCCCTTCCGAGCGATGGGAACCGTTGGTATTTCTACCGAAATGCCGTGCTTTTCCGGCATTTGCTGGCTGAAAGCACCCCTATAGGAGCCGTCGGCGAAAACCTTTTCCACCTCGTCGAGCAGCGGGTTTTGCCAAGCCAGGCTCTCCCACTTGCGGGCTGTCGTCGTGCCGTCGTGGGAGTTGGCCGCCACCACGAAACTGTCCAACAGGTTGCCCATCGTATCAACGACGTAGAAGCGTTTCCGCCCTTTGATAAGCTTACCCCCCTCCACGCCCACATCCTGCCCGCAGCTAGCGCTATTCTTAGATGACTGGCTGTCTATGATGGCTACCGAAGGCTGGACTTTCTTGCCTTGTTTTTCTCGGTAGTCTGCTACCAGGCAGTCGCTTATGTTTTTCCAAGTGCCATCTTTCACCCACTTGGCATAGTAGTAATATACGGTCTGCCAAGGCGGGAACTCACCCGGCATGTCGCGCCAGACGCAGCCGTTTTTCGTCACGTAAAGAACAGCATTGACGATTTCCCTCAAGTCCCACTTGCTGCGGCGGCGCACTTGGATGATTTTTTCAATAACTTGCCAACTTGCGGCGGGGAGGTCGGAACTGTATTTTTTGATTCGCATTCATCAATATAGACCGCCTTCCCGCTTTTGCAATTTAACTCAAACAGCTTCTTAGTTTATTAACGTAACACAAACCTAAGGGGCG
>JBBSUC010000088.1:0-14920 GCA_038235275.1 Cytophagales bacterium | reverse complement strand
CGATGAAGAAGCTTATAAAGGAAAGCGTTGAGATCTACAACACCATGCGCCCGCACTACTCCTGCTTCATGCTCACGCCCGAGCAGATGCACCAGCAATCGGAGATAAAAATGCGCACCTATAAGAAAAAAGGCCGCCACAAGAATGAACCTGCAACGGCCGAAAATGGTAATCTAAATTAATCTCAAATCTGTATCGCTATTTTAGGACGCGACATTCCTCACGAATCCTGAAAGAGTATAAGGCCGACTGCCGAAAGCCGTCAACCCAAATAAGTCTTCAAAGCTTTGCTCCGGGAAACGTGGCGCAGGCGGCGAATTGCTTTTTCTTTGATCTGCCTTACCCGCTCGCGGGTAAGGTTGAATTTCTCGCCGATTTCTTCCAGCGTCATGGCGTGTTCGCCGTTCAGACCGAAGTAAAGGGCAATGACGTCGGCCTCGCGCTGGGTGAGCGTGCAGAGGGCGCGCTGCACTTCTTTGCGGAGCGACTCGTTGACCAGACCGGAATCGGGCTTATCTTCCAGGTCATTTTCAAGAACGTCCAGCAGGCTGTTTTCCTCGCCCTGTACGAAGGGAGCGTCCATCGAAACGTGGCGGCCCGAAATTTTCATCGTGTCCACGACCTCGGAGGAAGATATTTCCAGCACTTCGGCCAGTTCTTCGGGTGAAGGCTCGCGCTCAAAACGCTGCTCCAACTCGGAGAACGTTTTGGAAATTTTATTCAAAGAACCTACACGATTCAGAGGCAGACGCACAATCCGGGATTGCTCGGCCAGGGCTTGCAAAATGGACTGGCGAATCCACCACACGGCGTAAGAAATGAATTTGAATCCACGTGTTTCGTCGAAACGCTGAGCAGCTTTTATCAATCCCAAATTCCCCTCATTAATCAAGTCCCCCAGCGACAACCCCTGATTCTGGTATTGCTTGGCCACCGACACCACAAACCGCAGGTTTGCTTTCGTCAGCCGCTCGAGCGCCAATTGGTCGCCCTCGCGGATTTTTTGGGCCAGCGTTACCTCCTCATCGGGGGTTAACAAATCCACCTTGCCAATCTCCTGTAAGTATTTATCAAGGGATTGGCTTTCCCGGTTGGTAATCTGTTTGCTGATTTTTAGCTGTCTCATTTATCTTTTTTTAGTGTCTTAATGTCTATAACGCATTACTTCCCCAAATCATTTCAGATTGGAAAAATAATATATTAAAATTATTTATTTTCTGGTTTCGGTAGCAGGGCTTTGCGCGACAAACGGTACTTCCCGGTCTTCTTATCTACCTCTACGAGCTTGACCTGCACTTCCTCACCTACTTCGAGGACGCCGTCCATGTTTTCCAACCGCTCCCACTTAATCTCAGAAATGTGCAATAAACCATCCTTGCCAGGAACGAATTCCACGAAGGCACCAAAGGGCATAATCGTCTTGACCTTACCCGTGTAGGTCTCCCCAACTTCGGGTACCATGACGATGGCCCGGATGCGGCCGAGGGCTTTGTCCATTGCTTCCTTATTGGCCGAGAACACACTAACGAAGCCTGCGCCATCCCTTTCCTCGATGTTGACCGTTGCGCCGGATTCCTTTTGGATGTCCTGCACCACTTTACCACCGGGTCCGATGACGGCACCAATCATTTCGCGCTCGATCTTAATGACCGTCGCGCGTGGCGTGTGGGGTTTCAGATCTTCGCGTGACGCGGAGAGGGCTTTGCTCATTTCGTTCAAAATGTGCAAACGTCCCTGCTTGGCCTGCATGAGAGCCTCGGTCAGAACCTCGTAGGGAAGTCCATCTACCTTAATGTCCATTTGGCAGGCGGTGATGCCCTTGGCAGTACCCGTTACCTTGAAATCCATGTCGCCGAGGTGATCCTCGTCGCCCAGAATATCGGACAGAACCGCATATTTTCCCGTTTCAGGGTCAGTAATCAGACCCATCGCAATACCCGAAACGGGCGCTTTGATTTGCAGACCAGAGTCCATCAGGGCCAGCGACCCGGCACAAACCGTCGCCATTGAAGACGAGCCGTTCGATTCCAGAATATCCGACACGATACGAATCGTGTAAGGATTGTCTTCCCCCTGTGGTAGTACTTTTTTCAAAGCCCGCAGCGCCAGGTTGCCATGACCGATCTCGCGACGTCCGGGTCCCCGGTTGGGTTTTACTTCGCCCGTCGAAAAGCCGGGGAAGTTGTAGTGCAACATGAATTTACTGTAGCCGTAGTACATGGCCGTGTCCACGATTTGCTCATCCTGCTTAGTACCGAGCGTGACCGTGGTCAGTGATTGCGTTTCGCCGCGCGTGAACAGGGCCGAGCCGTGCGCACCGGGCAAGAAATCCACTTCGCAGGCGATGGGGCGAATCTCGTCCAACTTGCGTCCGTCAATGCGGATGCGCTCGTCTAGTACGAGACGGCGGGTAGCTTCGGATTCTAAATCGTGGAAATACCGCTTTACCAACGACTCGTCCACTTCCTCGTCTTCACCAATACTGGCCATGAACTCCTCGCGGATTGCCTTGGCTCTTTCCTTGCGTATATTCTTATCGTTGGAGGTTTGGGCGATGGAAGTCGTCAGTTTGCCATAGCAGAATTCCCGAACGCGCGCTTCCAGCTCGGCATCTTCAGGATCGCCCTGATACTCGCGCTTGGTGGTATTACCCACGGCCGCTTCCAGTTCTTTCATTACCCGGCATTGGTCCTTGATGACCTCGTGGGCTACTTTCAGCGCTTCGATAATTTCTTCTTCCTGTGCTTCCTCCAATTCACCCTCCACCATAGTGATGTCTTTCTCGGTGGCACCCACCATGAGTTCCAAGGTGGCACGAGCTAAGTCGGAAGTCTTTGGGTTGACGACGTACTCGCCGTCAATTTTGGCGACGCGTACTTCCGACGCGGGCCCCTGATAGGGGATGTTGGAAACAATCAACGCCGCCGAAGCCGCCAGACAAGCCAGCGCGTCGGGCAGGACTTCCGGGTCGGCGGAAGCGAGCATGATATTTACCTGGGTATCGGCGTGGTAGTCGCTGGGGAAAAGGGGACGCAGGGCGCGGTCCACGATGCGGCAGATGAGTACCTCATGGTCCGACAGGCGGCCCTCGCGGCGCTGGAAACTACCGGGAATACGGCCAGCCGAAGCGAATTTTTCTTGGTAATCGACGGAAAGGGGAAGGAAATCGACGCCGGGTTTGATATCGGTTTTGGCTACTACAGTGGCCAACAGCATGGTGTCGCCCATGCGGACGACTACGGCTCCGTCGGCCTGGCGTGCCAGTTTTCCGGTTTCTATGGTGATGGTACGATTGTCGGGCAGGGTGATCGTCTTGGATACGACGTTAAATTGCATAAAAGTAAGTTTGGATAGATTGTTGAATGACCGCTTGATTAAGGACCGCTATAACAGATTTTGACTAGCAAAGGCGTTGCTACTCCTATTATATCTGTTTTCGGTGGAAAAATGTTCGATAAGTTATCGAACGGTGCAAAATGGGGAAGGATGCCGGGAAATAATAATACAAATCGGGGACTCTGCCATTGGCCAGATTCCCCGATTCCTTGTTTCTTCCTGTTACTTTCTCAACCCTAACTCGGCAATGATGGCGCGGTAGCGGCTGATGTCCTCCCGGTAAAGGTAGTCCAGCAGGCTGCGGCGCTTGCCGACCAGTTTGAGCAGGCTCAGACGCGTATCGTGATCCTTCTTGTGCGTTTTTAGGTGCGCCGTCAGGTGGTTGATGCGAAAGGTGAAGAGTGAGACTTGTGATTCAGGCGACCCGGTGTCGGTGGCCGATTTGTTGAATCCCTGGGTTTCGAAGATTTCTTTCTTCTTGTCCGTGGTTAAATACATGATTGTAACGACAGATTAAAATGTAAATTATTTATAAAAACAGCCGCAAAAGTAACGAAAAATGATGAATGATGAATGATGAATGATGAAATATTTCCAATTAGCTGGTTTTCAGAACTCAAACCCGGGCAAGTTTAGACTGGGTGTTGCGGGGCTTTAGGTATTTCTCGCGGAATTTTTTCCAGTACATCTGATAGACGTCCTTCTCGAAGAGGCGGGAATCATTACGGGATTTTTCTACGAAATAGAAGCCTGCCAGGAGCAGTACCGCGTTAGCCAGCCACGCACCGACCGTTACATTGAGCAGCCCTTCCTTTACGAATTTGTCGCCCTGAATGGTGAGAATGTATAGTAGGATAAAGAAAATGATGGACACCAGCACCGGTACGCCGAAGCCGCCCTTCTTGATGATGGCCCCCAAGGGCGCGCCGATCAGGAACATGACAAAGCAGGAAAAAGCCTGGGTGTATTTGTGAAGCTTTTCCAATTCGTACTCATTGCCCGATTTCTTTTTGCTGGCCAGGTACTCGGCGTTGGAGGAGGCAAAACTCTGAACGCTGGTTGCCGCGCTCTTGGCGCTGGCCAGGATAACGCTTTTCACACTGTCGGTCATAGCCACGTTGAGCAGCGAGTCCACCCACTTACCACTTTTCGGCTTGGTGCCGTAGTTGTTTTCGGTCTGGAATTTATAGGAAAAATATTGTTTGCTGTTCGGTACCAGATTTTCCTGCGCCCGCTGGTAGTCGCGCCGCAGCGAGTCGGTTGTTTTGTTGAGTGTGTTAATGTTTTGCATAAACTGATGGTACTTGAACATATCCTCGTCCGTCTTCTTCATGCCGAAAGATTCCATGCTCACCGTCATCTCGTATCGGTCGAAGCGGCTTTCCATAAAACTAGTATTCTTGTTGGCGTTATCGTTTGACGTACTCAAATACGCCATCGAGCGATCCTGGTTGGCGTTATCCATTTCCTGGTAGTTGTTGCCGTTGAAAAGCTCGATTTTTAGATATCCGTTGTTGTTGATGGGATACATTCTGCCCGAATCGGCTAAAATAACCTGCCTGTTGCCCTTATCGTAAGAGGGAACTTCGTGCTTGTAAATAATCATCCCCAACATCGTGTTGGAGTTGGGGACCTTCTTGTTTACCTTGATACTATAGCCCGGTAAATCATTGTAAAAAATGCCCTCCTTAATATTGAGGGTTGCTTTGGTCGTTTTGATGTCGTATAAGAGACTGTACCCTTTGAGATTGGCCCAAGGGACGACACGATCATTATAAAAGAATGAAAAAATACTGATGAAAAGCGCCGCGAAGAACAGCGGCATCATTACTCTGACCACCGAAATTCCGGCGCTTTTCAGGGCGGTCAGCTCGAAGAACTCACCCAGGTTCCCGAAGGCCATCAATGACGAAAGCAGCATCGCCAGCGGCAGGGCGATGGGGACAGTACTCATGGCGAAGTAGGAGAACAGGCGCGTGTATTCCGACAATCCCACATCCTTAGATACGAATTCATCGATATAAAAAATCACGATTCGCATCAAAAAGATGAAAACTACGACCGATAAAGTGATGACAAAAGGTCCCCAAAAAGATTTCAGAACCAGTTTATCGATTTTTTTCATGAGCTACCCACGATTTCTTTCAGACTGTCTATCAATCCACCCCAAACGGCGGAAAGTTCGTCTTCATCCATATTTTGTGAATAATCAACGACCCGCAAGTAGGTAGATTGCGTTAAGTCGCTCACTTCTAGTTTCATTTCTACATAGTTTTTTTCGACCGATTCATCGTCGTTCCCGTTGCTGTCCCCATTTTCCAAAAATTCAAAACGCACCGACTTGTTAAGGCGGTGCGAAGTACGCTCGGCGGGATGACTCTCACCGTCCCATTGAAAATCGAAACGGCCATCGGGCAGGATGGTCACCTTTTCGGCAAACCACTGTTCCAGCCCGGCGGCCGTGCTCATATACGGGTATAGTACTTTATGTGAGGAGCGTATCTCGAACTCAGTAGTAAACAAATGCTTTTCCATAATTCAGAAGGTATTGATTGCTGTAGAAGCCCCGCCATCGGTCAATTACGCGACGTTAGTGACAAAAGAAGTTTTGTAATTTAGGCTTCCAATTCGAAATAAACAAAAATTGTTTGCGGCATTATTTTTTTCACCTTAGCTTTGCACCACAATTCGGCGGGGTAGCTCAGATGGTTAGAGCGCAGGATTCATAACCCTGAGGTCGGCAGTTCGATCCTGCTCCCCGCTACGAGTGTATGATAGGGCGAACCAGCAATGGTTCGCTTTTTTTGTTTAATCGTTGAACTGTTGAATAGTGTAATTGCTGTGGAATTGGGAGATTTTTTATTTGATCAAGCAGTTTGTAGTGAGTGAGTTATGTTAAATATCTCGCGGAGGATCCCGTACACAATTCAACAAAAAACATCAATTACACGATTCAACGATTACACAGTTCGACAAAACGAAGACTCACGATTCAACAACCTTAGTGAATAATTTCAAACACCAACTGCTTCAAAAGCTCCCCGTCATCCGTGCTGCCGGAATCTACGCCTTTCATTTGGGCGTCGGTGCGGCGGAGGTAGTGAATGATATTGGCGACTTTACCGATGGGATAGTTTCGGGCGGCCTGGGTGTAGTCTTTTACAAAAAAAGGATTGACGCCCAGCAGCGAGGCTAGGCCACCGTCGGAGCGGTCGGTGGCGGCGTGGGTGAGCAGGATTTTGGTGAAGAAGGAGTACAGTATAATCAGCACCGGGGCCAGCGGATTGTCCTTGGGATTGGCTGCGAAGTGCGTCGCGATGCTATTGGCTTTGAAAACGTCCCGCATACCCAGAGCTTTCTGAAATTCAAAAACGTTATATTCCTTGCTAATCCCGACGAATCGCTCGATCGAGTCGGCGTCGATGCCTTCGCCCATCTTCATATTGATCAGGACTTTCTGAATTTCGCTGACGATGCGTTTTAAATCATTGCCGATATTCGTTACCAGCATCTGCTCGGCTTTGGGGCTAATCTTTACGCCCTGCGCGTGGCAGTAATTTCTGACCCAGTCAGGTAATTTGTTGTCATAAAGCCGTTTGGAATGCACCACCGCGCCGAGTTTACCGCAGGCTTTCACGAACGACTTGCGCTCATCGGCTTTGTCGTGGTAGCAAAAAATCAATACGGTGCTGGTCAGCGGATTGAGAGCATAGTCTTCCAATCGCTGCTGCTGGTCTTTGTCCTTGATTCCTGACAAATTCTGGGCATCCTTCACCCACACCAGTTGGCGCTCCGCCATGAACGGGTAACGCTTGGCGTAGCCCAGCGCCCCAGCCAAGTCGGAATCCTTGCCATAAATGACGAATTGATTAAAGCCCTTTTCCGCTTCGGGAACGACGCGCTTTTCCAGCTCTTCGGCGATCAGGTCGATGTAGTAAGGTTCGTCGCCGTACAGAAAATAAACGGGCTTAAACTGTTTGGCGCGGATTTCTTTGAGAACAGCTTCGGGAGCTTGGGCCATTGTATTCTAGTGGAGAGTGGGTCGCCGGTGCGATGGAGAATTGATAGGGGAGAATGCTTTTGACTCAGCTTTCGTTTTCCTTTATAAAATTTTCACAAGCAGATTTTAGTTTGGGGTAGAATTCCAGGAAGGCGGCTTCGTAGACGGGTTCGTTTCGCTGCAGTTCTATTTCGGCACCTTGAATAGCGGTCATAAAGTTGAAACGGCGCGACAAACCGTCAAATGACCTTTTTATGCCGGGGATTTCCTTATAATGCAACAACCAGTCGTGGCGGATCATGGCCTCGGCCATCGGGCGCATAGCGGCGGGGATTAGGTCTTTATTTTGGGTGACGACGGCGTAGGACTGGTTGATGAACTGGGTGAGGTCTGCCTCGTAGAATTCTGAGAAATGATTGGCCAAAAAGTAGTCGAAGTAAATGTCTAAGGCCACGCCCGCTACTTTGGGGTGCTTTTTGGCCAGGAATCTTTTGGCTCGCAACACCCCTGGATTTGTGTCGGTGAAGTGGTCGATGTAGCGGTGTAGTTTTACGCCCAGCAGAAAATCTGCCGACCAGGACTCGGTGCGCAGTGGCGTGAGTTGCCCTTTGATAAAATCGCCGACATAGTTACCCATCAGCACGTCTTGGCGTTCTCCCGATAATGCTACGTGCGCCAGAAAATTCATGCGTAAAGGGTTGATGTACTTAAATTCCCGTAAATTTGTTTTTGGCATACGCGCTTAAAAAGTAATTTGCGCACCTCCAACCACCATTTTTTCAAAACTACCAAATGAATATCGAAAAAAATAAAGTCGTCAGTCTTAGCTATAACCTCAGCCTGCCCGATGCAGACAATGAAATGTCGGTTGTCGAGATCGTCAATGCGGATGATCCGCTGCTTTTCATCTTCGGAATGAGCGGCTTACCCGAAAAATTTGAAGAAGAACTTGACGGGCTGTCCGAAGGCGATGCCTTCGATTTTACCATCGATCCCGAAGAAGGCTACGGCGACTACGACGACGAGGCCGTAGTGGAACTGGACAAGGCACTCTTCGAAGCCGAAGGTGTGGATCTGGAAGAAATGCTCCAGCCCGGCCATATCATCCCCATGACCAATGAAGAAGGCGAAACCCTGCAAGGCATGGTCATCGAAGTAGACGACCAAAAAGTAAAAATGGACTTCAACCACCCCTTAGCCGGTAAATCCATGCGCTTTGAGGGCAAAGTCCTTGACATCCGCGAAGCCACTGAAACGGAGCTGGAACACGGGCATGTGCATGGGGAGGATGGGGAAATGGAGGATTAAAGAACCGCTCCTCCCGTCCCGCTCCCGTACTGTTCCACTTCTACCCCAAAGGTCTTCAAAAACTCGGCACCTTCCTCTACGCCGATTCCCTTATAGGCGGCGTAGGAGTGCATGAAAATTACTTTGCTGATTTTCATGGTGTAGATCACGCGGGCGCAGGAAATGCAGGGGGCGAGGGTGACGTACAGGGTCGACCCTTCGATTTTTGAGCCATTCTTTACGGCGTAAAGGATGGCGTTCTGCTCAGCGTGAAGGGCGAGGGAGCAGCTTCCCTTGGAGTCGCGCGGACAGCCTGTGAGTGGAAATTCTTCGTCGCAATTGTGGGTTTCGGCGGGTGGGCCGTTGTAGCCAATCGAAATAATCCGGGTATCCCGCGCCAGTACTGCCCCCACCTGCGCCTTGATGCAGTGCGACCTCTTGGCAAGATTTATGGCCAATTCCATGTAGATGTCATCAAAATTCGGCTTGGGATTCGTTATAGGCATAGTCGTATCTCGCTCGTGTATGGTTATGCAATTTATAGAAAGGTTTTTCAACCGCCCAATTATCTCATTTTTCAAACCCGCCTCCCGGTTCGTCTGCCGCCCAACCCGCTTAATACTTTTTGTAATTATTATCCCTTCTCTGACGCAGGGTCAGGATTTTGAATTTAAAAAAGAGAAAATTCCCCTCCAATACGGAAAATCCTACTACTTGCTGGATGTCTTGGATAAGCGCCCGAACAAGCCAAATCAGTTGGGCAATATTTTTCTGTTGGGAAAATCTGTGCCGCTAACTTTACGCCAATCGCTCGATAAGGCACTTTTCGAGCATTGGGACACTTCCCTAAAATCGAAAGAGGACGAGAGTCTGCCGCTGGAAATCCAGTTGGATGAGGTGTCGGTAAGCGAGCGTAAAGTGGGACCCAACAAAATCGCGGGCGAGATGAAAGTGAGGGTCACCTTTCGCTGGACACGCGACATGATGCCCATTTTCCTTACCAGTTTTTCTTCCGGCAGCACCTACACGCGCCCCGAATCCGCCTACGATCACGCAGCCCTGCTGCAACGTCTACTGGACAGCGGAATTCGGCAGTTTGACCAATGGTACGGCCTGAACGACAAGAAAAACCCGCTGCTGGCGCGGGGCTTCAGAGTAGTTTTAAAAGATACAGTCCCTCCCGATAAGGCCGACACGGTGTTTTACCAGCCCGAAAAAAAACTGACCTGGTACGATTTCCAGGGCAAATCCAACCGCCCCGGCAGCAAATACGCGGCAGCAGTATTCTCGAGCATGTCGTACGAAGGAAGTTCCAGCATGGCCGACAATTATATGCAGGCGACTATTTCTTTAAAGGTATTCATGGTTAGAAGCATGTCGTGGGGCCGTGAGGAAGCTCGTAACGACTACACGCTGGCTCACGAGCAAACCCACTTCGACATCGCCCGCATCATCGCGGAGCGCTTCAAGGAGCGGTTAAAAAAATTGGATCTGACCATCGAAGATTACGATAGTCAGATCCAATACGAGTTCCTGGAAACTTTCCGCGAAATGAACACCGAGCAGGAAAAATACGACGCTGAAACCCGGCACGGGTTAAATACCGAGGTTCAGGCGGAGTGGACACGGAAAGTGTCGGCAGATATTGCGCGGATTTATCAGGGGAGTTAATTAAGCCACCTGTGCAGCTTATGGTTGCCTCCTTTCCTCCTTTATTGAAATCATTTCCCCCCATCCTTCACTACATCGACCAGCCGCTCCGCCAGGCGACGGTCGGCGGTGATGATTTCTGCTGTGCCGTTCAGGCCGTTGCGGTAGGCCAGTCGCTTGCCGTAGCGGGTTTCCAGACCTCGTGGCAGATCAACATAGCCCCAGTAAGTGCTGTCTGCGCCGGGCGTGACCGATAACTGCGACAATACGCCCTCCACCATGCCGTACTCGCGGAACGGATAGCCCTGCAACTTAATCAGGACCGTTTGGCCCTCGTGCAGCTTGCCCAGGTTGGACTGCGGTATTTTCACTAAACCCTGGAAGGAACTGCCGCCCGGCTCGACGGTCAGCAATTCTTGACCCGCCTTCAAGCTTTGCTGCTCCTGCCAGGGCGAGGAAAACGACACCTTTCCCGCCACGGGAGCCCGCAAAATGTAGCGTTGCTCCCAGGTTTCGAGGTCGCTGCGCAGGGTTTGGAGGGCTTGCCGGAAAGTCCCCTTCTGTTCGGCAATGGCGTTGTCGAGTTCCAGCAGTTCCTTTTGCTTGGCGGTTTGGGACGTGCGGTTCTGAATCAGCGACGAGGCCAGTTGCTTCAGCGGCATCTCGCGGCCCAGCAGCTTCACCTTCTCGCGCTGGTAGTCCAGCACCGGAATGACCTTATCGCGGTAGAGTTTTTCGTGGATGTCGAATTCTTTTTTCGCCAGTTCGTAGTCGCGCTTTTGCAGGTCGAGTTGCTCGGCCAAGGTTTCCTCCATCGCCCGCAGGTCGGCTTGATCTTGTAGAAGCAAAGTCCGCTTTTGCAAATAAAAACCGCCGCTGAGGTAGGATTTTATTTGCAAAAGTTGCTGATAGAAAGTCGAAAATTCGTTCTGTAATTCGCCCAACTGGTGGTAAGATCGATTGGAGTACCGCTGCATCATCCCCCAATCGCCCTTTTCCAGCGATTGCCGCAGCCCGTCCAGCGACGCCCCCAACGCCAGCACCTGCGCCGGGTCGGCGGTGCTTTCCGAGTAGGCTAACATCTGTCCGCCCTCCACCTGCTGCCCGTCTTTCACCAGCAGCCGGGCCAATTTACCTTCCGTCCGCACTACCACGGTACGTGGCGCGTCGGTGGCCGTGAGCGTAAACTGCGCCGTGACGATGTCAGGATAGCGCACCAGCCAACTCCCCAGCCCCAACAAACCCAGCAACCCGCAGAACAAAGTCATCCCCCAGCGCACCAGCCCCGGCGGTGGCCGACTGATGATCTCGTGGACTTCTTCGCTGTGGATTTCTTTGAAGGTTGTTAGGTTGTTAGGCATTAGGTTGTTAGGTTTTAGGTTAAAAAAAGGTAGGGTAAATTTGAGTCAATCCTCTGCTTGTAGACGTATGACGTTATAAATCAGTCAAATGAAACCCTAACAACCTAACAACTATGCGAATTTTTCAAGACTTGCAAATTTGGCAAAGAAGCCATAATCTGACGTTAAGTATTTATAAGATCACCAGGACCTTTCCCAAAGAAGAGATCTATGGACTCACTTCTCAAATGCGCCGCTCGGCCAGTTCGGTGCCTACCAATACTGCCGAAGGATGCGGGCGGAGTTCAAACCCAGATTTTGCCCGCTTTCTGACTATCGCAATGGGTTCTGCGGCCGAACTCGAATACAAGCTTATTTTGTCGAAAGACCTGGATTATATTTCACAAACTGATTTTAACATATTACACGCCGAACTAGTCGAAATAAGAAAAATGATGAACGCGTTTATAAGGAATTTGGGAAAATAGGTTATTAAGCATTAGCCCTTTCGCCGCCATAAATACGAACCGACCTAACACCTAACAACCTAACAACTAATAACCTAACCTGCCAATTCCAACTGATTACTAACAAGTTCAAAATACTTCCCCTGCCGCGCCACCAAAGCTGCATGCGTCCCGCGCTCCACGATCTCGCCTTTCTCCATGACCACGATTTGGTGGGCGTTCTTGACGGTGCTGAGGCGGTGGGCGACCACGACCACGGTGCGACCATGAAAGAATTCTTCCAGATTTTGCAGGATCGTGGCTTCGTTGTTGGCGTCGAGGGCGTTGGTGGCTTCGTCGAAGAGCAAAAGTTGGGGGTCTTTATAGACCGAGCGGGCGATGAGGATGCGCTGCTTCTGGCCCTGACTGATGCCGTTGCCCTCGGCCCCGATTTTGGTGTGGTAGCCCAACGGTAGTGACTCGATGAAGCCGTGAATGTTGGCCGTACGGGCGGCACGGTACAGCCGCTCCTGGTCGATGACCTCCTCGCAAACAGCGATATTGCGGGCGATGCTGTCCGAGAACAAAAAACCCTCCTGCATCACTACGCCACACCTTTGCCGCCACGCGCTGTGCGAAAGCATTTCCAGGCCCAGCGTGGACTCGCCCGGCGTTATGATACCCCCCGGAAGTTTGAAAGCGATTCCTTCGCCGGGAAAGTCTCCGTTCTGTGGGGTCTGGTCGCCCGTAACGAGGCTGATGCGACCGTTTTTGGGCGCGTAAAACCGCAGCAACAATTTCAAAAGCGTCGTTTTACCACTTCCACTCGTCCCAACAATAGCCGTAGTCCTACCATGCGGAATCGTCAAATTTATATCGCGCAGCACGGGCTCGTTGCCCGCGCCGGGGTAGGTGTAGCTTAGGTTTTCGATCTTGATGTCCTGCTGCGGGTCCCACTCGTGGCGGAGTTGGGTGCCAGCGGGTTCCTCGTCGGCCAGGCCGTGGACTTCGTTGAGCCGCTCGAGGCTGATCTGCGCGTCCTGCCAGGCTTGCAGGAAACCGATCATCTGCTCGATGGGGGCGTTGAACTGGCCCAGGATGTACTGCACCGACACCAGCGCACCCAGCGACATCTGCCCGTCGATGACGGCCTTGGCGGCCAGGAAGGTGATGAAGATGTTCTTGCCCTGGTTGATGACCACCGCCCCGGCCTGCTGAAACTGCGACAGCGACAGGCTCTGCACGCTCCACTTGAAGAGCCGCGCCTGCGTCCGTTCCCACTCCCAGCGCTTGCCCGTCTCGGCCCCGGCCAGCTTGATGTCTTGCATCCCCTGAATAAGTTGCACGATCTGGCTTTGGTTGCGGCTCGACACGTCGAAGCGCTTGGTATCCAGCTTGCGCCGCTGCCGCAAAAACGCCACCACCCACAGCGCGTAGGCCACCGAGGCACCCACCGCCACCAGAAAAATGGTCATGTTGTAGTAGGCCAGCACGAAGCCAAAGACAACCAGATTAAACAGCGAGAAGACCACGCTCAGCGTTTGGCCCGTCAGAAATTGCTCGATGCGGTTATGATCGTTGATGCGCTGCATGATGTCGCCGAACTGCTTGACATCGAAGAACGATAGCGGCAGCCGCATGAGCTTGGCCAGGAACTCGGAGAGAATGGTGAGGTTGAGCCGGGTGCTGATGTGCAGCAGAATCCAGCTTTGCAGGAAGCCCACCGCCGAGTTACTCAGCATTAGCACCATCTGGGCTAAAAGAAACACGTACAGGATACCCACGTTTTGGGTACCGATACCAATGTCCACCACGGCCTGCGTGATGAAGGGTAGCAGAAGCGACAGGCCGCTGCCCGCCAGCATTCCTAAGCCCAGTTGCGCCACCAGCTTTTTGTAGCGAAACAGGTAGCCCAGCAGTTGCGTGAGTTTCAGCCCCTCGATTTTTTCGCCTTCTTCCTCGTAAAAACGAGTGCCGGGTTCCAGCAGAAGGGCCAGGCCCTTTTTCTCGCCCTCGTGTTCGCTCGACAGCCAGCGTTTCTCAAACTCCTCCGCCGTGTAGGTGACCAGGGTACTGGCCGGGTCGGCGATGTGAAAGAGCGCGTTGCTGCTCGTGGGTTCGGCTCGAGGAGTATATTCGTTTTCCTGCGCCAAGCCTTCGAATGCGATAGATTCTAAATCCACCGTAGGCTTGCGCCCGCCCCGAATGCCTTGTAGAAAGCTACGACCGAGGGAGCCTTTGCTCACTTTGTAAAGCACCACAAAATGGTTTTGACCCCAGTGCAATATGCAGGGCAGGGGGGCTTCCGCCACCAACTTTTCCAACGTAAGCCGCACCCCCACCGTTTTAAAACCCACCGTCTCGGCGGCTTCGGCGATGCCCAACATACTGACTCCGTCCTTCCCTATCTGCGCTTTTTCTCGCATCGTCTGTGCGGTGTAGTGACGACCGTAGTGCTTTGCGACCATGCGGAGGCAGGTCGGGCCGCAGTCCATCTGTTCGAGTTGGCGGTAGTGAGGGAAGGACTTCATAGTTTAAAACAGATGACTATTCTAAATGGCTTTGTTGCATATCTCCAAATTATCCAGAAAAGGCTTTGGGCGACCTTAAAATACTGCTTATAAGTATCCAATCTTACTGAATAATAGACTTGTAAAACTCAAAAAAGGTATTTAATCAGGGCCGAGCGAGGTAAAAATCATCCTTTCAGGAGTCATGCAACGGTGGATTCAAGTGATAAATGCAACACCCTCTTCATTTCTGAGTGCGTCGTTGAAAACTTCCTCGGGTGATCGGTACCCGAATCTCTTCCTGGGTCTTTGGTTTAAGGTCTGTACAACTTCATCTACTTTCTGCTGGGT
>JBBSUC010000087.1:0-15123 GCA_038235275.1 Cytophagales bacterium | reverse complement strand
TTTGTGGTCGGTGCATCAGCTACTCAGTTCTTACAATTGCAAAAACTTGTAAGCCACTCATAATTAGCAATTTAAATTCGTTCGTTTCGTAGTTAGAAAGTAAATATCAGCTTGCTCCACAAAAATTGTCAGAGAACCATTATTCCTTCGCATTCAGACGCAACGCATCCCTACTCCACCACCACGTTTTCGATGGGGATACCGCTGGTGCTGGACACGGTCACTTTTACCACGACGAGGTCGTTCTGGCGGAGCATCCCGGCGTTACCGCCTCCTCGGTCATGCCGTCCACTGTTTTTATCAAGAATCCATTTTCAAGTACCATGGCCGATAAATTTTCTGGCAATTTAACAAACCATGGGTCATCTTCATCTTACCAGGTCCTCATCGAACAGCGTCTCGGACTGCTTTCCAGGGATTACCATTCGATGAAAGCTGGCGGCTACTTTTTGTCCGGGCTTTTGGCTTCTTCCGTCTTCCGCCAGGCGTAGGCCAGCGTCACATGATGCGACCACCCCAGTTGCGGATGACTGCTGGCGGCGTAATCTAGGTCGAAATTGCCGCCCACGAAGCCCAGGCCAAAGTGACTTGTGTAAGGTTTTGAAGCAATTCCGGTTCTTGCCAGCAGGTGTGGAATCACTTCGTACTCCAATCCGGCGCGGACGGAGGCCGGATAGTCGGTGTTTTTTACAAATTCGGCACTCAACCGCAAAGCGGTAGTAGGAACGTAGGTCAATCCCGTTTTTAAGATCGTGGGCAGGTTTTCGGAACCATTGCCCGAGTAGCTGCCCTGGGCTAGGTTATAAACATGCGCTCCCAGATAAACCGTCGAACTCAATTGCGCGATGCCGCCCATTTCTACCACCAGCGCTTTTTTGCTCAGGGAAATAGAGGCAGCGTTCACGGCAATTTGCCGGTAACTTGCCTTCAAACCCAAACTGATGCGATTGATGCGGTGCGCCACGCCGAGCCCGAAGGCCATTTCGTTGTATATTTTATCCCCAAACCGTTGCATGGAGAACCCGGCGGTCAATTCTTCCCGCAGCGGTACCACCACGCCGAACGCCAGCGTGTTGACGCCCTCGAAACCGTAGTAAGAATGGTAATCCGAAAAAACCGACGCTTCGCTTTGCGTCGCCATTCCGGCTATGCTATTGACCAAAGCATACCGATCTGACTGCGCCACCACCGCGTTGCCCATGCCCCAGGAGCGCGCCCCGATGGGAAAGTCGCCCGTTTGCCCCCAGGCCCAGCCGGGGAGCAAACACCCCAGAAGTAGGCTCCGGTGCAACATCGGGAGTTTAGTTGAACTTGCGCTTGACAAGGGCCGTCAAGTCCCTGACCGCGTCGCTGTCGAGCTTCCAGTTGTACCTTCTGCCAAATTTATGGGTCATCAGGTCTTTGGCGTCTGCAAAAGTTGCGGCGCGGTCGAGTTCGCGTAGGGCCTCCTCAAAGACGTCGCTGTCGTTATCAAACAGCTGGTTGACGAACATAAACCTTTGTCCCACCGATACGCTGCCGACAATGCTGTCCACCTTCGACGACACACTGCCGTAGTTGGTGGCATCGGTGGTAGTGGGTACATCCACTTTGAAGCGGCTGTTGAGGGAATTGACCCCCGTCGAAGTGGGCCGCGCGTCCGACGTGCTTTCCCGTTCGATGTCCACTGTGGTGGAAACGAGTTCGGGCTGAACGGCAACGGGTTTTGGCGATTCGACCGCCGTATTGTCTCGAGGAGATTCAAGGGCCGTGTCGAAAAAAGATTTGTTTTCGGGCGCGGGCGGCACGTCGGCAACTGCCGGGGTGGGAGGAGTCGACCGCCCAGAATCTTTGAGGATGTCGTCTACTTCCAAAGGCAACACCAACGAAAACTGCTCGATGTAAGTAGCCGGGTCATCGAGCGAAGCACCACTGTTGGTAATTTCACCCAGCCAGTTCAGCGCTTGGTTGACGTACACAAAATCGGAACCGCTGTCGGACAAACGCAGACCCAAGTTCTTGGCCACCCCGGCGTGAATGTGGGTGTATTTGGCCAAATTCTGGGCGTTGTTCTTGTCGAACGTAAAATTGGGCAGGGCGCGGAGTTTTTGCTCGAAGAAATCGGCGGGGGCCAACAGCAGGCGCAACGCCTCCTCCGTGGCCTCCAACAAAAGTGGCCGCAAATCTTCGCGCCCAACGGCAATATGCCGTGAGACTGTGTTCATGAATTCCTGCAAAGACCCTTTGACTTCTTCCCGCTCGAAATCGAAATATGGACTGCGAAACGCCAGCGCGTCGGCCTTCCACTGGTCAAAAATCCGACTCACGATACCCAGGTTCACCTGCCGCACGGGCGTGAGCGTCAGGATTTCCTGGCCGTCGGTGATAGACTTATTGGAGTAAAAATCAGCAAGAATCTTTTCGGTAAAATCGGCGGCGTATTGTTTCAAAGCGGGTTGGTTCAGAGTGCCGGGCATAACTAATTTGGGGAAGAGACAGGGGCGTGATAAAGAAAAATGTGTTTGCTTTGCAAAAGTAATGAAAACGGGACGTCTGCCCAACGGCCCTCTATTTACCAGCTTATGTTCATCGAACCTTCACGAATGAAAGAAACGCGGTACCCGCGCACGGGCTGGATCGAGGTAATTTGCGGCTCCATGTTCTCAGGCAAGACCGAGGAATTGATCCGACGCCTCAACCGGGCCAAAATAGCCCGGCAAAAGGTGGAAATTTTCAAGCCCGCCCTTGACAAACGCTACCATTCGGCCGACATTGTTTCGCACAACGAGAATTCAATTCGCTCTACGCCCGTCGAAGCCGCCACCGAAGTGCTGCTGTTGGCGGGCAACTGCGAGGTGGTGGGCCTTGACGAGGCCCAGTTTTTCGACTCGGCCATCGTGGACGTGTGCAGCAGCCTGGCCGATCACGGCAAGCGCGTCATCGTGGCCGGACTGGACATGGATTTTAAGGGGCAACCTTTCGGCTGTATGCCGCAACTGATGAGCATCGCCGAGTACGTTACCAAGGTCCACGCCATCTGCGTAGTTTGTGGTGATGTGGCCTCGCACTCATACCGCATCTCGCCCGCGCAGGAGCGCGTCCTGCTGGGCGAAACCGACTTGTACGAGGCCCGCTGTCGACGTTGTTTCAATTTAGGGGAAAAAGTAAGTCGGATTCCCTGATTCAGGCCACTTCTTTGATCTTGAACGTATTGCCATTTACCTTGACTTCGTCGCCCGCCTTCTTATCCTTCATAGCGTCATAAATCGGAGCCGAGGCAGAAATGCCCTTGATCGTTTTGCCGTCGTAGTCGAAATCGCCGCTGATGCCTACCAGAAAGGTGAGCTTGTCGGTCACGACGAGAGCCCCGGGTGCGACCTGCGCGAAAGGCGATTGGAAATCGAGCCGATTGAAGAGCGCGGCTGATTCTTCCAGGAAATCGAAATGCTCCTGCATATCCTGCATTTCGTTCAGCATTTCCTGTTGGTTCGACTCGTAGGTTTCGCTTTGGTTGTCGTCGGCGTTGCGTCCTGCCGCCTCGCGCAGTCGACGCATATCGTCCTGCGACGTGTCCAGTTTATCATTGAGGTTTTTCTTACAAGCCGTTACGATTTTTTGCTTATCCATGGGGTAAATTTTGAATGAGTGAATGAGTGAATGATAGAATAGAGGGCTATGGCTGTGCCGCCTTGCTAATTAGAACTCGATTTTGGTAAAAAAACTGCGCCAATCCGGTGGCTAAGGTATATGACTGGTTGCAGAAATGAAAGCGTCGCTTTGTTCGGAGGGTGTATAACAACTTTTTGGCCCTGGGTTGCGTTTGTTGAGGAAAATCAATCATTCATCCATCAAAAATCAAAATGAAGAAGCAACTGTTATTTTTCTCCCTGGCCTTGGCGATGTTCGCCTTTACCACGGTTTTTGCCCAAAAGCCTAGCCCCAAAATGACCGCCGAGGGCAAAAACGTGAGCGTGGTCTATAGCCAGCCTTCCAAGCGCGACCGGGTTATTTTTGGCAATGAGGGCAGCGGCAGCCTGGAACCTTACGGTAAGGTGTGGCGCACGGGAGCCAACGAGGCTACCGAAATCACTTTCAAGAAAGACGTCATGTTCGGTGGCAAGCCCGTGAAGGCGGGTACTTACTCACTCTACTCCATTCCCGGCGAAAAAGAGTGGACGGTAATCCTGAATCCTGAAATGAAGCAGTGGGGTGCCTTTAAATACGACAAAGTAAAAGACAAGAACGTGGCCGAAGTGACGGTACCCACCAAAAATTACAAGGCCTCCGCCGAGAAGCTGATGTTTGATGTGAAAGATGACAACAAACTGGCCTTCCAATGGGATAAGCAGGGCTTCGAGGTGCCAATCAAGTATCAGAAGTAAGCTTTTCGAAAATTATTTTCCAAGCCTGACCCTTTCCGGGTCGGGCTTTTTTAGTTTTTGATTTCGGACAAAGTCAGAGCGTCGCGGTTGCGAAGCCACACGGCTTGGTTGAGTTGGGTGTTGGCGCGCATCGTGAGCAGGCCGGAGGCAAGTCCTGTTCCCAGCGAGATGAGGAAGAAGGGGCGATACAAACCGCGATTGCCCGACACCAAGGTGTAAATGGTCCCCGCTGACCCCACGAGCGAAAGGATAGTTCCGACGGTGCGCTTGCGCTGCGAGCTTTTGTAAAGCTGCATTCCGCCCGGCGAAAGCGCAAATTCCCGGCGAAGCTGCGCCGTCCCCGCGTATTCTACATTATTGCGCACGTAGCGGTTGGGACTGAGCAGGTAAATAGTCTCGCGGTCGTACAGTTCCTGAATGGAGCGGCCTTGGATGTCCTGCGCTTTTGCGCTTTGCAAAAAAGGGATTGACAACAGCGTAGTTATGAGGATGGCCCGGAGCATTATAGAGGTAAAATTTTTGGTAAAAAAATCAAAATTCCCACTACTACCGCCGAGATAGCCACGATCAGCACTCCGCCTGCCGCTAAATCCTTGACCGATTTGATGAGAGGATGATAATCGGACGAAACAGCATCGGCTAGTTTTTCAAGGGCGGTATTGAAGGCTTCTGCCGCCCACACCAGCGCAATCTGCGTGACGACCAGCGCCCATTCGGTGGCGGATAATTGGAAATAAAAACCCGCAACCAGTACCGCCGCTGCCGCCAAAAGGTGGATGCGGGCGTTGTTCTCGAAGCGAAAAAGATCGATAACGCCCTGAATGGCGTAGCGAAAACTACGGCGGGCCTTGTGAAGATCGACGGGAGGTTTCATGAAAACGGTTATCGTTTTTTTACGAACTCCCGCATCATCACCCACTCGCGGCCCGGCGATTTGACCTTGAAAGTTTCCAAATTACCCGAATCCTGCAAGGTGATGTAAGCGTTCTTTCCTTTGCGGCCCCCGAAGCAGATATTCGACACCTTTTTGCCGATGGTGGGAATTGTTTTCACCACTTTTCCGGCCGGAGACAGTACCGCCACCTGACCTAGGCCGTGGCGGGCCACGTAGAGGTTCCCGTTGGTAGTGCAGCGCATGCCGTCCATGCCGTCGTCGGCGAATTGGTGCAGGAGTCGCTTATTGGAGAGTGTGCCGTCGATGGCCAGGTCAAAGGCCCAGACATTGCGTTGTACGCTTTCATTGACGTACAGCGTCTTTTCGTCGGGACTGACCTCGATGCCGTTGGTGGTACCCATATTTTCGGCAACCAGCCGGGTTTTGCCGTCGGGGGCCACGTGCCACACTTGTCCGGTGCCGTCTTTCCAGTTGGGATCGGAGCAAAAAATGTGGCCCGAGCGGGTGATGGCCAGATCGTTGGGCTGGTTCATGCGCGGCTCGTGCGCGTGAACGGTCACCTCGCGGGTTTCCAGGTTAGCTTTCAAAACGTTGTGGCCCGTAAAGTCAGCGATATAAAACGTATTGGCAGCCCCAAATCGAATGCCGTTGCCCGTGCTGCCCTTGGGTAGGGTAATGAAAAAGCTGGTTTTTCCGCGCCGGTTGATCTTGGCAATAGTACCGTCCTGGGCGAAATTGACGGCGTAGACATTGCCGTCGGCGTCCACGGCGGGGCCTTCGCAGTTGCCCGTGAATTCTTCGGGCGTGGTAAAAGTCCTGGTGGCAGGGGCCGGACTCACCTGCGCCCAACCCGGCAAGATGGGACTCACCAGAATAATAAAGGGAGTGAGAATATTTCGAAGGTTCATAAGTGCGGGGTTTTCAGCCCCCAAAATATCGCCTATTCCTGACAATACAAAAAGGCCAAAGTATTTACACTCTGACCTTGTGTTTTTGATGCAGTGCCAAAAAAAGCCGATGGCTGGCAACGCGGGCTGCCCCGTGCCGAAAACCATTATTTAATGACGCATCCAACCGGCTTGACCGTGGCAGGAACCACGGGTTTGCCCGCCAAAAGATGCGAAACGGCATCCTCCACGTAATGTTTTGTAACGTTGGCCGGGTCCTGCGGGTTATCGTCCAAAGCACCGAGGTATTGCACGACAAACTTGCCATTGTTATTCTTTAGTACGTATACCTGGGGCGTGCGGCTGGCCCCGAAGGCCCGCGCCACGGCTTGGGAGTCGTCAAGTAGGTAAGAATAAGCGTAGCCCTTGGCGCTGGCTTGCTCCTGGAGCCGCTCGTAGCGATCGTCTTCGTAAGACTTGGGGTCGCTGGGGTTAATGGCCAGGACGGGGTAGCCTTGTCCGGCAAACTGGCTGTGTAAAGCGCCGATGCGGTCTTCGTAGGCTTTGGAAAACGGGCAGTGATTGCAGGTAAAAATTACGATGATGCCTTTCTGGTTAGAAAAATCGCTGAGCGAAACCATGCGGCCCTCCAAACTTTTGAGTTGGAAGTTGGCCACGGCATCGCCGATTCCGTAATCAGGGGGGAAAAGGGGACTGGTGAATTCTCGAGCCGAAGCGGTCAAGGTTGACAGGCTGATTATAAGGCCGAAGCTTATCCGGGTAAGGTATCTTTTCATTTCATAAGAATTTGGCTTTCAATTCTCTTTGAGTGCAGCGGAGGCTTTAGGTTTAGACTGCCACGATCCCCAACCAATCCTCGCGTTCCTGCCGCTGCCGTAAGTGGTGACGGGCGTGCATTTCAAGATTTTGGAACCATTCGGTGGCGCTCAGCCAGCCAAAAGCGAAATGCTGGGTTTTGTAGGTGCCGTCGTCCCCGGCCAAAGCGTCCGCCCAGGCGTGGCCTTCTTCTAAGGTCCGCGCGAAAAGCATTTTGTACTTCTCCCGCTGCTGGGCGATGGGCTCGGGACTATTGGAAGCGCCGGGGCGCTTTATTTTGATCGGTGGAAAGCTATTATACTGGTAGACATTGAGGCCCGCCGCCGTCTTTTCGCCGTCCGCTTGTCCTTTACGTTTTTCCAGGCAGCGTTTCACATTGGCCAGAAAAAAGAAGGTGTTGGCTTCGTAAAGATGCTGGTACATCTGCCCGAGCGACCATTCGGCCTCGTCGGGTTTGGCGTCAAATTGCTCATCGGAATAGCGATCCAGCGCGTCGAGGTACGACTGCATGGCGTCAGTGAAGGCGGTTTTGAGTTCGGGTATGGTCATTTTGGGAGGGTTTATGGAGGAGTCAGTTTGTACAAATGTCGGTCGAAATGCAACGCTACCCGCCCGCTTTCTTTGCTTTATAGCCTTTGTTTTGTAGCCAGGCCACTACCTTGTCGCGGTGGTCGCCCTGGATTAGGATTTCGTAGTCTTTGGCGGTGCCACCACTGCCGCAGGCCGTTTTCAACTGCTTGCCCAGAGCCTCCATGTCGCCCAGGGTACCCACAAATCCTTTCACCACCGTCACAACTTTGCCGCCACCCTTGCGGTCGAGCCACACGCGCAAATCCTGCTGCGCGGGGATTATTGTCTCAGGTTCTTCGTCCTCAGTTTGATATTCAAAATTCGGGTCGGTGGAATAGACAATTCCGCTCGCTCGGCTTTTTTTTGACATGATAGCTAATATTTTTATTTTAAACGCTTGACTGAAAGCTTTTAAGAGTGAATCACACAGCCTTTAACCCTGGGAAAGCTCCGTCGCCCGGTCTCGGGCGGCGTGGATACCCTGCGTGAGGGCATCGGCCAGTTTTCCTGCTTCAAAGCCCCGCAAAGCGGCTTCAGTAGTGCCGCCTTTGGAGGCTACGGCCTTGATGAGTTCATCGAGTGAGCGGTCAGCGTTGTTTATAAGGTGGTAGGAGCCGAGCATGGTTTGCTTCACCAGCAACGTGGCTACCGATTCCTCAAAACCCATTTGCTTGCCTGCTTCGATCATGGTTTTTACCAAATAAAAAAAATACGCCGGGCCGCTGCCGCTCAGGGCGGTTACGGCGTCCAACTGGCTTTCGTCTTCCAAGAAAACCGACCGTCCGGTGGCGTTGATGAGGTTCTCGACCTTGCGCAATTGCCCCCGCCCCACTTCCGGCGAGGCGGCGTAGGCCGTAATGCCCATGCCCAGCATGGCGGGCGTGTTGGGCATAGCCCGCACCACGGGCCGATGCGCCAGTGAATCCTGAATGGTTTGCATGGAGATACCCGCCATGATCGAAAGCACAATCTGTGACGGCTGAATAACCTCGCGCAGCGATTCGGCCACTGCCAGGTAATCCTGCGGCTTGACGGAAAGAATCACTAGGTCGTACGCGCCAATCTCCGGGCTAATGACGCCCGTCAACACGCCCGGCTGGAAGCTGTGCAGGGTTTCCTTCCTGTCCTCGCTCTTTTCCACGAGCAGAAAGTCCTCTTTTTTAACTAAGTCAAACTTTAGAAAGGCTCGGGCAAAAGCCATGCCCATGTTGCCGCAGCCGACGATGGCGATTTTCATTTTTGTTGTTTATTTGTTCAAACGGTCCGCCGTCGCGGCGTGGAATCGTTGAATTGATGTGTATTTGTTGATTTGAAGATAGCAGAGTAAAAGCAAAATAACGAAAAAGCCCGACGTGGAGCCGGGCTTTTTCGTTTTTAATTCCTTTCCCTCACTCCTATTCCCCGCCAAGGAGTTCGCTGATTTTGGCTTCCAGCGAAGCGCCGCGCAGGTTTTTGGCGATTACTTTGCCTTCCTTATCCAGCAAGAAAGTGGCCGGGATGGCGTTGACGCCGTAGGTTTGGGCCACGGCAGATTGCCAGAATTTCAGGTCGGAGCCGTGGGTCCAGGTCAGATTGTCTTTCTTGATGGCAGCCAGCCAGGCGGCTTTGTCCTTATCGAGCGAGACGCCGTAAATCGCGAAGCCTTTATCTTTGTACTTGTTATAGAGCGCCACCACGTTAGGGTTCTCCATGCGGCAGGGACCGCACCATGATGCCCAAAAGTCGATCAGCACGTATTTGCCACGCAACGACGAGAGCGTCACATCCTGGCCTTCGGGATTGTTGAGAGTGAAATCGGGAGCCATGTCGCCCACCGAAATGCCTTTAAGCCGCTTGATGAAATCGATGTAGGACTGCGCAATTTTTGAGTTGGGTTTTTCATTTTCAAATTGCTGCGCCACGGCTTCCATCTCGGCGAAGTCGCGTTCCGGATTCAGCATGTTGTTGGCGGCGAAAATAGCGACCAGCGAAGTACCCATTTGAGGCAGCAGGGCCTTGATTTTGGCTACGTGTTCTTCTTCGGCGGTCTGGAAATTACCCTGAATTTCCTGCATTTTCTTATTGTCCTTTTTTTCGGTGGCTTTGGCGTATTCGTCGTTCCATTTATTGACTTTGCCCACCATCGCCTGGTTCATTTCCATGAGTTGGGCGTAGAAGTCCATGTTTTTGGAACCCTCCACCTCGTACTTGCCAGGTTGGCCCTTGTCGTTCGTGTCGTAGCCGTCGGTCGTGATGGCAAAGTTTTCACCGCCCTCTACGAGCAGCACAATTTTTTGACGATCGGCGATGTTGAGCATGTAAAAATTGCCGCCATCTTTCTCCGTTCCTTTGATAGAGAAAGTGCCGTCGGCGGCCAGCGTCGTCGAATCCAGCATGACGGGCGGGTTGGTCGAGAATTGCAAATAAACCTTCTCGCCCGCCACGCCATTCTTCACTTTACCCGATACCGTAAATTCCTTGGGCGTCGGCTCCTGCTGCGCGAAGGCAAAGACGCTCAACAGCATAAGGAGCGCGAGGTATTTTATCTTTTTCATAAATTTCCTTTTTGATTTTTTTCTAGCGAAAAAGCGAAAAGAAGATTGCTTATCCAAGCCTCGTTGCCAAAAGCTCATTGATCATTTTCGGGTCGCCCTTGCCTTTGGATTTTTTCATGACTTCCCCGACAAAAAGGCCCATTAAGCCCTTCTTTCCTTTCTGGTAATCTTTCACCTTATCGGGCATCGCTTGCAGAACTTCCTCTACCAACGTTTCTAGTTCGTTTGTATTGCGGTTTTGCCGCCAGTCGTTGGCTTCGGCGAGTTCACGCGGTGAGCGGTCGGGCGCGGCGAGCAAAGCCGGGAAAGCTTTCTGCGTGGCCACCGAATGGCTGATGACCTGCGTTTCTATCAACTCGATGAGTTCGGCCAGCGTTCCCGGCGTTAGTGGAAACGCCGCAATTTCCGTACCGTTTTCGTTCAAGTACGAGCGGACGGGGCCCATCAGCCAGTTGGAGGCGGTCTTATAATGCGTCGTCAGGCCGCAAAGTTCCTCAAAATAGCGGGCCATGTCGCGGGTGTCGGTCAATAGTTCGGCGTCGTAGGCCGGGATGCCGTATTCGCGCGCAAACCTTTCCCGCAGTTCGCGCGGCAGAGCGGGCATTTGGTTTTTTATTTCTTGTACTCTTTGTTCCGTCAACTCCACCGGACACAGGTCAGGGTCGGGAAAGTAGCGGTAGTCGTTCATGGTCTCCTTCACACGCATCCCGTAGGTTTCGCCCGTTTCGGCATCGAACATCCGCGTTTCCAGGAAGAGCGCGCCGCCATTTTCCAGCGTCGCCACCTGTCGCCGCCGCTCGTACTCCACCGCCCGCATGATGTTGCGAATGGAATTCATATTCTTGACTTCTACCTTAGTGCCGTATTCCTGCTGCCCAAAGGGCCGCACCGACACGTTGACATCGCAGCGCAAGGAACCTTCCTCCATATTGCCATCGCTAATGTCGAGGTAGCGCACCAGACGACGAATTTCGGTCACGAACGCGCCCGTTTCCTCCGCCGAACGCAGGTCCGGCTCCGACACCATTTCCACTAGTGGCGTGCCGGCGCGGTTGTAGTCGAGTTGCGTATCGGTGCTGCTGCCGTCGTGTACCGACTTGCCCGCGTCTTCTTCGAGGTGAATGTGGTGGAAGCGAATCGTGCGCTCTTCCTTTTCGCTGTCCTGCCCTTTGGTTGTAACGGTCACACTTCCACCTACGCAAATGGGGGCTTTATCCTGCGAAATCTGGTAACCCTTGGGCAGGTCGGGATAGAAATAATTCTTACGATCAAAGATGGAGCGGCGGCTGATGTCGCAACCGCAGGCCAGACCCAGTCGAACGGCAAACTCCACGGCCTTCTGATTGAGTTTGGGCAAAGTACCCGGCAGCGCCAGCGTCAACGGACTGATGTGCGTATTGGGTTCGCCGCCGAAGCGGTTGGTGTCGGAAGCAAAGAGTTTGGATTCGGTCAGAAGTTGACAGTGGACTTCCAGGCCGATAACGGTTTCGTATTGGGCCAGCAGTTCGTCGGGGACTGCCGTTGGGGTCAATTCGGTTGTGATCATAGAGGATTGCGTCGCTTTCGGCAAAGATAAAAAGCAAGGGTGGGAAAAGAGAATCAGAACTTTATTTCAACCCAATTAAGTTGTCAACTTGACAAGAAAACTTATCTTTACAAAAAAACAAAACTATGAAAACGCTGACCGTAGGAGAATTGAAATCCCGTTTTTCAGAAATCATTAAAGAAGTGCAAATGGGTGAAGAGATAGCCGTAGCTTTTGGAAAGAAAAAAGAAATAGTCGCTTATCTCGTGCCAAAATCTGCCCGCAAACCTGGTTCACGCAAACTGGGCATTCTCCAAAACAAAGGCAAAGTCACTTTTGCGGATGATTTTAAAATGACCGAAGAAGAATTTTTGGGACTATGAGTTATTTGCTGGATACCCACTCATTGATTTGGGCGGTCTGTACGCCTAAGAAACTCTCCAAAGCGGCAAAACTAATTGTTCAAAACGCTGAAAACGAAGTTTTAATTAGCGTGGTGAGTCTATGGGAAATTTCTCTCAAGTATGCCCTTGGAAAACTAAACCTGGAAGGCTTGCTCCCGGAAGACTTCGTGAATGCAGCCACCGAAACCGGTTTCTCCATAATTAAGCTAGAAGCGGAGACAGCTGCTACTTTATACCGACTAAATGCCACCTATCATCGCGATCCCTTCGATCGGATGCTGATTTGGCAATCCATAGGGCAGAATTATACTTTAATCAGCCAGGACGCACAGGTGCGCAAGTACGTAAGCGAAGGTTTAAAGGTATTTTGGTAGAAAGTACAGTCGCTACTTATTGAAGCGCACTTTTCCGAAAGCCTTACTTCGTGGGCTTCAGCAAACTCTCATAGCGATCCATGTCCTTGTAAAGCGCCAGAGCGGCCTTCATCTCGGCATCGTTGTTGAACGATGCTTCTTTCATGCCTTTTTCAAGGTAATAGTGCTTCACGATTTCCTCCTGTAAGAGTACCATGAGTTCGTCTTTTTGGATTTGCAGGTCATTTTCCTTGTTGTGCGTGAGTTTGCTCTTCAAAGCCTTCAATTGCTCCTCGATCGTTTTATACGACTTCTCTTTCTTGGCGGCTTCTTCCAACTCCGTTAAATCCTTATCCACCTGGGTGGTGTAGGTGTATTCCTTGTCGGCCAGCCACTTCGTGAAGTTCTGAAACTCGGCGTCGGTCACGCGGAACTCACGGGCGGGCTTAATGGTCGGATGCTCGGAATGGTACTTTACGGCATAATCAAACAGGAGCCGCTTCCGGGCCAATGTAGTAGCCAGCGGCGAGTGGGTTTCCTTTTCGGTCAGGATGTCGGGCAACACGCCGCCGCCATCGTACACCACACGGCCATTGCGCGTTTTGAAAGCCGTTTGCAGCGAGTCGGGGACTTTGCCCACGCTGCCGTCTTCGTTGCGGTGGCTGTAGTCGATGGCCTGAATGCATCGGCCGCTCGGAATGTAGTACTTGGCGGTAGTGATCTTCATTTTGGTGTTGTACGACAGGTCGCGGGTGGTCTGCACCAGCCCTTTGCCGTACGTACGCTGCCCGATCAACACGCCCCGATCGTAATCCTGAATCACACCCGAAACGATTTCCGCCGCCGAGGCCGAGCGGTTATTGGCCAGTACCACCAGCGGAATTTCGGTATCCAGCGCGGGATTGTAGGCCGAGTAGGTCTTGTTCCACTCCGTCACTTTCCCTTTGGTCGAAACGATTTCCTCCCCTTTGGAAATAAAGACGTTGGCAATCTCGATCGACATATTCAGCAGTCCGCCCGGATTCTCGCGCACGTCGAGAATCAACTTTTTCATACCCTTGCCCTTCAATTCCTGAAAAGCATTGCGTACTTCCCGCGAAGCGGTGGCGGTGAAGTCCTTCAAGTCGATGTAGCCCACTTCATCATCAATCATGCCGTAGTACGGCACGTTAGTGACTTTCACCACGTCGCGACTTACGGGAATTTCCATGGGCTTCTGCACGCCAAAACGCTTGATGGTCAGTTTGGTCGTGGAGTTGGTTTGTCCGCGCAGCAACTTGGCCGGGTCGGAGTCGGCTAAGGTAGCGAGTTCGATGCCGTCGATTTTCAGGATTTCATCGCCCAACTGCAGACCCGCTTTCTGGGCCGGTGTGTCCTCATAAATCATCATGATCGTGTACTTGTCCTCCGCCGAACTCACCACGGCCCCGATTCCATTGTACTTGCCGGTGGTCATCGTCATGTAGTCTTCGATGTCGTCCTCGGCGTAGAAATTAGTGTACGGGTCGAGGGTTTTCAGCATCTGGTCGATGCTGGTCTTGATGAGGGTGTTGGGATTTATTTCGTCCACGTAATACGCATTCAACTCCTTGAAAAGCGTGGCGTAAATATCCAGGTTGCGGGCGATCTCGAACAGGCGGTCGTCCTGCTTAAAGGAAACGAACAAAAGGCCCGCCACAACGGGGACGGCCAGTAAGAAAGAGCGAAAGTATTTTTTCATATAAGGAGTTTCGGCTACGCTCAGCCTGACAGGGCATTCGGCGTTCAACCTTTTGGATTTTCTTGTTAGAAGAAATTTCAGGGAGAAGGTGGCGTGACCATTTTCTGCAAGGTCTTTACCATCGACTTTTCAATAACGTCGTAGGGGCTTATTTCTTTTGCAAGATAGAGAAAAGCCACGGAAGACGCTTGGGGCGCCTGCGGATTCTCGTTCAAAATGTGCTTGTGCAGACGGTACGCCTCGCGGCAGCGGCGGCGGACGAGGTTCCGATCCACAGCCCGCTTGAAGTTGCGTTTTGAGACTGAGAAGAGGACTTGCGGTGGAGGCATTTCTAGCGAGTCAACGGCCTCAGGCGACTTGCCCGATGTCCAACGTCCATCGTCCAATGTCTGATCCACTAGGTATAGGACCCGAAATGGAAAGCCGTAAAACGTTTGAACTTCGGGGTTACCACGCTTAAAAAGCCGGTCGATAATCGACCGGCTTCGTAATTTTTCGTCTTTTTTAAAAGTCTTTTTCAAGCCTTTGCTTTAAAACGGCTTTTGAAGTAAATCCAACAAGCCATCTTACTGACGCCAGCCCGACGACCTTTTATTACTGCTTGTGACGCTTCTCGTCGGACACGCTCAGCTTGTGACGGCCCTTGGCGCGGCGGCGCTTGATTACGTTCCGACCGTTGGCGGTGGACATGCGCTCCATAAATCCGTGCTTGTTGCGGCGCTTGCGCTTGGAGGGTTGGTAAGTGCGTTTCATCTCAGTATCAAATTTATAGCTCTAAAAACAATCGGTTTTTCTGATTTGGGCTGGCAAAGGTAAGGAAATTTTGAAAAGGATACCAGAATCATTGAAAAGGTTTTTGGACAATAGCGCAGTCTAAGCCGGGATGAGTAAAAAAGGGTAGTGTACTGAAATGTATGCTGGGTCATAGAAAAGCGCAGGAGCGCAATATCTTTGCAGAATGTCTTACGTTCTGGTCAAAGTGTACTGCCCTCACTGCGCCACACCAAATGTAAAGAAGAATGGCGTGAAGGCCAACG
>JBBSUC010000086.1:0-16988 GCA_038235275.1 Cytophagales bacterium | reverse complement strand
CCACCATGTCAAAGAACGTGGCCCCGGCCGTTGCCGGGAGCTTGCGGGAAGCTGAAATCTCAGCCTCCCTCCCCCCTTTTGGGATGGCAAAGGTGCAACATCTTTTCTTAGTAGCCAAATGATGGCTGGAAATAATTTATGGAATGTGTCGCAACTGGCTCATTCCCAAAAAGGAGCGCCAAAAAATTATTTTCAAACCAACCCGCTTTCCTTAAAATACTCCAGCACGTGCATTTTTAAAAGCGATTCCTGGGCCAGGATTTCCCCTCGCGGCAGCGGTTGCACCAAATCCCAGTGCGGCCAGCCGTCGGCGTCCTGGCCGCTTAACTCGTAGTAGCCCGACAAGCTCAGCACCCGGCAAATTCCGACGTGCATGAGGTCTTGCTTTTGTTCTTTGGTGAAATTGATGGCCCCTTTGCCCAGTTCCTGGACGCCAATCAGGAATAGTACGCCGTTGAGGTCACCGGGTTGCTTGCCGATGACTTCCCGGAGTTTTTCCAGGAGATTTTTCCATTGAGTGTCGAGTGGGGTGTTTATTGGGTTCATTTTTAGAGTAGGTATCGGGGGATTGGGTGTTAAGTTATTTCACCCTTTCACTTCACCCCCTGCTCCCTATCTTTAAATGGAGAGGAGAAATTGATGATGGTGTTAAGCGCGGGGGAATCAACGACAACCAGTCGAAAAGAGTTTTATGGGAATTACCTGGCGGACATATTGGAATGATTTCGTGGATTTGCTTTTTCCGCGCTGCTGTGAGGCTTGTGAGGAAGCTTTGGTGGGGAACGAGTACCTTATATGTACGCAGTGTCAGGTCACCTTGCCTCGCGTCGAGTCGGATAGCGGGGCGAAGGCGGCAGTGATGGAGAAATTTGTGGGTTATAAGGAGGTGAAGGGCGTTGTTTCCTTCTTAGCTTTTACTAAGAAAGGCAAAGTGCAGAATTTGCTACACGCCTTGAAGTACCAGAACAAGCCGGAAGTCGGGGTATTTCTGGGAAAGATGATGGCGCAGGAATTAGCAGAGAAAAGCGGCTTTCCCATGGCTGATTTGATCGTGAGCGTTCCTTTGCACAAAAAGCGGCGGCGGGAACGGGGGTATAATCAGAGCGATGCTTTCGCGGAGGGGCTTTCGGAGGTTACGGGGATTCCGTGGTCAGGCAATGCTTTGGCCCGCGTTCGCTACACTAAATCTCAGACGGGAAAAACGAAGGTAGAGCGGCAGGAAAACGTCAAGGATATTTTCGAAGCCCAGGAGCCGGAGCAAATTCGGGGGAAGCGCATTATCCTGGTCGATGACGTATTGACGACCGGGGCGACGCTGGAATCCTGCCTGAATGTGTTGCTTGCTGCGGATAGTGACCACATCTATATAATGACAATAGCTGCGGCCCAGCAATAAAGCGGACACGCAGCTATCGTGATTTTCAATAAAAGTCTTGCTTACCTCGCCATACCCGTGCTGCCAGTAGCGATCATAGCGCAGCGGAAGCCTACCGTTGCGGAGGATGAATCCTGCTCCATGAAGCGGCGCGTACCAGGCGACATCCAGTAGGCTACATCAGCCCAGGAGCCGCCTTTGTAAACCCGCAGTTTGTCATCGATGAGCGAGTTACTATTCTTAGTGTCGTAGTTCTTGGCTTCGTCCTGATAGCCGTCGCGACGGAAGGAGTTCAGGTCGTTGAAATCCTGGTAGGACAGCGGACGGTATACGTCCTGCACCCACTCGTTGACGTTACCCGCCATATCGAACAGACCGAAGTCGTTGGCTGGATAGCCACGTAACTCTTGGGTCATGATGGCACCGTCGTTGGCGCGTCCGGCGATACCGGCGTAGTCACCGGGGCCGCGCTTGAAGTTGGCGAGCATTTGGCCTTTGTTCTTACCACGAGGCTGACGAAGGGTCGAACCATCCCACGGATAAATCCGGGAGTTGGCCTGGTTTTCGTCGGCGTACTGCGTGCCAATCATTGCCTTGGCGGCGTATTCCCATTCCGCTTCCGTTGGCAGACGGTAAGGGGGAAGCACGTAGCCGCTTTCTACCGTCAAAGTGGTAGGAGCCGAGGCGGAGGCGACTTCGGCCTGAGCCGCGTCTTTCTTCTTGCCGAACGACAGCATCCCCTTCTTCTTTTTGGCACCGCCCGCCGTTCCTTTGGCGAACATCGACTGGTTCACGGCATTAGAACGCCAAGCGCAGTAGTCGGTGGCTTGCGCCCAATTCACGCCCACTACCGGATAAAGGCGGAAGCCAGGGTGACGCAGGTACATGGTCACGTAAGAATCGTTAAACGACAGATCGCTGTACCAAACCGTGGTATCGGGCAAAGCGCGGCGGTAGAATTCCTCCGAGGAGTCGCGCTGCACATAGTTCAGATATTCCAGGTAGTGGACGTTGGCCACTTCGGTTTCGTCCATATAAAATGACTGGATACTCACCGTGCGCTCGAGGTTGTCGCGGGTACCCATAACATCCTCTTCTAAAGAACCCATCGTAAAGCGACCACCTTCGATGAAGACCAAGTCGGGACCGGCGGGCAGGGCTTTGTATTGCTTTACCACAAAACCCTCCTCGCCCTCAGCGTTCTTCCCGTTGTAATCCAGCCCGGTTTTTGAGCTGGTGCTACCGGGCTTGAGGCTGGTCGGGTTTTTCTTTTTACACGAACTCGCCACGACCAGCACCATCAGTAGAAGGGCCAGTGTCCGAATACCCACGTTTCGCATGTAATTCATTGATTTGGTTAGCAAGATATTGAATGTTTGATATTGGATTTTAGACTTTTTAATAAATGTTTGCCCCATTGGGGACGGCAAAGGTAGGCGGATAACCGCTACTTATTCAATTCTTCCAAAATCCCGAGGGCTTTGTCGAGGGACTCGACTTCGCTGAGTTGGAGGATCAGCTTGCCTTTGGTGTCCTTCAACGCCGTTCTTTTGGGGTTCTGCTGGATATACTCAATTACTTTGCCAAACTTCGGCGACTGAAAGAATTTATCGTTCCCGGAAGAAACGAAGTATCCTTTCAGGGTATTGTTTTTCAAAGTCAGTTTTTCAAAATGCAGCTTTTCGGCTTCCAAACGCAGCCGCACCGTACACAGAAGATTCTGAACTTCAACCGGCAACGGACCGAAGCGATCATCGAGTTCCGACTCGAAAGCGACCAGCTCATCCGCGCCTTTCAGGCTGTCCAGACGGGTATACAACGACAACCGCTCTGAAATATTCTTTACATAAGGTTCGGGAATCAGCGTGACCAGGTCGGTTTCGATCTGGCAGTCGGGCAGGATGTCCGTCGGAACGCCCAGTGCATTGGAAAACAAGTCTTTGAATTCGTTCTCCTTCAACTCCGACACGGCCTCGTCCAGCATTTTGTGGTACAGGTCGTAGCCCAGGTCGTTCACAAAGCCACTTTGCTCGGCCCCCAGCAGGTTACCCGCGCCCCGGATGTCGAGGTCGCGCATGGCGACTTTGAAGCCGTCGCCCAGTTCGGAAAATTCCTCCAAAGTTTGCAAACGCTTGCGCGACTCGCTGGTGAGCGTCGAAATGGCGGGCGTCAGCAGGTAGCAGAACGCCTTACGGTTAGAGCGGCCCACGCGTCCCCGCATCTGGTGCAGGTCCGAGAGGCCGAACATATGCGCGGAGTTGATAATGATGGTGTTGGCGTTAGGAATATCGATGCCCGACTCAATGATGTTGGTCGAAACCAGCACGTCGTAGTCACCCTCGATGAAGCGCAGCATGACGCGCTCGAGGCGGTTGCCCTCCATTTGGCCGTGGGCCACGCCGATGCGCGCTTCGGGTACCAAACGCATGATGATGTTGCCGATAGACTCGATGTCGGCGACGCGGTTATGGACAAAAAATACCTGGCCGCCGCGCTGCAACTCGAAGCTGACGGCGTCGCGGATAAATTCCTCACTGAATGAATGCACCTCCGTCGTGACGGGTTGGCGGTTGGGCGGCGGCGTGGCAATAACGGACAGGTCGCGCGCGCCCATGAGCGAAAAGTGCAGCGTGCGCGGGATGGGCGTGGCCGTGAGCGTAAGGACATCCACGTTGATCCGCATTTCTTTCAGGCGATCCTTGGCTTTTACGCCGAATTTCTGCTCCTCGTCTACGATCAGCAGACCCAGGTCTTTGAATTTTACGTCTTTATTCAAAATCCGGTGGGTGCCGATCAATATGTCGAGTTTGCCCTCAGCGGCTTCTTTCAGTGTTTCTTTGATTTCTTTGGTACTCTTGAAACGGTTGATATAACCAACGCGAGCCGGGAAATCCGCTAATCGCTCGACGAATGTTTTGTAATGCTGCATCGCCAGAATGGTCGTCGGCACCAGCACGGCAACCTGCTTGCTGTCGCACACGGCCTTGAAGGCGGCGCGGATGGCGACTTCGGTTTTGCCAAAACCCACGTCGCCGCAAACGAGGCGGTCCATCGGGTGCGATTTTTCCATGTCGTCCTTAACGTCGTTGGTGGCCTTGGCCTGGTCGGGCGTGTCTTCGTAGATAAAAGACGATTCCAGTTCAGCCTGCATGAAATTGTCGTGACCGAAGGCGAAGCCCGGTGCCTCGCGCCGTTTGGCGTAAAGGGCGATCAGCTCTTTGGCAATGTCCTTCAACTGCTTCTTGACGCGACTTTTCTTAGCGTCCCACTCGCCAGAACCGAGCTTGTTCATCTGCGGCGGCGTGCCTTCCCGGCCCGTGTATTTGGCGATTTTGTGCAGGTTGTGGACGCTCACGTACAGCAGGTCGTTGTCGCGGTACACCAGCCGCACGGCTTCCTGCTCCTGGCCGTTTACGTCACGTTTTTCCATGCCCGCAAATCGCCCGATGCCGTAGTCCACGTGCGTCACGAAGTCGCCGGGTTGCAGTGTTTTCAGCTCTTTGAGCGTGATGGCCTTAGCTTTGTTGAACTTGACTTTGAGCTTGTACTTATGGTAGCGCGAGAAAATCTGGTGATCGGTGTAGCAGGCGAGTTTGAGCTGGTCGTCGATAAAACCCTCGCGCAAAGCAATGTTCAGGGGCCGGAATTTGACGTAAGGGTTGAGGTCGGCGAAGATGCTTTGCAGGCGGTCGAGTTGCTTGGGCTGCTCGGCGGCAATGACGTTGACAAAACCCTGCTCCTGGTTGTCATTCAGGTCTTCGATCAATCTTGGAAAGTCCTTATTGAACGAAGGTTGCGGCTTGGATGAGTACAGGATTTTGTTTTCGTTCTTGAAATAAAACCGTCGGCCAAATTCCACCGTTTTGAAGGTTTTGATTTTATTCAAAAACCCGCGCCGTGTCTCGTACAGCGTCTCAGGGTCGGACACGACCTGCACCCCACCGCCCGTGACTTCGAGCAGCGCGGCCTCGGCCTGCTCGAAGGATTTCTCAACAATTTCCAGCGTCAGCTCCACATCTTTGAACCACAGCACGGCGGCCTCTGGCAGGAAGGTAAAGAACGACTCGCGGCTCTCGTGTTCCAGCTTTTCCTGGATATTAGGGACGATATTAATCTGCCGCACCGTCTCGACCGATAACTGCGTCTCAGGATCGAACGAGCGCAGACTCTCGACCTCGTCGCCAAACAACTCGATGCGGAACGGGTACTCGCTGGCGTAGGAATAGACGTCCACGATGCCTCCGCGAAGCGAAAACTGCCCGGCCTCGAAGACGAAATCCGTCATCTCAAAGCCGTAGTCGTGCAGGAATTCGGTGATGAAGGCCGGATCAAGCTTCTCTCCCACCTTCACCGAAAAAGTATTGGCCAGCAGCGACCGCTTGTTGATAACTTTTTCAAAAAGCGCCTCGGGATAGGTGACAATCTGCAGAGGCGGTATCTTGGCGACGCTGAGTTTGTTCAAAATCTCCGCCCGCATCAAAACGCTGGCGTTGTCGATCTCCTCGTATTGGTAGGGCCGCTTGTAAGAAGTAGGATAAAACAAAATATCCTCCCCGCCGAGCAAGCTGTGCAGATCGTTCTGGAAATAAGCCGCTTCGTCGCGGTCGCTCAGCACGTAAAGCGCCATCCGGGACGCCTGATGATTCAGTGTGGCGGCCATCACGGCATCCAAACTACCGACCAGACCCTTTATCTGCACGCGGTTATCTATGGGGGTATTGATTTGGCTGGCTAGTAACTGGGTATAGCTGTCAGCGCTGTATAAAGTAAGGAGGTCTTGGGGAGTCAATAGGTGTTGAATTATTTAAATGGTACGCCATCACGGCGTGGAATCGTTGAATTGATATTGATTTGTTAATTTGCTAGAGGCAAATCAGTAGGCAGTAGCATTTACACTTCCTATTTTAGAAACTTTGTACCCGCCGGGCGGCCCCGTTTGGAACTATGTGCGGCACGGTCCGCCCCGCTTTGTGCCTTTTAAGAAAAACACAAAAAGCCGTCGAGGGCTGAAACCTTCGTCGGCGGTAGGGCTAACAATGCTTTTTTCAAATTTGTTTTTTGGAAATTGTCAAAGTGTCCTTTTTCAGGAATTTTTCCTAAGATTGTCGGCTTGAATCTTATAAAATCTACCCTTAGTGAAATATCCGAACCGATTATCTTCCGGGGCCAACAACCTGGTCATTGCCCTTTCAGAAGTGGGAGTGGCCAAGTTGTTCGTGGGCGACACGCGCTCAGATATTGGGTCGGAGGCCGAAAAGATGAAGTTTGCCAATGCTGTGAACGGGCTCGTCGTGCGCTTTATTCGGCTGGATTTCGGCGAGGAAATGAACGCGGAAATGCTGGTGATGGAGCGGCTGCGGCCGCTGGATTTCCGTTCGCATGAAGTGAGGATTCGGGCGTTGTTGCTGGATGTTTTTGAAGATGAACTCCGTGAACTTCACCAAGCGGGATTCGTTCATCGCGATATTCGCCGTCCGTCCGGCATTGGTGGTTTGGCGTTTGACAATATCCTTTTAACTGACAAAGGCTTGCGCTTGATCGACGTGGGCATATCCGCGCTTCGCGAGCAAGTCGGACCGAAAATATTCGACAAGTACCTTGAAACCGAACGACAGGAAATGGCGCTGTTTCGGGAATATTTCCTGAATCGGTAGTCGAACGCAAATCACTACTACTTCTGGCCAATCCGCTTCTCCAAATGCGTCGCGGCAGGCGTCGCCTTCTCGCGGTGCTTCGCGACCATCTCCTCAATATCACGAATGACCTCGGGATGCTCGTCGGCAATATCGTATTTCTCCGATGGGTCGTGAAGGAGGTTGAATAGCTGGTACTTTGCCAGTTTCTCCAATTTTTCGGGATAGCCCAGCGGGTTGTTTTTATAATACAGCAACTTGTAAGCGCCTTTGCGGGCGGCAAACAGGTGGCTGCCGTGGTAGTAGAACATCCCGTCGCGCGGGCTGGTGGCCCCCTTGTGCAGTACCTCCGTGAGGTCGTAGCCGTCGTAAATGCGGTCGGTAGGCAGCGGAATCCCAGCTAGTTTGCCAAAGGTTGGCAGTAAATCCAGCGTACTGCCCATGCCCGAAATGACGCCGGGCTTCACGCGGCCCGGCCCCCAGAAGATCGTCGGTACCCGCACGCCGCCTTCGTAGCTGGTGCCTTTATTGCCGAACAGCAGCCCCGCCGATCCACCCTGTTCGTTGAATAGCGCCCAGGGGCCATTGTCGGAGGTGAAGATGACGTAGGTGTTCTTGTCCAAGCCTTCTTTTTTTAGAGTCGCTAAAATCTGGCCGACGCTCCAGTCGATTTCCTCGATCACATCGCCGTATAGGCCCCTTTCGCTGGTGCCCAGAAAATCTTTGGACGCAAACAGCGGCACGTGCGGCAGCGAGTGCGCCATGTACAGGAAGAACGGCCCCTTTTTGTTCTCCTTGATAATCTTGATGGCCTCCTGCGTGTAGCGTTTCACGATCGTATTCTGATCGGCGGGGCGCTGGATAACCGTCGTATCGCGCATCAGAGGCACCTGGAAGTACTCGATCTTAGGATGTTCAAAAGCCTCCTCACGATCCACGTCGTTGACCCGGTCCATATCGTTGCTGTACGGAATGCCGAGGTAGCTGTCGAAACCGTGGCTGGTGGGCAGGTAAGCGGGCAAGTGGCCCAAATGCCACTTGCCGATGGCCGCCGTGCGGTAGCCTTTTTGCTTCAAGTGCCGGGCAATCGTAATCTCACTCTGCGGCAGACCATCGTCCGAGTCGGGGAAAAGCACCCGCCGCTTGTCGCTGTACATGCCGCTGCGGATGGGCAATCGCCCCGTCATCAGGGCGGCGCGGGAGGGCGTGCAGACGTTGGCCGCCACATAAAAACTCGTCCATTTTTGCCCCTCGGCGGCCATGCGGTCCAGATTAGGGGTCCTGATGGTCGGGTGTCCGAAGCAACCCAAATCGCCGTAGCCCTGGTCATCGGTGAAGATGATGATGAAGTTGGGCAGTTGCACTTTTTGGGCAAACGTTTCGCCGCTGGTAATCACGTAAGTCAGTATCCAAAGTAGCAAAGCCAGGGCGGGTGAAAACCGTTTTGGGAAAAATTCATATTGCAGATTTTCAAGGCGGGCCATCAGTATATTTCAGGTTAAGAGAAAGTAAAATGGTTGATTTTGAGTTTTTTGCAAAAAAATGATAGTTACCAGACAACGGCCGTTCGCTAACTAAGGCGCAAATTTGAAAAAACTATTCATATTTTGCCGTAAATTCCAAATCCAGCACTATCAATCGCACCGGTGACCGCCTCGGGGCGCCCCGAGGCGGCAACTAATCTATGGGACTATTATCAGAAATAAAGAAAAAAGCACTCGCCGTTAAGGAGCAAGTACTACCAAGTACCGAGTTCGACCCAACGACCATTCCGTGGATCGACCACAGCGACGCCGACATCGCCGCCTTCGTGCAGGATTTCAAGCCCCGCTTCCCACTGACTTTCGATTTAGAAGAAAAGCTGCGGTTCTGGCAAAAGAATGGCTACGTAATTTTGGAAAAGGTCATTTCGCAGCAACTGCTCGACGCCTACTGGGAAGACGTGGAGGAACTGATCGAGCATCCTGAGAAGTACAAATTGATGACGCGCATCGACCTGCCCAAATTCGAGCCCATTCAGGAGCGGCTGATTAAAGATTTCCCCAAGGAAGACCTGAAAGGCAAATACGTCAAGCTCAACGACTTTCATCACCTTTCCGAAACGGGTAAAAACCTGATGACGCACCCGGCCATCGTCAATTTCCTGGAAGCGATTTTCCAGCAGCAGGTCGTGGTGATGCAGAGCCTGACCTTCATGTTCGGCAGTCAGCAGCCCACGCACCAGGATTTTCCCTGGGTAACGGCCAAAATTGCCAGCCACCTGGCGGCGGCCTGGATTCCGCTGGAAAACATCACCGCCGACTCGGGTCCGCTGTATTACTACGTGGGTTCACACAAGCTGCCGAAGTTCAATTTCGGCAACGGGATTCTGTCCAACGAGCGATCCACACGCAACGCGCTGGAATTTGCCGACTACCTCGACAAAAACTGCCCGACGCACGGCTTTGCCAAAGAAACGCTGCTCATCGAGCGGGGCGATGTGCTAATCTGGCACGCGGCCCTGGCCCACGGCGGTGGTCTCATCACCAACCCCGACAGTACCCGCAAGTCGTACGTGTGCCACTATTCCACCCAAAAGGCCCTGCCCTTCCACCGCTACAATCCGCACACTACGCCGAAGGAGCAGGAATACCACGGCGTAGTGATTTATGAACATCCCGAATTTGGCGATCAGGAAAATATTTTGAAGGCGGAGTAAAACCCAGATTTTAGAGATCCAGATTTGACAACTTTTTAACGGTGCGGCGTTCCGCAAGTTGTCAGATCTTACCAACTGTCCGATTTCGAACCATAGTGTCCGAAATCGGACAGTTTTGTTTTATTGAAAAACTGATTTTCAGCTAATTAGCTTTGCGGCATAGGTTTTATCGCTTTGTAGGGGCGGACAGGTCCGCCCCTACAAAGCAACAGCCATGCTCAAAAGCTATATTAAGATCGCCCTCCGAATTTTCAAGAAAGACAAAACCTTCACCGCCATTAACATCGTCGGCTTAGCGACGGGCCTGGCCGTGGCATTGCTGATAATCCAGTACGTACGCTTCGAGCTGAGCTACGAAAATACCCACCCGCTGGCCAACCGCGTCGTGCGCCTCACGATGGACTACCTGAACGGCGAAACGCTCGACACGCAGGACACCGAAACCAACCCGCCGATCGGTGCTAAAGCCCTGCGCGAGATGCCCGAAGTAATCAACTATACCCGCGCCTATCCTTTTGGCGAGCCGAACGTGACGGTGCAGATCGGCGAAGAGTATCATTTGGTGGAAAAAGTCTTCGCCGTGGATTCCTCATTTTTTTCGATGTTCAACTACCCGCTGATTCGGGGAAGTAAGCAAGGAATTATGACCAAAACCCGGCAGGCCGTGCTGACGGAGAGTATGGCCATGAAGTACTTCAATACATTGGACGTGCTGGGCAAAACCTTTAAGATTCCGAACGGCGGGAAAGATGTAGTGCTGGAAATTGTCGGTGTGGTACCCCATAGTCCAGCCAATACGCACCTGAAATTCGATATGCTTTTCTCCTATCCGACGATGCTTTCAGATTTTGGCGAAACGGAAGACAACTGGGGTGGCAACAATACACTTACCTACCTGCAACTGGCCGAGAACACCAACTACGAAAGCTTTACCAAGTCGCTGGCCGCGTTCAGTGATCGCCTTGTGAAAGAAAAGAAAATCAAAAACGAGCGGGTGATCGGCCAAAAGATTGGCGATATCCATCTTTATTCCCACAAAACTTTCGAACCCGAACCCAACGGCGACGCCAAGTCGGTGTTCTTCCTGTTGGGCGTGGCGTTTCTGGTATTGATTAGTGCCTTCGTCAACTACGTGAACCTCACGACCTCCAAAGCCCTCGATCGCGCTCGCGAAATCGGGATGCGGAAGGTAGTTGGCTCTACGCAGAACCAAATCAGGACACAAATTTTCACCGAAACGGTTTTGATAAATCTTGCGGCTGGCCTTTTTGCCGTGGCTTTGATCGCGGTAGCAAGGCCGCTGTTTATCGACGTTGCCGGACTGCCCGAGGGCTTTACCGTCTTCGGTGACCTGTTTTTCTGGCAAACTTTGCTCGGGTTTCTGCTGCTGAGCATACTGATTTCCGGTTTGTACCCGGCCTTTGTGCTGTCGGCCTACGATCCGGTGGAAGTACTCAAAGGTAGTTTCTCACGCTCGAATCAGGGGGTAATGTTACGGAAGTCGTTGGTGATTTTTCAATTCACTATTACTATCATTTTGCTGGTGCAGACCTTTGCCGTCTTTCAGCAGGTTAGTTTTTTGCGCGGTCAAAACCTGGGCGTCAGTATCGACCGTACCATCGTGGTGAAAGCGCCGGTAGGCAGCGCGCAAAAAGAGTACGGTTCGTTCCGGCAGGCGTTACTGGGACAGTCGCAGGTGGAGGCGGTGTCGCTTTCGAGCACTGTACCGGGCATGGGAGCCACCCAGATGAGCACGACGACGGGAATCAATTTGTCGGATGCCATCGATAAAAATTCCAATAATTTTTACCTAACCCAAATCGATTCTTCTTTCGTGAATTTGATGGGAATCAAATTGTTGGCAGGAAAAAACTTCGATGCCACCACCCAGCCAGTTTTTTCCGACACAACCAAAAACGATGAGGTGATTGTGAGCGAAGAAGCGATTCGACTTTGGGAAATTCCAACGCCCGAAGCAGCGGTTGGTCGGGAGCTGAGTTTTTGGGGAAGGCGCTGGACTATCAAAGGAGTACTTCAAAACTACCACTACGAATCTCCCAAAGCGGCTTATATTCCTATCATCCATTCCTACGCCTCCGACTTCGACTCCTTCGCCAGCGTCAAGTTCAGGGGTGGTAATTCCGATGAGCAACTAGCCACGTTAGAGAAAGTGTACAAGGCCAGTTTTCCTTATTCGCCGTTCAGCTACTTTTTCCTGGATAGCGAATACGATAAGCAATACAAAGCCGACGACCGCTTCCAAACCGTCTTTGGCGCTCTGACCGCTTTCGCGATTCTCATTTCGTGTTTGGGATTGTTTGGCCTGGCGACATTCACCGTCTCGAAGCGTACTAAGGAAATTGGCATTCGCAAGGTCATCGGGGCCAGCACGGCCAACCTGATGCTGCTGTTGTCAAAAGATTTCATGAAAACGGTACTGATCGCGGTCGTCATCGGGCTGCCGATCACCTACTTCCTGGTGCAGAACTGGCTGGCAAACTACGCCTCGCACATCGACCTAAGCTGGTGGCTCTTCGCCGCCCCCGCCGCGCTGGTGGTGTTGCTGGTGGCGATTTCAATTAGTGGAAAAACCATTGCGACGGCCTTGGCCAATCCGGTGGAGGCATTGCGTTCGGAGTAGCTCGTCTTCGTCCGCATCGGCGGCCCGGTCGAAGAACGTCCATACAGTAAGCCGCCACCTTCCCTTCCTTTCTTGACCAACACAAACCCAAGAAAGTCATGTACACGATTACCTACCCTCAATCATCGAGCCTTGTCCGGCGGCTAATTCTGCCAGGTTTTCTGGCGTTCCTAGTCGCCGCACCGCTTTACGCCCAGCCCGCCGAAACCTCCGTTTCGCTATTCGACGGCAAAACCCTCGACGGCTGGAAAACCGCCAACCCGGATTACCAGTCTTGGTGGTCGGTGGCCGATAGCACCATCCGCAGCGGCGACGGCGTCAAGAAAATCCCGGCCAATACCTACCTGCACACGACCAAAGAATACGGCGACTTTGAATTCCGCTGCCTGTTCCGCCTTACGGGTGACCCGGCTACCGGAATGATAAATAGCGGCATTCAGTACCGCTCTTTCGTGAAAGACGGCAAGATGATCGGCTACCAGGCCGACATCGGCGACGGTTACTGGGGTAACCTCTACGACGAACATCGACGCGCCGATTTAGTTAAGGGCGATTTGAATACTTTACGTCACGTGCTACGCCCGAACGATTGGAACAGCTACATCGTCCGCTGCCGGGGCAATCATCATGAACTTTACATCAATGGTGTCAAGACCGTCGATTACGTGGAAAAAGACGCCAGTATTCCCGCCAAGGGCGTCATCGCCGTGCAAATCCACAGCGGCGGCGCGGGACAGGTGGAGTTCCGGGATTTGACGATCACTGAGTTTCGCTAATTTCTCATTGGGTTTTTATAAAAAGATTTAGAAATGGTAAAGTCACCTCACCAAACGGGTATTTGCTGGCTCGTTGGCTTATTGGCAGGAGTTGTTTTGACTCAGTCGTCCGCTTTTTCGCAGGACAAAAAGACGCAGTCCGCCCGTACGGAGGTGTACTCCCCAGCCAAGGAACTCGCGGGCTTCAAATTGGCCGAAGGCTTCGTGATCGAACTCGTCGCCAGCCAGGAAGATGGCGTCGTCAACCCCATTGACCTCACCTTCGACGATGCCGGAAGGCTCTGGACGCAAACCGCCCGCATGTACCCGCTCGATCCGGTGGCCGATATTAAATGGAACGACCTGCAACGGCTCATGGACAATCCCAAGGCCCAACAAGAAAATCCTGCTTTCAAGCGCATTCTCGACCTGTACCAGGGAAAAACCAAAGGAGAAGACCAGATTCTTATTATCGATAATCTCTACGGCGGGCAAAAAGCGAAAACTACCGTCTGGGCCGACGGACTGGCGATTCCGATGAGCATTCTGCCTTACAAGGACGGCGCCTACGTCATGCAGGGTTCCGAGCTTTTTTTTCTGCACGATAGAGACCAAAACGGACGCGCCGACCAGCGCGAACCGCTCTTTACCGGATTTGGCTACACCGACACCCACACCATGGGCCACGTGCTGGTGCGCGCGCCGGGCGACTGGATTAATTTTAGTCAGGGAGCACTCAATAAGGGCGACGTAGCCTCTTTGAAAAGTAGCAGCAAGCTAAAAATCGATTACAGCAAAATCGCCCGCTTTTCGCTGGATGCCAAGAAAATGGAATTGGTCAGCTCGGGCCTCAACAACATCTGGGGATTCCAGCTTCGGGGCAACGGCCAATGGTACGGCTCGGAGGCCAACGACCTCGGCTACTCGATCGCACCGATAGAACCCGGCACGGGTTTTCCGGGCATCGGTAACGAGCGGCTGCGGCCCTACCAACCCTTCTTGCCGAAGCTGCATGAGTTTCGCGTAGGCGGCACGGGCATTTCGGGCCTGGCTTTCGCCGACGACGCGGCGGGTAGTTTCCCGCCCGAATACAAAAACGTTGCCTTCCTGGCCAACCCGATTACCAGTACCATCAACGCCGTGCGCATCGTACGACAAGCCGACGGGAGCGTGATGGCCGAACACCTGCCCGACCTGCTGACGGCGGAGGACGATTGGTTCCGGCCCGTCAACATGGAATTTGGCCCCGACGGCTGTCTGTACATCGCCGACTGGTACAATAAAATCGTGTCGCACAACGAATTACCCACCACGCATCCCGACCGCGACAAGAAAAATGGCCGTATTTGGCGCATCCGCCACGTAAGTCAGCAACCGCGCGAGGTGCCTGATTTTTATAAAATAAAAACCCAGGAACTGCCGCAGTACCTGAAATCACCCTCGCTTTGGGCCAAACGGGCCGCCTGGCACCAGATTTCCGACCGTCCGCTAGCTGAAACGAGGAGACTTGCTCCGGCCCTCATCGCGTTGGCTGCCGACGATTCGCAAACCGAAACTACCCGCATCCACGCGCTTTGGTGCCTGGAAGATACTAGGCACTACGATTCCGAGCTACTTACTACCCTACTCAGCTCGCCTCTGCCCGACTTGCAGCGCGAAGCCGTTCGTTCGCTGGGTAGTTTTTCTCTGCCTTCGGCGCAGATAGCTGGTTTGTTGCAAATCCTGGTCGAGGACGAAAACGCGATGGTACGCGCGCAGGTACTCCGCACCCTGGGTGAAGGCCCGTCAGCCGACCCGCTGACCGTCGAACTGCTGGTCCGTGCTGCCAAACCCGAACTACCCGGCGACGAAATAGGTGGTGCTTACGAACGAAAATTCGAGCGGTACCTGGCCCGTCGGGCTTTGGAAAAGTACCCCGACGCCCTGCAATCGTTTTTGCAAAGTGCGCAAGGCAAAAAAAGCCCCGCCGTCAATCGGCTATGGGCGATCGAGGTTTTGCCAAAAAAAGAAAAAGAAGCGGTTTTCCTGACGCTGTGGCCCGAAGCCAAGCTGGATACTCTGGACGAAACTACCTTTGTCAGCGTGGGCGACATGCTGGATAATCGGGAGATTTACGCCGCCGTGCAGCCCGTATTGCATCGATCCAATCAAGCGCAAAACTACGTCAGCTACGCCCTGCGCAACGAAGCCCGCCTGCAATCGTCCGCTTTTTCTACGATGATTACCAGGCCGATTTTTCATCTTCTCAAAAGCAACAATCCGGCGGACGTGGATCTGGCGCTGGACGCGGTGGGGCGTTTTAGCGTAGCCGGGGCAAGAAGAGAAATCATTGCTCTGCTCGACCCGCAAACACCCGAGCCGACCCTGCTGCTGGCCTTGAAGGCTTTGGAGAATACCCCAGAAAACCACAAGCTTTTCAGCCAAACGGTTCAGGATGAAAAGCGGACTTCGGCTACCCGCATCTTTGCCTTGAATAAGCTAGTGCAAGCGGATTCGATCGCCGGACAAAAGGCCCTGATGGCCTGGTTCCCTGACCTGACCGATCCTGACAAAATAAAATTGGCCGAAACGCTTACTACCTCACCGCGCGGGGCGGCAATCGTAATGAGTGCGTATGGCCAAAACCCCGCTCACCTAGCGATGCTACCGAACGCCGTGACGGAACGCCTCGCCAAAGTCAATAGCAACGACCAAGGTAGCCAAGCGATGCTGGCCCAAGTGAAGGAACAGGCAGAAGTAAAGAATGCGGAAGTAAAAGCCAAAATCAAGAAATACCGTATCCTCGCCGCAAAAAACATGGGCGATCCCGCCAAAGGCAAACTACTTTTCCAAACCTGCTTGCTCTGCCACCAAGTGGGCAACGACGGCCAAAATATCGCCCCGGCCCTTGACGGCTCGGCCTCCCGTGAAACCCAGGCCCTACTCACGGCGATTCTTGACCCTGACGCCGCCGTGGAATCCGGCTACGCGCTGTACCGGGTCAACAAAAAAGACGGCAACGTGGTGGAAGGCTACCTGGTAGGGAAAGGCGACAGCGGCACGACGCTGGCCTTCACGGGCGGCAGCAAGCTGTATATCAAGGCGCAAGAAATCAAGAATCAGTTTTTTTTGCCCAACCGCTCGTTCATGACCAAGGGCCTCATCGACCAGTACAGCGACAAGCAGGTCGCGGATTTGCTTTCTTATATTGGGACTTTGAAGTAGTTTGTTTCGGTTGGTTATGATGACAGGAAGTCGCGTTCTGAGGGGCGGAGTTGTAGGGAGGGTCTGAGGAGACTCAGACCGTGGAGAAGCGAAACTCTATTTTGGTTGATATCTCTTTATCATTGCGATGTATAGTGCCACGTCATTACTTTTCGATTTATCAAAAACTACTTGATACAATCTCAGAGAGTCTTCATAGTTTTTCTGTTCTTCATATAAATATGCAAGCCAAAATGAAGCAGGAAGATAATCCTGGTCTATTTGAAGGGCTTTTTTGTACTGTTTTTCTGAAACTTCAAATTGTCCATTTGCAAAATTCCAGGTAGCCAAATTAACTAGGCTTTCCACATTCTGGTTGATCCTGTATTTATCTTCAAATTGCTTTTTTGCAATACATGGATATTCTTCTTTTATTGAAACCAAGCCTTCTTTTTTTGCTTTAATCATTAGATTAAAAAAAGGATCACAACTTTGAATTAGTTCAAATTGTATTTCATTGAAGATATTATTTCCGATTTTCTTACTCTGATCAAATACTGAAAGGTGGATTCAAGTGATAAATGCAACACCCTCTTCATTTCTGAGTGCGTCGTTGAAAACTTCCTCGGGTGATCGGTACCCGAATCTCTTCCTGGGTCTTTGGTTTAAGGTCTGTACAACTTCATCTACTTTCTGCTGGGTG
>JBBSUC010000085.1:0-18517 GCA_038235275.1 Cytophagales bacterium | reverse complement strand
TCTACAATTGGCACTTTTTGGAGAACGTTCGTAATTTCGTCGATGAGGCTTTGCTTCACGGGAAAAAAGGAGGATTGGAGTTGCGGAACTACAAAAATCCGATTTTCCCGTTTCTTCTCATATTTTTAGTAGGGTACAGTAACCTGCGCCCACGAGCTATAGCCCAGGCCGTTGGGTGATCCGGTATTTCGCGAAGTTTCTTTACCGTAGTACTGATCCTCGTTGAGGTTATAGATGTCGGTGCCGAGTTCGGCGCGGAATTTGAGCCAGTCGGCAAACTTGTACTCGGCAAACACATTACCGATTGTGCGGTAGGCGGTCGATACGTTGGTCGAGAAATCACGGTTGAGCAGCGTATTATAATATAAGGTGTAATTGCCGCTCAGCGCGTTGGTGCGCGGGTCGATAATGGGTGTGATGGGCGGCAGCGCCACGATTTGCAGCGGCGTCGAAAACTGATTGTCGTTCGAAAGTCGCCCGTTAACCGTACGGGCCAGGTTGACATTGACGCCCAACGTGAGGCGATCGGTGGCTTTATGATCGAGGTTGACGCGGCCACTCAGGCGTTTGAACGAGTTGCTGATCAAGATTCCCTTTTGGTCGAGTACCTGGGCCGACACGAAGAAGCGCGTCTTGGCGTCGCCGCCGCTGGCGCTGAGGTCAAATTGCCCCATCGGTGCCTTCTGAAAAGCCTCGGCTTGCCAGTCGGTGTCGAACTTGCCGGTTTCCCAGCCCGCCCGGTCACCAGCAGCGTAGCGCGTAAAGCGGTCGTAGGTGCTGCCCGTCAAGTAATTGGCACGCAGATTTCCGGCGTCAATTTCGTTCTGGACGGCTTCGGAGAACAACTCTACATACTGAGCTGTATGGAGCCAATCGCGCAGATGCGTGGGCTGGCTGCTGCCCATTTGGTAGCCCACATTGAACTTGGTCTTGCCGATTTTTCCCTTCTTGGTCGTTAGCAATACCACGCCGTTGGAAGCCCTGGCCCCGTAAATGGCGGCCGCCGAGGCATCTTTCAGGATGTCGATGGATTCGATGTCGTTGAAATTGATGTCGGCCAGCGGATTTTGGGGCGCGGTACTCGCCGACCCCTGATCGGTGCTGGTGAGCGGAATGCCGTCCAATACGTACAGCGGCTCGTTACTGGCCGTAACCGACGACGAACCCCGGATGCGCATCTGCATCCCCTGACCCAGCTTGCCGTTGAGCGAGGTGACCTGCACCCCGGCGGCGCGGCCCTGCAAGGCTTGCTCAAAGGTAGTCACGGGCGTGTTGGCGATTTCGGCGCCGGCCACTCTGGCGATGTTACCCGTCAGGTTGCGCTTCGACTGCGTGCCGTAGCCCGTCACCACCACTTCGCTCAGCGAACGGATGTCAGCCGCCATTCGTACATCGATATTGTTGGAATTTCCCACGGCTATTTCCTGCGGCGTGAAGCCCACGAAACTAAAAATAAGCACCGCGTTGGCGGATGCTTCGACACTGTAGTTGCCCGTGGCGTCGGTTTGGGTACCGCGCTGGGTGCCTTTGACTTGCACACTCACGCCGGGCAGGGAAGTACCCTCTTCGGCAGAGGTGACAGTACCCGTCACTCTTATCTCCTGCGCAAACGCGCCAGTGCAGAAAATAAGGTAACAAAAAAGTGAGAGTAAACTGATTTTTCTCATGCGATTATGACTAGGTTTGATTGATTGCAAAATCTAATTTCAGATAAAATTTTGGGCATTCAAAAGGTTTCGGCAAAGTCAGCCAGATAGTTCAAATTCTTGCAAAAGAAATGATACATTTCCGATTAAAGTGATTATTGCAGAATATTGTTTTGCAAGACTGCGTTTTCCTGGGAAACATAAACTATACCCTTTTGAAACTTCGCTCCCCTTTCTGCCTTGTGATTCTTTTGATTCTGGCCGCAATGTCGTCAGGAATGACTACTGCACACTTAAATAATGGATTACAATGCACGGTCTGGTTATTTCTGGATCCGGAATGTCCCATTTGTCAGTCCTACACCCTCACCCTGCGAAAAATGCACGAAGAATATGCGGATCAGGGCGTCAAGTTCCAGGGTGTCTATACGTCGCCCGTCATCAGGAAGCGCGAGATCAAAAATTTTCACGAAAAATACAAAATCCCCTTTCCCGGTGAAATTGACAAGGGATATAGCTTAGCGAACCGCTGGGACACCACCGTCACGCCCGAGGTGGTCATGACCAGTCCCATCGGCCAAATCCTTTACCAGGGTGCCATCGACAACTGGTACTACGCCCTCGGTAAAAATCGTCCCGAACCCACTGAACATTATCTAAAAGATGCCCTTGACGCTTTTTTAGCCGGAAAAACGATTGAAAAGAAAAGAACGGAAGCAGTGGGATGTTTGATAAATCGGTAGATTTCGGGCTGTCGGCTGTCGGCTGTCGGCTAAAAAACTCAATTTTCCTGGCTTCTTCAAACTTCACTTTTCCCCTCTGCGCCTTTGCCACTTTGTGCCTCGGTGTCTTTGCCTCTTTGCCCCTCTTTTAAACCGTCTTCCGATACCGCCACGAGGCCAGGCCGATCAGCACCATCGCCATGCCCAGCAGCGTAAAAAACTGCGACTGCATATCGCGTAGCGTACTACCTTTCAGCAAGACATTGCGCCCTACTTCGATGATATATTTGAGTGGATTGAACAGGTTAAGGTACCGCGCCCACTGGGGCATATCTTCGGTGGAGGAAAACAGGCCACTCAGCAAAATGAAGATGACCAGGCAGAAAAACACGGCGAACATAGCCTGTTGCTGGGTGTCGGAAACGGCCGAGATGAGCAGGCCCAACCCCACGCACAGCAGCAAAAACAAAAAGGCGAAGCCATAAATCAGTAACAAACTGCCTTCGATGGGAATCTGGAAGAAAAACTTCCCGACAAATAATCCCAGTGTGAACTGGATGAGCCCGATGAGGACAAAGGGCGTGAGTTTGCCCAGGATGAATTCATACTTTTTGATGGGCGTCACGTTGAGCTGTTCCTGCGTCCCTATTTCCTTTTCGCGCACGATATTGAGGGCTGCGATCATGCCGCCAATAAGCAGCATGAGTTCAAATAAAATTCCTGGCACCATAAAGGTTTTGTACTCCAGGCGCGGGTTGTACCAGTACTGATTCTCCACGTCCAGCCCCGCCGCACCACTTGTCGGACTGCCGCGCGGCGGACCGTCCGAATTGAACCCAATATCTTCGGTACGAATCGCCGCGTTGAAATCCCGGATTATAGCCTGGGCATAGCCCGAGGCGATGCCGCCCTTGGTACCGTCGATGGCGTTGACCAACAACTGCACCGACGCCCGGTCTTCCTTCCCCAAATCCCGCTCGAAGTGCGGGGGTATCACCAATACCAGGTCAGCGCGGCTGGCCAGGAGTTCCTGGTAGGCCGATTTAGAATTGGGCAAATAGCCCTGAAACCGAAAGTTGTCGATATACCGAAACTTGCCCGCCAGTCGCTGCGCGTAAGTGGTGTGATCCTGATCCACGATGGCTATTTTAAGGTTTTTTACCTCAAAATTAGCCGCGTAGGCCAGGAGGATCAGTTGCAATACGGGTGCCGCCAGCATCATCCTCAACAGCACCGTATTGCGCCGGAGTTGCTTGAACTCCTTTTCGATCATGTAAAGGATGCGAGTCATGTTTTTAGTGATAAATGATGAGTGATGAGTGATGAGTGATGACGAGGTTGCTGTACGATGTCAGGCGAACCAACCATTCAACATTCATCACTCATCATTATTCTAACCTTGGTTTTAGGTTTCTTAAACTAACTGCCATTAGGAAGGCGGACATTCCCAGTAGTACCAGCGTGGGTTTCCACAACAGATTTAACCCAATTCCCTTGATCATAATGCCTTTCACTATTTCGATGAAATAAGAGGCGGGGATGATTTTGGAAACGTATTGCAGAAAAGGCGGCATGCTTTCGATGGGGAAAATGAAGCCCGACAGGAAAATCGTCGGCATCAGCAGTACCAGCAACGAGGCGAACATGGCCACCAACTGCGTATCGGCAATGGTCGAGATGAGCAGGCCGAGTGAGAGCGACAAAAACGTAAAAAGCAGCGTCTCAGCCAGCAGAAGCGGCAAACTACCGTTGAGCGGAATGTTCAGCAAAAATACGCCCAACGCAATGATGACGCAGCCGTTGATGAATGACAATAACAAGTAAGGCAGTACTTTACCAAACAAAATCTGCAACTGCGACAGCGGCGACACCATCAGCACTTCCATCGTTCCCGTCTCTTTCTCGCGGGCAATCGTGACTGACGTCATCAGCGCCGATACCAGCAGCAGCACCATCGCCATCACGCCCGGCACGAAAACGAACGCGCCGCGCAGTTCCGGGTTGAATACCATGCGTGGCTGCACGTCGATTTGCATAGGAGGTGAGGTACCAACCGCGTTTTGCTCACTCTTGTAAGCCTGAATAATATTGGTCGCGTAGGCAGTCAAACTAATTGCCGTATTCTGCTCCGACGCATCGGCTAAAAGTTGTAACTGAGCAGATTCAAAATTCCTGGCAAAATCTTGCGAAAATTTTGGCGGAAACACAACGACCAACTTCACCTTGCCCCGCCGGAAAGTAGCATCCACGTCACGATAAGTGCGCAGATTTTGGGTCAATTGAAAATAACCCGACGATAGCAAACGGTCGGTAATCTGACGGCTATGCGGCCCGTGATCCAGGTCGAGAACCGCGATCTTAGCGTTTTTGATCTCATTCGTGAGCGCAAACCCAAATAGCAACACCATCGCCAGCGGCATCCCGAACAAAATCAGCAACGTCCGCCGATCCCGCAGGATGTGGAAAAATTCTTTTTTGACAAAGGCGAGGAAACGATTCATTCGTTATTAATTCTTAGTTTTACTTTGTCCCTTTGTCCCTTTGTCCCTCTGCCACTTCAAAGCACCGACGTTCCCCTGGCCAGAATCTGAAACACGCCGTCCATTGAATCCACGCCGTAGGTGCGTTTGAGTTCGGCGGGGGTATCGAGGGCCTGGATGCGACCATCCACCATGATCGACACACGGTCGCAGTATTCGGCCTCGTCCATGTAGTGCGTCGTGACGAAAATCGTGGTGCCGTTGTGGGCGGCTTCGTAGATTTTATCCCAAAACTGCCGCCGCGTGATCGGATCCACACCGCCCGTCGGCTCGTCGAGGAAGACGACTTTTGGATCGTGAATCAAGGCCACCGAGAACGCCAATCGCTGTTTCCAGCCCAGCGGTATCGACTCTACCAGGGTGTCGGCAACACTATCCAGTCCCAGTTCCTGAACAATGTTGGTTGATTTGGTTTTCAAATCGGTTCGGCTCAGACCGTAAATGCCACCGTAAAAGCGGATGTTCTCGCGCACCGTTAGGTCTTCATACAGCGAAAACCGCTGGCTCATATAGCCGATTCGCTGTTTGATTTGCTCAGACTGCGTGTACACGTCGTAACCCGCCACCGTCGCCTCGCCCGAGCTGGGCTTTAGCAGTCCGCAGAGCATCCGCATGGCGGTGGTTTTGCCCGCGCCGTTCGCGCCCAAAAAACCAAAAATCTCGCCCTGCGCTACCTCGAATGTAATCTCGTTCGTCGCCACGAAGTCGCCGAATTTCTTGGTCAGTTTGTGGGTGGTGACGGCTTTATCCATGTTGCATCAAATCCATAAAACTATCCTCGATGCCTGCCTCGATGGGCCGAACTACTACTGCCTGGTGCTGCAGTTCAGCCAGGTAGCTTTCAATATCGTCTTCTGAGATACCGTCCTGCGTCGTCAGGTGCAGGAATTCGCCGAAGGCGTAGCAGGTAATTGTGAACGGCGCTTTTCTCAAATCCTGAATCAGGCGATACGTGTCGTTCGCCTTTACCGCAAAAAGTGGTTTCTTGAAAAGCCGCTCGACGCCCGTGGGTGTGTCGACGGCTAGTATTTTCCCGGTCTGCATCAGGGCGATGCGGTCGCACAGGCTGGCTTCGTCCATGTAGGGCGTCGAGACCATAATCGTCAGACCACGCTTTTTCAAATTGCCGAGCATTTCCCAAAACTCCTTGCGCGACACGGCGTCCACGCCCGTGGTCGGTTCGTCCAGAAAAAGGACCTCCGGCTTGTGAATCAGGGCGCAGCAGAGGGCAAGTTTCTGCTTCATGCCACCCGACAAGGCACCCGCCCGGCGATCTTTGAACGGCTCCAACTGCCCGTAAATCTCGCGAATGAGGTCGTAGTTGGCGGAAATACTGGTACCAAAAACGGTCGCAAAAAATTGCAAATTCTCCTCCACGCTCAAATCGGGATAGAGCGAAAACCGCCCCGGCATGTAGCCCACCACCGAACGCAACGCCCGGAAGTCCTGCACCACATCGCGCCCGGCCACGGTGGCGCGGCCCGCGTCGGGCAACAGCAGCGTGACCAGGATTTTGAACAAAGCCGTTTTTCCCGCTCCATCCGGCCCGATCAAGCCAAAGAGTTCACCCGCTTCAACAGTTAGCGAAATATCTTGCACCGCTTTGGTTTCGCTGTAAGCTTTCGATATGTTTTCAATGGTAATCATTGTTCCGCCTTCTTGCTAAACCGCACTTCGCCCGGCATTCCGATTTTTAAGCCGCCGTCATTTTTCACCGCTATTTTTAGGGCGTACACCAAATTTACCCGCTCTTCCTTGGTCTGTATAACCTTGGGCGTAAACTCGGCCTTGCTGGAAATCCAGGTGACCGTGCCGTCGTAGGTTTTCATCGTTCCTTCCGGCGCGTCCACGGCCACCTGCACCCGCTGACCGACCTTTACGTTTACCAGTTGGTCACCGCCGACGTAGGCGCGGAGGATAATATTGTCGAGGGCGGCAATTTTGTAAAGCGGCTTACCGTAGCTGACCACCTCCCCCGGCTCGGCGTACTTCACCGTCACGGTGCCGCCAATGGGATTCACGACCGACGCCTTGGTGATTTGGTCGTCGAGTTGCTTCATCTGCTCGGCCAGCGGAGCGGTCTCGGCCACGGTGCCGCTCCGCTGGGTATTTAGGGCCGAGGCCTGGGCAGCGCGTTGCTGTCGGGTAAGGGCAATTTGTCGATCCAACGTTTCGAGTTGGGCGTTGAGTTCATCCAATTGTTTGGTGGGCGCGGCCCCGGCGGCGACCAGGTTTTGGCTGCGTTCCTGCTCGCGGAGGAGGTTTTTGCGCTGTTGCTGCTGCACGGCGATCTGTTGCTCGTAGGCCGACAACTGGGCCGACACATTCGGGGCGCGGCTTTGCACGGCTTGTTTGCTGGCCAGAAGTTGTGCTTTGCGCAATTCCAGTTGCTCGGTGTCGATGCGGCCCACCGCTTGCCCCGAATCCAGGGATTCGCCTTCCTGGACGGTAAACTTTTGCAGTTCGCCCGTTGCCTGGGCGGAAACGGTGGTTTCGACGGCCTCGAAATTACCGTAAGCGTCGGCAGTATCGTCGGCGGGGTTACAGGCGGTCAAAAGAAAGAGTAGGCCGCCGAGTAGAAATGTGGGATTGTTTTTCATGGATTGATCGCCTTAGCGGTATTTCGCGGCATCGGGGCTTGGGGTTTGTTATGTTCTCGCTTGCATCTCGCAGCCGCAGGGCTTCACCCTGCGCGAATGGATTCCACCCTTTCAGGGCTTGGAAATCTGGCAAATGGCTCATCATTGAAAATTAATTTCCCGTCAGAGTTAGATATTGAATCCTGGCCTGCACCAACTGCAACTCGTGCAGTTTCTGGTTCAATTGGGCTTGGTTTTCAGCGTTGAGTTCAGTAGTGTAGTCGCGGGCGGCGATGGCCCCGTTGTCGAACTGCACGGCGGCGGCTTGGCGGACGCGACTACGCAGGGCCACGATTTCGGCGTCGGCGGCGAGTTGGGCGGCCAGTTTATCGATTTCGGTTTGTTGTTGCCGCAGTTGTACGCTCAAGTTTTTTTCAAAGGTGGCTTGTTGAATGTCCACGATTTGGCGGTTGAGGGTAATCATCTGACGGTCGTTGTTGAGTGTGTATGCCGACGAAAGGTTCCAGTTCAGGCGCAATCCACCGATGAAAAACCCCTTGAAATCGTTGCTCAGCAGGTTCAGCCCCGGTCGTCCGCCACCACTCTGAGCAAAAAGGCTCAACCGAGGTTTGGCCTTGTTGGCCGACAACTGAAATTGAGCGTCATAAAGCGACCGCTGTGCCTGGTAAAGCTGCAATTCGGGTCTGGTCAGTTCGGCTCCGTTCCCAATGACAGACCCATTAGCAGGTAATTCGACCACCAACTTTGTGCTATCTGAAATGGGTAAGTCGGTGAGCAAAGCCAGCGACTCACGCAACCCCCTGCGGGCAGCGTCGAGTTGGGCGAGGCGTTGGCGGGCGGTGAGAAGTTCAGCTTGCATGGCGTCTGCGTCCATCTGGGCTACGGTTCCAAAACGGACATTGGCCTTTACTTTTTCCAGTCGGTTGTCGAGGTCGGCGAGCAAGGCTTGGGTGAGGGTTCGGTTTTCGTCCGTGAGCAGAGCATTGAGGAACAACCCATTCACCTGATCTTTTAAGTGACTCAACTCGATTTCTACTTGCTGCCGAGCGGCGGCGGTGCTGGCCCGCTGCACTTCGGTTTGTAGTTGGGTCAGGTTGCCGTCGTAGAGGGCGTAACTGGCGTCGAGCGTAATCCGGTACTGGTCTTTACTGAGGGTGGGTACCAAAAAATTGGGTACTTCAATGGGGAACTTCGTCACCTGCGACTGCCAGGTCGCTTGCCCGTTGATCGCGAGTTGGGGTAGTTGACGATTTAATTTCAGATTCTCGATCGCCAACGCTCCGTTCTGCGCCAGGATTTCTTTTTGTTTCAGCAAAGGATAGTTGGCGCGGGCCGACTCGTAACACTGTTCCAGCGTCACGATTGTCTGAGCTTGCACCGACCAACCCAGCAAAACGAGAATGATTGTTATGGATCGCTTCATTACTTTTCAAACGGTTGATCTAAACATCTGTTTGTTATGAGTGCAAATTTTTTTATTTCAATTTCAAATAAGCCATAATCATTTCGGGCACGATTTGCTTGCGGGTTTTCATGAACTCCAGAAAGCCCTCGTCGTCCAAGCCGCCGACGTAGGACACGAGAGGTCGGGCAACAAAGGGGAAAACGATGTTGCCCAAAATTGTTATAATTACTTGCAGTGGCTCAATCGCCCGGATGTTCCCCTTTTCGGCTTCTTCTACCAATTGCTGCTTAAATACTGATTTTTCAATCAGTCCTCGTACGCCTATTTCTCTAAAAAAAGCTCCATCGTTAGTTTGCTGTTCCGACAGTATAAAACTGGGGATCAAGGGATTTTCCGTAATAAAATCGGTGTAGCGATCCACAATTTTCCAAATCTTGACTTCCAGCGGCGTGGGTTCGTTTATCATCACAGCCATCTGCCCCACGAACTGCACGAAGGTTTCGGCGTAGATGCTTTGGAACAACTGCTCCTTGCTGCGAAAATAGTAATTAATCATTGCCAGGTTCACGCCCGCTTCTTCGGCAATCTGCCGCATCTTGGTTCCTTCGTAGCCTTGCGCCAGAAATACCCGGCGGGCAGCTTCCTTTATTTTTATTTCTGCGTCTTGCTTTTCCTCGGCCATTCCAGTTTTTGTCTTTTGCAAATGTAAAGAAATATTTATTAATCAAACAATTGTTTAACTCTTTTTTGTAAAAAAGATTGACTGTAAGAAATAAGGGGACTGACAAAGAATTGAGATTAGGGCCGTTGATGTTTCCAGCGGCGATGACTCCATAACCAGTTGAAAGGTTGGGCGCGGATATCGCTTTCCATCAGACGGACCTGTTTTTCCAGGATACCATTCTTGGATAGTTCCTTACAACTTTTGCAGACGAGTGAAATCTCGACGCGGAAAAAGCCCCGCTTGCCCTCAATTCGGCTAAAATCGGCGTAAAGAACGGCCAAATCGTTGCGACGGGCGATGATTTCGCCCCCCCGAAAAAATCCGGTGTCCTGATGAAGAAAGGTAGTCCAGAAAGCTGATTCGGGCGGTGGCGACTGGTCGTTGGCCAGCACCACGACATAAGGCTTTTCGCGCGGCTTGCGAAGTTCGGTGGCGATATCGTTCATGGGAATGAGCCGCGCGCCAAAGCGGGTGCGCAGGTCGAGAAACCACTGATCAAAGTCCCGGTTGGCCAGCGGCCGATAGACGACCAGGCACTCGTGCGAAAACCGCAGGGACGAGAACAGATTGGCCAATTCCCAGTTGCCCCGGTGGCCCATCAGGAAAAGAATACTCTTCCCTTCGGCGTAGAGCCGATCCACCAGGCTAATGTCCCCTTCGATGCGTTCGAGGACTTCCTCCGGCGGACAAGTGCGGTACTTGACGGTTTCAAAGATGAGGTCGGAGAGGTGACGATAGAACCGTCGGGCAATGGCTTTGATTTCGGTTTCGCTCTTATCAGGAAAGCTACGGCCTAAGTTTTGCAAAACTACCTTGCTACGATAGCCGATAACTCGAGAAAGCAAAAAATTGAGGAAAGCAGAGAAGCGATAGACACTCTTCCAGGACATCCTTGACAAAAAATCCAGCAGACGAATATAAAGCTTCCGGGAAGGTTGACTCATGCACCCAATTTTTTTGGATAAAAGACGGCGGGTCGAATTCTTTGCTGCAAAAAATGTTTATTCATCCAAAAAAACGCCCAAATCATCCTGACCAAAAACGAACTTCAGCCGCTATGAGTGCTAAAAAAATGGAATGCCCTTCCTGTGCCATGATGATACCAAGCAGTAGCAACACCTGTCCTATCTGCAACTACGAGTTTCCCAAACAAAGCCGCTGGATTCAAATCGTAGCCGTATTATTGGTGCTGTTTTTTCTGTATTTGGTTATTTTCTAAGGAAGGCACAAAGTTCCAAAGGCACAGAGGCACAAAGTGGGACGGCCCATGCCGCACAATGTTTTTAAGAGTTGGTGAGTAAACAAAGCGAGACAGCCATTTTTTCTAAACTGTCAACTGTCAACTGTCAACTAAGCCAACTCCCGCCATTGCTGCTCCGATAATCCCTGCTTCATTGCGGGTTTCGGCGACGAGGATGGGGACGTCGATGGTCAGGACATGCTCGAATTTGTGGTATTTTTTGCTGGCACCGCCGCCCAGGATGATTAGGTCGGGTGAGAAAAGGCGCACGATGTGGTGCAGGAAGGTGTCCAACCGCTTACCCCATTTTTTGTAGCTGTGGCCCTTGCGGATTCGGGCCGAGTCGGCGGCGTAGTACTCGATGGGCTTGCCGTTGGTGTACAGCAGTCGGCCCAACTCGAAATTAGGAATCAGCCTACCGTCCAGAAAGACGCCCGAGCCGATGCCCGTTCCCAGCGTCAGCACAAATACTAACCCCATTTTATCTATCCCAGCCCCAAAATTCATTTCGGCCAGGCCAGCAGCGTCGGCGTCGTTGATGACTTTGAAGGGCAATCCGGTTTGTTTACGGAAAAGTTCTTCGATGTGAACGCCCACCCATTCAGGATCCATGTTGCTGTGGCCACGCGCGATGCCTTTGTCGATGACGGTCGGGAAGCCACAGCCAACGGGGCCTTTCCACGCAAAATGATCGACGATTTCCTTGATTACCTCAGCCACCAGGGCAGGTTTGGAGGGCGAAGGCGTAGGAATGCGGAAGCGTTCGGCGGTGAGTTCGCCCGTTTCGATGTTGACGGGTGCGCCTTTGATGCCCGAGCCGCCGATGTCGATGCCTAGAATTTCCATAAAGAATGATGAGGAGGTTTAGGTTGAAAATAGAAAGAGAAACGAATTTTTTGGAAAGATTGCCCCGTCCTGTGCAAACGGCGGGGCCAAATATAAGCATTTGTCCGGGACCGGGCCGGGATTACGCACAAGACCGCACCTTTGGCACAAGAATTTTAGAGGGTAGTGAAAAACAATTTCCCCAATATTTTAAATTTCAACCAAACTATGAAAAGGATCGCATTCAATGTACTGCTGGCCGCCTCGCTTTTTGCTACTGCCGCCTGCGACAACAACAAAAAAGACGACAGCACTGAGCAAGCCGAAGAAATGAACGATGACAAACTCAGCGACTCAATGGAGGATGACGCGGACTTTGCCGTCGAAGCCGCCAACGGGGGCATGATGGAAGTCAAAATGGGCGAACTCGCTCAAATGAACGGCTCGTCGGCCGACGTTAAGAGTTTTGGCAAAATGATGGTCGACGACCACAGTAAAGCCAATGACGAACTCAAGTCACTCGCTTCCCAAAAAAATATCATGCTGCCCACTACCCTGGGTAACGATATGCAGGAAAAGTACGACGAAATGGCCAAGAAAACGGGCAAAGAGTTCGATAAAGATTACGTGGACATGATGGTGAAAGACCACAAAGACGATGTCGATGCTTTCAAGGAAGAAGCCAACGATGGCAAGAACGCCGACATTAAGGCCTTCGCTTCCAAGACCTTGCCCACCCTGGAAATGCACTTGCAGAAAATCCAGTCGATTCAGGATATGATGAAGTAACCTAATCTTGACAAGACAAAAAAGAAGCCGGGCGCGTAAATCATCTTTCGCGCCCGGTTTCTTTTTTTATTTAATGGCCGTCGTATCGATCACCAGCGTATCCGGTGTCATTTGGCGGTTGTCCACTTCGTCCTTGGCGGTGACGGGCGTTTCGTTATCGCGGATTTCTTCGGACGACTCATTATTGCCGCAAGCGGACAAGCCGCCCATCAAAAGAGCAATGGCGAACAGTTTTTTCATGATTTTCGGGATTTCGTATTTTGAAAAGTAGCGCGTAAAAATACGGCCTATTTTTCCGAATCCTACGGCCTGATCACTTTGGTGCTCATATTGTAGCTGGCAAAAATTCCGAAGCCACCTTTGACATTGGTATAAATCAGTGAGGGTTCGGTAAAGGGGTTATCGCCATTTTGCAGGCGCAGGGAGCGGTGAAACTCAAAGTAATTGCGGTCCGTGTGGAGTAAAAGTAAATGTACGCCCAAGCTCTTGGGGGCTTTCTCGGGGACAAGTGGTTTACCGTCCACGTAAGGATAGTTGTAGTAATTGCCGAGGCCACCAATCCGTTTTTCCAGTCGGGCCGAGGAAAAAGTTTGTCCATCCAGATTAGTGTCATTCTGCAAATCGCTGCGGGTGTCGTTGCCATTTGCGAAATAGGCCTGAATTACCGTTCGCTTTTCGTAGTATTTCTTCTCGCTGGTGTTGAAGACAAAATAGGGAATTTCGATTTCCTCGTAGGCCTTCATCCGATAATAACTGGCTTTTCCCGCTACGTCGTCCCAGGTGAACGAAGTTACCAGAGTGGTATCCACCCGGTTGAGTCGTTTGGTTACGGTGGTGTCCAGCGCATATTTTTTGATAGCCACCTGCTCACTCGGCACGGTGCAGGTGGCCATAATGGTGCGCTTGCCATCGCTCGCGGTCAGTTTGTACATTTTTCCGGCCTTGATTGAAAATCGACTTGCCGGAATAGCGTAAAACTGGTCTTTATCCTGGAAAGGAAGCACTACTTCCGCTACCCCATCACTCAGCGTTACCTTGGCATCCCGAACGGCATCTCCGAATCGGGTAGTGTCGCCATTTGATACCATATAACCACCGCTGCCGTACGAATAATCGCTCAAAATCGGGCTGGTTTGGCTCACTTTGACGCGAATGATTGTGTCTTGCGGAGAAATGAAGCTGAACATCGTCAACTGCGAGTCTACTTTGGTAAGCTTATCCGGGGGAACCGTCTGCACGAGCGAGTCGCAGGAAGTGAGGGCAAGGAGGGTGAAAAGGGCAAAGTACTTCATTGTTAGAACTTAAAATTATAACTGATAGACGGGATGAATGGGAACAAAGACACCCGTTGCAGCACTGTTTTGTTACTTTCTCCCGTACCGAAGCCGCTTTTTTCGCTGCCAAGTTGATAGAAGAATGGGTTGCGCCGATTGTAGGCATTATAGACACCAATCTCCCAGGTACGCTCGTGGCGTTTCATTTTTTTGTGGAACTGAATGGCCACGTCGAGGCGATGGTAGGGTTCGGCCCGGAAGCTATTTTTGGGGCCGTATTCGTTAACACTGCGCCCGTACCAGTTCAAAAGTTCGGGTTGGAAAGACCGCACGGAAGCGTTGTCGCCGTAGGCGTTGAAGCGCGATAGTGGCACCGTGAGGGCGTTACCCGTCCCGTACACCCAGACGGCCGACAACGTCACCCGTTTGTTCAGCTCAAAGATACCCACCACCGAAATATCGTGGCGGCGATCGTAGCGCGGGTAGAAAGTTTCGCCAAAGTTGAGTTCAGGAAACTTCCACTTCGTCCAGGAAAGGGTGTAGCCGACCCAGCCCGACAGTCGCCCGGTTTTCTTCTGCACCAGGAATTCCGTGCCGTAAGACCAGCCGCGCCCGGCGGTCACATTGTCTTCCCAACTCAGGTCGTTGGCATTCTCACCCGACAGGCTCAGGAACGACGCCCCTTCCTTGTAACTCAGAATCTGATTCATATTTTTGTAATAGCCTTCCCAGGTCAGAGTCAGGGCGGGCTTTTCCAAATCTTTGGCAAAACCGAATGCCACCTGGTCGGACTGCTGCGGGTTGACGCGGTCGGTGGTGGGTACCCACAGGTCCGTGGGCAAGCCCAGGCCGGTATTGGACAATAGGTGAACGTACTGGTTCATGCGGGCGTAAGAGGCCTTGAACGAGAAATCCTGCGCCAGCCGCAAGGCCGCCGAAAAGCGCGGCTCGGGCCGGACGTAAGTTTTGGATTTGGTCTGGAAAGTGCTGAGTCGCAGACCGATGTTCACTTTCAAAGCGTCGAACGGTTGCCAGATATCCTGGACATACAGCCCGGTCTCGATAGCGTTGACGGGCTTTACCGAGCGTTCGATTGCCTCGTTCAAAAAAGTACCTTTAATGGCCAGCGCAGAAGGAACGAAACGGTGGGCTGTCAACTGCGCTCCGAACTTGATGGCGTGTTTGGTATTGGGGTAGTAGTCAAAATCGGCTTTGACGCCCAGGTCGCGGATGCGGGAATTGTAGTCGAGACTGAACTCATCACTTGGGCCACCTTTCAGGTCGATGTCCTTGGTATAAGCCGACACCCCAAAATTAAAATCACTGGCGATCAGGGAGGTATTGACAAAAAGCTTTTGGCCAAAAAGGTGATTCCAGCGCAAAGTCGCCGTGGCGTTACCCCAGTTCAGCCCGTTGCGCGACTCGACGTTGGGGCCTGTTTCATTGGCGTAAAAGCGGTCGCGACCAAAGTACCCACTGAGATAGACCTTGTCTTTTTGTCCGAAATCGTAATTCACCTTGGCGTTCAGGTCGTAGAAGTAGTAGCCCGGCTTGACTTTATTTTCTTCGTTGGCCTGCTGCGAAGCAATGAGCGGCGCGGCCAGCACGTCGATGTAGGTACGCCGCCCCGACACCAGAAACGAAGATTTACCTTTCGCGATCGGCCCTTCCAGTGTCAATCGGGAGGAAATAATGCCGATGCCGCCCTCGCCGCTGAATTTTTCCTTGCTGCCTTCCTTCATGTTCATATCCAGCACCGACGACAGCCGCCCGCCGTAACGCGCCGGAAAACCGCCTTTGGTCAATTCCACGCTCTTGAGCGCGTCGCTGTTAAAGATCGAGAAAAAACCAAATAGGTGGCTGGCGTTATAGACTACAGCATCGTCGAGGATGATGAGGTTCTGGTCCGGCCCGCCGCCGCGCACGTACAGACCTGACTGCCCCTCGGTGCCTTTCTGGACGCCAGGCATAAGTTGCAGCACTTTCATCACGTCCTTCTCTCCGAAAAATGCGGGTACTTTTTTGATTTGGGAAACGGGGATTTCGATGACACTCATTTGCGACGAGCGGCTTTCGTAGTCCTCCTGCCGCCGCGCCGATACGGTCACTTCTTCCAGCAGGTTGACACTCGCTAACAAGACGTTGATTTCCATATTTTTGTTGAAATTCAACGCCTTGACCGTCTTTTCGTAGCCCACAAAAGAATAGTGCAGCCGCAGCGTGTCGTTGGCGGGCATCGTGAGCGAGTAAAAGCCGTAAGTGTTGGTTACTGCGCCGTAGGGTGTTCCCGGTACGTAGACATTGACGCCCGGCAATTGTTCCTGACTACCCGCCTCACGGACGAAGCCGCTCACGGTGAATTGCTTTTGGCCAAAACAAATAGTGCTAAGAAAAACCGCGAAGCAGGTAAAACGTAAACGCATGAAAAGGAGGATATCTGGGAAGTATGCCGATAACGACCCGGCCCAAACGATATTGGTTGGAAGGTCAAGTAAAACTTTCTGAGTAGGCCCTTTTGTGAACGATACCGCAAAAGCAAACCTATTCCCCGCTTCCATGCTCACCCTCCTGACGATTCTGCTGGCCCTGGCGCTTATCATCATTTCCATTATCAAGTTCGACATTCACCCCTTCCTGGCCCTTTTTGTGGGGGCCATTATCTATGGCCTATTGGCCGGAATGCCGGGCGAATTGATTCTGAAATCCATTTCTGAAGGCTTCGGCGGCGTGCTGGGCAGCATTGGACTCCTCATTCTACTGGGCGTGATGATCGGGACGTTTCTGGAAAAAACGGGTGGCGCATTTGTTATCGCGCAGAAAATCCTGGCTGCCATCGGCGAGAAATCCGTGATGATCGCCATGATGGTAACGGGCTATATTTTGTCGATTCCCGTCTTCGGCGATAGTGCCTTTATCATGATGAACCCGATCAACAAGTCGCTGTCTTTCAAAGGAAAACTCCCTTATGCCTCCACTACGGTAGCCCTCACGCTCGGCATTTCGGCCAGTCACTCGCTGGTGCCGCCCACCCCCGGCCCCATTGCGGCGGCGGGAATTCTGGACGCCGATCTGGGGATGGTCATTTTTTGGGGCATCGTCATTAGTGCATTGGCTTTGGTGCCGGCCTATTTCTTCGTGAAGTACTTTACCAAACACGTTCACGTCGTCCCGCACTTTGCCGAAGTCGAAAGCAACATTCAGCACGGCAAGCGGCCTTCGCTGGGCCAGGCATTTCTGCCCATCATCATTCCGCTGCTGCTGATCGTGCTGGCGTCCATCGCCAAGTACCCTACCCTACCCTTCGGCGACAATGTGTTTACCACCATTCTGCTTTTCGTGGGTAGTCCGGTCATCGCGCTGCTGATCGGGGCATTTTTGTCGTTCAGCCTGCCCGAGAAGTTCGACGCCAAACTACTCTCTTCCTCGGGATGGGTGGGCGAGTCGCTGCTGATCGCCGCGCCCGTGATTTTGATTACCGGGGCGGGTGGCGTATTTGGCAAGATGCTCCAAAACTCCGGCATTGCCGAACTGGTCAGCGCCAACCTCAACGCCGCTTCCTGGGGGATTTTCCTGCCCTTTCTGATGGCGCTGGCCCTCAAAACCGCCCAGGGTTCGTCCACGGTGGCGCTCATCACCACGGCCTCCATCGTCGCGCCGCTGCTGGCCGCGCTGGGGCTGGACAGCGAGACGATGCGGGTCTTCGCCGTGCTGGCCATCGGCTCCGGGGCCATCGCCATTTCCCACGCCAACGACAGCTTCTTCTGGGCCATGACGCAGCTCACGGGCATGAATATCAAGCAGGGCAATCAGACGCACAGCCTCGGGACGCTGGTGCTGTCGGTGTCGGCGATTGTGATTATTTTCGTGCTGACGCAGGTGGTGGTGTAGGGAATTCGTTTTCTATAAAAAGTAATTTTATATTTACTTTTACCAATCGATTTTCGTCGCTATGAAATCTTCTCAGCTTTATCGAATTTTGACCAGAGACGGCTGATACCCTATTTCGCAAAAGGGGTCTCACGTTAAAATGAAACACGATAGCAAGCCGGGAATACTGATATTTCCAAATCATGGAAGCCAGGAAGTAGGCAAGGGATTGGAGAAGAAGCGACTCAAAGATGCGGGCATAAATAAATGAGTAAGAAAGCAAGCGAAAAAAAGATTAAGATCATCGTGGAAAGAACTAATACCGGATTTTCTGCCTTTGCCGAGGATTATCCGGTATTCACGACCGGGCGGACTGTACCTGAACTAACGGACAACGCGCTGGAAGCGGCCAATCTGTATTTTGAGGAAGAGGGTACACTCTTGAACCACGATAACCTAAAATTCGAGATAGACTTCAAGCAGTTCTTTCAACACTATAAAGTCATAAACGCAAAATTCCTGGCCGAAAAGATTGGGATGAACCCTAGCTTACTTTCTCAATACGTGCAGGGACACAAAAAGCCTTCAGATAAGCAAACCGAAAAGATACTGGGTGGAATTCACCAAATAGGGCAGGAACTTGCTGAAATTAATTTGATTTATCGAGGGTGACGAACTCATAGTAGCATTGTCGCTGGTTTTTTTCTCGGTTCGCGTAGCAAACACGAGGTGAAATAACACTGATTTGTAGTCCAGTCAGTTGAGAATTAAAGGGGAATTTCGTAAGTTGAGTACATGGAAGATGAGCTGGAATTCAATAAAAGTACCAACATTCGGGATTACCGCCGCCATTCGATCATTCGCTTTTCAGGACAGGGAATAAGC
>JBBSUC010000084.1:0-18750 GCA_038235275.1 Cytophagales bacterium | reverse complement strand
TGTTTTTTGTTTTGCTAACCCCAAATTTATCTTGTTGCCGGGCGCCGCCCCCGGGCGGGGTTCCGGCCCGGGGCCCTGACCCCGGCAGGGGGGCTTTTTTTTCAGCCGTTGCATTTATTACTTGAATCAGGGAGGTTTCTTGGAACAGGCTGTTCAGCAATGTGGTATCCGGCTGAGTGCTTATCTCACTGGGTTTGGGCATAGGCATTGAATTGCCTGATTTTTTCCTCCAAAAAGGCGTGTACTATCTGTTTTGTACCCACGATGCCAACGACATTTCTGCCTGGAAAACCTACATTTAGGTGTTTATTGACCACCTAACCTCTTGATAACGAAAAAAACTGGTCACCACACTTCCGTTGGATTATTAAAAGAAGTCTCTAAAAATTAGATTTTAAAAGTATAAGCGTACATTTACTGACAGATAAGCACGGGGTGCCTGGTGAAAGCCAGGCTGAGATAATACCCGAGACCTGATTTGGATAATGCCAACGTAGGGATGCCAGCTAAAAACTTCCGTTTTAGACTCCATTCTATTGGCTACCCAATAGAATGGAGTTTTTTTATTTTTAGCCAAGTATATAATGGAAATTGAAAAAGTAAACACGGAGCTAATCCCCAAAAAAGCCCAAAATTGGCAAAATAGACCTGAGTGGTTTTTTAATCGCGAACATACCGATACCTACGAACTATGGTATGAAGGCAGGTACAAACGGGCGGAAATCTGGCAAAAAAAAGTGATGGAACAGCTTGTTACGAAAGACGAGCGAATCAAGACCTTGCTGGAATTCGGCTGTGGCACTACCCGTTTTACCCGTTGGTGGAAAGAGATCGGGATCGAGGCGACGGGGGGTGACATTTCGCCGCTCATGTTATCGCAGGCGGTGCATCTTTTCAATGGGGATCTGGTCATGGCCGATTCGCATCATATGCCCTTCAAAGATCATACGTTCGATGCGCTGGCCTTCATTACCACTTTTGAATACTATAAGGACCCGGTTAAGGTGATTCGCGAAGCGGCCCGGGTGGGTAAGTACGGAATTGCCATGGGGATGATGAACAGAAATTCGACCAAGGTAGTGAGAAGAAGGGTACAGCAATTGTTTGGCAAAAATCCCTTTTACATCACCGCTACTTTCTATACCCCCGAAATGCTTACTAGCATTATTCACGAAGCATTGCAGGGAAGAGATTATTCCATTGAATGGACCTGTACGGGTCTGCCCGAATGGTTTCCCGTTCAGCAATGGAGTTTGCCGCTGGGTGATTTTTTTGGATTGTATGTCAAGCTAAATGATGTGAATTAAATGGATGATAAGCTAGGTAAAATTGACCATCATTTATTTGAGCAGTTCATAAGTACCAAATGTGGCAAACATCGGCCTGAAGTCATCGCCGGACCGCAATTCGGTGTGGATGTTTCGGTGGTCGATCTGCCGGGAGAGATGGCTATGGCCTTGACCAGCGATCCGTTGTCATTGGTTCCCACACTTGGATTGGAAGAATCTGCGTGGCTATCGGTCCAGCTAATGGCCAATGACATGGCCACCACGGGCTATGCACCCATGTATGGCCAGTTTGTTTTGAATTTACCTTCGACTTTCCCAAAGGCTGATTTCAAAATTTATTGGGACTACATTCATCAGTTCTGCTCCAGAATCGGAATAGCCATTACCGGCGGACACACTGGTTTTATTGAAGGCCAAAATTCTACGATTGCCGGCGGGGGTACTTTTATCACGATTGCACCCAAAAATAAAATACTTGTGTCAAAATCTGCCAGTATGGGCGATGCCATTCTGGTGACTAAAACCTGCGCTATTTCTTCGGCCGCAATCCTTGCCATGTCATTCCCTGAAACCATAAAAAACAGATTAGGGGCCGAAACGTATCATCGGGCTTGTTCGACTTTCTACCAGACTTCTTCGCTGGAAGATGCTCTGGCTGCAGTCGGGAAAAATAAGGAGCACAATGACATCACAGCCATGCACGATGTGACGGAAGGTGGTGTGATGGGCGCGATCTACGAATTAGCCATCGCTTCGGGTAATGGCGCGATGATATATAATGACCAGTTGCCATTAGGTCAACTCCAGAAAGAAGTTTGCGCGCTATTTTCCTTAGATCCATGCCATTGCATAGGGGCGGGTTCCATGATTATTACCTGTAAGAAACAAGCGGTAGCCGAGGTGATCCAGCGCCTTGGAGCGGAAGACATCGCTTGTGTGGAAGTCGGTGAATTGGTTGAAAAAAAAAGCGGGATTAAGCTTGTTGAACAGAATGCAGCAAGTGAAGTAGCCTATACGGAAGATGATCCCTATTGGGCCGCTTTTTTTAAAGCGTTTAAATCGGGATGGAAATGAAAAGGGTGCCGGAAAGAAAGATAAAAACAGGAATCTATTTGGTAGTGGATCCTTCCACGGAAGAATCAATTCTGTTAAAAAAAATAGAATTATGTCTCAGGGAAGAATTGGCAGCCGTTCAGATTTGGGATAACTTCCAATCCGAACAAAATATACCCGATCTCATTCAAAAAATAGGTGATCGCTGTCAAGTGAAGGACGTTCCTGTGCTGATTAATAATAGATGGGAACTACTGAATGAGTCGATGCTGGATGGCGTACATTTTGACCAAATTCCGGAAAACTACTCTCAGATTATTGAAAAAGTGAATAGGCCTTTTATAAGTGGAGTTACCTGTAACAACGATTTGTCGTATGTCCATTGGGCCACCGCCAACCAATTGGACTATATTTCTTTTTGTTCAATATTTCCCTCCACGACTAGCAATAGCTGCGAGCTTGTCGATTTTAGTACGATTCAGGCGGCTGCTAAAATATCAAATCTTCCCTTTTTTTTGGCGGGAGGAATTCTGCCAAGGAATGTAGAGAAACTGGATGAACTGGATTATTCCGGCATTGCAGTGATTTCAGGAATTATGAGTTCAGACCAGCCAAATGAAGCAATCAAAAAGTATACCAAAAAATTGAAAATAAATAGAAAATGAGAATAGAATCAATCAAGAAACTCTGCTGTCCTTTCGATAAAGCAGATCTCGCGCTGACTGAAATAACAAAAGACCTAAACGAAAATATTATTGAAGGCTTCTTCGTCTGTTCCTCATGTAAACGATTGTACCCGATAATAAGTGGAATCCCAATTATGAGCCCGGACGAATACCGTGAATTTCAGATGGAACAACCCGTGCTGGAAAGGTGGCAGAAGTATCTGAATGGACAATCGTTCAGCAATTTTCGGCTCGTAGGTTCAATTAATAAAAGCATTTGAAATAAATACGCTATAAAAATTAATACCATGTATTATTACATGCCTTCCTTCCCTCGATCCAACCCCTCATACACCGCATCCATAATCGACGTCCTGATATTCAGCGTGTAGAGCTTCGTATTTTCCCGCGTGGGATAGACGCGGTTGGAGAGGAAGACGAAGTCCAGATTGTAGGTCGGGTCCATCCAAACCATGATGCCCGTGTAGCCCGTGTGGCCAAAGCTGGCCGGACTGGCGTAGCGCGGGGCGTTGCCGGTGTACTGGAAGCTGGGCTTGTCGAAGGCGATGCCCCGGCGGCTGCCCAGCTCGGGATACTGGTAGCGCGTGAACTCGAACATCGCGTCGCGGCTGATGTATTGCTTGCCGCCGTAGTAGCCGTTTTGCAGGTACATCTGCATGATTTTCATCAGGTCATTGGCGTTGCCGAACAGTCCGGCGTGGCCGCTAAGGCCACCCAACATGGCGGCTCCCTCGTCGTGAACCTGGCCGTGCAGTTGGGTCATGCGGAAGAAGGTGTCTCGTTCGGTCGGGACGATTTGGTCGAGTTTGTAAAAACGCAGCGGATTGTAGGTGAGTGAATTAGCGCCGATGGGTTCGTAGAAATTACTTTTCAAATAATCCTCGAAATCCTCGCCCGTGATGTTCTTGATAACCTGTGGATAGAGAATGAACGACAAATCGCTGTACACGTAGCCTTCTTCGGGATTGAGCGGCGAGTCTTTGATGGATTTGTAGATGACGTTTTTGTAATTCTTGTGAATAAACAGGCTGTCACCCACGACGGAAGTTGGGTAGTTGGCGGATTTTGTCGTGCTGAACGTATTCTTTTTCCAGCTACCGTCGGGCTTTTTCGCCTCGCGCCAGAATTGAATCCAGGATTTCAGCCGGGCGCTGTGGGTGAGAACCTTGCGCCAGGGCAGATCGGCCTTGTTGGATTTTTTGAGGAAGGGCAGGTAGTCCTTCATCGTGGCGTCGAGGTCGAATTTCTTCTGGTCGTACAGGCTCAGTAATGCCAGCGTGGAAGCCGTTACCTTGGTTACTGAAGCGAAATCATAGAGGTCGTTCAGTTTCACTTTTTCGTCACCCTCGTAGGTATGCTGGCCGTATGCTTTGCGGAAAAATACTTTACCGTCCTTGGCAAGCTGCACCACGCAGCCGGGCGTTGCCTTTTGAGCGATGGCGTAGTTGGCAATGGAGTCGATTTTATAGGTGATCCACTTGGAATCCAGCCCCACTTCCTCAGGAATGGTGTATTTTAGTCGTTTCAGGTTGGGGGTGGTGATTCCCGCGCCATACGGAAACTGCGCGTTGACCGTCACGGGCAGTCGCCCTTCGGCGGGAATGGCCCCAAAAATTAACTGCGCCGACAAATCCTCGGTGTAGGACGTAAGCTGGTAGGCCATCACGATGGCCTTGGCGCGCTCGGGCCGCTCGATTTTGTTCAGCACGTAAGGATTGCCAAAAAACGTCACGGCGGCTTTGCCCGTGGCGAGGAGTTTGTCCAGTGCGACCGTCATCTCGCCCGTCATACCAAAGTTGGTGTGGGGCGAAATGCTGTACTGATGCACGCCAACCAACAGTAGGTCGTAGTCCTTCAGTTTGGTATCCAAAACGGTAAGTTGCTCGGCGGTAAGATCGCGGGACAGGGTGTACGAGTCGATGGTCGTATAAAGATTAAGCGTTTTCTGGAAGTTTGTGATAGAATCGGCACCCAGGGAAATAGCGGCAATTTTCAGACTATCCAGGCGACGGAGGGGTAAGAGATTACCCTCATTTTTCAGCACCGTCAGGGCTTTTTCAGTGAGCAGCCGGTTCGTCAGATCAGCAGCGGCGGGGTTGAGGTCTTCGTAAAGATTTTCCAATTTTATGGGTTGAAAACGATTCAGTCCGGCCCAGGCTTTAGCCTGCAGTACCTTGTAGCAGCGGGCATTGATGTCGGCTTGCGTGACGGCTCCGGCGGCGATGGATTTCTTGATTTCGGCGATGGCCTTGGGTACGTCCTCGGTGAATTCCAGCAGATCCATGCCCGCTTCCAGTCCCATGGCGTCGGCTTTGCCATCAGAGAAGTATTTGGTGACGCCCTTCATGTTCATGGCGTCGGAGTAGATGAGACCCTTGAAGCCCAGTTCATCCTGCAACAGCTTGGTAACGATGGGTTTGGAAAGCGTCGAGGGCAGGTTAGGCGTAGAGTCCAGCGCCGGAATGCTCAGGTGGGCGATCATCGTTCCGGCCAGTCCGTTATCGATCAGAACCTTGAACGGATACAGTTCCAGCGAATCGAGTTGGGCGAGGGTCTTGGGAATCAGCGGTAAGTCGTAGTGCGAGTCGGTGCCCGTGTCGCCGTGGCCGGGGAAGTGCTTGGCACTGGTGAGTAGACCATTATACTGCATTCCCTTCATGTAGGCCAGCGCCTTTTCGGCCACGCGGTACTTATTCTCGCCGAAGGAGCGAAAGTTAATGACCGGGTTGTTGGGGTTATTGTTGACGTCGGCCACGGGGGCAAAGTTGACGTGAACGCCCAGCCGCCGCATCTGCCGCGCCAATTGCGCGCCCATATCGAAAATCAAATCGTCGTGGCCTTGTATTGCGCCCAATGTCATTTGGTAAGGGTAGCGCACGGTGCTATCGATGCGCATAGCCAGGCCCCATTCGGCGTCCATCGCCACCAGCAGCGGCACTTTCGAGAGGGATTGGAACTCGTTGGTCAGCCGCGCCTGCGGCACTGGCCCGCCCTGGAAGAAGACTACTCCGCCGACTTTGTTCTCCTGAATCAATTTTTTGACATAATCCGGGTTGCTGCGCTCGGTACCGATGAGCGAGCGCTTTACGTCCGAGGTGGCCGCCACCATGATGAGCTGCGCGATGCGCTCGTCGGGCGTAAGGCTGTTGAATACCGAATCTACCCAGGCTTGCTGCGCGGGGTTCGGACGCAGGAACTCGGGTTTTGTTTGGGCTTGGGTGGATTTTGTAAAAATAAATAAAGTGGATATTAGCAGCAGCAGGAGGTGTTTTTTCATGTCAGAAAGGGTGATAATTTTTTTGGGTCAAAGTTGGCGATTTAATGCAGGATTGGCAAAAGGAGGGGCGAGTCTGACGAAAGCTATCTAAGGATTGACTGACCGTTTAATAAATTTTTTGGTATAATTCCTTCTTTTTTAGTAATTTTATAAAGAGTCATCCCTCCGAGTAGGGATGACACGAGACATCTTACCTCACTAAAACTCAAACGATCATGCTGAAACTTTTCAAATTCTCCGTTACGTTAACCGTTTTTCTATTGGCATTGGTGCCTATCCTTGCTATTGCCCAAGGCACTAACAATACCGTCCTAAACACTACATCGCCCCTGCCCGGCGGAGGTTTTGGCACTGCCAATGTGGTTATAGGGCCGGGTAACCTTTATTCCGACGCCACCCTTGCTTTATATAATGTGTTCGTTGGTGGGATTGCCGGACGCGATATTACTACCGGAAAATACAATGTCTTCACAGGTTATGCTGCCGGATTGAAGACCACCACTGGAACATACAACGTTTTCACTGGCTATAATGCCGGATACCAAAATACCACCGGAAGCTACAACTCATTTGTGGGTACTTCTGCGGGATACAATAATACCACAGGAGTCCATAACACCTTTACGGGTTATCATGCCGGTCACAGCAACACAACAGGAAATTACAACTCTTTTGTCGGGTATCAGGCGGGGCGAGAAAACACTACGGCAAACTACAACGCATTTTTTGGGTACACCACAGGCTACGAGAATACGACGGGTACCTTCAACTCGTTTTTGGGAGGAACGGCCGGAAGGTACAACACAACGGGAAGTGAGAATACTTTTGTAGGGTTTCAATCCGGATTCGACAACACTACCGGAAACAAAAATTCTTTTCTGGGCAGATCATCGGGACGATACAACACCACTGGAGTGAGCAACGTCTTCCTGGGCTTTGAGACCGGATTTAGCAATACCACCGGAGGAAGCAACTCGTTTATGGGCAATCAGGCCGGATATAGCAACACCACTGGAAACAACAACTCATTTTTGGGTACCAGTGCCGGACGTGATAACACGGTCGGAAATGCTAACTCGTTTATTGGTATGGATGCCGGGAATAGCAACATCAGCGGGTTCTTTAATTCATTTATGGGTTCCAAGGCCGGATTCCTCAACACCACCGGAATCTACAATTCCTTTTTAGGTACCTATGCCGGACAATATAATAAAACCGGAAACTACAACTCGTTTGTGGGTACTTTTGCCGATGCAATAGGGGCTAATCAAACTAATCTCCAACGCGCCACCGCCCTAGGCTACCGTGCCAAAGTTGGCGTCGATGACGGCCTGGTGTTGGGCGATACTTCCGCCGTAAAAGTCGGCATAGGCACGGCCTACCCAAACCAACGGCTCACCCTCCGCGGCAACATGAACTTCGTGGCTTACGACAACTCACTGCGCCTGAAAAACCAGCCTTTCCTGCATTTCAACGAACACGAGAGCTTGGCCCTTGGCTTGGGGGCAGAGATAGCGCCCGGCGCGGAGAAGACGCTAGTGCTTGGGAGTGAAGCTTCTCAGGTGAAAGTACCCGGCCGAGCTGAGGTTTATGCCCTGACGTTATCCGAATTTGGCAATACGAAAACAGACGGGCAGTTCCTAAGCGTCGATCAAAACGGCAAGGTAGTTTTGGCGCAACCACGTGTGCAGATAGCGAGCGTAGCAGACTGGTCCGATAAGGTTTTCGTGCCAGGATACGCGTTGCGGCCTCTGGACGAGGTGGAGGAATTTGTGAAAAAGAACAAACACCTGCCGGGCGTTCCTTCGGCGGAGAAAATGGTAGCCGAAGGCATGGAGAGTGCGGCTTTCAACGCCAAACTATTGGAGAAGATCGAGGAGCTGACGCTGTACGTGGTGGATTTGGAGAAGAAGAATGCAGAGATAAGGACTTTACGAGAAGAGGTAGCCGAACTCAAAGGGATTATTTGCAAGTAAAGCCTCAAACTCTTCCAAAGTCAGTTCCAAGTCTTCGCGAATGATTTTGCGGAGCAAACCTTTTGGCAGTTCAGCGTTGGTATGAACCGGAATGGTTGTAATGCGGCCATCGGGATGTTTCATTCGATGGTGCGAGCCTTTGACTCGAATTACCTCGAAACCATTCTTCTCTAATAAACGGAGCAGATCTTTGCCGTAAATGGCAGGTAGCTTCCCCATTAGGCTACTTCGAGTTCCAGTTCACGAAATCCGACAAACTCATTGAGTTGTTCAACGACTTGTTCTTCAAGGCAAAGCTCTATTACTTCCCGGATATTGGCCATCGCTTCATCGATAGTAACTCCGTAGGAGTGGCAGCCTTTGAAAGTGGGACAGGAAGCGATAAAAACATTGTCCTCGTCCTGCTCGATAATAATTGGAAAGTGATGTTTCATTGGGTTTGGCTAAAAAGTGCTGTCAAATTTGCAGGATTTTGCTTTGAAATACAAATCCTGCTTCTTGGTGAACTAGCTGAATAATATCCCCAAAACCAATCCCCCTAAAATCAAAACATAAGGCGGTACCCGGGTCAAAAAAAGCAGGGCCAGAGTACCCAGTACCGTCAAGAGCGGTACCCAACTCGTCGCCATCGGTACGAAGATCGTAGCGGCCGCCGCCAGCGTCAGGCCGACGCTCGTGGCGTGGACACCCTGTAAGGAAGCCCGTACGCCCCGGTACTTTTTGAGCTGATCCCAAAAACGATAGACGAAGAAGATCAGAAAGGTACCCGGCAGAAAAATCCCCACTGTCGCTACCAACGCCCCAATTATTTGTCCACTCACACCCTGATGCTGCATGGACATCGCCCCCACGTAGGTCGAGATGGAAAACACCGGACCGGGAATCACCTGCGTGAGCGCCATGCCCGTCAGGAACTCTTCCTGGGTGAGATAATGCTTGAACTCCACGAATTCATTGTAAAGCATCGGAATTAGCACCTGTCCGCCGCCGAAGACCAGGCTGCCGTTGCGGTAAAAATTCTCGAACAGCCGCACGGGTAGGGATTGTGTCACGGCCCCCAGTATAGCTGCTCCCACCAACACGCTGATCCAGAGAATAAAATTGGACCACTCGATTTGCAGCCGGGCCTTCTCCATGCGCGGTTGTTTGCGGTAATTCAGCGAGGCGACAACACCCCCAAGAATGATGACGGCCGGCGTGGTGAAAGGGGAAGGGAAAAGATAGGCGATGACAGCGGAAGCAATCAGAAGCAGCCAGCTCTGTTGGCCATGAATCACGCGCCGGGCGATGCGGTAGCCGCCGTGCATGAGCAGGGCCACGGCCATCGGCCCGACGAAACGGGCAAATCCCAGCGAAACATTTCTTTTTTCCAGAAAATAAATAGCCAAGGCCGCCAGTGTCATGAGCGTCATGGCGGGCAGTGACCACACCAGCACCGTGAGGTAGGCCAGGCCCGGCCCGCCAATCTTGAAGCCAAGCGCCGTCACCGTCTGCGTGGAGGTAGGGCCAGGGAGAATCTGGCAAAGGGCTTGTAATTCCAGGAGTTCCTCCTCGGTCAGGTACCGCCGCTTAATGACGAGCAAGTCCAGCATCATTACCAAATGCACCTGTGGCCCCCCGAAGGCGGTGAAAGCCAGGACAAGCACATCTTTCAGGAAAATAATATACCGAATGCGACGCATAAACCGGACAATAGCGGCGTCAAGTTAGGCAGTCCGACATTACCACACAACTCTATTTTTCTACACTGTCAACTGTCAACCCGCTCCGGCGTACCGGTCCACTTTCAACTATTTTTTGAGACCTAACTCCCGAAGCCTTTCGTCCAGAAACTCTCCCGCTGTCATATCCACGTACATCTTGGGATGCCCGGCATCCACGCAGTTGCCCAGACAGGTTAGGTTCATGTCGCCCCTTGGGTGCATGAAAAACGGGATCGAGTAGCGCGAAGAACTCATTTTTTCGCGTGGTGGATTGACCACGCGGTGAATGGTCGATTTTAATTTATGGTTGGTCAGACGATCGAGCATGTCACCCACGTTGACCACGATTTGGTCGGGGAGGGCCGTGATGGGAATCCACCGCCCGTCGCGTCGCAGTACTTCCAGTCCTTCGGCGCTGGCGCCCATGAGCAGCGTGATGAGGTTAATGTCGCCGTGAGCCGCTGCCCGCACCGCACCCTCGGGCAGGTCGTCGGGATTGGGAATGGGGAAGTAATGCAAAGCCCGCAAAATACTGTCGCCCTGCTCGACTTTATCGTCAAAGTAGAACTCCGGGAGGTCGAGGTACAGCGCCAGGGCTTGAAGGAGCGTACGGCCCGTGTTTTCAAAAGTCCGGTACACCAGCGTAGTGTACGCTTCGAACTCGGGCATATTTTCAGGAAACACGTTACCCGCCATACCCTCAGGCGGTTCTGGTTGGCCGACGTGGTAGAATTCTTTCAAATCCGCCACTTTGAAACCCTTGGCAGTTTCTTTGCCTTTGCCGATATAGCCCCGCTGACCGAAGAGTTCTTCGTGTTCGTATTTTTTCTTCTCTCCCTCCGGCATGGAGAAAAAGCGCTTCACCGCCTCGTACAGCTTTTCCCGCATTTCGTCGGTAAGGCCGTGGTTTTTAATGGCCACGAAGCCAATCGTGTTAAAGGCCGCACCCAAGTCAGCGACGAACTGGGCTTTCATATCTGGGTCGCCCGAAGTGAAGTCGTGCAGGTCGAGGGAAGGAACTTCGTTCAATATTTCGTTTTCCATAGAATAGAGAATTGTGGATTTCTGTCTTTTGCAAAAATAGTATTCTTCGGTTGCTGAGCGGGAACCCCAATAAGGTTCAACTACCTGAATATCCTTTTCGCCGTTTCGAGGATTTTCTCACCTGGCCCAGCCAATGAGATGATGAAAGCAACGTCCTTGGGTCGCTCAGTCGCCAGGATTTGGGCAATCATTCCGCCCTCACTGTGGCCGATTAAGCCGATCTTCATCGGGTCGATGTCTTTTCTTTAATTTGCAAAAAATCAAAACTTGCCATGGCGTCTTCGGTAAAATCAGCCGAGGTACCATTCTCTGGCCCGGTGGATTTCCCTGCGTTCCGGTCATCTACCCGCAGCACGGCAATGCCCCGGCGCGTGAGGTAGTCGGCAATAACCAAAAAAGGCTTATGTCCAAAAATAGTTTCGTCGCGATCCTGCTGCGCGGTGCCTTTCCAATGCCCCGGTACCTGCGCAAAGGCAAAATCTACCACTGTTAGAAAACCAACCACTAGAAATAATTTTTTTAAACACATTGTGATTCAGGGTAATAACAAATAAACTCTTTTTTTGATGCGCCAGTCCGGCATTACGCCAGTCTGGTTCCTTCCTGCCTTTTCCCGATCCTCCTTTCTGCTCTCACACAAACATACTCAATGCCAAAACGCCCAGCAAACCCACGATAGAAACAATGCTTTCCATCACCGACCAGGTCAGCAGCGTATCCTTGATGCTGAGGTTAAAGTATTCCTTGTAAAGCCAAAAACCGCCATCGTTCAGGTGCGAAAACATCAAACTTCCTGCCCCAATGGCCAGCACGATCAGCTCCGGCGCGACGGTACTTTGCATCAGCAGCGGAGCCAGGATGCCTACCGTGGTCAGTCCGGCGACGGTGGCCGAGCCGACGCATACCCGGATGATAGCCGCTATGCCCCAACTCAGTACGATGGGCGAAATATTCACCCCTTTCAAGCCCTCGGCGATGTACTGGCTTACGCCGCTTTCGGTCATGATTTGCTTGAAAACACCCGCTCCGGCGATAATCAGTAGAATCATCGCAACACCCTTAAAGGCTTCCTCCATCGACTTGGTAATGCTCCGCATATCCATCCCACGCCGGATACCCAGAACGTAAGCGGCGAATAGAACCGACACCAGCATACTGAAACTCGGATCAGCTAGGATTTCGATGAAGGCGTAGCCGGGGAAAAGTTTGTTGATTCCTGACATGCCGGTGAGTAGGAAAACGGGTAGGAGAGCGGCCGTCGCGCTGATTCCCAAGCCGGGCAATTCGCTAGCGGGGCGCGGCTTGACGTCGAATAGCCGTGGATCGGGCTTGGGGTTGAAGCGTTTGAGGGTGCGGCCAAATAGCGGTCCGGCCACCGCGATGGCGGGAATCGCGACAATAAGGCCGTAAAGAAGTGTCTTACCCAGGTCGGCATTGAGCTGCGTGGCGATGGCGGAAGGAGAGGGGTGAGGGGGCAAATAGCCGTGGGCAACCGATAGGGCCGAGAGCATCGGGATGCCCACGTATAACAAAGGGAGCTTGGCCGAGGAGGCAATCATAAAAATCAAGGGTACCACGATCACAAAGCCGGCATTGTAAAACAGCGGAATACCGATCACGAAGCCAGCCAAAGCCAAGCCCCACTGAATGTTTTTGGTGCCAAATAAGCCAATGAGCGCATCCGTGATGCGTTGGGCCGCGCCGCTGTCCGCTACCAACTTGCCCAGCATCGCGCCAAAACCAACGATTAGCACCAACTCACCTAACGTCCCGCCTACACCCTTCTGTACCGCTACCGCAATTTGGCTTACTTCCAATCCGCTCGCCAGCCCTAAACCAATTGAAACCAAAAGAAAAGAAATGAAGGTATCCAATTTGAGCCAGGCGATGAGCAGGACGAGGCACAGAATGGCCGCAAAAGTGAGTAGGAGGGGCATCCGGGAGGGTTTTTAGAGTGATTTTGAGGTATAAGGCACTCGGTAGGCAAATATAACGGTGCCTTGACGGGCAAATATTTGGGCAAAAGCCGAAAAATGACGAAATTTGACTCTTTAAACCTTAGGCTACTGTGCGTCTTTTAAACCACCGTATATTTAATCGCTCATAAAACTAAATTCGTTGATTCGGTACTTCCTTTATGGCAGAAACTAACACTGGTAATATCATCCCCATCAATATAGAGGATGAAATGCGGGGCGCTTACATCGATTACTCGATGTCAGTCATTATTTCCCGCGCCCTTCCCGATGTCCGCGACGGGTTGAAGCCCGTCCACCGCCGCGTTCTCTACGGCATGTCGGATTTGGGGGTCAATTACAACAAAGCACACAAGAAATCGGCGCGGATCGTCGGCGAGGTACTGGGTAAGTATCACCCGCACGGGGATTCATCGGTGTACGATACTATGGTTCGCATGGCCCAGCCCTGGTCGCTGCGCTACATGCTCGTGGACGGACAGGGCAACTTCGGTTCGGTGGATGGGGATTCACCCGCCGCTATGCGTTACACCGAGGCCCGCCTCAAGCGCATTGCCGACGAACTGCTGAATGATATCAATAAGGAAACGGTCGATTTCCAGCCCAACTTCGACGACTCGCTTCAAGAGCCTTCGGTTTTGCCCGCTAAGTTCCCTAACTTATTAGTTAATGGTTCGTCAGGAATTGCCGTGGGGATGGCCACCAACATGGCCCCGCATAACCTGCGCGAGGTCATTGACGGCGTCGTTGCCTACATCGACAATAATGAAATTACCATCCCCGAATTGATGGAGTACGTCAAGGCTCCTGATTTTCCAACGGGCGGTACGATCTACGGTTATCAGGGCGTCCGTTCGGCCTTCGAGACAGGTAGGGGAAGGATCATCATTCGGGCCAAGACGAATATGGAGGTCAGCAAGACGGGCCGGGAGCGAATTATCGTGACCGAGATTCCGTACATGACCAACAAAGCCAATATGATTGAGCGCATTGCGGGCCTAATTAACGACAAGAAGCTGGATGGGATTTCCGATCTGCGCGACGAGTCGGACCGCGACGGAATGCGGATTGTCTTTGATCTGAAAAAAGACGCCATTCCCAATATCGTTCTCAATCACCTCTATAAATACACGCCGCTCCAAACTAGTTTCGGGGTCAACAATGTGGCGCTCGTCAAGGGCCGCCCGATGATCCTGAATTTAAAGGATCTCATCCGGCACTACGTCGATCACCGCGTGGTGGTGGTCACGCGCCGTACGGAATATGAACTGCGCGAAGCTGAAAAGCGGGCGCACATTTTGGAAGGTCTGCTGATCGCGCTTGATAACTTGGACGCAGTCATTAATTTGATCCGCAAAGCGAAAGATCCTGACGAGGCTCGCACGGGTTTGATCGAGCAGTTCCAGCTTTCCGAAATACAGGCTAAGGCCATCCTCGAACTTCGTCTGCAGCGCCTGACCGGACTCGAGCGGGATAAGATCATTAAGGAGTACGAGGAAATCATGGCTTTGATTACTGATTTGCGGGATATTCTGGCCAACGAGTTACGCAAATTTGAAATTATTAAAACCGAACTTGCTGATGTGCGTGAGCGCTACGGCGATGACCGCCGCACTGCGATCGAGTACGCCGCCGAAGAATTCAGCGACGAGGACATGATCGCCGACGAAGAAATGCTCATCACTATTTCCAGCGAGGGGTATATCAAAAGAACACCATTGCAGGAGTACCGCACCCAAACGCGGGGTGGGGTAGGAGCGAGGGGAGTAAAGACGAAGGACGAGGACTTTACCGCGCACCTTTTCTCAGCCACAATGCTCAATTACCTGATGATTTTCACGGAATACGGAAAACTATTCTGGCTGAAAGTGTATGAGGTACCCGAAGGGGCCAAGACTTCGAAGGGACGGCCTATCCAAAACCTGATCAGTATTGAGTCGGGCGATTCCATTCGGGCGGTCATCAACGTCAAGACGCTCAGTGACGACGACTACATCAACAACAACCATATCATCATGTGTACACAGCAGGGGATTATCAAGAAAACCCTGCTCGAAGCCTATTCGCGTCCCCGGCAAAATGGCATCATTGCTATTTCCGTCAAAGATGGCGACCGTTTGCTCGACGTAGCTTTGACCAATGGCGATAACGATATTATCATTGCTCAAAGCGCCGGAAGAGCCGTGCGCTTCAACGAAGGCGGCGTGCGGCCGATGGGCCGGACTGCCGCCGGGGTGCGGGGCATCAATCTAAAAGATAGCCCCGACCTGAAAGTGATCGGCATGGTGTGCATTAACCGCGAAGATGCGCAATTGCTGGTCGTATCGGAAAATGGTTTTGGCAAGCGCTCGCCCGTGGAGGACTACCGTGTCACCAAGCGCGGCGGCAAAGGCGTGACGACTTTGAAGACCACGGAAAAAGTCGGCAAGCTGGTGGCCATCCGCGAAGTGACTGAGGAGGACGACCTGATGATCATTACCCGCAACGGTATAGCTATCCGTATGAGTGTTACCGATATCCGCGAAGCGGGTCGTAACACGCAGGGAGTGAGGCTGATCCGCTTGAACAATTCTGATGAAATCGCCTCGGTGACCAGGATTTTAAAAGAAGAGGAAGACGAAACAGCAGGGGAGGAGACGATCGAAATTGTGGACACTGCTTCGCTGAACGGACAAGCTCCCGAAGACGAAGGTCAGGCTCCCGACTTGGATGACGCCGCTGATTCCGAAGTCACGGAATGATTTTTTAATGATTTTCAACCTAAATTAGTACGTTAATTACCAACCAATCAAATCAGTATATGAAAAAGATAATTTTTGTTTTGGGGCTAAGCCTTTTCGGCGGCCTCGCAATGGCCCAGAATGCCGCTGTGGACGAGGTAATGATGAAACAAGTCCAAAAGGACAAAGACAAGAGCGACAGCGACATCAAAGATGAAAAGAATGCTGCTAAGGCTTCAACTTGGATGGACCGGGCAAAAACGTATCAGGACATTGCCCTGCAATACGCTTCGATGGATTCCACCGCCGTTATGACTGCCTACGAAGCTTACAAAAAGGTGGTCGAACTGGATGTTAATAAGAAAGGCGCACCCGGACGCTTGTCTAAAGAAGCTTCCGACATCCTGGCGGGCACGGAAGGAAACCTGTATAATGCTTTCGTGAAGCAGGGCGCCGAGAAATACCAGGCCAAGAACATGACCGACGCGCTCAAGTTATTCCGAATGGCGCAGGAAATCAACAAGAAGGATACGCTGGCCACCCTGTACGGCGGCATTGCTGCGCAACAAGCCAACCAGAACGATGTGGCCGTTGAGGAGTTTGAGAAATACATTACCAATGGCGGTAAAGACCCCAGCGTGTATTACGGACTTGCCCAAATTTATCGGGCGGACAAAAAATTTGATGAAGCCATCGCTACGCTGGAAAAAGGCCTGGTGCAAAGCCCTGACAATAAAGATTTGAAGTCTGAAATTGTCAATATTCACCTCGCCTCTGGCAACGAGGACATGGCCATCAAGCAGTTGCAGGATTTGACCGCCAAGGACCCGTCAAACGTCACGAACCTGGTAAACCTGGGCATTCTCTACGACAACATTAACATCAAACGGAGCCAGCAGATGCGCGAGTTGCAGGATAAGATCGGCGGATCGGGTGATCAAATGGAAACTATGACCAAGCAACTTGCCAGCGAAAAAGACAAGCTCGGTATCTACGAAGGAGAGATCAAGCGCATAACGGGTCTATTGAAAAAGCAGCCCAAGAGCGCCGACCTCAAGCGTCAGCTCGACGAGGTGACCGCTTCACGGGACGAGGCAAAGACGAATATTGCAAAGTACGAGACTGACGCGAAGGCGATGGCTGACAAGGCGACCAGTCCTGATAAAGCAAAAGCCGAAAAAGAACTGGCCGATTTGAAGGCGAAATACGATGCCACCAAGAAAGATATTCTTGGTAGCTATCAGAAAGCTTTGACCGCCGAGCCGGAGAACTACGATGCGTTGTTCAATCTGGGCGTAATCTACTTCAACGAGGCCGTTGAGCACAAGCGCGAGGTGGATAACATGGATATGCAGCAGTATCAGAAGACGGGCAAGGAAGTGGAGGGCCGCGTGTGCGGACTGTTCAAAAAGTCCAAGCCTTACTTTGAGAAAGCAATAAAAGCTAAGCCTGGCGAGGATGGCGGGAAGGCGGAGGAGACATTGGAAACGGTTAACAATGTACTGACTCAGTTTGAGGGTAAAGGAATCCAGTGCATAGAAGCACAATAACTAATTGATAATAGAGCGCTCATAATTTATGAGTGCTCTATTATTGAGATTACTATTTAACATAATATAAATTATAAAACAGATTGTATTACCCTGAAATAACCTTACACAACCTCTGTAAGATTATGAAAGTAAGGGACTTGATTACAATTAGGAAAAATCATAAAAACCGGAAATTCCAATCTCAGGTTGTCGAATTGTGTCGGTCAGGAATATTTTCCGAGCGGCAACTGCTTGACGAATTGAGAATTTCCCGTACTTCACTAAGCGCCTGGCACCGTCGTTACGCCCGGCGCCGCTTAAGACGATGGTTTTCCAACAAAACTGACCTGCTCATGAGAAATGAATCTGAACAACTCAAAATCCTGCGTCAGCGGCTAACGGCGTCTGAGAATGAAAACCACAGACTTAAATTAAAGAATGAGGGCTTGGAAATAATGATCGACATCGCTGAGAATCAGCTCAAAGTACCGATCAGAAAAAAGTCTGGGCCCAAACGGTAAGTCGGCTGAGCTGCCAGCATCCGCTGGTCGGCATTCAGTCCTTGTGTGACCTGTTTGGGTATAGTCGCCAGTCTTGGTATGAAGCACAAAAACGGAGTGACGAAAACACGATCGAGGAAGAAATGGTTGTCGCTCAGGTGCGGCTGATCAGGGAACACCATCATAAGGTTGGGGCCGAAAAACTGTACTTCCAGTTGAAGAGTTGGTTTGAACTGAAGGGAATAAAAATTGGCAGAGACAAGTTCATGAACGTATTGAGGGACAACGGATTAATGATTCAGCGCAAATCCCGAAGGGCGATTACGACCTGCTCCCGGCACAACTTCCGCCTCTACCCTAACCTATTGAAAGAAAAAGAGATAACGAAGCCGGACCAGGTCTGGGTGGCGGACATCACCTACTTAACTTTAACAAGAGGGTTCGTCTACCTGAGTTTAATTACGGATGCTTACTCGCGCAAAATAGTGGGCTGGTCAGTTCAAGAATCCTTGCAGACTCATGGACCACTCGAAGCGCTTGCCAAAGCCCTCAAAGAGGTGAATGGGAAAGGGGAAATAGACTTGATCCACCACTCTGATCGAGGGGTGCAGTATTGTTCAAAGGAATATACCAAATTGCTGAAAAAGAACGAGATACGCATCAGTATGACCGAGCAGTACGACCCTTACGAAAATGCTATGGCAGAGCGGGTAAACCGAACTTTGAAGGAGGAGTTTTCACTTGGCCGCACCTTCTTTTCCAGCGACCAAGCCAAACGCGAGACTCGAAAAGCCGTCAGTTACTACAACAGCATCCGTCCGCATGCGAGCTGCGACTACCTAACTCCGGATCAGGCCCACCAGCGGAGCGGGCCGATGAAAATGAAATGGAAGAGAAAAAAAAGGGAACATAATGGGAAAGTACAAAAAGCAGCCGATGCGGTATTCGTATAAATGATCGAAAAATCTGTAAGGTAAAATCAGGGGTAATACAG
>JBBSUC010000083.1:0-18784 GCA_038235275.1 Cytophagales bacterium | reverse complement strand
GCCGGGCATCAGGTCCGTGATGCGGGCTTTGTAATTCAGCCAGCCCACTTCGTACATGTTCAGGATGGCCGTGGCCGTGAAGTTCTTGGTGTTGCTGGCGAAGCGGAAATTCGATACTTCGGTGACGGGCGCCTGGCCGTCGGGCACCGAGGAGACGAAAATTGTCTGGGTAGGGGTCTGAATCAGCACATTGAGGGAGGGGACTGAATTGCCCAGCGATTTTTCCAGGACGATGCGAACGCTGTCGACCGCTCTTTGCACCTGGCTGCTGGGTTGCGGGCCCGGCAGGCGGTGGTCCTCGAGCAGGGAAGAACAGCCTGCCAGCAGCAGCAGGACGGGTGCCACCCGACCCAGTCGTTTGGCGACGGCGATTAATTGTGGAGCAGTAAACATGAGCAGTTTCGTTAGAGGCTATAGAGCTACACAAAAGTAGGCGGTAGTCCTGCCAGGAAACGATAAGAAATGAGCCAAAAACGATAAGGAATCGGCCAATTCATTCCAAAAACGCCCTAACCGGGAAGTATCAGGCTGCCCAATCAGGCTTGAGCGGCAAACGCACGGGGGCTTAGCTGGTAGAGCTGCCGAAAACATTTACTGAAGTAGGCCGGACTCTCGAAGCCCACCTGATAGGCCGTTTCACTCACCGATACACCTGACCGCAGAAGCTGGGCCGCTCGTTTAAGCCGGTAGTTGCGCAGCAGTTCGTGGGCCGTCAGACCGGTCAGGGCTTTTACTTTGCGGAACAGGTTGGTGCGGCTCATGCCCAGTTCGCTCAGCATCTGTTCGAGCCCAAACCCGGAATCGGTGAGGTTGGCTTCGAACAAAGCGTATAAGCGGGTCAGAAACGGGTCGATGGGGTCGGAGTCCGGTTGGGTCGAAGTCGGGTCAGGGTTGCTCAAACTGGCTTGCACCCACTCCCGTTGCCGCTGTTTGCTAACCAGTTGATTGTGAACGCGCAGCAGCAGTTCGGCCACATGGAAGGGCTTGGCCAGATAATCGTCGGCACCGAGGGTGAGTCCCTCCAAACGGTTCTCGAGCGAGACTTTCGCTGTGAGCAACACGACCGGAATGTGGTTGGTGCGCAGGTCAGTCTTCAGCCGCTGACAAAGCGCGTAGCCGTTCATGACGGGCATCATCACGTCCGAAAGGATCAAATCGGGGAGCTCAGCCATAGCCTGGTCCAAACCCTCCTGCCCATCCTTTGCCCGTAGCAGGCGGTAATGGGAGGGCAGACTTTCGATGAGGTACCGGGCCATCTCGTCATTGTCCTCTACCACCAACACCAGCGGCCTGTTATCTTCAGTCTCCTCGTTGGGAGCAGGGGATTCGGGCGTAACACGTCGGTCGCCACCGACTATCAGCTTGCTTGATATAGGCGTGCAAGGCCGATAGGGTAGTTCGACGACAAATACCGTACCCCGGCCCGCTTCGCTCGTGACCCGGAGGCGTCCCTTCTGCAAATTCACCAACTCGCTGACCAATGCCAGCCCGAGGCCGGTGCCGGGCGTTGCCGCATCTGGCGGCTGGGCGGTTTCGGGCTGCGCATTGTCTATAGGATGATCTGTCGCCTGGTAATAGCGGTCGAAGATATGGGGCAGTTGGTCGGCCGCGATGCCCCGGCCCGTATCGCTCACCCGTAATTCTACGCCCTTTACCATCGTTGCGAGTTCCAGAATAACCCGCCCGCCCGTTGCGGTAAATTTCAAAGCATTCGAAAGCAGGTTGTTGAGTATGCGTGCCAGTTTGTCGGCGTCGAACCAGTACATTCCGGCCGACGTTTCCCCCTCAAAAACCAGCTCGACCCCCCGCATTTGGCCCACCTCCCGAAACGATTCCACCGTTTGTCCGATAAATTGGCCCAGGTGACCGCGCACCTCTACCACGGGTAATGCTCCTGCTTCCAGTTTAGAGAGGTCCAGCAGCTGGTTGACCAGACCCAGTAGCTGGTTGGCGTTGCGGTCGATGACGGATAGGTGCCGCTGGTCGTCGGGGTCACGCAGTTTTCGGTTGAGTTGTTCGGTGGGGGCCAGGATCAGGGTCAGAGGAGTGCGAAATTCGTGAGTTACGTTGGCAAAAAAGCTCGACTTCATCTCGTCGATAGCCCGCAGTTGCTCCGTTTCCTGTTGTTTCAGGATCATCTCCCGCTTTTGCAGGGCCAGGGTTTGGCGTAGTCGTAAGCGGTTAAAGTAGAATCGGCTGCCCGCCAACACCAGGCCACCTATGGTGAGTGCATACAACAAATAGGCCCACCAGGTAGCCCAAAGCGGCGGCCGAATCGTGATCGCCAGTCGCCGGACGTAGGGACTCCACTGGCCCGAGGTGTTTGTAGCATTTAACAGTAACACATAGTCGTCGGCCGGGAGGTTGGTGTAGGTGACCAAGGGGCGGTCGGTCTCCTTCCAGTCGTTTTCCAGCCCCGCCAGGCGGTAGCGGTAACGGTTCTTGCCGGGGCGGTTGAACTGTAGGGCGGCAAACCCGACGGTGATGAAATTTTGGTCGTGCGCCAGCACAAGCTGATCGACGGCCTGAATGGGTAGTGAATCGGTTAGGGCCAGTGGCATGGGTCGATTGTTCACCTGCAAGTCGGTGAGTTCGGCGGCGGGATGAAAGGCGTCTTCATCTAACTGGGAGGGATAGAATGCCGTAATGCCTTCCAGCCCCCCCATGATGATCCGGTTATCAGGCAGGTGCAGCCAGTGGAAGCGGTTAAACTCGTCGGCCATCAGTCCGTCGGCCTGAGTGTAATTTTTAGTGGCAAAAGTGCGCCGGTTCAGCTGACAGATCCCTTTGTTGGTTCCCATCCATAAATTGCCCTGCTGGTCGGGAATGACGGAGTAAATCACGTTGTTGGGCAGGCCATCGCGCTGGGTAAAGCGGCGGCTACGGCCCGCCCGCTTATCGAAACGGCACAACCCGCTCCCGAAAGTGCCAATCCAAAGCAGGTTCGGGTTGTCAGGATCGCTGCTCAGGCAAAACAAGGAGTTACTGCTGAGAGAAAACGTATCGCCCGGCTGATTGGCGTACTGGCGCAACTGTCCAGTTGCTTTGTCTAATCGCCACAGACCCTTGTGGTCGGTAGCCAGCCACAACGCCCGCTCGTCAACAACGAAGGTGAGTACCCTGTCCGTTTTTTGATACGAGATTAAATGCGGGAAGGCCACCCACTTCTGCGCCGGTGGGTCGTATGACCACACCAGGGAGTCGTGTATTGCCCACACGCGGCCCTGAGGATCTGTGGCCATGGGGCAGGGAATGGCAATGGCGTTGTCGCCCTCGTAAAAGGGAACGGGCAATGGTAGGTGATCGATTTGTTTTGTTTGTAAATCGAGCCGATAGACATCGGAACTACCCACGTTAAACCAGAAGTTTTTCTCGTGCCCGAAGGTATAGCGAAAACTGTAGCTATTCAGACCCGCAAGCGTCGTGCGCAGTGACGCGGAGGGGATGCCCAATTCCCCCAGCAAATCAAGGTAGAAATTCCGCTGGTAGGGTTCTGCCCGAAAAGCGTTGGCCCGCAGGTCGTATTTTCGAATGCCCAGCCCTCTGGTACCCATCCACAGCACTTGGGAACGGTCAATGAAAAGGCTGGCGCATTGTGCCACATTTTGATCCCATTGGACCACGACCTCCGGACCCCGCTGGTCGGTGAAACGGTAGAGTACGTTGTTCTGGTGAAAATATAGGGTACCATCTCGATCCGTAGTGAAATGCACGTCCCACCAGAGTGAGCAGTAGGTCGGCAGTTTATACGACCGAAACCGACCCGTGCGGGGATCGAGCCGGGCGACGTACCGCTGCGAAACCGTCAGTACCTCGCCGTTGGGCCGAATTTGGAGCCCGCAAAGGGGATCGTCGGGCAGCGAATGCGGCTGGTCGGGCTGGTGGCGGTAATGAACGAAATCGGCGGTTTTTTCTTCAAAGCGTTCCAATCCGGCCCGCGTTGCGATCCAGATGATGCCATTGGCTGCCTGGGCCACTTGCGTAACGCTGTCGCTGCTCAATGAGCGGGTTCGGCCAGGCTGATGCCGAAAACGATGCACCCGGTTGGTACGCAGATCGAAGCGGATAATCCCGTCCGCCTGATAGTTAATCCAGGCGCGATCCTGATCATCTACGAATAGTCCGAAGGGCTTGGTGTCGCCCATCGCCTGGCGGTAAGTGGTCCGATGAGAAAAATTGATAAACTTTTCCGTTAGGGGATCGAAAATGTCGATGTCGCCTTGCTCGGTGACAATCCAGATGCGTCCGCGCTGGTCTAGGATCAATTTCTCCAATCCGGTGGAAGAAAGGGAGGCCCGGCCGTCGGGATCGGGTTGGAACACTTTAAAGGAATAGCCGTCATAGCGGCACAGCCCGTCGCGGGTGGCCACCCACATGAAGCCTTGCCGATCCTGTACGATGGCAGGTACGAAGGCCTGAGGCAGCCCCTCGCGGTCGGTGATGAGTTGGGCAGCGGGGAAATCGACCGACTGGGCCAAAAGTGCATGATCGACCATACTCCGACCAACTATGATCCAAAATAGAATATGCACCCAGATGTATCGACCAGGAGGGGAAGCCATGTCGCGCGCTTTTCTTTCAGACAGAAATTAAATCCGAAAGTTTTGACCTTCAAAAGCGTCAGTAGTTATCTTTTTACTTGGGGTAACCTTTATTTCAATAACGATTTTCTGGTTTATAGAGAATCATTTTTTAGGTCAACTCACCACCCGGCCACAACAGTCATTTCGGGCTTAACACCTTAACAGGCATAGAACCGCACGCGCGACCCCACTAAGGTTTGCCCCGCATATTCGACAGCGTGATGGCGATTCCCGCTATGCTTGAAAGCACGAACAGCACGTTAGCAGCCAAGGTCAGGTAATCGCCTGTGGGGTGAGGCGTTTTGTAGAAATCATTTTTTAGCAAGAGCAGAAGCAGGTTCAATACTCCCGCCAGCAGCAGGAAGATAAACAATACCACAGTGAGCCTTGCCTTCGTCGGGTCGTTTTGCTTTTTCATAAAAAATTGAGTCAGCCGGAATGGCCGCATAATATTAAAAATTCGGCGGGCGCAAAATATTTTTCGCAAAAAACTAGTTGTTTAGTTAAATTTGCGGAGAGTACTTTCACCTAAACCTGCCGGGCTATGAAAAACCTTGTCTTTTTAACTTTCCTGTTGACTTTCGGAACCTTACAGGCGCAGCCGAGAGTCCTGTCGCGCGAAGAATTCAAAAATGGTGCGACAACCATCGAACAGCTTACTGAGGATTATCCGGGCGTACTAGATGGCGTAGCGGGAAAAGAGCTCACTAAGAGCGTGGCCAAAATTGTCAGAGGCACTTTGAGCGCGGGGAACTTCAATAATTACTCGCTTTGGTACAATGTGTACGTCAACGACGCGGGTAAAATTGATTTCTTTCTTTATGAAGCCAATGGGAAGGAAACTACGAAGGATTCGCTCCGTAACGTACTTGACCATGAACTGTCTGTGCCTTTGCAGGAGTGGCAATTGAAAGGTGCAGGAGGGAAAAGGTTTGTCTTTTTTGGCATGATTACTACCGGCCGTCCGCCCCGCATCCGTCCTATACGCACTGGCGATAGCCTGATCGGCACGCTGGAAGACGCCCGCGCTGAAGTAGACACGCTGAAAATAAAGGGTCTGCACCTTAACCAACTGGAACTTACCGAGGTCCCCTACGACCTCATCTACCGTTTTCCGAACCTGGAAGTGCTGGATTTGCACGAAAACAAGTTGACCACTCTAAACCTGGACATGGATCGACTGCCGAATCTGAAAAACCTGGATTTGCGCGTGAATCAGATTGACCCCGGTAAACTGGAACTGACCAAAAACAAATCGCTCAAAATCCTGAACCTTCACACCAACGGCCTGACGGACGTTCCCGACGCAGCGCACTCGTGCAAGCGGCTGGAAAGTCTGTGGCTGGGCGGCAATAAGGGACTAACCTTAGGCAACCGCAGTTTCCGCCGACTGCGTACTGTCGACGACCTGAATTTGTACGGCTGCGACCTCACGACGCTACCGAGCGGTCTGCGCAAACTGCGTCGCTTGCAAGTATTGGATTTGTATTATAATCAGTTTACGGAGCTGCCCAAGTCGGTCACGAAGCTACGAAAACTCAGCCACCTGGCCGTGGCCAACAACCAACTCACCGCGCTGCCCGACCGCATCGACCGCCTGAAAAGGCTGCAAGTGCTGTACGCACACCACAATCACCTTGGCGCCTTGCCCGGGGAGATTACGCGTTTGGAGAATTTGAATTTGCTTGATTTAGGCTATAATTTTTATAGCGTCCTGCCCGTGGAGATATTGAAGTTGAAAGAACTCCGAGAACTGGATTTGTCCGGCAACAACCTCGCAACCTTCCCCGCGCCTTTGACGGAACTCGTGCATTTGGAAAAACTGCACTTGCGCGGTAATCCTTTCCTGCGGCAGGAAACCGAGCAGGCGTATCTGCCCTACATCAAAAAGCTGGAAAGTCACCCGACGGAGGTGTATTATTGAGGTAATCTTGCCCCACTTTTTCATTTAATAAAATAGAAAGTGCGTCACCTGCGCCTTGGCAGACTTTTGGTGCGTCAGTAATTCAGTAAAACTTAATCCTGAAATCAAAAAAAACTAAAATCATGAAAAATTTCCTAAGAGGTCTGCTGGCTGGTTTGGCCGTTGGTTATTTGACCGCCCCCCGTTCCGGAAAGAAAACCCGCGAACAAATTTCCGATAAAATAAACAACTACAAAGGAGACTTTGAAGACGCCCGTGACAAGGTGGTTGGATTTGTGGATGAGGTGAAAACCCAAACGGGTTTGGGTACGCCGGGTGGCGTGTCTGGAAAAGTGGAGAGCAAAATTGACCAGTACAAGAACAAAGCTTACGAGGCTAAAGAAGATGTCAAAGACAGCTACAACCAAAAGGTTGAAAACGTGGCCGATAAAGCAAAATCGGGTATCGACACGGCGGGGGACACATTGAAAGCATAATGTTTTAAAGAAAACCAAGATTCAACATCGTGAAAGGTGATGAATGTAGGTGAGTCGAAAAAAGCCGGACTGGATGGTCCGGCTTTTTTTGTGGCCTAAGGCTCAATGCTTGCCGCTCTTGCATCGAATTCTTACCTTGACGATTTATTTGGAAATCAGGACCCTCGACCCACTTCATGAAATATGTAAAAGCATTACTCAGTGTAGCCTTCGCCGTTTTTTTGGTGTTCGCGCTCAGCCGCCCGTGGGGCCCGGTTCCTGCCCTTGGCCCTTTCATCAGTCCTTACACGGGCTTTTGGCAAAACGGCGAAGCACCGTTCTCGGAACACTTTGGAGATCGCGAGCTCGAACTCGACAGTCTGCGCGAGGGCGTGACGATTCGCTTCGACGACGTGGGCGTACCGCACATTTTTGCCCAAAATAACTACGACCTCTATTACACCCAGGGCTACGTCACGGCCAAAGATCGCTTGTGGCAAATGGACCTGCAAACCCGTGCCGCCGCCGGACGACTGTCGGAAGTGCTGGGTTCGCGCACCGTGGAAATGGACCGCCGCGCCCGCCGGATGGGCATGGGCTACGGGGCGGAGGTGAACCTGAAAACTACGATGAGCGACCCCATTTCGCGGGAAGCACTGCTGGGCTACACCGCCGGGATTAATGCTTACATTGACCAGCTATCGGCCAAAAACGTGCCGATCGAGTACAAGCTGCTGGGCTACGAACCCGAGCATTGGACACCGATCAAGTGCATGTACATGCTGGAACAAATGACGCTGACCCTGGCGGGCCGGGCCGACGATCTGGCGATGACGAACTTGCTGAAATCGCTGGGTCAGGGAACGGTCAACGATCTGTTTCCTGACTACCCACTGTTAAAGGAAAGCCCCGTCATCCCCGCCGGAACGCCCTGGAACTTCACCCCATTGCCGATTCCGGGCACCTCGACCAAAAAGACAACGTCGGACTCGACAGACACTGAAAATGAAATGATGCCCGCTATTCCTTTGTCCGAACCCAATGTGGAGGGCTTGGGTAGTAATAACTGGGCAATCAGTGGAGCCAAGTCGGCTACAGGCTACCCGATTTTGTCCAATGACCCGCACCTGGAACTGACGCTACCTTCTATATGGTACCAGGTGCAATTGCACACGCCTGATATGAACGTGTACGGCGTGTCGCTGCCGGGAATTCCGGGGGTAGTCATCGGCTTTAACCAAAACGTGGCCTGGGGCGTCACCAACGTGGACGCGGACGTTTTGGATTTGTACAAAATAAAATTCCGCGACTCGACGCACGCCGAATACTGGTACAATAACGCCTGGCGCAAAACCCGCAAGCGGCTGGAAATGATCGCGGTGAAAGGGAGTAGTGACTCAATACGCGAGAACGTAATCTACACCCACCACGGACCGATCATAAACTACGAAGGCGAGAAAGGCTACACGGGGCCAACCCTGGCCGCGAAGTGGATCGGCCACGAGCCGGGCAACGGTTTCCGTACTTTTTACGAACTCAATATCGCCCGCAACTACGATGACTACCGGAAAGCACTCACGTATTACGTGGGCCCGGCGCAGAATTTTGTCTTTGCTGACAACAGCAAGAACATCGCCATTACGGTCAACGGCAAGTTTCCTTTGAAGCGGAAAGAGCAGGGCAAATTTCTGCTCGACGGCAGCAATCCCGCTGACGACTGGCGCGGCTGGATTCCGATGGCGCAGAACCCAACGGTCAAAAATCCGCCGCGCGGCTATGTGAGTTCGGCTAACCAGTCGTCCACCGACCCGAGTTATCCTTACTATATCAACTGGCGGTTTGCGCCGCCGGAGCGGGCAATTCGTATCAACGAACGGCTGGAGCAAATGACCCAGGCTACGGCGGACAGTTTTCGGGTATTGCAAAACGACAATTTCAGCGTGCTGGCCCGCACGATTTTGCCCACGCTGCTGGAATATTTGCGAACCATTCCCCTGGGACCGTTCCAGAAAGTGGCCTATCAAACCCTGGCCGACTGGAACATGGTCAACAGTGCCGAAGCCATTGCGCCTTCCATTTTTGAGGAGTGGGTCGTCACCTTGGGCTCGGCCATTTGGAAAGATGAGTTTCACTCCGATTCGCTGGCCTTCCGCTACCCGACGCGCGACCGCACCGAATACCTGATCCTGAAACAGCCCGACGCCCGCTGGTTCGACAACGTCAAGACGCCCGCCAAGGAAACGATCTCGGACATCGTGCAACAAAGCTTCAAGGCCGCCCTCGATTCCCTAACCGCCCGGCACGGGCCAATGAGTCCGACCTGGCGGTGGGCCGATGTCAAGGACACCGAAATTGTCCACCTCAGCCGGGCTTTGAAACCTTTTAATTCAAAGCCCATCCGCAACGGCGGCGGTGGCAGCGTGGTCAACGCCTCCACGCATCACCACGGCCCCTCCTGGCGCATGGTGGTTGAACTCGGGCCGGAACCCAAGGCCTACGGTCTGTATCCCGGTGGACAATCCGGCAACCCGGCTAGTCCGCTATATATGAATATGTTGGCCAAATGGGAGAAGGGCGAGTTGAACGAACTACTTTTCATGAAATCACCGGAAGAGAAAAATTCCCGCCTGCAATCTACCTGGACCTTCAAAAAGAAATAAATTATGCGCGTTTTAGGGAATTACTTTATTATCCTGGTCGCTACGGGCCTTTTACAATTCATTCTGCCGTGGTGGGTCATCGCCGTGGTGCCTTTTTTGGTGTGTTTATGGCGTTCAAAACACGCGGGGGTAGCCTACGGAGTGAGCCTGGCGGCGGTTTCCACGGTGTGGCTGGCCTACGCCACGTTTGTTCACAATAGCACGCAGGGCAGCATGTCCAACCGCATCGCCGAGCTTTTCTCGCTCCCCAGCGGCGCCGCCCTGATGTTCTCGGTCACACTGCTGAGCGGTCTGGTGGCAGGCTTCTGCGGTCTGGCGGGTTACTACGTGCGGCAGTTGTTCGTCAAGGAAACCATCGTGACCAGAACCTAGCCGCCCCACCAAATTTCCTGCCATCGTTTAGGGCTTGATGCACAAATCCCTATCTTTGCGCCCTGTTTGAGTGAGGGCTGGCAAAAGCAATCCGCACGGCGTCCGCTCATAATTCATATCTCATAATTCAAACCCGTGAACAACAATACCTCTCTAATCTGGAATGCCATTTTGACCGTTGCGGTCATCGTCCTATTTTTCCTGCATTTTTCCGGCAATAAAACCACATCCCTGATCGGTTCGGACTCGACGGACGTTGGCGGTCGCCGCATCGTGTACGTGCAGGTAGATTCGCTTTTGACCAATTACCATTTCTTCGACGATACCCGGAAAGAACTGGAAAACAAGCGTTTTCAACTGGAAAATGACCTCGCGAACCGGGGCCGTTCTTTGGAAAACGAAATCAAGTTTTTTCAGCAAAAAGCCCAAAGCATGACACTTGACCAGGCCCGCTCCACCGAAGCGCAACTTGGCAAAAAGCAGCAGGATCTGATCGCCTACCGCGACCGCTCGGCCCAGACTTTGGCCCAGGAAGAAGCCGACAAAAACGCCGAACTCTACGACAAGATTCACCAGTACATTGAGAAATACAATAAGGACAACGTTTACGAGTTCGTCCTCGGCTACTCTAAGGGCGGCGGTATCCTTTTCGCAGACTCTACGCTCAATGTCACGCAGAAAATGATCGACGGGCTAAACAAAGAGTATACGGACAATAATCCCAATGCCGCCAAAAAGGATTCGACGGCTAAGAAGTAAGGGCCGTGGCAATCGGCTGTTGGCTTTCAGCCGTCGGCTTTTTGCTTCTGAATTCAGCTTTGCCTTTTTTACGGAGCTTATATTGGTCTAAAAACAAAAGCGCCTCCCCGCAAATTTGCGGGGAGGCGCTTTTATGAAAAAGAATACATCAGGCCTCTTGCTCGACGCTTTCTTCCAATGCGGCATCGCTATCGTTCGTGGCTTTGATCATTTTCTCAAACTCCTCCACATCAATCGTGCGTTCTTCGGTAGCGACCTCGTTACGAACAGCATCCAGCACTTTCAGATCGAACACCTGATTGAAAATGGTCGTGTAATTGTCTTTCTCACGGTCGGCGAGGTAGCCAGTAGCCACGCGCTCGATCACTTCATCCATACTATCGTCGGCTCCGTACATGCCGAACTGCCCGCGCATCATATCCTTGGTATAGGCCAGCAATTCGGGGTACTCGACTTTGAGATCGGTTTGTTCGGCGATGCGGTTTTTGATTAGGCTCAGTTTCATCGATTTCTCAAAATCGTTAAACTGCTCCTCGATTTGCTCGCGCGTGAACTTGCCCTCGTTACTGCGTACCAGCCAGTCTTTCAGGAAATCGGCGGGCAGGTCGATCTTAATTTCTTCCAGCAGGGCTTTCTCCAAATCGCGGCTCAGCAAAGTCTCGGTCTCGCGGGCGTAATTTTCCTCGATAATCTTGGCTACTTCGGCGCGGAAGTCCTCTTCGTTCTCCACCGTACCGGGTCCCAGCACTTTATCGAAAAACTCCTGGGTCAACTCGGCGGGAGCCGTGCGGGTAATGTCGTTCACGATGAAAGTGAAATCGCCCGTGAGGTTACCCACGTTATCTTTCTTCTTACCCGTGACGTGGGCAATGGCCGCCTCGTCCTCGAAAGTATTCTGAATATCGAACACGATTTCGTCGTCCTTCTTTACGCCCAGAAATTTAGTTTGCTGACCCTCCACAACGCGCTTGGTGGGGATGGCAGTATTAGTCGTGAACTCCGACGACTCCTGCTTCAACTCGCCGAAAAGCGTGTCGCCCAACTCGGAAGTCTCGGGATTGATCGGGTCAGAAAAGCGGTCGCGTAGCTTGCTGATCGACTCCTCGACTTCCTTATCATCCACGGTAATGTTATAATGCGGCACGGCGGCCACTTCCGACAGGTCCACCTCAAAATCGGTGGCCATACCCAGATCAAAGACAAACTCAAAGTCGGTCTGGGTGTCCCAGTCTATGCTTTCGTCTTCCTGACGGTTAGGCAGCGGGTCACCGACGATTGGCAGCTTGTTGTCGCGGATATAATCCGTCACGGCGTGGCTCAGCAGGTGGTTGATTTCGTCCACCTTAATGCTCTTGCCGTACATCCGCGTAATGACGTGCGGCGGCACCTTACCGGGCCGGAAGCCTTTCAGACTGGCCTTTTTGGCGTAGTCCTTGATGGACTTATCGACTTTTTCCTGATAATCATCCTTCGTGAACTTCACCGTCAGCGAAGCCAGGGTAGGGGAACTCTTTTCTAACTGAACATCCATGTTTTTGTAGCGTTTGTCTTTGTGGGAAACGGTGGTGATGTTTGTTGAACCGTGTAATCGTTTAACGGGATCGCCCGCCCGGCGTTTAATTGATGTTGAACTGTCGTGCGTTTATTTATTTAAATCGTTAATAGCGAATAAATACAATTACACGATTAAACAGTTCAACGAATCAACAAAAAAAGCCCCTTTTTCGGGGCTTTTTTCGATTGTACGGGCGGAGGGACTCGAACCCCCACGCCTTGCGGCACTAGATCCTAAGTCTAGCACGTCTACCAATTTCGCCACGCCCGCATTTTTTGGCTCTTTTTCAGGCATCTGCCTGATTTTCGGACTGCAAAGGTAATCAGACGAGGTGGATTTTTATTTATTCTTAAAAAGAATTTAATGATTTCTTAAAGAAAAATTCAGTATTACTAACTTCAAGGTGTTAATATACAGCCAGTTCATTTTTTAAAATTTAAAGTTTAAAAAATGAACTCATCTCAACGGAGTTGAAATTGAAAGCTTTATCGCCTAATTTGGTGTAGCCTTACTGGAAATGACATCAATACTGTGGAAACTAATACCATTGACTTAGAGCAGGAACGCAAAGATATCCTGAAAAAATATCGGAAACTGCTCAAAACCGCCAAGCCTTTTCTTAAAGACAACGACGCCAAGCTTATTAAAAAGGCGTTCAGCACCTCAATGGAGGCGCACAAAGATATGCGCCGCCGCTCGGGCGAGCCGTACATCTACCATCCGCTGGCCGTGGCGCAGATCGTGGTGGAGGAAATCGGGCTGGGGACCACGGCCATCGTGGCGGCTCTGCTGCACGACGTGGTGGAGGACACCGAGATGACTATCGGCGACATCAGCCGTCTTTTTGGCAAGAAAGTCGCCAAAATTATCGACGGGTTGACCAAGATTTCGGGCAAGTTTGAGTATGGTTCCTCGCAGCAGGCGGAGAATTTCCGCAAGATGCTGCTGACGCTTTCCGACGACGTGCGCGTGATCCTGGTCAAACTGACCGACCGCCTGCACAATATGCGGACGCTCGACAGTATGCCGCGCGACAAGCAGTTGAAAATTGCCTCCGAGACGATTTTCATCTACGCCCCGCTGGCGCACCGTCTGGGACTGTATTCCATTAAGTCGGAGTTGGAGGATTTGTACCTGAAATATGCCGAGCCGGAAGCCTACCGCGCCGTTTCGCGCAAACTGCGTGAGACCAAAACCGCCCGCGACCGTTTCATTTCCCGCTTCACCGATCCCATCGAGGAAGATTTGCAGGCGGCGGGCTTGAAATACATCATCAAAGGCCGCCCCAAGTCGATTTATTCGATTTGGAACAAAATGCGCACGCAAAACAAACCCTTCGAGGAGATTTACGACCTCTTCGCCATTCGCATCCTGATCGACGCTCCGGCGGAATTCGATCGCGAAAAGGCGCTGTGCTGGCAGGCGTATTCCATCGTCACAGACCATTACAAGCCCAATCCCGACCGCCTGAAAGACTTCCTGAGTACGCCCCGCGCCAACGGTTACCAGTCGCTGCACTCCACGGTGATGTCTAAAACCGGGCAGTGGGTGGAGGTGCAAATCCGCACCAAGCGCATGGACGAAATCGCCGAAAAGGGCTACGCGGCGCACTGGAAGTACAAGGGTAACGACACCAAGGTGCGCGGCAATATCGAGGACTGGATCAACCGTGTGCGCGAAACCCTGGAAGACGGCACCGGCGACCGCACCGCCGCCATTGAGTTTCTGGATGAATTCCGCAGCAATCTTTTCACGGAGGAGGTTTTCGCTTTCACGCCCAAGGGTGAACTCAAAGTATTGCAACAGGGGGCCACGGCCCTGGATTTTGCTTTTGACATCCACTCCGAGGTAGGAGCGCACTGCATGGCGGCCAAGGTCGGCGGCACGCTGGCGCCAATCAGCTACGTGCTGAAAAACGGCGATCAGGTCGAAATCATCACCTCCAGCAAGCAGAAGCCCAAAGAGGACTGGCTACGCATCGTGGTCACGTCAAAAGCGCGGGCGCGGATCAAGGACTTTTTGAAGGAAGAAAGCCGCCGCTACGAATCCGACGGTAAGAAGATGGTGGAAAAAAGGCTCAAAACGTTGGGATTGGAAGTGTCGGCCGAAACTTTTAATCAACTGCGGGCCTTCTTCGAAAGCAAAACACCCGCCGACTTCTTCTACCGCATTGGTAAGGGTTATATCCAAATAGATGAACTCAAAAAGTTCAGGAAATATAAGGAGAGCAAAGAGAATAAGGAGCGCAAGGAGAAAGTCAACGGTGAGGAAACACCCGATGGCAAGGCGGTAGTCAAAGTGCTGAAAAGTATTCACGGCGAGCGCACCGACAGCGATACGCTGCTCATCGGCGAAGACATGGATAAAATAGACTACAAGCTGTCGCCCTGCTGCAATCCGATTTCGGGCGACGACGTGTTTGGCTTTGTGACTATAAATGAAGGAATCAAAATCCACCGTACTACTTGTCCCAACGCCGCCGAACTGATGTCGAAGCACGGCAACCGCATCCTGAAAGCCAAGTGGAAGTCGCAGAAACAGGAAGCATTCCTGGCCGGGCTGCGCATTACGGGTACCGACCGCGTGGGCCTCATCAATGACGTGACCAGCATCATTTCCAGCGACCTGCACATCAATATGCGCGGCCTGACCATCGACACCGAAGACGGTGTTTTCGAGGGCGACATCAAACTGTACGTTCACGACACCAGCCATCTCGATATGCTTATTAATAAACTCGAACGCGTGGACGGGGTTTTCAAAGTCCTGCGTTTCGATACCAATCTAAGCGCGGTTTCGTGAATCGGACGTTGTGATTTGCGCCCAAAAAAACCGATATTTGCACCTGATTATGCCAAACAACGCTAAGGACAATTTGGAAGCCGCGCGGAAAATCCTGACGGCTTATCTGGAAAATAAGGGACTTCGCAAAACACCCGAGCGTTTTGCGATACTGGAGGAAATCTACACCCGCAGCGATCACTTCGACGTGGATGAGCTGTACATCAGCATGAAAAACAAGAAGTACCGCGTCAGCCGCGCCACGGTGTACAATACACTGGACGTGCTGGTTGACTGCGACCTGGTGACCCGGCACCAGTTTGGCAAAAACCTGGCGCAGTACGAAAAATCGTACGGCTTTAAACAGCACGATCACCTGATTTGTACCGATTGCCACAAGGTGATGGAATTCTGCGATCCCCGCATTCAGTCGATTCAGAACATGGTGGGAGAGATGCTGCACTTTAAAGTCGACCACCATTCACTGATCTTTTACGGTGGCTGTACCCGCTCGAACTGTGAAAATCGCGAAAACCTTTCCGAAGAAGAAATCTTCGGGCCGGGTACCAATAATTGATTTAATTTATTACGCCCGCTCCGATCAGCAAACATGCTCGGAGCGGGCATTTTTTTTGTTTTTAAATGGACATTGGACGCTGGATTTTGGATTTTGGATTTGAGTCCAACGTCCAGTGTCCAATGTCCAACGTCCGATATCTATCTTATCGATGAAAGTTGACGTATTACTTGGCCTCCAATGGGGCGACGAAGGCAAGGGCAAAATCGTGGACGTACTGGCGCCGAAATACAAGGTGGTGGCCCGTTTTCAGGGTGGCCCCAACGCGGGGCATACCCTCGAGTTCGACGGTATCAAGCACGTACTGCACCAGATTCCCTCCGGGATTTTCCGTTCCGATATTCAAAATGTCATTGGCAACGGCGTGGTTCTCGACCCCATCGTGTTTCGCCGCGAGATCGAAGGCTTGCAGAAATACAACCTGGACTTGAAGGCCAATCTCTTTATTTCCAAGAAAGCCTCCCTTATCCTTCCCACGCACAGTCTGTTGGATGCCGCTTACGAAAAGTCCAAGGGCGACGACAAGATCGGCTCCACCCTGCGTGGCATCGGCCCGACTTATCAGGACAAAGTCGCGCGTCTCGGTTTGCGCGTGGGCGATACAGTGGCGAGTGATTTCAGGCAGAAATACCAAAAACTGGTGGACGCGCACAAAGCGATTCTTGATTTTTATAAGTTTGATTACCAAGAACAACTAGCTCCCGCCGAGGAAAAGTTCTTCGATGCCGTGGCATTCATGCAAGAATTCCAACTGGTGGACAGCGAGTACCTCATCAACGAGTCGCTGGCCGACGAAAAATCCGTGCTGGCCGAAGGCGCACAGGGTTCTTTGCTGGACATCGACTTTGGCTCTTATCCCTTCGTGACCAGTTCCAGCACCATGACCGCCGGGGCCTGCACAGGTTTGGGGGTGTCACCCCACGCCATCGGCGAGGTGTTCGGTATTTTCAAAGCTTACTGCACCCGCGTCGGTAGCGGGCCGTTCCCGACCGAACTCCTGGAAGCAACGGGCGAAAAAATGCGGAAAGAAGGCAACGAGTTCGGCTCCACCACCGGCCGTCCGCGCCGCTGCGGCTGGCTGGATCTGCCCGCCCTGAAATATGCCATCATGCTTAACGGCGTGACCCAGCTCGTGATGATGAAGGTGGATGTCCTTAACATCTTCGACACCATTCGAGTTTGTACCCACTATCGCCACGCCGACGGTACCACCACCGACCACTTACCCTACGACCTCTGCACCGAGAAAGTACAACCCGTGTACCAGGATTTCGAGGGCTGGGAGCAGTCACTAGACGGCATCACCGCCTTCGACGACATGCCCGCCGCGCTGACGGCCTACGTCGATTTTCTGGAAAAAGAACTGGAACTGCCGATTACTTTCGTTTCCACCGGTCCGGATCGCGAGGCGCTGATTCAGCGGTAAGCGAACTTCGGCTACGCTCAGTCTGGCAGGTGGGAAAAAAGTGAAGTGCGTAAAATCTTGATTGTGTTGTTTCGATTGAGTAGCGTCATTTGCCTTGTATAAACCAATTGACCTTTTATGAAAATCGAGAACAGCACCCAAGCCGATCTTCCCGAAATCTTCCGGCTCTACGCTGCTGCGTCGGCCCACCAAACGAAAGTCAAAGCGACCGTCGTGTGGCCCACCTTTGAAAAACAACTGGTGGAAACCGAAATTGCCGAAAATCGTCAGTGGAAAATGCCGGTTGACGGAGCGATTGCCTGCGTCTGGGCCATCACCTTCGCGGACGAGCAAATCTGGCAGGAGCGCAACGCCGATGCCGCCATCTACATCCACCGAATCGCTACCAATCCTGATTTTCGGGGCCAGAATTTCGTTGCTAAAATTGTGGAATGGGCTAAATTATACGCCCGAGATTTGAGCAAGGATTACGTGCGGCTGGATACGATTGGCGAAAACCTCCCGCTGATTGCGCATTACACCAAATCAGGCTTCGATTTCCTGGGGATGTTTAATATGAAAAATACGGAAGGGCTGCCCGAACATTACCGAAGCGGGCATGTGGCGCTTTTTGAGATAGGACTTTAAAAGGGGGGGCGGTACTTTCATTAGTGTAACGGCATGAGTACCTTGCGTATAATGTGTGGTACGGGCGTCCCGCCTGTCTGCCGTGACGCCAGAAATTTCAGGAACAAGATTCCGCTAAAATGCCTAAATCCAACGACTCTCTAAAATATACCTTGAAGTCGACCACGACCGAATCTGACTTCGAGCAGAACAGCAAGCGCAATGCCAAGTTAATGGCGGAGGCAACTTTTGCGCTTCAACACCGTACCTCACCGAATATTACGCTAATGAGCGCAAGCGACGATGGCTTGAAGCGAAAGGTCAAAAAACAACTCAAAGCTAACCTGCCAGAATATCTCTTTCACGATATTGACCTTACGCCGCATGACGTATTTTCGCTCCGTCACTCACTATTAAAGCTACTGCCAGCCAAAGTCCTCAATTCGCCACCTATCACCTACTGCGTAAATGTTTTTGGACTAGAGCACAGTCGCTTGACAGTAAAAGACGGCCAAACTGTCGACTCGTGGATGATTGGTCAGTTGAACTACGAGCGCGAACTTATCTTTCGCAGACCCAACTACCTCATCATTCTTTGGGGTAGTCACGAATTTTTTATGCAGTTGCAACGAGAGGCTCCCGATTTTTGGAGTTGGGCGACGTACTTTTTTGAATTCAAACAGGAGAAAAATATTAAATAAAAAATAATTAAATAAAAAATATATGAATATAGGATTTCTGTTGGGGGCAGGCTTTTCGGTCAACGCGGGATTACCAACTGCGAGAGAAATAAATGAGCGACTCAATTATAGACCATTGGTTGAAAAAGTTTTATATTATGGCTCGGGCGAATGGGGATGGTATGATTTAGCATCGCCTCCCAATCAGTGGAATGGAAAGATAAACTACTATGAACGCATTCCGATTACTTATATTCTTGATGAGATACAGGGCTTTCTTATAAAAATAGACAAGGATCAGTAAGTCATACCTTTGTGGTTACCACACTACAAAATCATGACTACCGATCCTTGCCAAGGTAAAACTACCTCTTTTTTCCAACTGCTTCAAAACACACCCAGTCTC
>JBBSUC010000082.1:0-19065 GCA_038235275.1 Cytophagales bacterium | reverse complement strand
GCCATCGTTGGCCACCAGCATTTTATTACTGGGTAAGACGTAAATATGGTCGGGCTCTATTTTGACGTCGTCCTCTATTTGCAGCACCGGAATAGCCGTAGCTTTTTGCAGCAGTTCGGGCAACAGGCTTTCGTGGGTGGGAGCTAGGTGCTGCACCAGTACATACGCCATGCCTGATTTTTCGGGAATGGCCTGGAGCAATTTCCGAAAGGCTTCCAGCCCGCCCGCTGACGCGCCAATCCCTACCACCGGAAACAGGTTGTCGGATAGAATTTTTTCGTCTGTTTTCATGGTAAAATTTGCGGTACATCACCATTGCGTACAACCTCTTCTGTTACCGAATAGGAACCGTCCCCAGGCGTTAGTGACGAAAGTGTCTGCTGAATGAGCTTCCTGAGTTGCGAAAAATCAGTGGGTTTGCGGAAGCTGGCGAATGCTCCTATTTGGTAAAGCCGGTCGGCCACCTCTTTCTCAAGGGAGGTCGAAAAGATGATGACGGGGATGTGCCGGAGCCACTGGTCGGCTTTTATTTCTACCAGACAGTCATAGCCACCTTTGCGGGGCATATTCAGATCGAGGAATAGGGCATCGGGCAATGGCCCGGTGTTGGTGGTCAGCCATTGCAGGAGTTGCTCCCCATCGTGCACGGTCGTCAGGTGCGTGGCTATCGAAAGTTCTTCCAGCGCTTCTTTAAAAAAGAAGCAATCGTCTTCGTCATCATCGGCAAGCATTAGTCGAAGAGCCATCATCCTGGTTGAGGTTGTTTACACTTTATTCAAAATCCCTAAAATCATGTAAATGTTTGAACAGGGCCGCTAGCGCGGCCGAAAGGCCGCTAGCGCGGCCGAAAGGCCGCTAGCGCGGCCATAGAAATCAAAGATACAGTTAAATACGGAGATTGTCGAATGTGTCTTCCACCGCCTACATTATCTACGTGAATTCTATCATTTGGTAAACGGCTGGCTACTCGTAGCCGCCGCCGTGGGAAAATCCTCGGGGATCGGGATGTCCACTTTCCCCGTCGCCGCCCACTGCGACCCTCTTTGCAGGCTAGTAATGAACCCAACATCCTGCACCGAATAATCCACGTGGCCCATCGCCATGTGAAACACCCGTCCCTTGCCGTAGCGAATCGTCATCAGCATGGGTTCGTTGCGATCGGTGCCTTTGTTGTCTTTGGGCGAGAAGGCGGTAGCCAGCACTTCCATGTTTTCGGCGGGGCCGCGCAGACTGTTGTACAGCTCGTCCTTGGTGTGCAGCCAGGTACGCGGCATTCCTTTGGTAATCGGATGATTAGGGTCGCGAATCGTAATCAAAAATTCCGACTGCGCCCCGTGCGCCCCGGCCTTACCCGGCGAGGTATCCCGGACCAACTTGCCACTTTCGTCGTAATAGACGTACGGGCCGTCCTTCTCTGTTCTGTCGCCCCAGCCCCCCAGGCCAATCATCTGATTGTAGGCGGGCCATTCGGGGAAAGAGTTATTAGCGGCGTGAATGACGACCAGTCCGCCACCATTTTTCATGAATTTCTCAAAATCGGCCTTGGTTGCATCGGGCCAGGGCGCAGCATTCCAGCCAAAATTGCAGACCACTAGGTCGTACTTCGAGAAGTCGGGATGAAAGTCGGGATCAGTCTTCGACTTTTCCAGCGACTCGGTTTCCCTTACGCCCGCAATTGTGTAGTCTTTGATAAATTCGTCGCCCTTCCAGGTGTACTTGCTCCGCTGCACATCCACCGCGAACTTTCCGGTTCCTTCCAGATCCTGCTTCATCATGTAGGTCAGCTTGGGCCATTGGTCGTGGTTGTTTTGACCGTCCACGATTAGGGTGCGAATCATCTTTCCTGACTTTTGGGCGTAGACCGAAGTTCCAGCCAACAGGGCTAACAGCAGAATCAGCAAATTTTTCTTTTTCATTGTTCGGGATAGTTATTTTTGATACCTGATAAGAGAAAGGAAGGGGTTGGCCTGAAATACTAGATAGAAGTGCTAGAAATTTAACCTTGCGCCAATCGAACCGTAATTGATCCAGGTAAAATTATAGACCGACTCCACATCGGCCCCGCCTTCCACCACCCGGTAGCCCGCCCGCAAGCCAAACCTCGGGCCAAAATCGTAACCCAAACCGAGGAATACGTCCTCGGCGCGTCCTGGCCCGGCCCCGGCCAAAGCATCGGCTTCCAGCATCAGCCGCCAGCGATCACTCAGACGATACACGGAGAAAATATTCAGCAAGGGTACGAAACCCACGTTACTGAAATGGGTGTCCTGTTGATCAGAAATAAGCCGCACATCGGCATCGCGGATTTTGGCCGTTAGGCCCACACCCAGCCGGAAACGTTTGCTGCGTATGATGGCATAGCGGTACGTCAGGCGGTAGGAGTTGAACTGGTATTTAGCGGTAATAGCCTTATTTGGCGCAAATGTAAGGCCATTGAAATTCACCGGTTGATCGAACTGCCCTTCGTAAGTAGCCGTCAGCGGGGCATAAAGCGCCGTAATCGTGTGGCGATCGTTGAAGGTGACGCCGATTCTGGCCCGGGCAAAGACGAGCGGCTGGACCGCAAAGTTGTTTTTGCCTAAATCAAATTGCGTCCCACCCGCGTTGGGGATGCTGATTTTGTTGTAGGGCGTCCCCAAAACGAGGCCCGATTCGAAGTCCACCCAGAATTGCGCCTGGGCAGCGGAAAGGGGCAGGAGTAAACAAAGGAGGAAGTTGAGCGCGGTTTTTGTGGACACGGCAAAGCAAATATTGATTGAGAAATCGTTTTTGCTTGGCTCCTGTTACAAAAAGCAGACCATGAGGACAACGAATCTGGCTAAGGTTCCATTTGAAGTACAGAGAAAATTTTATCTTTGTGAAAAAGTACCCTATATGAACTGGCAAGAACACATTCACGCAGATCCTAAAATTGTTGGCGGTAAGCCCGTAGTGAAGGGAACCCGTCTTTCAGTTGAATTCATTTTAGGGCGCTTGGCCGATGGCTGGTCCGAGCAGATGATCCTGGAAAGCTATCCCCGCTTAAGCCAGGAGTCGTTGCAGGCCGTGTTCGCCTATCTGTTGGAAATGGCGAAGGATGGCTTGCTGTATCACCCTGCTACGCCGTTCCAGCAAGCTTCATGAAGTGGCTGGCCGATGAGAACTTTCCCTTTCCTGCTTTCCGTGTATTGGTCGCCGAAGGCCTCGATATTAAGCACATCGGGATCGAAAATCCGAGTGTCGAGGATGTCGATGTGATCAGCGAGGCATTGGCGCAGGATCGGATTATCCTAACCTTCGATAGTGATTTCGGCGAGTTAGTGTTCAGATACGGCTTTCAACCGCCCGGTGTCGTTTATTTTCGCCTGGCTAGTTTCTCGCTTACTAATTCGGCCACGATCCTGATAAAACTGTTGGAGGGAGGGTATCGCTTCGAAGGATACTTTACCGTCATTAGCCAGGACAACGTCCGGCAACGAAGCCTCATCTTCTGAGTCGCCTGACTGGGTTTTGTCAAAAAAAAATCCCGCTCCAAAGGAAACATTCCTCCGAAGCGGGATATGGTTGAAAGACCTTTTGTTTTGCTTTTATTCCTTACTCACCTTCACCACACTCTGCCGATTGAGCGCATCCACGGCGCGAATCAGGTACAGCCCCGTGGGCAAACTACCCAGCCGGAATGGCACCTCGTTCAGCCCTTCGACAAACTGCTCCGTGCGCGACTGCCGCGCGCGGCCCGCCATATCCAGCACCTCGAAGGTAGCGGCTCCGGCCGTGGGTGCGAGTACCTCCACCGTCACGGCGTCGATGGCCGGGTTGGGGTAGGATTTCAGCGTGAGTTGCAGCGGTACGCCGCCCGGAGACAGTTCCGCCGACTCGGCCACGCCGATACGCGCCGCGCTGCTGCCGCAACCGCCCAGGGTTGCGCCCAGTTTGAGGTAACGGGCGGCAATTTTTTCGGAGACGCACTGCGTCACGCCGTAGTAGCAGATCGACACGCTTTGGTTGCCCGGCCCGCAGCGCATGTCCTTTACGTTGACCACCACCTGATCCTTGGCCTTGCAGCCGTTGCCGTCAGTCAGGGTCACTTCGTAGGTCGTCGTGGCTGTGGGGCAGACGTTTATCGGATTGTCCGTGAGTCCGCCCGGCGACCAGAGGTAGGAGTAGTCGTCGTGGCTGTGGGGCAGACGTTTACCGGATTGCCCGTGAGTCCGCCCGGCGACCAGAGGTAGGAGTAGTCACCGCCGCTGCCGCCGGAGGGCGTGGCCGTCAGGAAGCAGGCTTGGTTGGGCCTTTAAACAGAAAAAACTACCCACGTATAAAATTCCGACTAAGAAAAGTGTGGATAGTGACTGGCTGATGGTTCTGGCCATAGCAGATTCTGGGGCAATGCGGGAGAGATAGTGTGGTGTTATCGCAAAAGTAATTGTTTAGTCAGAAATCGAAGCGAGGTGAGTGAGCGGATTAGGATTGAGAAAACCAATAAGCCAAATCGTGGCCGCCTGGTTAAGTACGAGGCAAGGGGTCATATAAATTTACGGTAGCAGCATCGCCTTTCCTTACGCATCTCCAAAAGCCTGGCAGTATCGGATTTTCCTGCAAGTCAAGCGAAACGGTCAGGTACTCACGGGCATTTTCGACGCGCGGGTGGAAGAAGCCGAGGTATTGTAGGGCGTGCGGGCAACGATTTGACCAAAGCGCCGTTGAAAACGAACTATCCCGCCAACAGCACAACGACCAGCGCAATCAAGGCAGGTAAAGCCTGGACGAAGAATATTTTCCAACTGGCTGTCAAAGCCCCAAACGCGCCCGCCACGACGACGCAGCCCAGGAAGAAAATGGCGACGTTCGTCCGCCAAGCTTCATCGTCGATGAAAAATGTCCAAATCAAACCCGCCGCCAGAAACCCATTGTACAGCCCTTGATTCGCCGCCATGTTTTTGGTTGGCTTGAACAAATCGTTGGGTAATGCGCCCTTGAAAGTCTTTTTTCCGAGGGTTTCCCAGGCGAACATCTCCATGTAAAGGATGTAGAGATGTTCGAGGGACACGGAAGCGATGAGAATTTTTGCGAGAAGGGCCATAGTTGCTTTGAAATGACGAGTGAGGATTTATCAAATTTACTTTCTCGCTTCCACAACCTCCCGCACGGTCGTAAACCGAATTTCGGGATAGCGATGCGTGTCGAGTGGATCCAGTTTACCGCGACCGCTGAGCATATTGCGCAGGTACTGCATCCCCTGCCAGGGCGGAAACACCTCGTCTTCGGCGGGCATGAGCGTGCGGGTGGCTTTAATCATAAAATCGAGCGTCCCCAACCCGCCGACGCGGAACAGTTTGAAGTCTTTTCCGGTGGCCTGGCTGGCCGCTTCTCGCAATCCTCGGGCCGTGAGCGTATCCCCGGCGATGCGCAGGTCACGCGGCGTGTCGTCGTCGAGGGCGGCCGCCGCCGTGTATTCGGCGGTATCGGCGATGGTTGTAAAGTCGAGCGGCTGGTCGGCTTCGCCCCAGTACACGATGCGGTTGAGCGGAAAAAGAATGAGCGGTGCCTCGCCCGTCAGCAGGTCGGCGAACATGCCGTTGAGGATGGATGTGGCAGCAATGGGAGCCGCGTCCAGTCGCGCCCGAAACTCCCGTCGCAAGTCCAGGTTGCGGTTGGTACCCTCAGACGTCTTGGTAAAATCGAGGGAGAAGTCGGAAGGAATGAAGCGAGGTACGCCCGCTTCGACCGCCGCCGTGAGTAGGTTGGTCTGCACGTCGATCATCGTTTTCCTGAGTCCCGACAAAGCCGAAACGACGCAGGATGCACCCTGCAAGGCTTTAACCAGCTCGGCGACATTCTCAAAATCGACCTTCTCGACCACCACGCCCGCGCCCCGCAGGTGCACGATCGCGTCCAAATCGCTCTCCCGCCGCGCCAATGCCTTCACGATTGCTCCCCGCTTGACTAAAGCTCGTGCGATGCGCCCGCCCAAATCTCCGGTGGCTCCAGCTAGGATGATGGTTTTTGGGTTAGGGTTGTTAGTCATTCGGGGTGGCGTTTGGTTGGGTGTATGAACCAAACCTTGGAACGCGAAAATTGTTAAAATTTTGCTAGTGGCCTTCAAATTCCTCGCTCGTGCGCCTGCATACCTTGCTATAGATCATGGCGTTTGGATTGAATGGAAAAATACTGCCTCGGCCGTTGCAAACGGCCTATTTATTTTCAGGACGCAGTCTCCTTCGGAAGACTACGCCCAACGAGGGATAATTGGGGTTTTATTTTCTTTCGTTTTTTCATAATTTCGATGTACTAGGCATCTGCTAGTTCGGCTAGGCAACGGTCAGGTGGCGATACTATTACCACCTTACTTTTGTCCAATCAGCTTGGTGTTGCTATCAGCCAACTTCTGCTGAATATACTCCTTCAATTCCTCGAAACTCATATTTTGGGTTTCAGCCGTGATTTTGTCCCGGATATCCCGCATCATTTTTACGGCATCGAATGCTTTTTCTGTTTCAATGTTTTCCATAATTCATTGAGTCGCTTGGACTTCTGATTTTGATCGCTAAATAGAGGAGAATTCATACAGTTGAAAACTCACGCTTAAAAGTTTCGATGCTATTAATCAGCGTGATGCCTTCCTGCTGACAGGGAATAATAAAATCAGAATCATAGGAAGCGACGTATTTAAAATCTGAACTTATGCAATGAGACAGAATCAATGCGTCATTCGGCAGTAAATTATAGCTGCGCATGAGTCGAATGGCATCAACTTGCAAATCATATTGCGGATTGACAAATTTGAAATTTTTCAAAATCATCATTGGGTCGTTCTCTGACATAATGGAGCCGATAGCCTTACTTTTCTTTATAGCTAACCCTGACTTACCAGCATGTATAGTGAGGAAATTGAACATTACCTCACTAAAAACGATAGGACTGATTAATAAATCAAAATCATAGCCCAGCAAGTGTTCAAGCAAATCGTTTTCTGGGCGGTTGCCTTTGATATGCTCCACGATCAGGGAAGAATCAAGAAATAGGTTCATTGCTCATACCATTCATTTTCTGTAGATTCGTAAGTCAGAGGTTTTTTTAGTTGTACTGACCTTAAATCAGTAACTCGGCGATTATATTCTTCCTCGGAAACCCGACGTACAATGGGTTTCTCGTGTATGGCTATAGAATTCCCCTGTATAGTGATAGAAAGTTCTTTGCCGCGCAGATTTTCGGGCAACTCAATCACCCAGTGGTTGGTGTCCGCTTTTCGGGTTAATTGTAGAGCATTCATAATGACGTCGTTACTTCAAAATAAAAATAGTCCTTAAAGTTAGTCTTTTCCAACAGGAGAGCAAATTTTAACATTTCACAACGACATTTTTTTGCCGTTACACTAAGCAAGTCCTCAAATCCCCACCAGCCACCCCACATACACCACCCGCCCAATCGCCGCCGAACCATAAGCCGATACCGCGTTGGCGTTCGTAATATTCGTCGCCCCCAGCCGCAGCAGGCTTTTCAGGGCGGGTATTTTGTAGCCAACCTGCGCATCCAAAGTACCATAAGCGGAGATAAAGCCTTCATCGAATGGCATAAAGAAAGTATAGCCCGTCTGGTAGCGGTAGTTCAGGCTGTACGTGAATTGCTTGCGCGTTCCGTCCAAACCCATGTTTACTTTGTGGGTAGGTGTATTAAAACCCAAAATCAGACCCGGCACGTCCGCTTCGTTAATGTGCGACCAGGTGTAGTTGCTGTACAGATGCAGTTTTTGCGACGTGTAGTAGTCGGCGGCCAGCACGAGGCCTTGTGTGTTCACGGCCTGATCGGCGTTGGCCCAGACCTGGATCAGGCGGCCGCGGGTGCGGTCGGTAGCGGGCTTAGTGAAGTCACCGCCGGGCGTGGGAAAGGGTTCTCCCTCGACGGGCAAGCCATCTTCGCGGCCGTAGAAGCGGAGGGTACCAATGAAATCGCGGTAGCGCGAGCGGTAGTAGCTGGCGTCGAGGTACAAGCCTTTGAAGACTTGGGCTTTGTAGCCAATCTCCCAGGTATTGACCTGCTCGGGCGACAGGCCTTTGATCGTTTGCGGTTGCAGGAAGTTCGGGTTCGGCTGGCCATTGGGCAGCGTCGAAACGGCGTTGAGGCCCTGAAAACCGCCGTTGATATTTCCCATGACCAGCAGCGAGCCAAAATCCAGGTAAATGTACTGGTCGAGTTGCGCGGGCTGCCGGTAGGCCTGAGCGTAGCTCAGCCGGAAATTGTGTTCCCGGTTTTCGCCCAGAGACAGCACGCCCGAGGCGCGGGGCGAGAAGCGGGTACCGAAGTTGCGGAAGTTGTCCACCCGTCCGGCGAAGGCCAGCCGCAGGCGGTCGCGCAGCAGGTTTTGGCGCAATTGTCCGTAAGCCCCCCCCTCGTAGTTGACAATTTGGTCGCGCATTTGTACGTCGTTGGTGCCTGGTGCAATGGGCGACTTTTCGCCGTCGGCCAGCAGCGTCCCCGCCGAGCGCAGACGGTGGGTGCGGAAACTGGCCCCGGTGATGAGTTGCGTAGCGGGAGCCAGCTGCCATTCCTTTTGAGTGCTGAGGTCGTAGAACCGCGCGGTGTTGGCGAAGGCCGCCCCGCGTACTGTTCGCGTACCGTTGACTTCGATGGTACCCACACCGCTCACAATCTGTTGGCGCAGGTCGTTGAAGGCTTTGCTACCCACGGGCAGCATTACGTCCTGCGCGATGCGCGACGCCAGTGCCTGGGCCTCGGCGATGTTCTGTCCGCCCGTCACGGCCTGGCCGAGGCGGTAGGGCTGCGGCGCGTTGCCGTCGGGATTGGCGGCATAGACGCCGTCGAGCGCGACGTTACCGGGCAGACCATTCTTGCGGGCCGCACCGAAAATTTGGTTCCAGAGAGCGAAGTAGTTTTGGCCATAAGTCGGGTAGTTGCCGCCGCCAGCTTTGGCGGGAGCCATCACGCTGCCCATGATGCCGTTGCCGAGGCCGCTCAGGTCATAGGCTTTTCCCCCGTAATCATAGACCGTGTAGCCCCGCACGAACCAGTCCTCGCCGGAAAGTTCGGCGCGGTGGAGGTCGTACTGCATGGCGCGTTGGGCGTAGCGACTGCTACTCTGAAAAATACCATTGCTGAACGTGTAGCGGTACTCGTAGGTCAGTTTGGTGCGTTCGTTGATTTTGTAGTGCAGCGAAGGGTTGATGCGGATGTTCCCGGCCTTGTAGCTGTCGCCCCAAATCGTGAACAGATCGCCCGGTGCTTTGGCCCACAGCAAGTCCCGCTCGGCGTAGCCTGGCGCGTAAATGCGGTACGGTTTATTGTCGTTCAGGGCGGTCAGCACGGTGTTGGTAACCGTGGAACCCTGGTCGCCGTAGCGGTTGATGGCATTCCAACCCAGCGGCGAACCCTGGGCGTTGTTGGCGGGGTCAGCCCCGGCCAGGCCACCAGCGGTAACGCCCTGGATGGCCGCGTCGCTGGAAGCGATGAATTCGTCGGCGGAAAAATAGTTGGCGTTGATTTTGAAAGCCAATTTGTCGCCGATGGTTTTTGCGTAGCGAACCTGAAAATCAATCAGATGCCGATTGCCACCGCGCAGCGAGGCCGTCAGACCAGGCGTAGTGAAGGGGTCTTTGGAATGCATGAGCAGTACTCCGTTCAGAGCATTGGAGCCGTAAAGAGCCGAATTGGCCCCGTGGACGATGTCCACGCTGGCCAGGTCCAGATCCGAAATGCCGACCCAGTTACCGTAGTAGAGCGAGGCGGTCGGCGAAGTCACGTCCACGTAGTCGGCGAGTTGCACCACGCGCTCGGCCTTGTTGCTGTTGAAGCCGCGCGTGCTAAAACTGGTAATCAGCCAACTCGACTGGCTCACGTCGATGCCTTTGTAACGGGCCAGGCCGGAGATCAAATCGGTATAGGCAGTGCGTTGCAATTGCGACGCGCCAATGTGTTCCATCGTCACGGGCGTTTCCATCACGCGTTCGGCGGTACGGGAAGCGGCGACGGTGATTTGGTTTAGGGTGCCGCCGTCGCGGCTCGTGGTATCGGTTTGGGCGTGAGCAGTTTTACATAAAAATAAAAAACAGAAGAGGAGGGAAAGCAGAAGTTTTGGATATTGAATATTCATAAGAGATAGCGTTGGTCTCGAATGCCAAAGATAGAGTACTGTCTCTGCAATTAGTACTTTTGAACTATGCACTTATCCTTTCAACTATGAAAAAGTCCGTATCCCAATTCCTGGCCATCACGTTGTTTTTCGTTCTCGCGCCGCTCCCAACCGCCATCGCCCAAACGACCTACTGCAACCCGATCAACCTCGACTACGGCTACACGCCGATCCCGAATTTCTCGGAATGGGGCCGCCACCGCGCTACCGCCGACCCGGTGATTGTCAACTACAAAGAGACATTTTTCCTGTTCAGCACCAATCAGTGGGGCTACTGGGAAAGCAAAAATATGTCGGACTGGAAGTTTCATTCCAAGCTATTCCTGCAACCCTGGAATAAGGTCTACGATGAGCTTTGCGCCCCGGCCGTCGGCATCGTGGGCGATACCATGCTGGTCTTCGGCTCGACCAATACCGGAGAGTTCACGATCTGGATGAGTACCAACCCCGCCGCCAACGAGTGGAAACCATTAGTGGAGCGCTTCGGCATCGGTGGCTGGGATCCCGATTTCTTCACCGATACCGACGGGCGGTTTTATATGTACAACGGCTCGAGCAACCGCTACCCACTCTACGGCATCGAGCTGAACCGACGAACCATGGAACCCATCGGCACCCGGAAGGAAATGTATTTGCTGGAATCGTGGCGCTACGGCTGGCAGCGCTTCGGCGAACACATGGACGATACCTTTCTGGATGGCTTCATGGAAGGAGCGCACATGACGAAGCACAACGGCAAGTATTACCTGCAATACGGCGCGCCCGGCACCGAATCCAGCGGCTACGCCGACGGTGTGGCGGTGGGCGACTCGCCGCTTGGTTTTTTCAAGAACCAAAGCGACCCACTAAGCATGAAGCTGGGCGGCTTTGCGCGCGGCGCGGGCCACGGCTCTACCTATCAGGACAATGACAAAAACTACTGGCACGTCTCGACCATCACCATCAACCGCAAGAATAACTTTGAAAGGCGGCTGGGTATTTGGCCTGCGGGATTCGATAAAGACGATGTGATGTGGTGTAATACGGCCTACGGCGATTATCCGCACTATTTGCCCTACCAAAACAAGCCCGGCGAATTCACGGGCTGGATGCTGCTGAATTTCAACAAACCCGTCCGGGCGTCGTCGGCGCTGGGCGGTTATCAGCCTAATCTGGCCGTGGACGAAGACATCAAGTCGTATTGGAGCGCCAATTCAGGCGACAAAGGCGAGTGGTTTGAGACGGATTTGGGGGAAGTTTCGACCGTCAACGCGGTACAAATCAACTACGCCGACCAGGACGCCACCTCGCTTGGAAAAGTGACGGATCAGTTTCACCAGTATATTTTGACTTATTCCAAAGACGGCAAGAAATGGGAGACTTTGTTAGATAAATCCGCCAACCAAACCGACGTGCCGCACGATTACATCGAGTTGACAAAGCCCGTTTCAGCCCGCTATCTGAAAATGGAAAGCGTCCACATGCCGCAGGGAAAATTCGCCCTGAGTGGGTTCCGGATTTTTGGCAGAGGTGTGGGCCAAAAGCCTGCCGCCGTGAAGCAGTTCATGGTGCTGCGCACCGAAAAAGACAAGCGCTCCGCCTGGATTCGCTGGTCGCCCGTGGACGGGGCATACGCTTACACGATTCACTACGGCACCGCGCCCGACAAGCTTTACAACAACATCATGGTACTGACGCAGAACGACTATTGGTTCAAGGCGATGGACAGCAAAGCAACCTACTATTTTACCATCGAAGCCTTCAATGAGAATGGTATTTCGGAGCGTTTCCCGTTGGTGAAAGTGGAGTGATTGGTAGTTTTTGGTTTAATCGTTGAAGAAGATCGGGTACTAACGGTTACGGCTTGGCAATGTGGCGGCATTTGAAAGACGTCCAGCCCGTAACTACTGCTAAATAAAGCTACAAAAGTTGATGATAAGAACTAAAGCCTGGCTTTATTCGTCGGCCGGAACTGAAGCCGAATAGCGAACAAAAAGTTGAACACATATTCGTCGCCCCGCCATATTGCCAAACTGCCTGTTAGCGGTTTTGGTTTCTGTCAATTGAATGACTGTCTGTATTCCATAGGCGAAAGGCTTGTTTTTGTCTTAAATAATTTGCTGAATGATTGTGAATGTTCAAAGCCCAACTCGTAAGCAATTTCACTTATTGATAACGTGGTCATTGATAATTTTTCTTTTGCTTTCTCAATTAACTTATCGTGTATATGTTGTTGTGTACTTTGTCCTGTCAACACTTTAAGTAAACTACTTAAATAGTTAGGTGACACATTTATAGCTCGTGCAATTTCTTGTACAGTTGGCAATCTTTTTTCTATTAAATTGTCATTATTGAAATATTCATGGAGTGTTTCCTCTAATCGGGTTAAAATTTGATGATTGCTTACTTTTCTGGTAATAAATTGCCGATGATAAAACCTATCAGAATAATTGAGCAATGATTCAATTTGGTTAATGATTACAGGCTGACTGAATTTATCAATATTGGAATGATATTCCTGTTGAATGCTTTTGAATATATTTGTAATGATTGTTTCTTCTTTGTCTGAAAGATGCAATGCTTCATTTGCCGAATAACTAAAGTACTCGTATTGCTTTATCGTTTTTGATAAAGATGTTTGTAATAAGAAATCGGGATGGATGAGTAACATCCATCCCGAAAGTTTATAATTTTTGTCTGTTTGCACTGAAAAAACCTGATTGGGTGCAATAAAAAACATAACACCTTCATCAAATCATACGTTTGCTGACCGTATTTATATTTCACTTTGCTATCAAAATTTCTTTTTAAGGCAATAGAATAAAAGTCGAATACCCAAATATTTTGCGTAGTTGTTAATTGTTGCGTTTCATCTAAATGTATAACGCTAACTAACGGATGCTCGGGTTTCGGTAAACCTTTGAGTTGATGATATTCACTAATAGTTCTAATGCGGTGAGGCTGTGTATTTTTCATTATATAATTTTAAAGTTGTTCAGCAGTTTCCGTTGTCAAGCGCATAAATGAAACTAATTAATTTCCAAGACAATTTTACCGTTTACATCACCTTTTGAAACTAAGTCTTGTGCTTCAGCTGCTGCTTCTAATTTCATTACAGTTGTCGATTGCGGTTTAATTTTACCTTCTTCCACTAATTGTTTGCCATAATCCAATTTTTTATACGAATAGGAAGATGATATAAATTTAGCTTCAACTTCATATTCCTTAGCAAGGTCTTGTGAGGGCTGCATAGTACCACTAAAAAGTTTCCCACCCTTTTTTAAAGTTTTAAAGGAATTTGTTTGCGTTTCTCCACCTACCAAATCAATTACTAAGTCTATGTCCTTAACTAAGCTGGCAAAGTCTTCATTTTTATAATCAATTACTTCATCAGCACCAAGTGATTTTACGAGTGCTATTCCACTTGGCGATGCTGTGCCTATTACATACAATCCAAGTGATTTAGCCATTTGTAGCATTACCTGTCCTGTACCGCCTGTTATGCCTTGAATAAAAAGTCTTTGACCTTTTTTTACTTCTCCATTTTCTATTAGAAACGAATAGGAAGTTACTAATGGGACAACTAATGCTGCTGCTTCGCAAAAGCTAACATTTGATGGTATAATAGAAGTGTCTTTTTCTTTTAGCGTTACATATTCAGCATAGGTGTTTCCGTGCTTGCCGCCAAAAACTTTGTCGCCAACGTTAAGTCGGAAAACATTAATTCCAACAGCCTCAATAGTACCTGCAACATCAAGTCCTGGTGTGTAAGGTAATTCTACTGGCAACCTTTGCTGCATAAGTCCTTTTCGGTATTTTATGTCTGCGGGATTGACACTAACCGCTGATGACTTAATCAAAACTTCATCGTCCTTAACGGTGGGTTTCTCCGCCTCTATAACTTTGATAACATCAGAGTTTCCAAAATCAGTGTAAACAATTGCTTTCATAAATTTTTGTATTTTAATTTTGTAATTTATTTCAAACTTCTTAGAATTATGTGTTTTATGTAAATCATCTACAACGCCTTTGAATCAGGGTTTTGGTGGAAATTGAGAACGTCCGACTTCGACATACGTTAAGTTGTAACAAAAGGCCAAAATTTATAAACCAGAGCTCGGGCAATTTTCGTCAGCGGGAACATTTACGTCTGCGGGATTAATGCTAAGCGCTAATGACTTCATCAATCCTCCGTGACTTCACCTATCAGCTTTAGTAATCTGGAAAAGCTCGGCAGCGGGGCCATCGGTCATTACCCAAAGTGATTTGTAGTCATAGCCCGCCCTAACATCCCTTATCCGTTTTCCTAGTTCGAGGAAGCGCCGCTGGGAAATCACCTTCGCCCCCTTTACTGTTAGCTCCAAGACAGACTGTCCCGCCAGCGCTCCAACATAGAGTTTTCCTTGCCAACTCGTGATACTTGAAGGGGCTATTGCCGGTGTCCAGGTGACGATGGGATCAATTGAACCCGGACGGCTCTTCAGAAATCCCCCCGGATGAAAAGCATCATCCGGCTCGCCCTTGCTAACGGCAGCCCATCCATAATCGCCACCTTGCACAATAACATTAAGTTCATCGCCGCCCTTGGGACCGTGTTCCACTTCCCAAAGGATTCCAGACAACAAAACAACGCCGCTCGGGTTTCTATGTCCGGTGCTTATCAATTTAGGACCGTGACTGCCGGACAGCGAAATCCGCATAATTTTACCAACTCCCTTTTCACGGCTGTTCCCACCCATTGCAACCACGACATCGTCTCCCTGAACAACCAGCCGGCACCCGGAAAAGGGCGGCAGCGATCCTTTCGTCCATGGCTGTAGTTCAGATTGCCAAAGGATATTGTTCTCCATCACCTGTGGACGATTCTGATCCAATTCGATTTTTGCGCGACCAATAGTCCATCGCCGCGCCTGCGCTGTTCCCGTCGTCATGCCCCAGAGAAAAATGTTTGGCTGACCCGGAACTGAAATCAAGTCTTTAAGACCTTCAGTATAGGGATGGTTGGGAACATAGAATATGGGCATATCTGGAAGAGTTATTCGTCCCAGTTCGGTGCGGTGGTTACCCTTAAGCAAAAGAATTCTCCCTGACCGCTCCGCTATCAGCACAGCATTGTTCGCCAGCGGCACTACCGCCTCGGGACGATCCAGGTTTTTGGCAACGAGATGTTGCACATAACCGTCGCTTTTCGCGTCACCCCTGCCTGACTGCGCCAGCAAAAAGCCTCCCGGAACTATGACGGATGTTAGAAATACAGTAACGATTAGGGCGGTCAGGGTTTTCACGAAAATTTGTGTCATACTTATCTCTTTAAAATTATAGTTCCCGGAGGCTTTGTTGCATGGCTCCTGAAAGTCTGATTTCAACCTTGATTCACTTTGGGCCGATATCTATTTAGAGTTCACCATGTTTATATTTTAGAATAATTGGTTACTTATTAATTGGTATTTTAAGGCCGCTTAAAGCCATTCTTGGATTATCATGAGCTATGCAACAAAGCCGTTCCCGGATACAACTTCAACACTTCATCGTTGTTTGTTATGTGCTTCTCTGTTTCTATAACTTTGATAACATCAAAGTTTTCAATTTCAGTGTACACAATTCCTTTCATCACTTATTATCTCTCTAATTTGATATTGCAAAATTCTACAAGTGCAGGTAAATAAATGTAGCCGAATCTTCTTTTGTCGTAGTAAAATCTATGGTTGATTATTTACGTCTTGTATGAAGTTTAGGGTGTCGTACCATGACCGCTAACTCCTGTATCTATGCAAGTTTTGCAGTGCTTTTTAAATATCTATTGTACTTTACTTCTTTTTCATAGTACTCTGGATTCAGACGCCGCGCGGCGAACGTCGCACGGTCGTACTTTTTGTGATTGTTTTTGTTAGCAGATCTGAAAAGCGCCAAATCCTCTCCCCAAAGCCCGATTTCCTACTTTGGGCAATAAGTCAATCGCATCAATACATTTAGGCACCTATCCCTTGATTAACCAATCCGCCCACCCTAGGCTATTGGAAATTTAGTTACTAATCCCTGCTTTGCGAAAACCGTTGGTCAAATCTCAGCAGTACTTTCGATACAACGGTAATATTTCGGGCATTCGGGTAATTGGGGTTAATCAGGTAGTTGAATTCGGGAGGTACAAGGCTGCCGGATACTTTGAGAACTGCCGCGCTATTCCCATGGACAAAGTCATCCCCAATGAATTGAGTTTTCAGAATCGGCGGTTTGGCGTCCCTGTTTTCCGGCCAGTTACCTTTGCATAGTAAGAAATTAAAAACAAGTCGGTCAAACGACTACCCCGTAGGGACGGTCCGCCGCGCGGTTTCCCGTTAATAGAAAATGCAGATCATAGGATACCAAGCACCCCGTAGGGGTCGGCCATCTGGTCGATCCCTACGGGGTGCTTGGCTCTAAATAGTTTCATTCCACTATTAACCGTCGACGCCTACGGCGTGGGAAGTAGCGTACTAAGTTATTTTTTGAGCGGTACTAAAAGCAAAGAAAGGAAAAAGCGAGTTATTTTTGGGTGGGAGCCGTTAGCTCCGCCGAGCCAAACAGCACGGCGAACTGCTTGCACCAAATCAGAACGTTGATCTGCTTGCTGACGTCGGCTTTGTCGGGAAGCGTGAGGTAAAAGTTGCCGGTATTTTTCAACTCTGTCAATTCGATGAAGTTCTTGGCCTGGTTATTCTCGGCGAGGTAAATCCGCAGGTCGGGGCCCGATTCTACCTTGAAAGAATCGAAGACCAGCGTGTAGGTGGTGCCCTTTTGGTACAGCTTCGCCGTTCCCGAGGCAGTGTGAACGCCGTTCTTGAAAGTCCCCTGCGACACCAGCGTTTGTCCATTTGGATCGAAAGCCGTGCCGCCAGAAGTACTGCCTCCGGTTGCGCTACCGTCTGTCGTGACACCGGGCGTTACGTTCACGTTATTTACCGGAACCAGTTCTTTGTCTTTGGGTGAACAGGAAATGGCCATGGCCAAGGCCAGTAGCAGAACGAGATTTTTCAAATGACTTTTCATGGGAAGGGCTTTTTTGAAGACGATGTTCGGTACTATTACGTTAGCTTGACCCTAATTGGTTGCGTGACCCAGTTCTATGACGGCTTCGGTAGGCTTCCGGTAAATTCTACAGCCGCTCAAGATTGCTTAGGCAATGCTCGATGAGCAGGTGTGCCTTCTGACCGTCAGCAATGTGGGCCGCATGGACAATTGCACCCTGGCACAGATTCTCTTGCTGAGGTTTTGGTCCGGCCAGTGCAAATGATTTTCCTCAGGGTTGTGCCCTTTTACAAGTAAAATCAGGAAACGGGCAGCCAGAAATAAAAAGTACTCCCCACCCCCAACTCACTTTCGACGCCGATTTTGCCGCCCTGGGCTTCAATCAGCTGGCGACAAATGGCCAGGCCCAGCCCCGTGCCTTGCTCTCGCCCGCCCGGCACCTGGTAGTAACGGTCGAGAAGTTTTTCCTGATGACGCTCGTCGATCCCGCTGCCTTCGCCCTTGACCGAAAACCGCACCATCTTGCGTTTTTGCTCTACTATCACTTCCACTCGGCTATTCTCGGGCGAGTGGCGGATAGCGTTGACCAGCAGGTTGGTCAGTACCCAGGTGGTTTTTTGGCGATCGGCCAAAGTCGGGGGCAGCGGCAACCGAGTGATCGAGTCGAAACGAATTTGCTTTTGTTCGGCAGGAATTCTAGCCGCCGCCAAAGCATCGCCTAGAATGTGGGAGGGGTCGGTCGGTTGGATGGCCAATTTGATATTGCCAGTCTCTGCCTGCGTCATATCCAGCAGTTCGGCCGTAATGCGCAGCATCCGCTCGGTATCGTCGCCGATGCCCGTCAGGAGTTGCGACTGCTCTTCCGCCGTTAGTACCCAACTGTTTGATGGAGACAAAGGCCGCCGCCGGACCCCGACTTACCGCGATACGCTCGCCCTGCACAGTCGTCATGGCTCCTTTCCCTTCAAAGGTCATTGGTACGCCCTCGAACGCCAGAATGGTAGCCGATACAATGGCTAAAGGCAATAGAACGCGGGTGGAACTACGGACGAGCAAGCTGTAAAAGTTGTCCAGCGAGGGGTTCAAGCCTTCTTTCATGGCTTTAAACACGACCGCCCCAATGGCCATACCCGTGGCCGCGCTGATGAACTGCCACAACACGAGCGTCATCTGACCTAAATAAGAGAGCCCCGATTCACCCGAATAGTGCTGCAAATTGGTATTAGCCACGAAACTTGCCGTGGTGTTGAATGCTAAATCGAGCGACATGGACGGATTGCCGTCGGGATTGAGCGGCAGCCTGCTCATGTTCATCAGGATCAACATGGAAACAATCAGCCACCAGCCATTGATGACCAGCAGGGCTACGAGACTCTGCTGCCAGGTCATGGTGGGGCGCGGATCGATACCGCTGAGCCGGAAAATCAGACGATCCAGCGGGTCAAAAATGGTATCGAGCCAGGTACTTTGGTAATCGAAAACTTTGCCAATGTAGCGGCCGAGCGGAATGGCCAGCAACACGACTAAAATGTACATCAGGACAACGCCCGAAATCTGATTATTCATAACGTTAAAATTTTTCTGGTTTGAGCAGCACGTAGCCCATGTAGGCAAATACCGCGAGGGAAATGATGAAAAGGATAACCATGAGTTTGCGTTATTTTTTGATTGATAAATAGGGAGTATGCCAAAAGCGTACGAAGAGAATGATCTTCTTTTTAATTGATTTAAAACCAAAGTTTTAAGGCAGAATCGACTATTTTGGCACAAAAAAAAGCCTATCAAAATGATAAGCTTTTCTCAAAATGGAAGGGTGTCTAGTCCTAAAATAGCGATACACAAAACTAATCGCTATGTCTGACAAGATTGAGAGCAAGTATGTTAAGCGCACCCAGAAGGATTACACGATGGCCTTTAAGTTGGGCGTGGTTGGGGAAGTCGAGCGGGGCGAGCTT
>JBBSUC010000081.1:0-19885 GCA_038235275.1 Cytophagales bacterium | reverse complement strand
CGAATAAAACGTTATCGAATTGCTTCAGACCGTTTGAGAATGCGCGATTTTGAGAAGTATGACGACACTTTGGAGGTGTGTGCTGGCCTTTGGAATTTCTATTCAATGAATTGATTTATAATATTGCAACAAGTCTATTATATACCATGAAATTTTAAAGTACATGAAATGTAATAACAAGTCCTGTATATTATTGACAAGGGACGTTACTAAAGGAGATTGGCTGCAGAAAGAGAATAGAAATCCTTATAATCATTATATTGAAAATACCTTTTTTGCAACCAAAAATATATTATACATTATCGATGCGGAAAAATCATTAGAGACTATATCATTTGAGAACATCCACAAAGAAATTGAAGAATTAAATATTGAGGAGTTGCTTGATAGGGAAAGTTCCATAGTCACTATTGATAAAAAAAGAGGATTTGGATTTATCTATTCTAAGAAAGAAAATCTTTATTTTAATATCTCTGATTTTACAGGAAGTGACTTTGATGAATTAGAAAAAGATGACATAGTAAAATATGCTGAGGGTACTAACCTTTCGGGGGAAATTATCGCAAAAAATGTAAAGAAATCAAGGTATTCCTTTGTTAGCGATCCGTCGAAAATACAATGTAGCAAAATATCATGGATTGATTACGAACGAGGAATTGGATTCATACTCTATCAACCAGAAAATTTATATTTCCACCAATCTTCTCTAGATGCCGAACTAGATTTTAAAGATTTTAAAATTGGAGATGCAGTTGAATTCTTGACAGGAAAGAACGCTGATGGCGAAGCTATTGCTAGACTTGTAAGAATGAAATTATGATCATTACCTATCCATCTTTAACCCTGACTTAAAATGAGAGCTAATCTTCGTGATAACCCCACTTTGCAATTGGGAATCAATCTCCCCACGTTTGCAACGCGCACCCAATTCAATTATTTAATAAGTCAATAACAGCCGATCCGCCACTACTTCATTTTCCAAAGTCTGCCCTTCCAAATGAAACCGCCGGAGCATGGAGCGGCCTTAGACAGGATTTCCTTACTCAACCTCCGCTAATTGGGAGCCGATAAACGGTATTCTCGGGGCTAAAAAGTACCCCGTCAGACTGGCGAAGAGGATGGGAGTCAAATACCCGAAACCTGTCAGGGTCGCCAGAAGAATGGTCGTACTCATGGGCGTACGGGTGACGCATGAATTGACAGCCGCCATACAACTGATAATGGTCAGCGTCAAGCTGATTTCGGGCAGCAAGTGATGGATGATCAGCCCCAGAGTCGCACCGGCAAAGAATAATGGGATAATAAACCCGCCCCGCCAGCCTGAGGTGACGGTAACAGCAATGGCTATGATTTTAACCGCCAACACGGCAAGCAGCATCTGAACCGGAAAATTGGCCGTCAAAAGCTGACTTATTTCGTGGTGGCCGAAGTACCGGGTTATTGGAAAATAGTAAGCCAATATTCCCAGAATAAGACCACCCGCCAAAGTTTTCAGGTAAATGGGCCAGGAACGTTGGTTGAAGAGTAGTTTGAAAAACCGGGTGCAGTAAATAAACAACCACCCAAGTCCGGTACCCGCAATACCAAACAAAACGGCGTAACCGAAATCAAAAACTCCGGAATATTCGTAAGCCGACAGATTCCAGGTGGGGCCAAGTCCGAGGTGAATAATAAGCGCGAAGACAAGGTAGCTAAAACTGCTGGCCACGAGGGCCGGAATGATGGCTCGATAGTATTCTACGGCATGTTTGTGGTGCAGGATTTCCAGCGAAAAAAGGCTACCTCCTAAGGGTGCGCCAAACAGCGCAGTAAAACCCGAGGCCATCCCAGCAATACTCAACGACCGCAAATCTTCCCCTTTCAGACGAAGAATTTTTCCCAGCCAACTCCCAGTCGAACCCGTCACCTGCACTAAGGGTGCCTCCGGCCCCAGACTGCCGCCCGAGGCAACGCAGAGTAGCGACGATAAAATCATGGACGGATTATTTTTGGGATCGAGTTTACCGCGATTGAACCGGATGTTATTCACAATCAGATGAATCTCCCCCGGATCACCGATAAAATGAATGACCAGTCCGGCCAGGAAGCCGCAAATCGCCATCACCGGAATGACCAGCCAGCCGTCAAAAATGGCGAGACGATGGGTGAGAAATTCGAGGATGATCCAATAAATCCCGGCGATCAGGCCACCCAGCAAGCCGAGGATCGCCCACAAAATAAAGTTACGGCTGAATACAAAGGGATTGAACCGAACGGGTTGATCTAAGATGTTGGAGTAAGCGATCAGCTTTCTTTTTCTTCTGAGTGTCATTTATTACTAAGGTACTGCTAGCTACGAAACCACAAAGATAAGCAGCAGGACTAAACTGACGGGATCGGGAAACCTTGTCAATTCTTTATAAGGGCGGTACAGAGGAGTGGTTTTAGTTTGTAAATTTGCGCTGTATACCAATTTCTGACCAATCAACATCACTATTAATGCAAAATCTGACTCTGTCTTTATTTTTAGCTTTCATCCTGCTTTCTTGCCAAACCAACACTAACCAACAAAATCAGGCAGAAGACTCGGCCGGCCCAAAAATCACCGTTTTTGGCGTTAACGGCTTATCGTTGCATGAATCCGAAAATCTATCGATCAAGAAACTTACCGCTCATACCTACCAGCATATTTCGTATCTGGACACCAAAGATTTTGGCAGAGTAGCCTGCAATGGGATGGTCGTGGTGAGCGGAAACGAAGCAGTAGTATTCGACGCGCCTACCGACGACGTTAGCGCTCAGGAGTTGATCCACTACTTGACCAAAGAATTGAAATGTAGGATCAACGGCGTCGTAGTCACGCATTTTCACGCCGATTGTGTGGGTGGGATAGACGCATTTCATAAGAACAATATTACCTCGTACGCCAGTAACCGTACGATACAATTATTGAAAAATAAGGGGGCGCACCTTCCACAAAACGGATTTGACGACGAATTGACTATCGAAGTGGGGGATCAAGAAGTATACGGGCAGTTCGTGGGGGAGGGGCACACTAGCGACAATGTTATTGGTTATTTCCCCGAGGATAAGGTCATGTTCGGCGGTTGCTTGATCAAGGAAATTGGTGGATCTAAAGGAAACCTGGAAGATGCCAACGTGGCCGCTTGGTCCGAAACGGTTCGAAAGCTTAAAGAAAAATATCCGCAGACCATCGTGGTGATTCCAGGGCACGGTAAAGCGAGTGGGCAGGAATTATTTGACTACACCGCAAAATTATTTGAGGCTACGGACAGAAAATGAAATTCCTGGTTTAATATCCTATACCGGACATTTTGAAGACTTGATTCACATGCCATCCACCACCGCCCGCACGGCATGGATTGAACTCGATATGTCAAAATTGGGAAAACGCTGTTCAAATTTGTGGCTATCGAACACGTAATCACGATCATACTGGTAGGCCATTTCCTTGAATTCCTTCATAATAGGGATAAAGACTCCCAAAATGCCCATCATCCAAACCGGCAAGGTTTGGTATTTAGGCTCGACGTTCATCTGCCGGGCAAAAAGCTCGATCCATTGCTTGCCCGTAAGCTTAGAGCGGTCCGTGGGTAGGTGCCACATTTGGTTATAGGCGTCAGGCGTGTTACCGAGCAGAGCCGTGGCCCGGCCCGCATCGGGGGTGAAAGTGAAGTTGTGGAGTTTGTCCACCCTGACGAACCAGTTGGCTTTCTTGCCTTTTTTAAAATTATTGAACACCGTTTCGTCGATCACGCTGTTGGATGAACCAATGAAATCCGCCGCGCGGGCGATCAGGGCGGTGAGTTGGCCTTTTGCCACTTCGGCCATAATCATATCGACAATTTGCTTGCGCACCGCGCCTTTCTGGCTCGTCGGCCGCATTGGTGTTGCCTCAGTCATGGGGTTCAGGTGGTCAGGATCGTACATATAGACATTGTCGAAAAAGACCAGTTTGGCCCCGTGTTTTTTGCAGGAAGCAATGACATTTTGCATGAAAGGCGGCCACTTCTCCCGCCAAACCTTCACGCTGTACGCAAAGCCGATGGTCACGTACACAATGGAAGACCCCGCCACAGCCCGGTCGATGTCGGTGGCCTTGGACAGGTCGGCGGCCATCAGTTCGTCCGAATCGTTCACTTTTTTGGGCGTCCGGCTGACGAGCCGGATCCGGGTGGTGTACTCGGGCAGGGCTTTGGCAAGTTCGATGCCGATGCTTCCGCCTGCCCCAAGAATGGTTTGCAGTTCGTTGGAAGGGTTTTTTATTTCAAGAGGCATGACGTATAGGGGAAAAGGTCAGAATTTGCAGGCCCGAATTTATGAATAATTTCATATCGTTTTTCGGGTAGTTTCTGGCAAAGAAATATTTATCTTTACTCCTTACGCTGACTTTCCTGCTTATGAAACTCTTGCCCGCGATTTTATCCCTGTGTTTCCTGTCAGTTTTATGGTCCTGCCAGAAAACAAGGAACACCGAAATGTCTGAGGACAAAAAGGAAGCAAAATCCGTCCAGAATCTCCAAGTATTGCCAGACCAGACATACAAAGTGGATGCGGAAGCTCTTTTAAAAGACTATATGACCTGGTATTCCTATCACTACCGCTCTATTCATTTAGCCCAGGATTTTAGCGGACACGACACGGATTCAAGCCAGTTAACTAAGCTGGCGTTTCTAACCAAATTAATGACCGGAAATTATATTGCACTCAAAACGCAGGTGAAGGATGGGGTGCCAATTTACACTTTGTACAAATCGCGCAACGATGATCCCGACCGGCAGCGGACCATTAAAAGTCTAGTTTCGACCGAATTGAAAAATCTGAGTTGGGAAGGCAGAGAAATGCCAGAGTTCAGTTTTACTGATTTAACCGGGAAAACCTACGATAAAACCAAGACCCGAGGTAAGATGCTGGTATTGAAGTGCTGGTTCATCGGCTGCGTAGCCTGTGTGAAAGAATTTCCTGAGTTGAATAAATTGGTGGAAGATTACCAGCAAAATCCCGACGTGCTTTTCGTTAGTTTGGCGAGCGACACCAAATCCGAATTAGAAACCTTTTTAAAGAGAAAACCTTTCCGCTACGCCGTGGTGCCGAACCAGGATAATTTCATGCAGAATAAATTGGATATTAGAACGTATCCAACACATATACTGGTGAACGGGCAGGGGAAAATTGTGAAAGTCGTCAATAATGTGGATGACCTGATTCCGGCTCTAAAAAAGGAAACCAGCCAACCACTTTTACAAACATCCGCTATAGTTTCAGGACCAAACTTCTCTGATTGCCTTATTCCCCTAGAACTAGTTAATTGAAAGATGAAGATTTCTTGAAGCCATAGGAAGTTTAGAGAAGTGAAAAGACAAACCTCAAAATTGCGAAAGAATTAGTTGACTCAAGAACGGGATTTATATACGAATTCACATTTTATGTTCTTGTCTTTATGGTTTGTAAATCAGCGCATTGGCCAGAATTCTCGCGTAGGTAGGATCTTCGAAGTCCTTGGCATAATGCCCCGCCTGACTGTAAAACACCCAGCCTTTTCCCGTCTTCATGCACCAGGCCGACCGATCCTGCATCCACTCCTTACCATCAGGATCGGTGAATTTGAAACCCAGCAGAATGGTGCGCGGAGTCAGCAGGCGATGATTGAGATAAACTTCGGTTTTGGGAAAATTAAATCCGGGAAGGTTTTTGGCTTTTGAAGTACCTTCCGGCTGGTATTTAATTTTCTCGGGATAAATCACTTTGTTCGTAGTGATAAAGTGCTTGGGGGCCAGGTTCACGATGTCCATATCCATGTCGTCGATGTATTTGTAGGCGGGAGCGACTTCTTCCGCTTTGGGCAGTTCTAAACCCAGAAAAGAAAACCACTCCTTATTTTTTCGCTTTCCCGAGCTGATGGAATGGTGCAGCACAATGAGTTTGCCGCCATCGTTAGCGTACTGTATGAAAGCCTTCTCCGGCCCCACATTCAGGTCTTTGTGGATATACACGACCACGGCCTGAAAGCTTGACAACGTTTCGGGTAGGTCGGTCTGGGCGATAATTTTGGATGATAGCCCTTCCTGTTCTTTCAGGGCTTTAGCCAAATTCTCCATCGCAGGAAATTCATCGGCGACTATCAGGATTTTCTGGGCGGAGAGGTGTTCAGTAGCAAATACGAGCAGAATAAGGATTAGGAATCTTTTCTTCATGGTTTAAAAAGCAAAAAGCCTGAAAAATTATGAGTGACTGCCACCTCTTCGTCTTCCAAGTCAGCAGGTACGCTAATAAATCCAAAATTTTTCAGTCCGAAAGCAGCTATACTTTTTAGAAATATTGCTTTCTTATTTTGATTTGTCTTCAACGTATGATAACGCCACTGTTTCGAGTTCTTGAGAATACTTGTAGATATCGTCAATGGTATCTATCGGTGCTTTATTCTCCTTTTTATCAGATCCAAAGGTTCCTAGATATTTTTTTGAGCCATTCAGGTACAGGCGACATATGGGACGGCGATTATTGTCATCCAGGAAAATTGCAAAATAGGATAGTGCATCCCGATGAGTTATCCGTTGCACGTCCAATTTTGTTCTCAATATTGAACGCACTATGTAGAAACTTTCCAATTCTTCTTCTGTGGTTTCTATTTCCTTTCCAACAGGTCCAGCGGACATACTCCCAACTTGTGAACTTTCATCTTCTGATATAGAAGTATCTTCTTTGGCAATAGCAGACTTCAAACGATCATTCAAAGTATCGTTGACAAAATTGGCAATCGTCCTTTTGAGGATCGGCCTGAACCCCTCAATTACTTTGGCGGTGACTGGTGATGGATAAACTTGCTTGACGAAGTATCTCACAAACTCATCCCTTGGCTCCTGAAACTCCTGCTGGATAAGGTGTCTCAATTCATTCGTATATTTTAGCTCAGAGGCAGAGTTGTAAATACTACCTTCATCAAAATAAGCTTTGTGAAATTCCTTTAACCTGTCAATCTGGCCTTCTTTGATCTCTTCAATATTGAATTCTAAGAATGGCTTTTCATCCATTTTGTTCGGTTCTACCAAATCTGTGTAAAACCTGAATATCAGGCCATTGGTCAAGATTGAAAATTTTGCCTTTGATACGTGAAAGTATCGCAAGAGCTGGCCATCATGTATATCAAGTTTCTGCTTCCAATGCTTACACTCGACCAAAACAATGGGCTGCCCGTCTCTAAAAATAGCGTAATCAATCTTTTCTCCCTTTTTGGTGCCGATGTCACAAATAAACTCAGGCACTACCTCCATCGGGTTGAAGACATCATATCCTAAAATTTGAAGAAAGGGCATGATGAAGGCATTTTTAGTAGCCTCCTCCGTCTGGATGTTGTCCTTCATATTCCCTACTCTCTCTCCAAATTGTCGAATCTGATCTTTAAAGTCCATAAGTTTGGTAAATCGTTATTTCTAAACAATCAATTACTTACAAGTTATATTTTACTGTTCAAGTTAGTAAAATATTCAAATAGTGCGGTTACTTTCTCACAATAGTATAAAAAAATAGAATATTCACAAAAACAGTTGGTTGAATTTAAGGAAAAGAGAAATCTGAAAAAGTGACCCCAGTACCCTCCGCTATTTACTGACGCCACTTTGCAACCGTGCGGCATCCGCCTGTGGATAAAAATACCGCAAGTTTCAAACTTGCTAACCAGCCCCCACTATTTCCCCACCTCCCGCGTCCGCAAGTACCCCACTAAATCTAAAATCTCCTTCTCCGAAAGCGGCTCCAGAAGACCCGTCGGCATCATCGACACGGGCGTCACCTCCCGCGACTGCACGTCCGATTTGTTGAGTACCACGGCATCTTGTCCCACCACGCGGAGCGTGAGTTGGCGGTCGGTTTCTTTGGCGACGTTGCCGACGAAAGTCCGCCCATCGCGGGTCGTGACGACTACCATTTTGTAATCGTCCTGGATTTCGCCGCTGGGATCGAGGATGTTGCCCAGCAGGTAGTCCACGCTGCTGCGGTTGGAGCCCGTGAGGTCGGGACCAATGTTGCCGCCCTCGCCGTTGAGTTTGTGGCAGGGGCCGCAGGTGTTTTTGAAAATAAGTTTTCCTTTGGTGGCATCGGTTGTAGAAAGGGCTTTTTCAGTCAGCAGATTTCGGTACTTAGTGTAAGCTTTTTCATCGAAAGCCACGTGGTCGATCGGCCCCCAAACTTCCACGAAACCACTGCCGACGACGCGGCGCAACTGCCGGGCCACGTAAGCCGGGATATCTTTTTTGGGGATGGTTTGTTTAGCAATGGCTTGGGTCAGCAGCCAGCCGTACTTGGGGCGCGAGGCCAGGGTTTGAATAGTCTCGGCTTTTTCCACCGCGTTCAAAGCGGGATAGCTTTCCATAAGCAATTTGCCGAGTGGCTCCTCGTCGTAGCTGGCTACCGCGCGGATGGCCGCCTGCCGCAGGGCGGGATCATTCAACAGGGTGGGCAGTTGGGCGACGAGTTCCGGCCTTTGGCGCACGCTCAGGGATTGCAGGGCGGCGAGCCGCTCGGCGGTTGGTGCCTTGGTGTTTTTCAAAGTAACTAACTGGTTTATGGCCGCTTCGGTATCGCCAAAATGCTGGGCGATGTCCCGGGCGACGATGGCCGTCGCGTCGTCGCTTTTCATCAATTTAGTGTAAACTTCCGGCCAGTTCGTAGGCGCAACCATGTCGTAGCGGCCTTCCATGGCGTCGCGCATTCCCGCCAGCAGAGCCGGGTTTTCGGGGAAATCACCGATTGTAGAAGCCACTTTTTCCGTGGCATCCGCATCTACCAGACGGCGGGAGATAAACTCAGTAACCAGAGGGATTCTGCTTTCAATGGCGAGGTTCAGGGCGCGGGTAGCATTTTGGGCCACCATCGGTTCCAGACCATACCAAATCATCTTGGGCAGATTATGATCGTTCGCGTCTTCGTCGTGTCGCACGAGTTGCTCGGCGATGCGCCAGCGCGAGGGGTCATCCAGCCGCTGTATGGCCGAAGCCAGGTATAGCCGCACAACGGGCGAAGGGTCGTTTTGGGCCATCTTGACAAATTGCGATACAACCTCCGAAGTCAGTGGATGGTCCTGGCACAAAAGCTGAATGGCCCAGGCGCGAACGTAAATGTCCGGGTCGTCAAGGGCTTTGGATAAATCACTTTTTGAAAAACCATCCGTTACGTGCAGCGCCCACATGGCCCGCAGCCGGTAGTCAGGTCGGTCGTAGTTTTGGAAAATCTTCCGCAGTTCGCCTTGCGTAGAAGCAGCGAGTTTTCCCTTCGCCGAACGGCCTTGCAGAATTACCCGCGCCCGGCGGGCGTGCCACTCGCTGGGACTGGTTTGCAAGGCCACAAGTTGGGCGTCGGTCATTTTACCTAAATCCGCGTAACGATCCGGCCAGTCTTTGGCTAGGGAAACCTTTGGCATAATTCGGAAAATTCGTCCCGTTTCCTTATTCAGCACGTCGGAGCCGCAGATGTCGGCATCGTGCCAGTCCAGCACGTACAGCCCACCCTCCGGCCCGACTTCCAGGCTAAAGCCGACCCATTGGGCGTTGTTGGCCAGCATGAAATCGTCGCCGTGGTGACCCACGAAGCCCGAGCCTTTGGGTTCCAAAATATCGGATAGTACGGCGTGTTCGTGGATGTTGGCCATGAAAATCTTACCCCGTTCGACGGCGGGAAAAGCATCCGATTGGTAAATCCTGGCCCCGCCATGGGCCGAGCGGTGGCTGTGGTCGGCGATGGTCTTGATGTCCTCGTATACATAGGGGTTGAAATGCTGCCCGCCCTGACGGTGGTATATGCCACCCGGAATGACGAACCACAGATGGGGAATCACACAAGCCGTGATGAACAACTGCCCCTTGGCATCGAAGTCGATGCCCCAGGGATTGCTAAATCCGTGGGCCACTACTTCGAATTTTTCTTTTGTGGGATGGTACCGCCATACGCCACCATTGATGTCAGTGCCTTCGCTTTCCAGGAGATTCTCGGGAAAAGGATCATTATGCTTATAAATACGGCCCTTGCCCGTGGGTTTGCGGATTTTGGAAGGCGTGGCAAAACCCTGCAGGCCGTACAGCCATCCATCCGGTCCCCAGTGAAAACTGTTGAGTGTTTCGTGGCGGTCGCGAATGCCCCAGCCCGTAAGGCGCACCTCGATGTCGTTCACGTCGGCTTGGTCATCGTGGTTTTTATCAGGAACAAAGAGCAGGTTGGGCGGCGCGCCAACAAAGACGCCGTCGAAGCCCACGGCCAATGCCGCCGGAAAGGCGATGCCTGCCATGAATACTTTGCGACTATCGGCCACGCCGTCGTGGTCGGTGTCTTCCAAAATCACGATGCGGCTGTTCCCGTCATTGGAAAAACCCTTGGCGCGTGACTCGTAATCGCGGTTTTCGGCCACCCAAAGGCGTCCCCGGTCGTCCCAGCAGAAGGCCATCGGCTGGGTTACCATCGGCTCGGCTGCCCAGGCGTTGACCGCGAAACCGTCCTTGATCGTCATGGCGGCTACGGCCTCATCGGGGCTGAGTAACTTGGCGTCGCGGCCTTCCTGCCGGGCCAAATTCCAGAGTTCGGAGGTGGAGTAGGTCCCCGCCTTACCCGTGAATTTTTCCCATTGCTTGGTAAGTTCCACGTCGTTGAGTTCGCCGGTATAAACCACGATGCCGTACCGAATGGTCTCGGTTTCGCCATTTTTGATGGCCCAGTCGCCGCTGCGGGCGCGGGCCGGACCGATACCCATCTGGTTGTCCACACGCCAGGTTTGCGGGTAGCCTTTGTTGGTCGGGTGGTCGAAAATAGCAACGTGGACAAGGTCGTCGCGGCCTTCGACCTGCATCCCGGCGTCCACCCACATAGCGCGTTGACCCTCGGCCTTTTCGTTGCGCTGCCGGGCGGCATTTACCACTTCGCCTTTGATACCTTCCTTCCAAGGCATCCGCAGGAACAGCCCGCCGTAGTCGTACTTGCCAATGGTGACGTCGGTTTGGGCTTCGCCATTCCAGGTTAGGTTCAGGAAGTACTTGCCGCCTTCCTCGCGCATCGTCCAGGTCTGGGTTTCGGTCAGCGTGGCGTGGCCCGTCGAGTCCATCAGGTCATAAACCGTCTGCCACTTAACTTCTTGGCCTTTGGCTTCCAATACCTCGGCCGACTTCCGCCGCCAGTAGCCGTCGCCGGGATGGTGAAAATAGTCGCGGCCATTCACGCGGGTGAAACCCCAGTACAGTCCCGTTTGGTGTTTGTGGTGGCCGGGGCTGTACTCGGTCAGGATTCCCTTGCCGTCGGGTGCGACGATGGGGTGGAGGTAGGGCCGGAAATCAGCTTTGGCCACCTGCGTGACGATGGACTTGGTTCCGCCCTGCCGAAAGATTTCGATGGTACCCGCTTTTTCGTCTTGCTTAGCAACCAGTGTGGTTTCGGTGGTAGAAAAGACGGTTTGATTTTCTTGATTAAGAAAATTCAAAAAGTAGCCAATGCCCGTTAAAATGAAGGCAGCAGAGAATATGAGGAATAGTCGCATGAGGCAGGAAAGCTTTTTTTGATAAAAGCACTCTTGCGTGGAGCTTTACCCAAAGGCTTATTTTTTCAATGCGGTTCTGCTTTTGCCTGATACGATCTTGCGGATTGATCCTGACAAAGAACAGGAAATAAAAAACGGCCAATGGACTTTCCCATTGGCCGTTTTTTATTTCATCGGAAATACCGGATCGGTTCCTGGAATCGGATCGGGATTCAGTTCGGGGATGCCGGGATCGACCGGATTTCGTTCGGGAGTCGGATCGTAGCGCGGTGTTTCGGTTGGCGGTTCCGTGATGGGCTGCTCGTCCGGTACTACAGGTTGCGGCGTCTCGGGCAGGTCGGGCAGGGCGGGGGTTTCGGGTGGGCCGACGGGTGGCATAATGTCGGGGGCGGGGATGCCGCCGGGCGTCGGGACACCGGGAACAGGATTCTGGTCGTAAATCATGGCGTTTGGGATTAAGTTAAAAAAAATATCGAGTCAATTTTGGCCTGAAAGTCAGGCTCAAAAAACTATGCCTACCACTGGCTTAGCTCCGAAGTTTTGAAATATCCCTTCCCGGCGGAAATGGATGCGGCGGTAGGTAGCTATAAACAACTACGAACCGAAAAGCGCCTACTCACCTAATCCGTTTATCATATTGGATTGGGCCGGAAGCGACACGGCCTAATTTCTGGATTTGCCTTCATTTTTTTCAAAATAATGAAGGCAGGTTAGAAACGTGTCTTAAAAAATTCATATTAAATAATTACAGGAAAATACTTTTGTATATTCTAAAATGAAAATTTCTATATAATTTAATTAGACCCAGTTTTATATTAAACAAATGCCTAATATTGAAATATAATTGGGAGAAAGTAATATTATAAAGAATATATGTTAATCTAAGTAATTTTTAAATTATAGTCAAAATTGACTATTTGGGTGGGTTAATCTGAGTCTGTAATTTCAAATAATCTTTTAATTATACAATTTAACTCAAATCAACTATTTATGAAAAGAACGTTTGCATTCATTGGTTTGCTGGCGGGCATTCTGCTCTCGGCGGCAACCTACGCGCAGGCCCAGGATTACTCCTTAACGGGCCGGATCGTCTCGAAAACCGACGGTACAGGGTTGCCGGGGGCTAGTGTGCTGGTCAAAGGCACCAACCGGGGGACCAGCACCAACTCCGACGGAGATTTTACGCTGATGGTTGCGCCTAATTCGACGCTGGTCGTATCCTTTATTGGCTACGTATCGCAGGAAATCCCCGTCGCGGGAAAGAAAAAGCTGGAAATAACCCTGACCGACGATGCCGCCCAACTGAGCGAAATCGTGGTAACGGCCCTGGGTATTTCGCGGGAAAAGAAGGCGCTCGGTTATTCCGTGCAGGAAATCCAGGGCCAGCAACTCACCCAGGCGCGGGAAACCAATCTCGTCAATTCGCTGTCGGGCAAAATTGCCGGGGTGCAGGTCACGGGTTCCAACGGGGCACCCGGCGCTTCGTCGCGAATGGTGATTCGGGGTTCCAGTTCCATTGGTAGTAACAACCAGCCGTTGTTCGTGGTGGATGGCGTTCCTATCGACAACGGTAACTACGGCTCCGGCACGGCTGTGGACTATGGCAATGGCGCGGCCTCGCTCAACCCTGACGATATCGAAAACATCAGTGTGTTGAAAGGCCCGAGTGCGGCGGCGCTCTACGGCTCACGCGGGGCCAATGGCGTGGTGCTGGTGACGACTAAAAGTGGAAAAGGTAGCAAAGGAATCGGCGTGTCATTTAATACTAACACTACTTTTGACTCTCCGCTTCGATTGCCCTCTTGGCAGAATGAGTATGGGCAGGGCGCCAAAGGGCTGTTTTCTTTTGTGGATGGCACGGGCAAGGGCGTCAACGACGGGGTGGACGAAAGCTGGGGACCGAAACTGGACGGTCGGCTGCTGCCGCAGTTCAACTCGCCAATTGCCGCCGACGGCTCCCGCACGCCTACGCCCTGGGTCGCCCATCCTGATAATGTAAAGGATTTTTACGAAACGGGCCGGACGCTGACCAACAACATCTCGCTGACGGGCGGCAACGAAAACGGCGATTTCCGGCTTTCGTTTACCGACCTCGACCAAAAAGGCATCCTGCCTAATACCGATTACAAGCGCCGCACGGTGTCGCTGAACGCGGGCTGGAATTTGACCAAAAAACTGAATATCCGGGCTACCGGAAACTACGTGAACGACGGCAGTGACAACCGCTCCAACTGGGGGCTGTATTTCATCTGGTTTGGCCGTCAGGTGGATATGGCCGATCTGGTCAATTATACTGCGCCGGGCAGTATTTACCAAAACAATTGGAACAATAACTATTGGACGAACCCGTACTACGTGCTGAACAAAAGCACCCGCGCCAACGAGCGCGACCGCGTGTACGGAAATTTAGCCGCCACCTATAAGTTTACCGATTGGCTGACTCTCACCGCCCGCTCGGGCACGGATTTCTACGAAGACCGTCGCCAAACGCGCGGTGCCGCCAGGAAGGACAACATTAACGGCAACAAGCTATACGACAGCTACAACGAGGAACAAATTTTTGTGCGCGAGTCCAACTCGGATTTTCTGCTGACGGGAATGCGAAAGTTTGGCGACTTCGACATCACGGCCAATATCGGCGGCAACCACCGTCGCAACTACTACCAGCGCAACTATATGGGGGCTACCGAACTGGCCATTCCGCGCGTGTGGAATCTGGGCAACTCACGGCAGCGCCCCATCGCCGAGAACTACCTCTCGGAAAAAATCGTCAACAGTGCCTACGCTTCGGCCAGCATCGGTTTCCGCAACTACCTGTTCGCCGACCTGACCGCCCGAAACGACTGGTCGAGTACGCTGCCCGCCGGGAACAACTCCTATTTTTATCCCTCGGCCTCGGTCAGTGCAGTGCTGACGGATATATTCGCCATCGAGTCGAATGTCCTTTCTTTTGCGAAACTACGAGGCGGGATTGCTCGGGTGGGTAACGACACCGATCCTTACAACACCCAGAATACCTACGATTACAAAAGTGCCTGGGGCAGCACGCCCACGCTGGCCGAGAACAACAAACTACTCAACGCCAATCTAAAACCCGAGCTGACCAACTCCTTCGAACTGGGAGCGGAGGTACGATTGTGGAAAAGCCGCGTCGGACTGGATATGACTTACTACAAGCAGGATTCCTACAACCAGATTTTAAACGTAAACGTGTCCAATGCTTCGGGTTACTATTCTACCCTCATAAACGCGGGGCAGCTACAAAACAAGGGTGTCGAAGTGCAGCTTCGTGCTACGCCCGTAATCGCGGGCGATTTCCGATGGGACATCAACCTGAACTGGGCACGTAACCACAATAAGGTGATCGAACTAACCGACGATTTGAAAGTATACCAACTCAACGGCACTACCAATATTCGAGGCATGGCGGTAGAGGCGCGAGTGGGGCAGCCCTATGGGACGTTCTTCGGTCAGGGCTTTTTGCGTGATCCGTCGAATAACATCGTTTACAATGCCGCCGGACTGCCGCAAATCAACCCGGTGCGGCGGATTCTGGGCAACTTTACCCCGAAGTGGATCGGCGGATTTCAGAATACGTTCAGCTATAAACGCTTCTCGCTCAGCACGCTCATCGATATGAAGCAGGGCGGGGACATTTTCTCGCAATCGGTGAACATCGGTCGCTTCACGGGCGTACTCGCCGAAACTACGGTAGGGCGCGAAAACGGCATTGTCGGGGAAGGCGTGGTGAACACTGGCACCGCCGAAAGTCCCAGCTATGTGCCGAACACGACCAGTATTTCGTCCGAAGCCTGGCACCATAGCTACTATGGCCTGACCAACAACGAAACGACGATTTTCGACGGCAGCTTCGTGAAACTCCGTGAGGTGAAATTTACCTATGTTATTTCCGGCAAGCTTGTGAAAAAATTGCCCTTCCGCGACCTGGCACTGTCGGTAGTGGGCCGCAATCTCGCTATCCTGAAAAGCAATGTCCCGCACATCGATCCTGAAACGAGTTACTACAACGATGGCAACCTGCAAGGCATTGAAAACGGGCAGATTCCGACGACAAGGTCGGTAGGGTTCAATATTAGTTTTAAGCTTTGAAAAAGGGGCAAAGTACCAAAGGCACAAAGTGGGACAGCCCATGCCGCACAAAGTGAGTGATGGAGTGGGGGAGTTCTCGGTACTCGCAAAAATTCCGAGCCAAAAGCACCACAACACGTAACCACCAATAAAATTTAAACTTGTAAACTTATGAAAATTAAAATTTTAGTCACCTTACTGACTCTCACCGTGGTGAGTTCTTGTACCAAGGACTTCGAAACCATCAATACCAACCCTAATAATCCGACCTCGGCTTCGGCGGATTTGTTTTTACCTTATGGCATTCAGAGTGCCGTGGACTTGTACGTCGGCGGGTCGCTGGGGCAGGATGTGGGCAATTTGTTTGCTCAGCACTGGGCGCGAATTCAGTACACCGACGCCGACCGCTACGTAGTGACCAACGACGTGATTTCCAACGGTTGGCGGGATTTTTACATCGAGCCGCTGGCCAATTATCAGCGTATTATCAAGATCGCTGACGACACTAAAAACCCTAATTACAAGGCGGTGGCCCTTATTATGCAATCGTGGGTGTTCAGCGTATTGACCGATTTATATGGCGATATTCCCTATACCGATGCGCTGAAAGGAAGCACTTCGTTGAAACCTACCTACGACGCGCAGAAGGATGTTTACGCCGATCTGATCAAAACTTTAAAATCGGCCAACGATATGATTAATTTGACGGATAATAGCTTGGCTATTTCTGGCGATATCCTGTATTCGGGTAATATGTTAAAGTGGAAGAAGTTTGCTAATTCGCTTAGTCTGCGCATTCTCAACCGCATGAATGGCAAGATGGACGTCTCGGCGGATATTAACCGTATTTTGAGCGATCCCGGAAAGTATCCGTTGCTGGCCTCCAACGCCGACAATGTGCAGCTTAGTTACCTGGCAGGCGTGCCCAACAACAATCCGGTTAGTGAAAACCGTAAAACCCGCGATGACCACCGCGTGAGCGCCACGCTGATCGATAAAATGAAGGATTTGAAAGACGCCCGCCTGGCAGTGTATGCCGACCTGCCCGCCGATGGTGGCGACTATAAGGGGGTTCCCAATGGCCTTTCTAACTCCGACGCCAACGCCCTCGGCCTGTCGAAGACCTCCAAAGTGGGTAGCTACTTCACCGCCGCCACCGCACCGGGTGTTGTCATGACTTACGCCGAACTGCTGTTCATCAAGTCGGAATTAGCCTACAAAGGCATTGCTTCGGCGGGCGATGCGGCGGCGAACTACCGGGACGCCATTACGGCTTCCTTCAAGCAATACAACCTGACTCCCTCGTCTGAGTACCTGACTGCCAATATCTTGAAAAGCGGCCCCGATGGCTACACGCAAATCATGGAACAGAAGTGGATCGCCCTCTACGGGCAAGGCCTGGAAGCCTGGACGGAATACCGCCGCACGGGAATTCCTGCCCTCAAAGCCCCCGTATCCAACGCCAACAACGACGTGATTCCCACCCGGCTGGCCTATCCCGGCTCGGAGGAATCTCTGAACTTTGCCAACTTTACGGAGGCGCTGAAGCGGCAGGGCGGGCAAAATACGATGCGGCTAAAGCTGTGGTTTGCGAAGTAGATTCTCAATTAAAATATTACAAAGCTCCCTTGTTTTGCTGACGAGGGGGCCTTTTTTATTCACGGCTCCTGCCGATACATCTTCGTCATCAAGGCATAAAGTTCAGGATGGTTTTCTTCAAAGAGTTCAGGCCGATTAAAGAAATATTCGCTCGCCACGCTCAGAAACTCTGCTTCGTTGGTGGCGGCGTAGGGATTGATATCCGATTCGTCCTGCTTGATTTTTTCGATTTCGCGGTGGACGAGTTGCAGCCACGGAAGTACATACTGCTTCTGCATCAGACTTTCTGGAACGCCATCCGTTCCGCCGTCGGCCTTGTCGATGAGATGGACAAATTCGTGGATACCCACGTTGTTCTTGCTCTTTTCGTTCTCAAAGCCCGCGTGTAGGGCGGGCAGCGACAGAACCATCAGCCGATTCATGTTGCCTGACCCTACCTGCCCCAAAATATTCCGCGCTTCACCTTTGGTCTGGTAATCGGCGTTAAAGGTACCCTGGTAAAGCAGTACCTCGCTGAGATTGCGATAGCGCAACTGCGGGAAGCCAAACAGCGGAATTACCGCGCTGGCCGCTACCAACAAGCGGTCGGTGTCGTCAATCTCCATTTCGACGCCCGTGATGGTGATGTTTTGCAGAAAATTGAGAATTTCCTGCTCGAAACGATCTTTGTCTGTCGAAGATAATTGTTCGTAAAAGCTCACTTTGCTCATGAGTATTTTCCGCCAATCCGCTGAAAAAGCCGCGACTTTTACCACCCCTTTTTTCTTTCGGAAAAACAGCATCCAAATTATAAATCCCAGAAGCAGGGCCGAAAAACCAATAAAAAGCCAGTAGGTAGTCATCGAGTATTGATTTTTTTTAGAGCCAAAAACCCTGTTGGGCTCAGCGTAGCCAAAGCCCGTTTTGCGAATTTAGCCAGTACGTCAACTTCGCAGTAATCGACCGATTGTTGCCAACAAAGTTACCCGCAAAAATAATTGTCTGCCTACAACAGGAAGAAATCTGATATTGGGCGGAAGAGCCACTGAGGGCAGCTATTGATGTACGGAGTCAGTTACCGTGAATTTAGCCAAAATTAGCGGTTTTCCCCGAAAATGACCGAATTTTAGGATTCTTTCGCCGCAAAATTTGGCTGATTTTGTAATGTTGGGTAGCAAAATACGTTAGTTCTACACCAATAATTTAACCCGAGCATAAATGAAAAATAGCATAATTCCCGCCATTCTTTTCGTGGCCGTTTCACAACTTATATCCGGCTGCAATTCGGCCAAACAAGTACCCTATAATGCCAAATGGAACGCCCCCTTCACCTACGTTGACCAGGGCCAGCTCGACGGACTCGATCAACAGTCGCGTCTGCGCTTCGGTGTTATCAACGATGACCAGTTCGTGTATGTTACTTTGAAAACCCGCGATCCGCTTACGGTAAAGCAAATCCTGACCAACGGGATTCGGCTGACGTTCAGCCCTGAAAATAGCCGCGAGGATCGCTCCATCCTGTTTCCCGTCGTGACGCGCGACGACAAGCGGGCTTTGCAGAAAATGCAAATCGACCTGCCCAATAGTTTGAGTCTGAGCCGAATGATAGAAGCTTTTAATAAGGAAGCACTCTGGAAAGACAAGCTGGGTGAGCGGTTTATCAACCTGGTCGACAATCAGGCGGGCATCCGCGCTCGGGTCTCCTTAGACGAAAACCAAGAGTTGACGCAGCAATTCAGCATTCCCTTCGCGCAGTTGGGCGTGGACGCACGGCAGGCCCGGACGCTGGACATCGGTATTAAAACCGAAGGGAGCGGCAATGGTATGGGTGGCATTGCGCCGGGCATCAGCGTCGGTATGGGGAGCGGTGGTTTTGGGGGCGGTGGCTTTGGCGGTGGCGGTATCAGCCTTGGTAATGGCGGGGGACGCAACAACCCCAACGACCGCTCGGTGAACCTGCGGCTGCAGGTGAAATTGGCGAAGGATACCTTCCGGGAAGATTTGCGGTAGTTGGGCTATTGACCAATGGCTTTTCCTTCGATTCGTCAGTTATTTTAAGCCAGTGGTCAAACACCAAGGCATAAAAAAGGGGCGCACCGAATTGGTGCGCCCCTTCAAATTACTCGGGATAAATATTAGATAACTTTAACGTTAACTGCATTTAGACCTTTTTTGCCTTGTTCGACTTCGTAGGATACGCGGTCATTCTCGCGGATGTCATCGGCTAGGCCGGAAACGTGAACGAAAATGTCCTGACCTCCATCGGATGGGGAAATGAAACCAAATCCTTTGGTGTCATTGAAAAACTTAACTGTTCCTTCTTGCATTGTATTGTTTGTATAAGATAAAAATTACACCACAAAGGAGAGAATTATTGTTTGGAATTCCAAATGTTTTTTTGAAAAAGAGATTGCTAGGTGGTATATATTTAGGCAAACAACTGTATTATAGGTAGTTAGTTATTTGGAAAGCACTGATTAGAAACAAAATATTTTACTCCAATAGAATTTTCTTCCCGCTATCTGCCGATTTTTTTGCCGCTTCAAGTATTTGAACCACCGTTACATCTTCTCAACCCCCTAATTAACTGGACATAATTTCCGTAAACTAAGTTTTAAATTTACGGTATTATGCACAAGCATCAAAGAACGTGGAGCCTGTCGGAGAAACTGGAGGCTCTCCAACTTTTAAAGAAAGAGGGGGTTG
>JBBSUC010000080.1:0-20273 GCA_038235275.1 Cytophagales bacterium | reverse complement strand
TTTGTGGTCGGTGCATCAGCTACTCAGTTCTTACAATTGCAAAAACTTGTAAGCCACTCATAATTAGCAATTTAAATTCGTTCGTTTCGTAGTTAGAAAGTAAATATCAGCTTGCTCCACAAAAATTGTCAGAGAACCATTTCTTTTACTAAGAATGGAGATGACTTAGCTTTTTGGAATAGTTATTATGTTAGTAAAACTACTCCTATTTGCATTGGATTTTTAAAGGAAATTTTTTTTGATAACAACTTTATTATTAATCGCTGTATATATGGAGACCCATATCCTCCAATGATTAAAGAACGTTATTTATGGTTTACTGAAATATTTAGAACGTAAAACATTTTACAACTTTGTAAAAACAGAGAATATATTCAAATCACCTTCCAGACCGCCCACATTAAAAATAAAGCATTTGAAATTGAGAGAGAGTTGAGAGCAGTTTCTTTTGGTATAATAGATAGCGAATTTGGCACTTTCAAGAGAAACGGAAAAGATGTGGAATATTTCGACCAAAAATTCAACCAGGAAAGTATTTCCGAGATAATTATTGGCCCTTCAAGTACTCAAATAACTAATTACTTAGACATACAATTAATGATGAAGGATAAAAATTTAAATTGCATCTTAAAAAAATCTGACATACCATTAGAATTATAATAATAAAAATTGCCACTAACAAGGTATTGCCAAAAGCGGGGCTGAACGGCTTCGATTTGACATTTGTGCAAAGTTCAACGTTCGTTCTTCGATTGAACTTTTGTGCTAAAAATCCCCGCCTTCGGCAACACCCAAAACGTTAACTTAATTTCTGCGAGATCTCAACTGTTAGAAAAGCTGGTGCAGTACCGTCCACTACGCTACCATTAAAAGAACCGCCGCCTACCCATCGGAACAGTGTTACTCAGCGTAAGCGAAGTGATGTCGGGATTGAAAGACGTGGTGACGATATGCTCGACCGAAATTTTCAGATCACCGAAGACGGCGCCAATGTGCGGAGCTACGGTTAAAAATACGTCGCGGTCGCGCCGGCGGAGGGAATAAGTGTCGTCGGTTATGGCGTTTCGGGCTTCCAACTCGCCAATGTAAGTAGCCCCGACGGACACGCCAACGAAAAAGCGGGCTGTACCACCGCTGCCAAAGTAAAGGTCGGCCATGGGCAGCACGAAAGGCGTAAACTTGCCCTGCAACTCGGCGTTGGACTCTATGTCGAAGAATTTGGGCCGGAATACGCCGCCTAGTTTTACACCCAGATTGATGTGGGGCGAAACGATGAACTGCGGGGTGAAAAAGACTTGCCATCCTAGTCGCGTATCCTTTAAAAACACCGGACTGACGGAATAAGCCGCGCCCGCTTTGGATGCCGTTACACCCACGCCGATTTCCATATAGCCGAGTCGTTCGTCCTGGTAAGGACGGGTAAATTCTTGGGCGAGTACGCTGGCGCTCATGCCAAGCACAAAGAGGAGGAAGAAATAAGTTTTACGCATGAGGAGTGAGGGGAATTTTCGGTAAAAAAAACTTATATTCCGAATTTCACCCAATCCAACATTCCGGTGCTTGCCGCGTCGTTTTCTTCCTTACGAATGAAAATGAAATACAGGTCTTGTTGCCCGGTATTTGCTTCCATGGGAGCGGTAGTTTCATTGTAAGACTTTGCGTCAGCAGAAGAAGTGAACTTCAAAGTACTCAGCACTTTGCCGGTTGTAGAGCCACTGCGAACCTCTACGTTCAACCCTTCACTCGGTACCGCATAGCGGTACGTCAGAGTCTTGATGTTTTTCAGATCAATATCCTTCAGCACAAAGACCGCGCCATTTTTTAAATTAGATAGCCCGTTCCGCTCCTTTTTCAATAGATACACACTATCCAACTGCTCCACCTCCACCTGCGTCGGCCGCAGCCAGAGCGAAGCGTAGTTGGTCAAAGGAGCGATGCCGCCGCCACCGCCGTCGGTGTAGGATGCCGCGAGTTGGTACAGACCGGGTTTGTTCTCTGCAATATGTTCCTTTAATATTTTGGTGCCTTGCGATGGCAAAGTGGTTTGGGCCTCGCCGAGTGCCAGTACGTATTTCACGATTTCGGTAGCTTCCTCCTTGGAAAGTTGGGGGTGAGCCGTCATGGCGACTTCGCCCCACACACCGCCGCCGCCCGTAATGACCTTGTTGGCCAGCCGCGCCAGCGCCCCCCTATCGGCGCGGTACTTGTTGGAAATATCCGCAAAGGCTGGCCCCACCGACGCGGCGGCCAACTGATGGCAAGCCTTGCAGTCGCTTTTTTCCAAAAGCTCCTTGCCTAAATCCATGTTCTGCGCCGTTTCCTGGTGGCCAATGAGCGCCGCCTGATTGGCAAGTTGTGGAATGAAGTTAAACTTTACCTTGACGCGCTTTGGGTCGATGGTTTTATCCTCGTTGTCTTTTACTCTGACATCGTAGGCAAACGACTCATTGTCAAAATAAAACGAGCGATTGTTGGGTGTCTCGATGGTGAGTTGCGGCAAAGTATTGCCTACCCGCACTAACAGGGTGTCGGCACTGCTGGCTCCCGCCGGATCGGTGACACTCAGCGTGACGGGGAAAGTACCGTCTTTTCCAAAAGTGAAGGCAACGGTTCCGCCGTTGGAGGTGATCGTATTGTTGCCGAATTTCCAACGATAGGTGAGCGGGTCTTTGTCCAGGTCATAGCTTTTCCCGGTATCGAAGGTCACTTTCAACGGAGCCACGCCGAGCGAATCTGTGGCCGAAATTATAGCGACCGGGGCGCGATTTCCGGCGTTGTAGTCGATGCGTACTAGCCGGGCATCGGCGTTGTCGATACCATAGACTGAGCCATATTCTAGCGCATAGAGCGAACCGTCGGGGCCGAATGTCATGTCGATGGGGCGGCGGAAATCGCCCGTGGCGGGCATGAATGGCACCATGCTCCGGTAATTTTGTTTATCGTCCAGATCCACGGCGAACACCCAATTTCGCATCCACTCGGTAATGAACAGTTTTTTGTCAAAATAGTCGGGAAACTTCGTGGCGGACTGTAAGGCCGGATCAAAATGGTAGACCGGGCCAATGATCGCACTGCGTCCGCCCTTGCCCAGTTCGGGAAACTCCGGCGACTCGTCGTAGGGGTACCAAATTAGGGCCTTCTCTGCGGGCGGCAGGTCTTTGAGACCCGTGTTATTGGGTGAATTATTGACCGGATGCGCCGGGTCGAAGAGTGGGCCAACTTTCTCGGTAGCAAAGTCGAAATCGTGGTAAGCCTTGTTGTCGCCAATGAAATACGGCCAGCCAAAGTTACCCGCCTTCCGCGCCTGGTTGTATTCGTCGTAGCCTTTTGGCCCCGGCTCGCCGTCTTGACCGCTATCGGGCCCAATCTCACCCCAGTAAAGGAAGCCTGTTTTGGCATCCACCGTAATGCGGTAAGGATTGCGGCATCCCATGACGTATATCTCGGGGCGGGTTTTGGGCGTACCCTCGGCGAATAGATTCCCGTCGGGAATCGTGATGGTCCCGTCTGGCTCGGGATGAATGCGCAGGATGGCACCGCGCAGGTCGTTGGTGTTGCCCGCCGCCCGCTGGTCATCGAAGTTTTCCCGGCCGGGTCGCTCGTCGATGGGCGTGAAGCCCTTGGAAGCGAATGGGCTGGTGTTGTCGCCCACCGAAATGTACAGGTTGCCATCCGGTCCGAAAGCCAACGACCCGCCCGTGTGGCGGCTGATTTCGTAGTCGATCGGAATTTCCAGCAGCACTTTTTCCGAGGCTACGTCCAGCGTGTTATCATCCAGTAAAGTAAAGCGAGACACGTGCTGTTTGGGCGTGTCGGAAATGGGGGTGTTGTAAAAGTATAGGTAATGATTTTTGGCAAAATTCGGGTCCAAAGCCAAGCCAATTAGTCCGTTACCGTATTTGGTTTCCCAGAATACCGGAAACTCGCGGACGAGTTTCGTCCGCCGCGACGCGGGATCATATACGTAGAAGTTACCCTTCCGCTCGGTGAAGAACACGCGTCCGTCGGGGGCCACGGCCAGCTCCATCGGTTCGTTGAGGTCGTTGGAGAGAACAGTCTTGGTGAAGCGATTTTCTTCGGGAGCTTGGGCGGAAAGCGATTGAGCGACAACCGATAAGCCAAAAAGACTTAGGAAAAACGCGCCTAGAAAAGCTTTTGAAATTCTATCGAAAGCAGGAGTAATCATAGCATGGGTCAGATTGGGAAATTAAAGCGATTTTGAAATCCATAGTTTCAACGAGCGAAATTATAGTCTCTTATTAAAACCGTCATTTACATGACTTATTTTCTATCAGCTTTCCCCTAAAAAAGATTTGCCCAGCCGATCCCTCACCCAACACGCCACAAACTATCCGTAAAATAATGCTGGCTATCGAAGAAATTATTCTCCACGACAAATCCACTCTCAGCAGCCAGCATATCAATCTCCTTCAAGGTGTATTTGTTGGAAAGCTCGGTATGAATCAACTCATTTTGCTGAAAATGAAACGATTGATTTAAAGTTTCAACGTACACATCCTGCTCCGCCAAACTGACCAGCATACTGCGGACTTCGCCAGCTTTGGGATCGTAGAAACTGTAAAAATCAAATTTGTCTAGCAAAAAATCCGCGCCCAATTCACGATTCATCCGGCTAAGCAAATTTAGATTAAAGGCCCGCGTTACGCCTGCGGCATCGTCGTAAGCTTCCTGAATCACCCTTGGGTTTTTGCATAAATCAAAACCCGTCAGCAAGCGACCACCCGCCTGCATGACGCCGCGAATCATGCTCAGTAGTTCGACAGCTCCGTCTTTTTCGTAATTACCGATATTTCCGCCCAGAAAAAGATACAGGTTGGGACGTCCTTCCGAATCCAGGTTGTTAAGCACTTCGAAGTAATCGCCTACCAGCGTTCGCACGTCCAAATCGGGCAGACTTTCGGCCAACTTACCTTCCAATTGCTGCATGGCTTCGCCCGAAATGTCGATGGGCATATAAGTAAAATTGGCCTCCTGCCCAACCAGGTGTTTTAGCAATTCCTTGGTTTTCAGCCCATCGCCCGCGCCGAGTTCAATGATATTGAATGCCCCATGATAAGGCAGCGCGGCGACAATATCGGCAGGCTGCACCGCCAGAATTTCCATCTCGGCGCGGGTCGGGTAATATTCCGGCAACTCCATGATTTGCTGGAAAATCCGGCTCCCCGCGTCGTCGTAGAAGTACTTGGAAGACAAACTCTTTGGAACGGACGAAAGGCCCTCCCGCACGTCTTCGGCGAAAGGGGATGCAATAATGGATCGGTACGCCGGAGCCGGTGGATTATAGGTAGTGGACAATGTGGATGTCTAATTTTTAATGAGTCTGATCCCCATGCACTGCCATTGCAAGTGCGGGTGAAAGAAGTTTCGGTAGGTGGCGCGGCTGTGGCCGGGCGAGGTGGCGGTGGAGCCGCCGCGCAGCACCATTTGATTGATCATGAACTTGCCGTTGTATTCCCCAATGGCACCGGCGACTTTACTGAAGCGCGGGTAGGGCAGGTAAGCACTTTGCGTCCATTCCCACCGCTGTCCCCAGGCGAGTTGGGGGGCGGCGGCTTCCCACTCGAATTCTGTGGGCAGACGCATTCCCTTCCAGGCGGCGAAGGCGGAGGCTTCGTAAAAATTGACGTGGCAGAGTATTGAGTCACGATTCACTTTCTGCAGACCGCCCAGCGTGTAATTATGCCAGTCAACGTCTATCTCGTGCCAATAGAGCGGGGCCTTCGCTTCGTTAACGTTGACCCACTGCCAGCCTTCATCCAGCCAGAGGTCAAAGTTTTGATAACCGCCATCGCGGATGAATTCCAGGTACTCGCCGTTGGTGACGAGGGCTTTGCTGATCGAAAAATCTTCCAGATATACTTTGTGGCGACCTAGTTCATTGTCATAGAGGAAGTCGCCTTCTTTGAAGCCTATTTCGTACATACCCTCCTTCACCGAGGCCCATCCCAATTCTGCATTTTGGACTTCGGTCAGCGAAAAACCTTTTTTATAAACCGGAAAAATGGGGTTGTGGCCGAAAATGTATTTCAGATCCGTGATGAGCAGTTCCTGATGCTGCTGCTCGTGGTTGAGGCCCAGAATGATGAGATCTTCCAGTTCGGGCGTCAGGGCATCGGCCAGGAGTTGCCGCATGGCTTCATTGACGTGGGTGCGGTAGCGGTACACTTCCTTCACGCCGGGGCGGGTGATGTTGCCCCGGTCGGTGCGGATTACCCGGCTGCCCATGTGGTTGTAGTAGCTGTTGAAAAGGTAGCTAAAATCGGGATGGTAGCGCTCGTAACCTGTCAGGAATTTGACCAGAATAAACTCCTCGAAAAACCAGCTCGTGTGCGCCAGGTGCCACTTGGGCGGACTGACAAAATCGACGGGTTGCGGGATGTAGTCTTCGAGTTGGAGCGGTTCACACAGGTCTTCGGTGTATTGCCGCACCACCTCGAAGCTGGCGGCGGTGTCGCGGTGCTGGGTGGTGGTGAGTTCTAGGGTGTCGGTTTCCTGAAGCATGGCGGTTGTTGACGGTTATGAGATTTGACAACTTTTACGGTGCGGCGTTCCGCAAAGTTGTCAAATCTATGAGGCAGAACAAAAATTCGTGCCAGCCAACAGGAAACACGCCGTAAGAGGAAGTTGTTTCAGCGCAGTTTCAAGGTCACTAGGGCCAGGATGGCGAGCATGATGCCGACAATCCAGAAGCGGGTTACGATTTTGGCCTCGTGGTAGCCTTTCTTCTGGAAGTGATGGTGCAAAGGCGACATGAGGAGAATGCGCTTGCCTTCGCCGGTGCGTTTTTTGGTGTATTTGAAATAACTCACCTGCAAAATCACAGAAAGGAGTTCAGCCAAAAAGACTCCGCACAGGATGGGAATCAGCAGTTCTTTGCGAATAGCGAGCGAAATAACCGCAATGACGCCGCCGAGCATCAAACTACCCGTGTCGCCCATAAAAACCTGCGCCGGATAGGCGTTGTACCACAAAAAGCCCACGCAGGCCCCAATCAGCGCCGCGCAGAAAATCACCAGCTCGCCGGAATTGGGGATGTACATGATGTTGAGGTATTGTGCGAACTTGACGTTACCCGAAAGGTAGGCCAACACGCCCAGCGTGAGGACGATGATTCCCGAAGAACCAGCAGCCAGGCCGTCGATGCCATCGGTGATATTGGCCCCGTTGGACACGGCCGTGATGATGAAAGTAGCCACGATGGTGTAGATGATCCAGGTGTATTCATCGGGCAACGCGCCGAACAGCAGCGAACTGTAATCGAACTCATTATTTTTCAGGAAGGGCACGTTGGTAATCATCGGGTTGACGATGTCGCGGTAGCGCTGCACTTCGCCCAGCGTACTGCTCAGCAGTGGCTGGTCGTAAATCCTGATCTTTACGTTGTGATTGAAAGAAAGCGTCAGGCCTACAATAAGTCCCAGACCGATTTGCCCGATGATCTTGAAACGACCAGCCAAACCTTCTTTATTGTTCTTGAATTTCTTGATGTAATCGTCAATGAATCCGATCATTCCCGTCCAGATGGCGGTAATAATGAGTAGGACAATATAGACGTTGGTGAGGTTGGCAAAGAGGAGTACCGGAATAAGCAGCGCGGCCAGGATGATAAATCCGCCCATCGTCGGCGTACCCTTTTTCTCCATTTGTCCTTCCAGACCCAAGTCCCGAATGCTTTCGCCGACTTGCTTATAACGCAGATAATCAATGATTTTGCGACCATAGACGGCCCCAATAATCAGCGAAAGAATGGTGCAGCTCAGGGCCCGAAAGGAAAGGTATTGAAAAACGCCCGCGCCGGGGAAATTGAAATGTTTGTCGAGATACTCGAACAAATAGTAAAGCATAGATGGGGAGATTGAACTTGCGGCTTAAAAGTAGATAAAAAGGGAGGAATTAGGTTAAAGGTTAAAGGTTAAAGCTTAAAAGGTTAAACGGCGTTCTACGCTATTCCCCAAAGACCGTGTTAACAACCCTTAACCGTTTGACCCTTTGACCTTTTAACCTAATTTCGTACTTGTTGCTAAGAACGCCTCCCGCAACACTTTCCGGTCGTCGAAGTCGTATTTGACGCCTTTAATTTCCTGATAGGTTTCGTGGCCTTTGCCAGCTATCAGGATAATATCGCCGGGCTGGGCTTGGGCGCAGGCTCGGTAGATGGCCTCGCGACGCTCGGGGATTACAGCGACTTTTTTGATGTGCAACGGCGGTACACCTTTAAGCATCTGGTCCAGAATGGCCTGGGGCTCTTCATGGCGCGGGTTGTCGGAGGTCAGGTACACGCGGTCGCTCATTTTACTGGCGATGGCGGCCATTTTTGGGCGTTTTTCTGCGTCGCGATTGCCGCCGCAACCCACCACGGTGATGATTCGCTCTTCGCCCTGTCGGAGTTCATTGATGGTTTCCAGGACATTTTCCAGGGCGTCGGGCGTGTGGGCGTAATCCACGATTCCCACCACTTTTTGGACCGAATGCACCTGCTCGAAGCGACCCGGTGGACTTTGCAGTTCAGATAATACAGACAATACTTCTTCGGGAACCTCGCCCAGCAGAATCGCTGCGCCATATACCGCCAACAGGTTGTAGGCGTTGAAGCGGCCAATGAGCCGGAACCACACCTCGTGGCCGTTCAACTCCATGTGCATTCCGAAGAGCGTTTCGGAGAGCAATTTTCCCTTGAAAGTAGCCATCGTTTGCAGCGAGTAGGTTTTTACGGTTGCTGCCGTGTTCTGTACCATCACGCTACCGCGTCGGTCGTCGATGTTGACCAGAGCAAAAGCCGCGCGCGGGAGTTGGTCGAAAAAGCCCTTCTTGGCCTTGATATAATTGTCGAAAGTTTTGTGAAAATCGAGGTGATCGTGGGTGATGTTAGTGAAAATCCCGCCGCCGAACGTCAGCCCGGTGATGCGCTGCTGCGCGACGGCGTGCGAACTCACTTCCATAAAAACGTGGGTGCAGTTCTGTCGCCGCATCTCGGCCAGCAGGGCGTTGAGCGTCACGGCGTCGGGCGTGGTGTGGGTAGAGGGGATTACCTCGTCTTCAATCTGGTTTTGGACCGTTGAAATCAACCCGCAACGGTAGCCCAGCGCGCGAAACATTCTGAACAGCAGCGTAGCCACGGAGGTTTTGCCGTTGGTGCCCGTGACCCCGATCAACTGGAAAGCATGCGAAGGATGCCCGTAAAATGCCGCCGCCACAAAACCCATGGCCCGTGCCGAATCCGTAACCCTTACATACGTTGCATCGGATCGTGTGCTGGCGGGCAAGTCCTCACATAAAACTATCGTAGCCCCCAGATCCAGGGCCTTCTCAATAAAATCATGACCGTCCGCCTGCGTCCCGCGTATAGCCACGAAAAGCGTGTCCGGCCCGGCCTTCCGCGAGTCCAGCACAATTCCTTTTACCAGGCGATCCACGATACCGATCACATGGGCTTCGGGAATTTCTTTCAATAAAATATTTAATGACTTAGAAATCTCTTCCATTACAAAAAATCAGTTTCAAATTTTCCCTAAAAAACTTGAAAATCAAAGTGATCCACACGCATATTTTGCATCCTCCACTCTCCACTCATTCCAACTCCAACATAATCCGCTTCGCTCCCGAAGCATTCTCTCCCGGTGCCAACGACTGTGTTACGACTTTTCCCGAACCTTTGAATCCAACGCGGTAACCTTTGTTTTCCATGAGGTAAAGGGCGTCGCGCAGTGACATGCCCCGCAGATCGGGTACATCGACTTTGGTTACTGTCCGGACGGCCCACTCGGTTTTTCCCTGGCCCAATGTGCTACCCTGGAACCAAATGCTATCGTAGGTCGCTTCGTCACTGCTGGTCGCTTTATTTTCGGGTGGAGTACTCAGGTTCAAGGCATTGGCCACTACCGTTACTTCATCGGCTCTACCTGCCCACTTGACCAGCGAAGGGCCACCATCGGGCTTTTGGGGATCGAGTTTCGCGGGTTCGTGCAGATCCATGTCATAGGCATAAATGCGGTCGGCTACCTGCTTGAATACGGGCGCAGCGACTTGTCCGGCGTAAAGATTGGTTCCCGCACTCATCGAATTTTCTACCAGCACCATGCAGCTGTACTTAGGGCGGCCGGCTGGGAAGTACCCCACGAATGAGACGCGCAATCCTTTACCACTTACGTAAGCTTTGTTGACAATTCGTTGCGCGGTGCCCGTTTTGCCCGCAATGCGATAAGGACTGGCCTTCAATTCGGGGGCAGTACCGTTTTGTACCACGCCTTCCAGCATCTTTTGCACCAGTTTAACCGTCCGTTCCGAGCAAATGGGGGAGGAGGTCACGTAGGGTTCGTAGGTGTTCACGATCTCGCTGGAGCTGCGGATTTGATCCACGATCATGGGCCTTACCCAGTAACCCTGGTTGGCAATGGCGTTGTAGAGGGACAAAATCTGGATAGGGGCCAGGCGCATTCCGTAGCCATAGGACATCGGCGTGAGCGTGATTTTATCGTTCCAGAATTTCGAGTTTCGGTCGCGGATGAAGGGGGCAGCTTCGCCCTGCATGTGTAGGCCCGTTCGGTTTTTCAACCGGAATTTGTCGAGATAGGCCAGGTACTTGTCGGGCTGGCTGTAAAAATATTTTTTCATCAAAAGATGCGTACCGATATTAGACGATTTTTCGAGTACCTGACTAGCCGTAATATTGCCGAACCCACCCCGGTGGGCGTCGGTGATGATCATGCTCCGGTACCGAAGGCGGCCATTGCCGGTATTGACCCACACCTTGTCGGGGTCGATGCCCGTTTCTTCCAGCACGGCCATCATGGTGGCTAGTTTGAACGTGGAACCGGGGTCGGCCCCCATCGTGAGGGCGTAGTTTTGGTCATCCACAAATCGGTTCGGGCCCTTGCGGGTGAGGTTGGTCATGGCTTTGATTTTACCCGTCGCCACCTCCATCACAATCACGCAGCCGTAATTACCCTGGAATTTTTCCAGGGTATTTTTGAGGGCGGACTCGGCCACATCCTGAAAGTTGATGTCGAGTGTGGTATGAATGTCCTGGCCCGCCTCGGGTCTGATGTTCATCTCGTTGGCTACGGGCATACGGTAGCCGTGGGGCAGGTCCTGTATTAAATTTATACCGCCTTTACCCGCTAAGTGTTTGTCAAAACTCGCCTCTAGTCCCACTCGGCCCCTACCGGTTCGGGCGTCCAGCATCCCGATTGTCCGGTCCGCCATGGGGGAGAATGGCCGATAACGGCGGTACTCGGGGGGGAGTTTTCCGGCAACGGTCTTGCTGTATTTGCGTTTTCCTCTGGCTCCCATAATCTTATCGTCTCCCCTTCGGAAAAAAGGCCAGCGCTCGATACGCTCCTTCATTTGGTAGCTCACCGCCCGAGGATGCAGGCGCAGAGTAGAAAATTTAGTACTCTTCCGCGTCTTCTCGATCATCGCTTTATACCCGCTCCTTGTGTTACTGCCGAATGCCCGTACCAGGCTGTCGGCCAAGATGCCGACATGGTCGGCAAAGTAAGCGCTGTCGGGGTATTTGGCGTCGAGTTGTACGATATAATAGGGAATAGACGTCGCTAACAAACTGCCGTCATTGGCGTAGATATTACCCCGCATGGCGGGAATACTATCCACTTTAACGATACTTTCAGCGGCAATCTGCGCCCAGGGTTTCCCCTCGTATTTAGCAAAATACTGAACCTGAATCAACTTAGCTACCACACCGACCGCCAATAAAAACAAAACGATAGCCACCACATAGGCCCTGGTGATGAGGGCCTGCTTTTCGTTGGACTGTTTTTTCTGCGAACGCTTCATCAGAATGTTGATTTGTGTAATCGTTGAATTGATGTGAAGTTGTGGAGTTGGTTAGCTGGGGAACCTTCCCTGTCTGGATCGAACTACCCTTTGTGCCTTTGTGCCTTTGTGCCTTTGTGCCTTTGTGCCTTTGCGTCTACCTTTCCCCCGAAGGCGAAACGATTTTCTTCGGCGGCGTTAAGTTTTCTTCCAAACCCATCGCCTTCACACGCTCGGCTATTTCTGACTGTTTGCCGCTCTTCATATACTCGGCTTTGATGACGGTGTACTCGGCGCGCAGGTCTTCCACTTCTTTCTTCAGCCGGATACTTTTGCGCACGTACTGTTCTGACTGGTATCCCACCCGCTCGTAGGCAACCAACAAAAATACGATCCACAAAAAATAATAGAAATACCGAATCGGCACCCGATCCTGGTGACGTTCGTCTTTCTCTCCGAAGACTTTTCCCAACGGCAAAAAACGGTTGAACCAGTTGAAAACCGGAAACTCGCGCTTCGGCTTGGGTGGCTTGAGTGGCTTGGGGGGCGGGGGAGGAGTGCGGCGTTGGTTCATTGTCTTTTTAATGATAAAATGATAGAATGAGTGAATGATAGAATGAAGGGGCAACGCCTATTCTATCATTCACTCATTCTATCATTAAAAATTAATTCAGCTACCCGCAACTTGGCGCTTCTTGCCCGGGGGTTGCGTTCTATTTCTTTGGCGGTGGCTTCGGTGGGTTTGCGGGTGATGGCTTGCAGTGGCTTGATTTCGTTGCCGTAAAAGTCTTTTTCTACCTCGCCTTCCAGTTTTCCTTTATTGATAAAATTCTTCACCAAACGGTCTTCCAGCGAATGGTAGGACATCACTACCAGCCGCCCGCCGGGGGCCAGAGCGTCGGGGACCTGAGTCAGGAATTCTTCCAGTACCGCCATTTCTTCGTTTACCTCGATGCGAAGAGCCTGGAAGATTTGGGCGAAATATTTGTTCTCACGGTGTCGGGGGGCGTAGCGCTGGGCCACGGCTTTTAGGTCGTTGACGGTCTGGATGGGGGAATTGTGGCGGACAGCGATGATGGCTTCGGCCACCGTACGGGCGTTGTGGACTTCGCCATAGCGGCCCAGTACCGACTGCAACTCCGTCGCACTGTACTCGTTAAGTATCTGTCGGGCGTTGCGCTCGCCCTGCTGGTTCATGCGCATATCGAGCTGTGCCTCGAAGCGCGTCGAGAAGCCACGCTCAGCGGTATCGAACTGATGCGACGAAACGCCCAGGTCGGCCAGAATGCCGTCCACTTTGCTGGCTTTGTATAATTTAAGATAGCGTGTCAGATGCCGGAAATTAGCGGCGATGAAGGTGAATCTTGGATCACTTTTCAGGTCGTTGGCGTTGGCCGCCGCGTCGGCGTCCTGGTCAAAAGCCAGCAGTCGGCCCGTTGTCAGCCTACCCAGAATGGCGCGCGCGTGGCCCCCGCCGCCGAAGGTGACGTCTACGTACGTACCCTCGGGTCGAAGGGCCAGGCCGTCCAGGCATTCGGCTAACATTACGGGGGCGTGGTAAGCGGTCGGGAAAGCAGTTTCGGATTTCATGGGCTAGGCGGGAGTTGGACCCGGAACTTTATTTTGCAGCGAGTCCGTTACAAACTTAATAATTTTCCGGGGGAAGGCTGGCCCTTCTTCCCGGATTTAATTTTTCATTCCCTCCTCCTGATTTTTAGTAATAAATTACAAATGAAGAGATTATCCGTTTTGATTGTCGCTTTTATCGGCCTGTCATTGTTTGGCTGCGATTCCCCTTCCTCTCCTACGATCAAAAACGGAACCTGGCGGGCTACGCTCGTTCGCGACGGCCACACCCTGCCTTTCCTGCTCGACATCGAAACCAATTCCGACGGCAAAACCTATTCCGCCTACGCCCTCAATGGCACCGAACGCTTTAAGCTGGACACGGCTTATGTAGAAAACGATTCGCTGCATATCCCGATGGATTTGTACGATTCCGAGTTGATCGGGAAAGTGGGCGAGGACCGCCTGACGGGCGTTTGGCGCGAGAGCCGACCGGGCCGAGCGATGGGCGAGCTGCCGTTTGCAGCCGTTTACGGAGAGGATTACCGCTTTTTTGAGCCGCAGGAATCCGACGCAGCTGCTAAGTTCGATGGCAAATGGGCCGTCACGTTTCGAGGAGTGGACTCGACGGATTCTTATGTCGCCGTCGGCATTTTTGCCCAGGAAGGCGCAGAATTGACGGGTACCTTTCTCACCCCCACGGGCGACTATCGCTACCTGGCGGGCAATGTAAAGGGCGACAGCCTACACTTGTCCTGCTTCGACGGCTCGCACGTGTTCCTTTTCACCGCCGCGCGGCAAGCCGATGGCACGCTGAACGGCGAAGCCTTCTACGGCTTGACGGATTACGAAACCTGGACCGCCCGTCCCGATGCCAACGCCGAACTGCCCGATGCCAACACGCTGACTTACCTGAAACCCGGCTACGACTCCTTCGATTTCAAATTCCCAAATGCCGACGGAAACCTGGTATCCCTGCAAGATCCGGTCTTCAAAGATAAAATCGTAGTCGTCCAAATTATGGGTTCGTGGTGTCCCAACTGCATGGACGAAACGCGCTTCCTCGCCCCCTGGTACAAGAAAAACCGCGACCGGGGCGTCGAAATTGTCGGCCTGGCCTTCGAGCGATCGGGCAAACTGACCGACTCTGCTCCCAAATTGCGGAAGATGGCCCAACGCTACGATGTCTATTACCCCATCCTCTTAGCGGGGACCAGCGATAAAGACTCGGCGTCCGCATCGCTGCCGATGTTGAACCACATTATGTCGTTTCCGACGACCATTGTTTTGGACAAAAAACACAACGTCCGTAATATCCACACCGGCTTCTCCGGCCCTGGCACGGGTAAATACTACGACGATTTCGTGGTGGATTTTAATCGGTTGGTGGATAAGTTGGTAGAGGAGTGAGTCTGGTTGTCAGTCTAAGCGTACCCGAAGACTACCTCGCCCGCATCTTATTCCCTCTCTTTTCGTGCGTAACCTCGGCCAGTCCGAGGACCTCCATCAGCGGAGGGATGTACATTCCGAACCTGCCACGCAGCCCTTTTTTCAGCCCGTACCAGCCGCCTATCGGGTTTTGTTCCGAACGTCCCCATGCTTCAACGGTACCCTGCTGGGCGGATTTCTGTTCGTCAGCGCTGCCGAGTTCTACCCAATCGCCGTATTCTTTGAGCATGGTGTGCAGATCGTCGAGGCAAGCGATGTTGTAGAGCAGCACGGTTTTGCCCACCGTGCATACCAGAACTTCCCCGCCGTTTCTGTCTTCGACGTGCATGGTGTATTCGGAGGTTAGAGGCGGCGTTTTCAGGGTTAGCGGATTTTCCTTCGTGCCAATTTTAGTTTTCATGATCGATTGGGATCACAGGGGTTCAGTTTGTTTTTGGAAGCGGCCGGAGAAATACATTAATTCCAAGCCAATTACAAATCAATTTTTATACAAAATGCTGTTATAGAGATAGGTGTCAGAAAAACCATTTACCACAATGCTGCGTTTACACCAAAAACCAAGTATCATTTCACTAACAACAGTTAACCCATCAACCTAATCTCAAATAATGAATTGTAAAACGAAAGCGCTGGCGCTAGCGCTCTGCGGAATGGGATTCCTGCAAACCAATGCCTTTGCCCAAAAGAAGGATGTGAAAGCCCTGACCCCGGAAAAATTCATCGACCCCGTTAACATGGATATGTCCGTGAAGCCAGGCGACGATTTCTACACCTACGCCAGCGGCAACTGGATCAAGAATAACCCCGTGCCGGCCAAGGAAACGCGCTGGGGCAGTTTCAATGTCTTGCGCGACTTCAATATCGAGGCCGTGCGCGGACTTCTGGACGATGCCGCCACCAACAAGAACGCCCCGGCGGGTTCGGTCGAGCGGCGCGTGAGCGATTTTTACAAGTCGGCGATGGACAGCGTGGCCATTGAGAAGCTGGGCTACACGCCCATTAAGGCCGATTTGCAAAAAGTAAACGCTATCAACAGCAAGCAAGCTGCCATCACGCAAATCGCCAAAGCCCGCACTGAGGGCGAAGGCAGCCCATTCTTCGGCTTTTATATTGGGCAAGACCGGAAAGACGTAGAGACGATGGTCCCGCAGTTTTCGCAGGGGGGAACCACGCTGCCCGACCGTGATTACTACCTGAAAGACGACGCCCGCAGCCAGAAGATTCGTGCCGCTTACAATGACTACATGGTGAAGCTGTTCACACTCACGGGAACTTCCGAAGTGCAGGCCAAGACGAACGCCGCCGCCATCACGAAGCTGGAAACAGAACTGGCGCGCGCCCAAATGCCGCGCGTGGAAATGCGTGACCCGCAAAAGACTTACAACAAATTGTCGGTAAAGGATTTTTCCAAAACCACTCCCAATTTCGACTGGCAGAAGATTATGCCGATGATGATGGTGAAAGGGGAGGACACGGTGCTGGTGAATAACCCGAAGTTTTTTGTCAAAGCCGATTCAATTTTCAACGCCACTTCGCTACCAGACCTAAAAGCCTACCTGACCTGGAATGTGCTTAAATCCTCGGCCAGCTACCTGAGTTCTGATTTTTTGAATGCTTCGTTTGCCTTCGCCCAAGTACTGACCGGGCAGAAGGTACAGACCCCCCGCTGGCAGCGGATGTCGCAACTCACCGACGGCACCATCGGCGAATTGCTGGGACAGCTTTACGTGAAAAAATATTTCACTCCCGCCGCCAAGCAGCGGATGGACGCGTTGATTAAGAATCTGGTGAAAGCCTACGAACAGCGCATCAACGGCCTGGAATGGATGAGCGCCGAAACCAAGGAAAAAGCCCTGGCCAAGCTCCATAACTTTACGCCTAAAATCGGCTATCCCGACAAGTGGCAGACTTACGAGGGTTTCGAGATTATGCCCACCACCTTCTTCGCCAACGTGAAAAACGGCGATGCCTGGGATTACAAGGATATGATCGACAAGCTCGGCAAGCCCGTGGACAAGACGCTCTGGGGCATGACGCCACCCACGGTGAACGCCTACTATAATCCCGTGCAGAACGAAATTGTATTTCCGGCGGGCATTTTGCAGTTTCCCTTCTTCGACCCCAATGCCGACGATGCGGTCAACTACGGCGGCATCGGTGCGGTGATCGGCCACGAGATTTCGCACGGCTTCGACGACAGCGGCAGTCAATACGACAAAGACGGTTACCTCCGCAACTGGTGGACCGACAACGACCGTAAGAAATTCGTGGCACTAGCCGACCGTATTGTGGAGCAGTACAACAACTACACCGTGCTGGACACGATTCACGTCAACGGTCGTCTCACGCTGGGCGAGAATATCGGCGATCTCAGCGGACTAAACGCTGCCTACACGGCCTTCAAGATGACGCCCGAAGGAAAAACGGATAATAAAATCGACGGCTTCACGCCCGACCAGCGTTTCTTCCTGGCTTGGGCGCAGGTATGGCGTACCAACATCCTGCCCGAAGCCGCCGCTCAGCAAGTGCTGGTTGACCCGCACTCACCCGGCGAGTGGCGAACCATTGGCCCGCTCATCAATATGGATGCCTGGTACCAAGCCTTCGATGTGAAGCCGGGCGATAAGCTTTATGTGAAACCGGAGGAGCGGATTTATTTGTGGTAAAGGGGCGGTCGGCTTTCAGCTTTTTTTATCAAAAATCAGATACACAATCAATGGAACAACAAAGAACAAGGGCTTGGCAAATTTTTGCCAAGCCCTTGTTCTTTAAGCCGATTGCCGAAAGCCGACTGCCCATTAAAACTCCATAGGCACCTCCACCATTCCTTTGCCCCAAGCCATCATCATGAGTACCTGATTGCCACTTCCCTTGGCAAATTGAATGGCGAAATTCTCGACGGGTTCGGAGATTTCCTTAGGGGCTACATTCACGCGTAGTACGTCATTTTTAGGGTCGTAGCTGTAAGCGCCCCACTGATCCACATCATTACTCAGAATGATGGTAAAATCCTGCTCGTTGGCTTGGGCCAGCAAAGCGTAGGTACCCGCCTTGATCTTCTTGCCCATAATAGTGGCGTCCTCATAAAACTTGATTTCTGAAGCCTCGTTAGCCCCTGCGCGCCAAACTTTACCTGTCGGGATAAGTTCTCCGATCTCGCGGCCCTTCAAGGCCGGGCGGCTGTAAATGACGCGTACTTTGGCGGTTTCGCCTTTGATTTTGTCGGGGGCAAACTTGCGGTCGTGGGCGTAATCGTCGGGGTAGTAGGCCATGTCCATTGGGCTTTTGTCGAGGCCCCGGAAGGTTTGGGCCTGGCTTTTAAAACTGAGGATTGCGCAGAAACAGAGGAGGAAAGCGATCGTTTTCATTACTTGCTTGATTGGGTTTTGTTTCGATTTTTTTATAAAATAAGCCTCCAAGATACTCAGATGGGCGGCAAATCCGGTACTTTTCACAAAAAAAACTCCGACCCAGCGGGCCGGAGTTTCTGCATTACATTTATTCGATTCATTTTCGATAGGTTAAATCATTAGACGCGCCTTGTGGCTTTTATCTGGGTCCCCGACTTCGGCTGGAAGAACTTGAGGCAGGACTCGAAGCAGAACTCGGACTGTTTGAACGCGAAGGAGCCGGACTGCTGACGGAGGGCGACGACGACCGCGAAGGCGGACTGCTCATAGAGGGCGGCGACGAACGCGGAGACGGACTACTCATAGAGGGAGCCGATGAACGCGAAGGTGCCGAATACTCGCTGCTGCTCCGGGAGCGGCTACTATTGTAGTCGCTCCCGCTGGAACGACTCGGTGCGCTCCTCGTTTCGGGTGTTGAAGCTGGTGCACTGGAACGGCTGCGGGATTCGTAGCTCGGGTTGTTCACACCAGGGCTGTTGCCACGAGAACGGCTACCTGAACCTGAGTCATACGAGGGCGTACTGGAATTACTGCGGCTGGGGCTTTCGTTACCTTCGTAGGCAGGTGTGCTGGAACTCCGGCTTCGGCCTTCATAGCTGCCTCCACGGTCATAGGAGGGGGGCGCCGAACTGTTGCTGCGTTCTTCGTAGGAGCTGCCACTTCGTGAATCGCTGCTCCGTGAGCGGCTGGAAGGTTCAGTAGCCTCGTAGGTGCGGCCGGACGAAGGCGTGGTGCCTTCGTAGCTGCTGCGGCCACTGCTGCTGCCGGAATCGCTGGTGCCGTAGCTGCGGGAAGAACGACCCGCAGTACCTGCATCGGAAGTGCGGCCATTAGTACTGCCACCATAATCGCGGCTTTGGCGGTCGAGACCGCTGCGGCTGTAGTCGTCGGCCTGGTAGGTGCGGTTGCTGTTTCCCGGGCCATTGTTGGCCGCAGTGCGGTTGTTTCGTATATCCTCGGCGCGATAAGTGGGCACGTTGCCACGCGTAACGCGCTCCACTTCTCCCCGGCTGGGACCGTAGGAATACTGATAATTTCGATTGTCGTTATAAAAATAGTTGTTGATGACCGTGGTTCGGCCGAAGAAACTATTGTAGCGATAGCGCGGTACGCAGTAGCCGAATACGTTACGGTTGAAAAGTTGACGTCTTGGTATAAACACCCAGTAATTGAGCGGGATGTTGAATGAAACGCCTATTCGTACGCCAGGCCACATGGGCGCCCAGCCATAATAGTCGTTGTTCGACCGCCAGTCCACCCAAGCGGGCCCCCACTCGTAGCCGGGTGTCCAAGCCCAGCCGAGGTAGTCGTCGTAGAACCAGCGTCCGTAGTGGAACGTGGCCCAGCCCCAGGGGAAGTCCGACACCCAGGTGTTGCCGAACTCAGTCATTACCCAGCGGCCATCGGTACCGTAGGGTTGAAAATTGCGTCCCACGTCGTAAGGCGTCCAGACGGAGCCGTAGCGGGAATGCGAAGTCCAGTTGCCGTAGGGCGAGAGTTCGTTGTAGAAATACTGGAAGCTGACCGCGCCGCCGCGTTGCGCCTGCGCCTTTTGGCCCAGCAGCAGGCCCGCCGTCAGGAAAGCGAGGAGGAGGAAGATTTTTGAATTTTTCATGGCTAATAGATTATAGATGGTTAGGAACGGGAAAGCAATATTTGGACAGGATGGCCGATGGCTGGTTTAAAATCCCCAAGATGTGCAATCAGAGTGTGTACTTGGCCTGAAAAGTGTACAAGTTAAGAACTCGCCATAACAAAAAAAAATTCCAAGCCCATTTTTTGACAAATGAAAGCCCTACAACCCCTACGCTAAATGAAAAATTAGATTACCGGGGAACAATAGGCCAAAGGAACAGTTCTTGTATACTGGTCAAAGGCACAAATGGCAAAGTGGCAAACATTTAAGAACAAGAGTACTCTACCCGAGTATTTTTATAAAATATTGATTGTAAGCTATTTGCAATTGAATCCATCTTATGAAGGAACTGATACAGTCCTGCCAAAACTGTGTAAAATCTGCTCTGGGGTTTTTCATGCCGCCTCGCAGGATGTCGA
>JBBSUC010000079.1:0-20529 GCA_038235275.1 Cytophagales bacterium | reverse complement strand
GAAGGCTTACATCTGGCATAAAAATGCCGCATGATTACGGCATACATTCTGTTACACTACCAAATATTCTTCACTCTGAGCCCCGAAAAAGAGCCGCTAATTCAGGCGTTTCAAATCAAGGAAGAGCTGAAATGAGGCAAAAAACCCTATTCTGAACCCAGGCCGATGATCACCTCGCCCTTCCTCTTGGTGGGAAAAACCAAGTCGGTCAGCACGGCCGCGCCGTCGTTGGCGAAGATTTCGACGATAGAATTATCCACAAAAATATTCAGTTTCAACTCACCATTGACGGGCGGCACAGTCATAGACTCCACGCTGGCGAATTTTTCGTGGAACGCCACGTTGCCCGATTGCTTGCGGTCGAAGGTGAGTTTTTGCGTCGGAATGTCGTACGACAAGATAGCCGCCTCATTCTCGTTACTGAGTAATTTTATCTGAAAATTTTTGGCTTCGTTGAGTTCAAAGGTCAGATCGAGGCGGTAGGAATTGCCGTCCATTTTCAAAATTACGCCCGCATCCAGGTCGGGTGCCTTCATCGTCAGTGTTTTGGTGACAATTCCTTTTTTAAAAACGGGCTGCTGGATTAAATGGTAAACGCCGCTGCTATCGGCACGTAGCGATAGCTGGCGTGGCAGCGAGAACATCCCTCGATACCCGGAAGTTGGGGTATTGTTGGCGTAAGCCCAGTTGCTGGCCCAACCCAGAATGACGGGTTGTGGCTGGTTAGCCGGAAGGTTGTTAAAGGGAATGGCGGCGTAAAAGTCCTTGCCGAAATCTACGCGGCGTACGCCTTTTTGCCGATCGGCCTTGAAGCGATTGCCATCGAAACTACCCACGAAATACTGCATTCCGGTGAAGTCGGTGTCTTCCGCCGCGCTCGAAATCAGCATCACCCATTTTTCTTCTTCGCTGCCCTCCACGGGGACTTTGAACAGCGACGGACACTCCCAAATTTTGGCCACGTCGCCCATCTTGCCAAATTCGCTCAGTCGCTTCCAATTCTTGAGGTCGCCCGACTCGTAAATCTGTACCAGAAATTCTTTTGGCTTGACCACGACCATCTTCCACTTATCCTGGTACCAAAATACGCTGGGATCACGGAAGTCCTTCATGCCGAGGTCGAGTACGGGGTTCTGGTCGTAGTATTTCCAGGTCCGGCCTTCGTCGGCGCTGTACGCCAGGCTCTGGTGCTGTACCACGCCTTCGTCTTTACCCTCCACTTCTTTATGGACGTTCGAGGTATAAATAGCCACCAAGCCGCTCTTGAAGTTCGGCGCAAAGAAGCCGGAGGTGTTGAGGCTATCCACCACCACACTGCCCGAGAATATCATCGTTTCGGTGCTGTCGGCATTTGTGTACTCTGGTAAAGCCAGCGGCAGTTCTTCCCACGTTGTCAGGTCAGGGCTCACGGCGTGGGCCCAGCTCATGTGGCCCCAGGTATCGGCCTGGGGATTGTATTGATAAAAAAGATGGTACTCGCCGTCGAGATATACCAGGCCGTTGGGGTCGTTCGTCCAGTTTTGGGGCGGAGCATAATGGTACGCGGGCCGATAGTCACCGGGCGCTATGTCGGGGACGGTGGGTTTTTCCTCCTGCTTGGTTGTGCAGGCGGCGAGGAGAAGGCCGAGGGAGAGGAGGGTGAATAGGGTGCGCATTACAACAGTCGATAATTATATAGTTTCCAATTTTGTAAGCCATTCATCAAAGTGAGGGCATTTTGCTCTTAGCTTTGCCATGCCAATGTCTTCTGCCACCATCGGCCCCACTTGGGATTTCTCCGCTTCGTAGGCTGGAAAAAACTTGATGATGCGTTTGGAAGGCGCAGTTTCGAAAGTTTCATTTACCTCCTCCGGAGAGGAATCTCCAATGTCTGCTTTTAACCCTTTGATTCCTCTATGTCCGTCGGGGTACATGACAATCAATCTGTTGGGGTCAGCCAGAATGAAAGTCTCGAATTCATGAAGCTGAACGTAGGGAATGAATTTCGGATCCCCTATTTCTTGTGCTATTGCTGCTTCCAAGGCTTGTATTTTTTGATAAGGGTCAGTCAGATTCTGAATTTGGGGAGTATATGGGCTGAACTTATCTTTTGGAAAAGCGTATAAATCCACAAAACTGGTATAAAAAGTATCGGCTCTTCCCCGATCGGATTCGATCCAGTTCAGTACTTCATTTCTGAATTTTATAAAGTTTTGTATTCCGCCTTTGGCTTTTTTATTGTTAATTTTGTCCCAACCTGTCGTTATTTTTCGTGCTGAAAGGTAAATATTCAAAGGCGCGAAATACGGTATCATCACATCAGAAACAAATGTTTCTTCCGTATCGCCTTCTACCACAATATTGACGTACTTCATGGGCGTCCACCGATTACGTTTTTCTCCCAGATTTGCCCGGTGGAAAACTCCTCCAAGTACATTTGCAGATTTTCAGAATCAGGCCGGGAGTACTCTGACTGACGTCCTTTGCGGTCAATTACTACCAAATCGTCCAGTTCAAAGTTGTTCACCAAACTGATGGACTGAGTTGCCACGAATACCTGACAATGCAAGGAAGCCGCCTTGATTAGCCCAGAAACAGCATCTATGGCACTTGGATGCAGCCCCAGTTCTGGTTCATCAAGAAATAGCACAGCAGGCAGGTCTTTGGGATTCTGCGCCAGTAGGCTGATCAGGGCGATGGACCTCAGCATTCCGTCGGATGCCTGACCCGCGTTGAATGTCTTGTTTGTGCCTTTTTCCTTCCACCTAAGTAAGATTTGCCCGAACTCTTCATAAAGTTCAAAGTCATCAAAAAACGAAAGTATCAGCCGAATATATTTGACAATTCGCTGGTAATAAGGTTTTTCTTCTTTTTGCAGTCGATACAGGAAGCTGCCAAGATTCTCACCGTACTGTTTGAGCCACCTTCCATCACCCGTCGACCATTTTAAGCGCATCGGGGCCGTGTCGCTCGTATTATGAAATTGATAGACGATCAACTTTCTAAGCAAATAAAGTATTGTCGTCGCAGTCTGATTATCTACTTCGGGAAGGCGGGCTTCTTCGTGACCTACGCCACAGGAAGTCCAAGTTGCCTCTGTTTTTAAGTGTTTTGGAACAAATCTAAATTTTTCTTCTTTAAAAACTAACCTATCGGGTTTTGCAAACATCAGGCTAAACTGATATTCATTTAATCCGGCAGCAGTTTCCAATGAAATTGCGGCATCAATGGTTTTGGTAGTATCTGCTCCATCGTGCAAAATATCGTTCGCTCCGCCCAAATAAGAAACCCGCTCTTGCAGTTTTCCGTCTGAGTTAAGCATCCAACTCAGAAAAGTAAAGAAGGAAATAAAATTACTTTTTCCAGCACCGTTTGGGCCAATTAAAACATTAATAGGTTTAGGTTCAAAATTTTCAATCGACTTTATGGACTTATAACCTTTAATGGTAAAGGATTTCAACTTTATATCTGACATAATCTTTTGCTCTGAGATATGAAAACTCAATCACCCAAACCGCTTTCTTTCACCCCGCCGCCACTGCCGCCTCGATGCCTTCCAGCGACGTCCCCTTCGTCTCGGGCATCATGCGCCAGACGAACAGGAGTTGCAGCACCATCATCCCGGCAAAGAAAGCGAAGGTCGGTCCGCCGCCGAAGGTTTGGGCGATGTAGGGAAAGATGAACGAAATGACCGCCGCCGCGATCCAGTGCGTGAAGCTGCCCAGCGACTGCCCATAGGCCCGGACATCGTTGGGAAATATTTCCGAAATAAACACCCAGATGACCGCTCCCTGCGACAGGGCAAAGAAGGCGATGTAAATAAACAGATAAATTGATACCTGACCCCCGCCCAGGTTTTCACTAAAAAAGGCGTTGGATACCAGCACCAGGGCCGTAATGACGCCCAGCGAACCCACGTACATCAGGAACTTGCGTCCGAATTTGTCGATCAGCGACAGGCCCAGCAGCGTCGCCAGCAGGTTGACCAGTCCAATGCCCGCCGAGGATAGCAAAGCCGATTCCTTGCCCAGCCCGGCCATCTCGAACACGCGCGGGGCGTAGTAAATGATAGCGTTGATGCCGGAAAGCTGGTTGAAGAGCGCGAACAGCACCGCCAGCCGGACGGGCGTTTTGTAGAGCGGTTTGAACAAATCGCGGTAGCTGCCCTCGGTTGTCCCATGCTTACTTTTTAACACGGCTACCACCACGCGTTCGGCTTCCTCGGAGTCGCTGACGTTGAGGATTTCCCGCGCCTCGTGGATTTTGTTCTTCTTCAAAATCAGCCAGCGTGGACTTTCGGGGATGAAGAAAATGGACACCATGAACAGCACCGCCGGAATGGCCTCCACGCCCAGCATCCAGCGCCAGGCGTTCTCGCCGATGCCTTCCAGGGCGTAATTGGAAAGATAAGAAATCAGAATGCCCAGTACAATATTGAATTGGAACAACGCGACCAATCGTCCGCGCCGTGAGGGCGGCGCAATCTCAGAGATATACATTGGGGCTACCACCGACGAAATGCCCACGCCCACGCCACCGATGAAGCGGAAGATCAAAAACATGCCCCAACCCGTCGCTAGTCCCGAACCCAGGGCCGACACCAAATACAACACCGCCACGATGAGCAGACTGTATTTACGCCCGTACTTGTCGGCCGGAAGGCCCCCAAATAATGCGCCGATTACGGTGCCGATGAGGGCGATGGAAACCGTCAGGCCATGCTCAAAAGCGGTGGAATTCCAGAGGACTTGCAGCTTCTGCTCCGCACCGGAAATCACCGCCGTGTCGAAGCCAAAGAGAAAGCCACCCAGGGCAGCGGAGATAGACCACAGAAAGATTTTGGTAGAGTTGCTCATACGAGGTAAGGGGCGGGTTTAGAGGAAGTACCAAATTTGCGGCGAATATTCCAGTAATCCAAAACCGGGAAAATGCGGTTTTGGATTACCTTTGGCAAACCCCTAACTCCTAAAAAATGCCCCCGTTTTTCAAAAGCGCTTATATCCTCCTCTTTCTCGTTGCCACCAACTTATCCGCCCAAAGTATCGTCCGTGGTCCGTACCTGCAACGTCCCACCGCCGACGGCGTCACCATTCGCTGGCGTACCGACACGCCCACCGACAGCCAGGTGCAGTACGCTGCCGCCAGCGACACCACGAAATTTCTGGCAAAAGTCGATAACGCTGCTACTACGGAACACGAGATTGTCCTGACCGGACTACCGCGCGACGCGAAGTATTTTTATAAAATCGGCACTAATCAGAAGATTTTCAGCCAAAACCACGACCAGTTTTTCACGACCGCCCCGGCGGCGGACACCAAACGCCCAATTCGCTTCTGGGCAATGGGCGACTTTGGCGATCAGGGTGCCTTATACGCGGCCAATCAGCGGCAGGTGCGGGATCAGTTTTTGGCCAAAAAGAACGGCCCGGTCGATTTGTGGGTGTGGCTGGGCGATAACGCCTACTGCTGCGGCACCCAGTCGGAGTACCAAACGCAGGTTTTCGATTTTTACGGTGGTGGGCTCTTTGGAAACATGCCCATCCTGCCCAGTCCCGGCAACCACGAGTACCTCGCTACGACCTCTGCCGCCAACCACCAGGATCGTAACGTGCCGTACTACGAGATCGTAACCGTCCCCACCCAAGGCGAGTCGGGCGGGCTGCCATCAGGAACGGAGGCCTACTACGCCGTGAATTACGGTAACATTCATTTCGTTTCGCTGGATTCCTACGGCTACGACGAGGGAAAGTACCCTTTTTCTGATCCGAATAGTCCGCAATACAAGTGGCTGGATAAAGATTTAGCCGCCAACACTGCACTTTGGACCATCGTCTTTTTTCACCATCCGCCCTACACCAAGCGCTCCCACGATTCCGACGGCGAGGCTGAGTTAAGGGTAATACGCGAAGGTCTCGTCCCCCTCTTCGACAAGCACAAGGTGGACCTGGTGCTGAACGGCCACAGCCACGTTTATGAGCGGTCGTATTTGATGAAAGACCATACCGGGCTTTCGTTTACTTTTGACAAAAACCGCCACGTGGTGCAGGACACGAAAGCTTTTTATACCAAAGACTCCGCCCCAATCATCAACAAGGACCAGGGAACGGTTTACATGACCATCGGCTCGGCGGGGCGGCTCGACTGGAACGGCCGGAATGAGCCGCTGCCATTTTCGATTTACTCCAACGTCGACATGGGTGGCTCCAGCCTTTTTACGGTGCAGGACAACCGCCTGGACAGCGAATGGATTGCCGCCGATGGCCAAATCCGCGACCGGTTCACGATGTTCAAAAATGTGAATAAGCGTACCGAAAAGCGCATCGACCTGGGTCAATCGGTTGAGTTGATGGCTTCCTGGCCCGGTACCCACCGCTGGTCCACGGGGCAGGTCAACACGCGAACCATCACACTAAAACCGGAGCGCGATATGGTCGTCACAGTGCGTGACTCACTGGGCTACCTGGCCGATGAGTTCCCCATTTTTGTCAAAATCCCGCCCGTGCTGGCCACTGCGCCCGCCGCGGTGGATTTCATTATTTATCCCAATCCCAGTAATGACTTGGTAATCATCGAAAACCCCGGCCGTCAAAACACCGATCTGACGGTGACCATCACCGACCTGGCCGGGAAGCGAATTTTGGAAAAGCCCGTGCTTTTCAACAGTAAACAGGAGGTGGACATCCGCTCCCTTCCGGCGGGGGTTTACGTGGTGGAGGTGAAGATGGGGACGCAGGTTTGGCGGAAGCGGATTGTGAAGCGGTGAGGATTTCGTAGCCCTACTGCTTGATAGCCAAAGACGAAGCCATCAGTACAAAAACTCCCCAAACTCCGACCGGATCGTCAACTGCTTCTTGTCCGCAGACTCCACCCGCCCCACGACCTGCGCCGCAATGCCGAAGGATTCCGAAATCTCGATCACCCGCGCGGCCTGGGCTTCGGGCAGATAGACTTCCAGGCGGTGGCCCATGTTGAAGACCTGGTACATTTCCTGCCAACTCGTACCGCTTTCGGCCTGAATGAGTTTGAACAGTGGCGGCACGGCAAAGAGATTGTCCTTGATCACGTGCAGGTTATCGATGAAATGCAGGATTTTGGTCTGCGCGCCGCCGCTGCAATGCACCATGCCGTGAATTTCGGGCCGCATTTCGTCGAGCAAAGCCTTGGCCACGGGCGCGTAGGTGCGCGTGGGCGACAGAATTAGCTGGCCGACGTTCAGCGGCGTACCTTCCACGGTGTCCAGCAGATTTTTATTACCGCTATAAATCAGTGAATTGTCCACTTCCGGATCGAAGCTTTCGGGGTACTTTGCGGCCAGATACTTGCCCAGCAGGTCATGGCGGGCGGAAGTCAGGCCGTTGCTGCCCATACCGCCGTTATACTCCTCTTCGTAGGTCGCTTGTCCGTAAGAGGCTAGCCCGACGATCACATCGCCCGCCCGGATGTTGGCGTTGTCCACGACTTCGGTGCGCTTCATACGGGCGATGACGGTGCTGTTGACCGTGATCGTGCGTACCAGGTCGCCCACGTCGGCAGTTTCGCCGCCCGTACTGTAAATTTCCACGCCGAAGCCCCGCAGCATAGCCAGCACTTCCTCGGTGCCGTTGATGATTTCGGCGATCACTTCACCGGGGATGCGATTTTTGTTGCGGTCGATGGTGGACGACAGCAGCATCGGTCCGGTGGCCCCCACACACAGCAGGTCGTCGGTATTCATCACTACGGCGTCCTGCGCGATGCCGCGCCAAACAGACAAGTCGCTCGTTTCCTTCCAATAAAGATAGGCCAGCGAAGTTTTGGTACCCGCGCCGTCGGCGTGCATAATGGTGCAGTAATCCGGGTTACCCGCCAGGGTGTCGGGGACTATTTTGCAAAAAGCCTTGGGAAAAAGCCCCTTGTCGATGTTGGCGATGGCCTTGTGGACATCTTCCTTGGAGGCGGAAACTCCCCGTTGTAAGTAGCGGTCAGAAGTCAATTTTGAATGAGTGAATGAGTGAATGAGTGAATTAAAGAAAATATTCTCTCATTCACTCAATCTCTCATTCACTAATTGTAAGAAAGTCCAATCTCCTCCCGCACCCGATCAAGCAGCGTCATTAGATTCAGGCTGTCCTGGTGCGACCAGTCGGGATTTTCGGTTAGGCCCGCACTGAGGGCGTGGTTGGCGGATTCTATTTCGTAGTTGTAGCCGTGGGCTTCGCGCTCGAACTCGAAGCGTTCGGGTTCGGCGTCAATCAATTCTAGGGTGAGCGCCTGGCTATTGTGCCAGCGGCCGTGGACCCGGATGCAGCCCAATTCGCCATAGACGATGGCCTCGCAGTCGGTGCGGGCCAGAAAGGTGCAGTCCAGAAAGGCAAAGGTATCGGCGTCGTACGTTAGGACCATGCCCGTAGAAGCATCTACGCCCGTATCGCTGAACACCGCCGAGGCTTTCACGGTGGTGGGCATTCCCAGTATTGCGTACGACCAAAAAAGCGGATAAATCCCGATGTCGAGCAAAGCGCCGCCGCCCAATTCCTTATTAAAAAGCCGCTTTCGGGGATCTTTCAGGGCTTTGAAGCCGAAATCGGCGCGCACGCCCAGCACTTTACCAATGGCTCTGGCCCGGATCAATTCCAGTGTTTTGAGGGTCGTGGGCATGAAGCGACTCCACATGGCTTCCATGAGGAAAAGTTTTTTGCTTCGCGCTAATACGGTCATTTCTTTTACCTCGTCCAGATTCATGCCAAAGGGTTTTTCGCACAATACCGCCAGGCCAGCGTTCAGGCAAAGCAACGTGTGGGCGTGGTGGCCCACGTGCGGCGAGGCGACATAAACTACGTCCAGTTCGGGGCAGTCGGCCAGTTCGGCGTAGCTGCTGTAGGCGTAAGGCGCGTCGTACTTTCCGGCAAATTCTTTGGCGCGGTCCAGGTCACGCGAGGCGACGGCCATGAGTTTGGCGCCTTCGACGTGGGCCAGGTCCTGGGCGAATTTATGGGCGATGTGGCCCGGAGCGAGGATGCCCCAACGGACGGTGTTCAATTTTGAATTAATGAATTAGTGAATAATTTGTTTTGCCTGAAAGAAGGTTACGGTCTCTTGATCTGAACATGATTCCAAAAGTTCGGCATTCGTTTTTTTCAAAACCGGATGCACGAAGTTTGGGGCGATTTCCACCAATGGCACCAGCGTGAATCGCCGTTCGTGCAGGCGCGGGTGCGGGATACTAAGGCGGGGACTGTCCATGATTTTTTGGCCAAAATACAAAATGTCGACGTCCAGGTGACGCGCGCCCCAGCGTTCGTAGCGGATACGGCCCGCCTCGTGTTCCAGTTCCAGCGCAATCCGCAGCACCTCTTCCGGGGCCAGGGCCGTGTTCACTTCCAGCACCTGATTCAAGAAAGCGGGCTGCTCGATTCCACCCCAGGGCGCGGTTTCGTACAGAGCCGATACCCGCGTCACCTCCCCTACTCGCTCGCCAATATGCTGAACGGTAGTTTGCATGATTGCCACCCGCTCCCCCAAATTGGAGCCTAAAAGTAGAAAAATCGTAGTCAAAATCGAAATTGGGCTTTGTTTTCTCCCAAAAGCCAAACTAAGCAACATTTGTGTATTTTTGATTTTTCATGATCAAAAATCATTAAGATTCTCAAGAAAACTCTGTGCTGGTGCACCAGCCCGGCTTTGTGTCGTAACGACGAACCGCTTTGGAACTTTGTGCCTCAAAAGAAACATTCTCGCCCTCATCCCCGCCCGTGGCGGCAGCAAGGGACTACCCGGCAAGAATATCCTGCCGCTGGCCGGGCATCCCCTGATCGCGTACAGCATCGAGGCCGCGCTGGCCACGCCGGGAATCACGCGGGTTATCGTCTCGACCGATTCGGAGGAAATTGCCGACATCGCCCTTCGCTACGGGGCCGAGGTACCTTTCCTGCGCCCCGCCGCTTACGCCACCGACGACAGCCTGGACCTCGACGTGTTCATCCACGCCCTGACGTGGTTGAAGGAAAACGAAAATTACGCTCCCGATTTGGTGGTGCACTTGCGGCCCACCTCACCGATTCGCTACGTAGCCGACATTGAAAAATGCATCGAACGACTCACCGAACATCCCGGAGTCGATAGTCTGCGCATCGTTACGCAGGCTTTCCACACGCCCTACAAAATGTGGCAGATGGATGAAACCGGCCAGGCCATGACGCCGCTGCTTACCTTGCCCGGCACGCCCGAACCCTACAACAAGCCTCGGCAGTCGCTTCCGACGGTTTTCTGGCAGATCGGGACGCTGGACGTGATCCGCCCGCAGGTAATTTTACAACAAAAATCCATGTCGGGCCGGGTCATTCTGCCCTATGTGGTGGCGCAGGAACGCGCCATCGACATCGACGACATTTATAGCTTTCAGCGGGCCGAAGCATACATTCTGTCCCACGACTGCGTCAAATTTTCGTTATGATATGATCGCCACAGACAGTCCTATTCTGGTTTTCGGGGCCGGTTCTATCGGGGAGCGGCATTTGGGTATTCTGCAAAAACTAGGTTATACCAACTTGTGGGTGTATCGCCAGCGCAATTTGCCATTGCGCACGCTGGACTCGACCAGCCTTCATATCGTTACCGACTTAGCCGCTCTGGATAAATTCGCTTTCAAAGCCGCCATTATTTGTACGCCCACGGCGCAGCATCTGGACCAAGCGCTGTGGTGCGTGCGGCGGCAGATTCCGGTTTTAATCGAAAAACCAATTTCGCATTCGCTGGATAGTTTTCAGGAACTGAAAGACGCGCTGACGGAACACCCAATGCTCGTTCGGGTGGCTTATATGTTGCGCTATCACCCGTTTTTTCAACAAACAAAAAAATGGACGGCGAGCGGTGAACCGGGCCAATTGCTCAGTATGCAAACCTACTGGGGCGAGTATCTGCCCAACTGGCACCCCTGGGAAGACTACCGCCAATCATACGCCGCCCGGCGAGATATGGGCGGTGGCGTGGCCCTCACACTTAGTCACGACCTGGACCTGGTCAACTGGCTGGCAGATAGCCCCATCGAAAGCTGGAACACATTGAAAAATCATCGCTCTAACCTGGAAATCGACGTGGAGTCGGGGGCGGATGTATCACTGCGTTACGAGAATGGCGTCACGGCGCATTGTCACCTCAACTTCCACGAGCGAATGCCGCGTCGCTGGTACCGTTTTGTGTTTGAAGCAGGTTCGGTGGAAGTGGATTACCTGCAAGCGACCTGCACCGTACTCCGCCCCGGCCGGGAGCCAGACAAGCAAATATTGGATAATTTCGACCGTAACCAACTTTTTGAGAATCAGACCCGCGATTTTTTACAAACCGTAAATAGCGGTAGTTTTGGAGATTCCTCCTCCCGCGCCTTGAATGAATCGGAGGTGATTCTGAGGATTTGCACCTGAGTATTCCAGAAAAAATAGAGATGCAGGATACTTCCGCCGTTCATCCGTCCCTGTCCGTTGCCGATAAGGTCATCCTCATCACAGGTGCTTACGGACTAATTGGGCTGACTCTCGCGCGGGCTTTTTTGCAACAGGGTGCTAAAGTCGTCCTGGCTGATCGCGATAAAAGCAGAGAAGAAGCAGTGGAAAATCAACTGATTTCCGAATCTGCGGAAGCGTCTTTTTTATGCCAAATGCTTGACATTACTAAGGAGGGAAGTTGTGAAGAAGCAGTTCGCAAGACGACAGAAAAATTCGGCCAACTGGACGTCCTCATCAACAGCGCCGCCCTCGACGCTAAATTTGACCAAGCCCACGCCGCCGACATCGACCCCAGTCGTTTTGAACACTATCCGGCCGACCTGCTGCGGCAGTCAGTAGACGTGAACCTGACGGGTACCGTGCTGATGACGCAAGCCGCTTGCCGCCAAATGCTGGCGCAGGGCAGCGGCAACATTATCAACGTGGCATCGACCTACTCGCTGGTGGCTCCTAACCAAAGTCTCTACGATTTTGGTGAAGGGGTGAAGCAATTTAAGCCCGTGGACTACGTCGCGTCGAAGTCTTTTATTCCCAATTTCACCCGCTACGTGGCGACTTTTTACGCCAAAGACGGCATTCGTTGCAACGCCATCGTGCCGCATGGTGTGTTAAACGGTCACGACGAAGCATTCCTGAAAAATTTTGCAAAACTCTCGCCCTTGGGCCGCATGTGCGACCGCGAGGAGCTCATCGGCCCGTTCACGTTTCTGGCGTCGGACGCGTCGAGCTATATGACGGGATCGATACTCACCGTAGATGGAGGATGGACAGCATGGTAAAAATCAAACTTTTCCTGACCGATGTGGACGGCGTACTAACCGACGGAGGCATGTACTACGCCGAAAACGGCGATGAGATGAAGCGCTTCAATACCCGCGACGGCATGGCCTTTGAATTATTGAAGAAAGCCGGAATCAGAACGGGCATCATCACCAGCGAAGATACGCAGATTGTGGCCCGCCGCGCCGCCAAAGTGAAGGCGGATTATCTCTATCAGGGCCAGCGCGATGGCGGCAAACTCGCCGCCGCCGAAGAAATCTGCGAAAAGGAAGGCATCTCACTCACCGAAGTCGCCTACATTGGCGACGACCTCAACTGCCTTTCGCTGCTGGAAAAAGTGGGACGCGCCGCCTGCCCGATGGACGCCGTGGACGCGGTGAAGGCCGTACCAGGGATTTTTGTGATGTTCAAAAAAGGCGGCGAAGGCTGCGTGCGGGAGTTTGTGGAAAAACTCTTGCGGGAAATTTAAACTAGGCGTAAACTCTGGTGCGCCAGCCCGGCTCTTCAACCTCTTCCAATTCCAGGGTCGGCAGCTTGATTTTTTCCAAAAGTTGCTCTTCCAGCCAACCCGCCCAAGCAGTAATGTACAGCACCACATCGTCGCGAAAGTTATGGCGGAGGTGGCGCTTTTCCCTGGGAAGCCGCTCCAGTATCCGGCGGTCGGTCAACCTTTCCAGATGCTGCAAGTCGCTGGATGTAAGGCCAGATTCGAGCATATCGGCAATCAATAAATCCATCGGCAAGCCACTCGTGGGGCAATAATCGTTTAGCTGCTCCTGCCAGTCGCCACGCGCGGCGGCCAGGGCATGTTCGTGGATTTCGGCCTTTGTCAGCGTGGTGAGTTCCTGCGCCAGGTTGCCGCAGTTGCAGCTTCCCATGTGGCCCCACTGGTAGGGCGCACCCTTTTGGAGCTTATTTGCCGTGCGGCGCAGGGCTTGAATTAAGTTAAGGTTGGGTTGAGCCATTTCTTCAGTGGATTGTTGACCGGTACGACGGTGCGGGTTGACAGTGGACAGTGAGTTATCCGTGTCTTACGGCATTTTATATACCTTTTAAACCTAAGAAATGTTTTTTAAAAGCCAAAAGCCCTTACGCCATAGCGTACGCCTGAGCTATTTCCACCAAATCCTTGTCGTTTACTTCCTTTTTTACGTCGGCTACTTCCAAAAAGCGGTCATAAATTTCGTTGAGGGCGTCCTGGTCGTAGTTGAAACCCAGTAACTCCATGCGGTGCTTCAAGGCGTGACGACCCGAGCGGGCGGTTAGCAAGATGTCGGATTTGTCCACGCCCACGTCGTGGGGATTCATGATTTCGTAATTGAGCGAATGCTTCAAAAAGCCGTCCTGGTGAATGCCCGACGAGTGCGCGAAGGCATTGCGGCCCACGATGGCTTTGTTGGCCTGAATGGGCATCCGCATCATCTTGGACACGAGCTGACTGGTCGGATAAATTTTCGTAGAGTCGATGCCTGTCGTCAACCCGAGTTCCTTGTGAACCTGCAAGGCCATCACCACCTCTTCCAGCGAGGTGTTACCCGCCCGCTCGCCGATGCCGTTCATGGTCACTTCCACCTGCCGTGCGCCTTCTCGAATGCCGGACAGCGAATTGGCCGTGGCCAGGCCAAGGTCGTTGTGGCAATGGATTGAAATCGTGGCTTTGTGGACGTTCTTCACGTTTTCAAAGATATAGCGGATCTTTTCGCCGTATTCCTCCGGCAGGCAATAGCCCGTCGTGTCGGGAATGTTGACTACTGTGGCCCCGGCCCCAATGACCGCTTCCACGAGTTGAGCCAGGAACACGAGGTCCGCCCGGCCCGCGTCTTCGCAATAGAATTCCACGTCACCCACCAGATTGCGGGCGTACTTGGTGGCGTCGATGGCCCGCTCGATGATTTTCTCGCGGGTGGTGTTGAATTTATGCTGAATGTGAATGTCGGATGAGCCGATTCCGGTGTGAATGCGGCCCCGTTCGGCGAACTTCAGAGCATCGGCCGCTACGTCGATGTCGCCCTGTAGAGCGCGGGACAGGGCACAGATCGTCGGCTGGCGCACGGCTTTGGAAATCGCCACGACCGACTGGAAATCACCCGGACTGGACAGTGGGAAACCCGCCTCGATCACGTCTACGCCCAGTAGTTCAAGTTGTTTGGCCACCACGACTTTTTCCTCGGTGGTCAATTGGCAGCCCGGTACTTGCTCGCCGTCGCGCAGGGTGGTATCGAAGATATAAACTCGCTGACTCATTGGTAAGGGGGGTTTCTGTAAATAGAGAAGTACGAAAATAGGAAATTTTAATCAATCAAAAACCCTTCCTCTGGTGGGAGAAAGGGTTGCTTCTATGCCAAACCAAACCTTCTCCATTCGCTAAAAAGCGATTAGCAGCAGGTCGTTTAGTGGATTGGTATTTAAGTTTTTCATAAGCTGGAACGCCGGCGAAATTTCGCTCACTGCGATTTTACACTGCAAAGTAGGGCGAAGAATCGGGTTCTGCAAATTGTTTTTGGGAAAATAAAAAAGTCGCCCTGCGCTCCGCTGGAAATCGCGTAGATTTGGCTCGCCCTATTTCGTACGGTACCAGGTGTTATTCCAAAAATTGATGGGAGCAGGCTTAGGGTGCAATGTGTATCAAAAAGCAGTTATCATGAGATTAATATCGGTAATCGTTTCAATAATAGAATTCTCCTTCGTTTTAGCCTGCGTCTCACCGGGATTCGCTCAAAATAAAACGGCCAAGAACAAGCCTTATGAAACCGTACTGCTGCCGGGTGAACTGTGGTGGGGCGGACTCAGCCGGGACGGTAGTCGGATGCCCTACACGGCCCAGACTTCACTGACGCGCGATCTTTGGGCCAACAACGACGAGAATCAATCGCAGCCGCTACTCATTTCCAGCCGGGGCCGCTATATCTGGTGTGAGGAACCCATCAAGTACGTTTTTCAAAACGGTAAACTGACCGTTTTGAGCCGCACAGGCGCGATCCAGAATGGCAAGGCAGGCGACGATCTGCCATCGGCCTACCGTTTTGTGTCGGAAAAGTTTTTCCCGCCCAATGGCCGGGCTCCCGACCCCTCAATGTTCGCCATTCCGCAGTACAATACCTGGATCGAGCTGATGTACGACCAGCGGCAAGACCTCATTCTGGAATATGCCCGAAATATCATTGATAAGGGATATCCGCCCGGCGTGCTGATGATCGACGATACCTGGCAGGAGAACTACGGAACCTGGGAGTTCTCGGCCAGCCGCTTTCCCGACCCCAAAGGGATGATGAAACAACTCCACGACTTGGGTTTCAAAGTAATGGTGTGGATATGTCCGTTTGTCAGTCCGGACTCGGAAAATTTCCGGCATTTGGCCTGGCAGGGCAGGCTGCTGCTACGCAACCAGCACGGCAAACCCGTGGATTGGACCAAAAATACTCAAGATAAGACGGCGGTGGTTTCGTGGTGGAACGGCTACAGCGCCCTGCTGGATCTGACCAATACTGACATCCAAAAATGGTTTCACGCGCAGTTGGACCGCCTCACAAACGAGTACGGCGTGGACGGGTTCAAGCTGGATGCGGGCGATGCGAAGTACTACGACGACAGTCTGGTGTCGCGTCACCCGGCCACGCCCAACGATCACACCATGTTGTTCGGAAAGATTGGACTGGCCTATGGCCTAAACGAGTACCGCGCTTCGTTCAAGCTGGCGGGGACGAACCTGGTGCAGCGGTTAAGCGACAAAGACCATTCGTGGTCCGACCTTCAGAATCTCATTCCCGACATCTTGGCTCAGGGCTTGATGGGCTACGCCTACGTCTGCCCCGACATGATTGGCGGCGGCCAGTGGACAGCCTTTCGGGACGGGGCCGTCGTGGACCAGGAGTTGGTCGTGCGGTCGGCGCAGGTCCATGCCCTGATGCCAATGATGCAATTCTCAGTGGCCCCCTGGCGCGTTCTGAACGCCGAAAACAACGCCATTTGTTTGAAAATGGCCAAATTACACCAGGAATTCGGGCCAAAAATAGTAGCGCTAGCCAAGGAGTCCGCCAAAACCGGCGAACCCATTGCGCGTTCTATGCTGTACAATTATCCCAAGTCAGATTACGGGAAAATAGTCGATCAGTTCATGCTGGGAGCTGATCTTTTGGTAGCCCCAGCCACGCAGAAAAACGCCCGAAGCCGCTCGGTCACTTTTCCGTTGGGTACCTGGATCGGTGACGATGGCAGTAAGGTGGTGGGTCCCAAGGTGCAGACCATCGACGTGCCGCTGGAAAGACTTCCTTACTTTACGCGGCAATGATCAAGGCTAATTGCCCGCTTCTCCACTCACCAACCCCAGTAAACCCTCCTTCCCCAGCGATTTAAAGAAGCTATCTCCGCTCACAATCAAGTCCCCAGCCAGTTTGGCCTTGTTCTGCTGCATTACCATGATTTTTTCCTCCACCGTATCGGGGCAAATCAGCCGCACGGCAATGACGTTTTTTTGCTGACCGATGCGGTGGCTGCGGTCGATGGCCTGCGCTTCCACGGCGGGATTCCACCAGGGATCGACGAGAAAGACGTAGTCGGCGGCGGTGAGGTTGAGGCCCGTGCCGCCCGCTTTCAGGCTGATGAGGAACACGCGCGTAGCGTCGTCTTCCTGGAACTGGTGGATGACCTCGGAGCGATTGCGCGTGCTGCCTGTGAGGTAGACATATTTGATTTTTTCGCGGTGTAGTTCCTTTTTAATCAAATCCAGCATGGCGACGAATTGCGAGAAAACCAGCACTTTGTGGTTGGGCGTGAGGGTGCGCAGCTTTTCGAGCAATTGCTCGATTTTTGTCGAAGAATCGCCGTAGAGTTTTTCGTCTTTGATGAGTAGCGGCGAATTGCAGATTTGGCGCAGCTTGGTAATGCCGCGCAGCACATGCATTCCGTTTTTCTGAATTTCCTCCTCTTTTTCCGCCGAAATGTAGTCGCGGAATTCCCGCTCGTAGGCGTCGTACACTTTGCGTTGTGCTTCGCCCATTTCACAGTAGAGAATCATCTCGGTTTTCTCGGGCAGTTCGGTAGCGACTTCCTCTTTGGTACGCCGCAGCACGAACGGGCTGATAATGCCCTGCAAGCGTTCCGCCGCGCGTTTTTCCTGGAAGCGGTCGATGGGAATGGCGTGGGTGTTCTTGAAATACCATCGGCTACCCAGCAAACCCGGACAGGCAAATGACAACTGCGCGTAAATATCGAAGGTATTGTTTTCGATGGGCGTCCCGGAAATCGCGATCCGGTTGCGGGCTTGCAAGAGTCGGGCGGCCTTGTAGCGTTGCGAGGAGACATTTTTTATGTTCTGCGACTCGTCCAGAAAAACGTAATTAAAGGCATATTTTTTCAAAAAAACGATGTCCGAAATCAGGGTGCCGTAGGTGGTGATGATGAGTTCGTAGTCGTCGAAGCGGGCTGAGCTTTTGGCGCGGGCGGGGCCGTGCAGGATAAGCGCTTTGAGGGAGGGCGCGAATTTATCGATTTCTTCCTGCCAGTTGTGAATCAGCGAGGTGGGCAACACCAGCAGGTTGACGTTCTTCGTGTTTTTTGTCCTCAATAATAAAATAAAGGCCAGAATCTGTAGCGTTTTTCCCAAACCCATATCATCGGCCAGGCAGCCACCGAAGCCGAAGTCGTCCAGGAAATTGAGCCAACTCAGTCCCTGCCGCTGGTAGGGCCGCAGCGTCGCTTGCAGTCCGGCAGGAAGGACGGCGGGCGCAATGGCGTCGAAATCGGACAGGCGAAGATTGTACTGGCTGATTTCATCCTGCGCCTTTTCGTCCAGCATCGCGGCGTCGAAGAGTTCCGAGATCGTCCGGTACTTTATTTTGGAAATCTGAATCGTCTCGTCGTCGTCGGCAATTTGGCCCGCGTTGAAATAATCTGCCAGTTTGTTTATCCACGCTTCGGGGATGAGGCCCGTCGTGCCGTCGTCCAGCAGCACAAATTTGCTCTGGTTCTTGACGGATTTATGGAGTTGTTTGAGTGACGCCTTCTTCCGGCCAAAACGCACTTTTACCAAGGCATTGAACCAGTTCAAGCCGCTGGCGACGTGAATGTTTACGTTGGCTTTGTGGGGATTTTGGGTATTGCCTTTCAATTCGCTGAAACCCAGTACCGTGATTCCTTGCTCACGCCAGACTTCGAAGGCGTCCAAAAACCAGTCGGCATCCAGGAAGCGGCGGCGGTGCAGATAAAAGTACAGCAGCGGATTCTCCATCTGTTCCAGAAAGTCGGGGTGCTGGCCGATGAGCAGCACGACCAAATCGTCTTCCGCCCGCACGTCGCGCGAAATCCCGAAGTAGTTGCCGCGCTTGTCCTGCCCGAAGATTTGCCGCTTCGTCAGTACCGGGATTTCTACCTCGCCGTAGCGCATCACAGGATTGATCAGGACGTAGTCGCCGTGGTCCGAGAGATAAATCAGCTTTTCAGGGGACTCGTCAAAACCACCACTTTTGCGCTGCGCTTTGGTGCCGGGTTTCAGGTGGTTATGTTCCACCCGCACATGCGTTTCCAGATCAGGCAGCACGTTCAGTTGAAACTCCATAAAAGCGTCGGGCAAGAGCAGGAGCGGTTGGCTTTGCTTTTTGAAATAAGTCACCGCCTCGAGAGTCGGCGACTTATCGCAGAGATACCAGACAGCATCCAGCACAAAGAAATGCCCAAAGCGCACCGCCACCCGCGAAAGCGGACAAAACTCCCCGTCGAGCGTCAAGTCGCTCTGAATGTGGTAGAGTTTTTCACCAAGACTGATCTGCACTTTCAAATCTATCACGGGCTGACTCATCGTCACGGGCGAGAGCGAGCGGGCAGAAATTTTGTCCGAAATTTGCTGATCGTGATAATAAAAACCGTAACCGAAAGGATTACGAATCAGCGATTTGAGCGCCTTGGTGTCGGCGGGCGACTTCTCATACACCCCCTGAAATTTGGCAAGGGCGGCGTAGAATTTCAGCCCGTCGGGATGCGGCGCATCCCACAGCATATCCAGCGGATTGACGGGCACGAACGGGCCGCGCAATTCGCCCTCGGGGCCAGGGGCATAATCAATTAATTGCGCGTTGAAAAGATCATAATACTTGTGTTTGCCGATGACGACGATACGCTTTTGCGGCGCATCATTGTCATTGGTTTCTGGCCCATTTTTGGCAACGAGGTGCCGCAGCAGGGCGGCGTTTTCTTCTGATTTATTGGGGCCTAGTTTACCGGATGTCATTAATCTCCCCTTGACTCAGGTCGCCGGTTTCGTAGCCTTTCTTGAACCAATACATCCGTTGCTGCGAAGTGCCGTGCGTGAAAGCATCCGGTACCACGTAGCCCTGCGACTGCTTTTGCAACTTGTCGTCGCCGATGGCGTTGGCCGCCGTCAGTGCCGCCTCGATATCGCCTGGCTCTAGAATATTCTTCATTTCCTGCGCTTTGTTGGCCCAAATGCCCGCCAGGAAGTCGGCCTGGAGTTCCAGTTGCACGGAAAGCTTGTTATAGTCGGTTTCGGACAAACGCCCCCGCTGCTCCTGAATCTGATCGGTAATACCCATGAGGTTTTGCACGTGGTGGCCCACTTCGTGCGCGACCACGTAGGCCACGGCAAACTCGCCCGGCGCGTGAAAGCGCTCCCTCAGCAAGTCGCAAAATGCCAAATCGATATAGACTTTCTGATCCAGTGGGCAATAGAATGGCCCCGACGCCGTCGAAGCCCTACCGCAGGCTCCCTGGGTAACGTTGTCGAAAATCTGTAACTTCGGCTGCTGGTATCGCTTGCCGTTATCGGCAAAGATCTTGCCCCAGACGTCCTCGGTGCTACCCAGTACCCTCGTCACAAAATCGGCCATTTGGTCGTCGGCCCGCGCGCCGGGCGGGCGGGTAGTCACCTGCTCCTGGGTTTGCGAACCCTGGATTTGGGATAATATTTCCGAGGGGTCCTGGCCCGTCAGCAAGCCGAAAACGACCACGATGACCACGCCAATGCCGCCGATGGCGACTTTGCCGCCGCCGGACATCCCGCGACGGTCTTCTACGTTGCTACTTCTTCGTAAATCCTGCCAGCGCATATTTTTTTATGTTTAAAGGTTGAATGGCAGTTTTTCTAAAAAACTTTGCCAAAGGTATTCTCTCTTTGAAATATCAAAAATAATCATTTTTTGGTAGTGTACTGAAATGTATGCTGGGTCATAGAAAAGCGCAGGAGCGCAATATCTTTGCAGAATGTCTTACGTTCTGGTCAAAGTGTACTGCCCTCACTGCGCCACACCAAATGTAAAGAAGAATGGCGTGAAGGCCAACG
>JBBSUC010000078.1:0-21729 GCA_038235275.1 Cytophagales bacterium | reverse complement strand
TTAATCTTCAGAGCTTACCGGTAGTTGTTGGCTAACCCGCCTATCTACCCGACGCCCGCCCTCCCACCTGATAGTATCCCTCTCCCTCCTAATAATGAATTTTGCAGCGAAGTTTTTTGGCAGGCTCTTGATTTTATTTCCCGCTGCCCTCCTGCTATTTTTTGTTTTTCATTTTTCAGAACCCCTCTTTTTTGCCGATGATTTTCATCTGCTGAAAACCATCGTCTGGATGCAGGATGCTGACAATTTTTTCCAGAAACTGGGGCTACTCGTCCAGCAGCACAACGAACACCGCATCCTCTTTCCCCGCCTCATCACTTGGCTGGATTACCGCCTGGAAGGCCACATCGACTGGCCGGTTCTGATGCTCTTCGGCAATGTGCTGTGGTGCGGCGTATTGTATTTCCTGTGGGACGCTTTTCGGACGCTGAAACTCGGCATTGGGTATTTTATTCCTGTTCCCTGGCTGCTTTTTCAGCCCGCTTACTACGATAATTATACCTGGAGCATCAGTGTCTTGCAGCAGTCGGTCATCGTATTTCTGTTGGCCTGGCTGGTACATGCCTTCGTCAATCGACGTTTTGTTTTGGCCGTCGTCATTTTCTTGATCGGGACCTTCACGCACGGAAACGGTATTTTCGGCATTGCGGTGGGCGTAGTTTTTCTTTTTTTGTACCGCGATTGGCGATGGCTGTGGATTTGGGTGACGGTCTGCGGGACTACAGCTGTTTTTTATTTTTATGGTTTTGAGAAAGGCCAGAATGCCGACTTCCTGCAAAGTCTCGCTCATCCAGCCCAGTTGATGGGTTACTTTTTCGCTTTCTTCGGCGCTACTGCCGAGCTGTTTGGTGTGAGGCCCTGGGTATCGGTACTTTGGGGCGTCATCGTATTCGTAGGGATTTGCGGTTTCGGTTTTCCCAAAATTTACCGGCACTACCGCTCCAACGTACCGCTTAACTATTTTAACGAGATGCTGCTCGGCAACTTATTATTCCTGGGCATTACCGCTCTGCTCGTGGCCGTATCACGAAGCTGGTCATCGCCTGATTTGGACATTCCGGCTCGCTACGCGCACTACTCTCCCTATTTGACTGCCTGGTTCTACCTGGCAGGGCTGGCCTTACTGACCCGGTGGCCGGAACGCCAACCCGTGGTTCGCTGTTGGGTAGTAGCTTCGGGAGTTGCGGCGGTTGTGTTGAATGGGTTGTCTTACCTGAACTATTTCAGCGATTTGGAATACCGCCGGGACTGGCTGCGGGCTGATGGGGAAAACTGGAATAATTACGGCACCTTTATGCAATATTCGCCCTCATTTAACCATAATATTCAGTCGGTATACGCCCAGGCCGTGGCTCGCGGCATCTGCCGCCCGACGGAGCGCCGCCCAATCATTTTGGCCAACCGCACTTTTGTGGACAGCAGCATCGTGCTGACTTTTCAGGAAATAGCCACCAGCACCCAGGATGCCAGCGGCAAGCATACTGAAAAAATGTTGCGGGTTCATGACGACTCCTATCTGGGAGAAACTCCCTTATTGCTCCTTATTGCCAACGATCGCCCCCCCTTGTGGGTGCCCGTTTACCGAGGACGCAATGGCTACCGCAAGATGTTGGTCGAACACACGCTGAGAAAGCCGGAATTATTCGCGGAATTACTGACCGACAACCTGCCGGCGGGTCTGTTTAAGCTCGGCTATCGCGCCGGTGATTCGCTTGTTCTGACAAAATACCGTCTGGAAGTCGATAACGACCATACGGTTAAAGTCCTTTAAACACCCTGTTTTTCCTTCTTTTACAAGCCTTTCCGGCTTTGATCGAACTGCATCTCTGTTTGGCGTTGTTTCGTGGCTTCTGGCTAGGCAAAACGAGGAAAAAATGGTATCTTTACCCGTTGAAAAATACCGCGTCAGCGGACACCAATCATTGTAGTGTAAAACAATATTCATGGCTAACGAAGCAACACTGGAAGTAAGTAATTATGGAGCCGAAAATATACAGGTCCTGGAAGGACTGGAAGCCGTGCGGAAACGCCCGGCGATGTACATCGGCGACACAGGTTTCAAAGGATTACACCACCTGATCTGGGAAGTAGTGGATAACTCTATCGACGAAGCGATGGCGGGCTACTGCGACACCATTCAAGTGGTTATAGAAGTAGGCGAGTCTATTACCGTTCGGGACAATGGTCGGGGCATCCCGACGGGCATCCACACAAAAGAAAAACGCTCGGCCCTGGAAGTGGTAATGACCGTGCTGCACGCCGGGGGAAAGTTTGATAAAGACACCTATAAAGTTTCGGGCGGTTTGCACGGCGTGGGCGTATCCTGCGTCAACGCCCTGTCGGTGGATTTGCGGGCCGAGGTGCACCGTGAAGGCCAGATATTCGAGCAGGAGTACCAGAAGGGTTTTCCGCTTTATCCGGTTCGCGCCATTGGCAAAGCCGATGACACGGGTACCTTTATCCACTTTAAGCCCGACGATACGATTTTCACCGTCACCGAGTTCAAGTACGAAACCGTCGCCAACCGGCTGCGGGAGCTTTCTTTTCTCAACAAAGGTCTGAAACTGACGCTCACCGATATGCGTGATTTGGACGAGGAGGGTAAGCCCAAATACGATGAATTTTATTCGGAAGGCGGTTTGGTGGAATTTGTCACTTACCTCGATAATACCCGGCAACCACTCATTCCCGCACCCATTCACATGGACAGCGACAAGGGAATTATGCCCGTGGAGGTGGCGATGATGTACAACACTTCGTACAGCGAGAACGTCGTCTCTTACGTCAACAACATCAACACCATCGAAGGAGGCACGCACGTATCGGGTTTCCGGGCCGCGCTGACCCGGACGCTGAAAAGCTACGCCGATAAATCAGGGATTTTGGCCAAGGAGAAGCTCGAAGTGAGTGGCGACGACTTTCGCGAGGGACTCACCGCCGTCATTTCGGTGAAGGTGCAGGAGCCCCAGTTCGAGGGACAGACCAAGACCAAACTCGGTAACTCCGACGTGGCCGGGGCCGTGAGCCAGGTGGTATCCGAGATGCTCGACACCTACCTCAACGAACACCCCAGGGAAGCCCGCACCATCGTGGAGAAAGTGGTCTTGGCTGCCAAGGCCCGTATCGCTGCCCGCAAGGCCCGCGAAATGGTGCAGCGCAAGAACATTCTTACTGGCAGCGGCCTGCCCGGTAAGCTGGCCGACTGCTCCGAAACCGATCCCGAGCAATGCGAACTTTATCTGGTAGAAGGTGACTCGGCGGGTGGAACCGCCAAGCAGGGTCGCAACCGCGCTTTTCAGGCCATTCTGCCGCTGCGCGGTAAGATCCTGAACGTTGAGAAGGCGCAGGAATACCGGATTTACGAAAATGAGGAGATTAAGAATATGTTCACTGCAATGGGCGTACAAATCGGCATGGTGGACGACGAGCGCGCGCTGAACATTGAGAAACTGCGCTACCACAAGATCATCATCATGACCGACGCCGACATCGACGGCAGCCACATTCGTACGCTGATCCTGACGTTCTTCTTCCGGTACATGAAAGTGCTGATCGAGAAGGGCTATATCTACATCGCCCAGCCGCCGCTTTATTTAATCAAGAAGGGCAAAGAGGAGCGCTACTGCTGGGATGAGGCTCAGCGCGTAGCCGCCGTGCAGGAACTCGGCAACGGTCGCGAAGAATCGGTCAACACGCAGCGCTATAAGGGCTTAGGTGAAATGAACGCCGAGCAACTTTGGCAAACCACCATGAACCCCGAGCACCGCACCCTGAAGCAAGTGAGCATCGAATCCGCCCTCGAAGCCGATCACCTATTCTCGATGCTGATGGGCGATGAAGTGCCGCCCCGCCGTGAGTTCATTGAAAAGAACGCCAAGTACGCGCGGGTGGACGTTTAATTTAGTGGAGAGTGGAGAATAGAGAGTGTCAACTTCTCTGCAAACCATCTTGCTCAAATTTATATATGGCTGACTGTCAAGGGTCAGTCATATTTTTTTATGTTAGGGAGGTATGCAAACTGATTTTTAGTTAAATTTCCTATGAAACCTGTCAACGAGACGAACCTTTGACACTCGAAACCGAGTGACTAAGAAATGACTTTGTTAGAACCAAGAACAAAATAAGCCATGCCAAAAGAATCCAGAATTAGCGATAGAAAAGGGCCTTTGTCCAATATCTTTTCATTTTTTGACGATAAAAAAGAAAAGGTGGAGGAAGGAAAATTCATGCGGGCCGGAGATAAGGTCAATGAACTTATCGAACAGAGCGACTTCATAAGCCGCGACCTGAGCTGGCTGAAATTTAACGAGCGCGTGTTGGACCAGGCCTGCGACCCGACGCGCTCGGTGTTCGACCGCCTGAAATTCCTGGCGATTACCGCCTCTAACCTCGATGAGTTCTTCTCGATTCGGGTGGGAAGTTTGTATAACTACCTCGATTACGGCAAGGAGCGCGTGGACTACTCCGGCTTGCGGGAAGTGCCCTTTCGGAAAACTCTGCTGCGTTCGCTGCAACAATTCGTATCCGAGCAGAATCAGTGCTACAGAGAGGACCTTTTGCCGCTGCTCAACGAACACCGCTGTTCGTTGGCCCAAATGCACGACCTGCGGGAGCCGGAAGCGGAAAAAGTGTCCGAGTACTTCGACCGGACGATTTATCCGATGTTGACGCCGATGCTTTACGACTACACCCACGTATTTCCGGTGTTGCTGGCTAAGGTGCTGATTCTGGGGGTAATCACGCAGGTATCGGGTACCACGAGTGAGGAAGATCGCAAGCTCTCGTTTGTGCAATTACCGGCCAACCTTCCCCGCTTTTACATCATCGAGCGTGAAGATGAAATTTTATTCCTGCCGCTGGAAAACATCGTCAAAGCCTACATTAAAAAGCTGTATCGGAACGTGGACATCGTTTCCACTAACCTCATTCGAATTATCCGTAACGGCGATTTCTCCTTGGAAGAAAACGACGACATGGAGGTGGATTTCATTGACGAAATCAAGCAAAAAATCAAGAATCGCCGTCTGGGCCGGGTCGTGAAGGTAGAAGTCGAACACGATGTGGACGAAGACCTGCTCAGTCTGTTGAAAAAGCGCTGGGAAATCGACGACTTCAATATTTTCCGGGCGGGCGGCTTGCTGGACTACACTTGTTTCTGGCAACTCATCGGCCACGGCGAATTTAAGGATGAGATTCCCCCGCTGCATGCCCCCGTACCACCCCTGACGTTGGGTCGCGAGCGCAACACCGACATTTTCGACGTGATGCGCGAGCGCGACATTCTGTTGCACCACCCGTACAATAATTTCGAGCCGGTGTTGCAACTGCTCGAGCAAGCCGCCGAAGATCCTAACGTACTGTCGATCAAGCTGACGATTTACCGATTGGCCAAGAAATCGCGCGTGACAGAAGCCCTGCTAACTGCCGCCGAGAACGGCAAGAACGTGGCCGTACTCTTCGAAGTGAAAGCCCGTTTCGACGAAGAAAACAATATCCGGGAGGCACAGCGACTGCAAAAAGCGGGCTGTTTCGTGATCTACGGTATTGGCTTGCTCAAAACCCACACCAAGCTACTGCTGATCGTGCGAAAGGAAGGCGATAAAGTGGTCCGCTACGCGCACCTTTCTACGGGCAACTACAACGAAGATACCGCCCGGCTGTATACCGATATCGGATTATTGACGACCAACGAGGAATACACGCACGACATCTCGGAGTTCTTCAACGTCATCACAGGTCACTCCCTGCCCAGCGATTATCGCAACCTCATCACGGCCCCTCGTCAAATGCGCGACCGGATCATCGAGATGATTCGCCAGGAAGCCGACAATTCCCAAAACGGCTTGCCGAGCGGCATTTGCATCAAAATCAACTCGTTGGAAGACCGGGCTGTCATCGAGGAACTTTATAAAGCGTCACAAGCCGGAGTGAAAATCGATCTAATCGTGCGAGGAATCTGTTGCATACGGCCCGGACGAGCTGGACTGAGCGAAAACATCAGGGTGCGTTCGATAGTGGGCGACTTGCTGGAACACTCGCGGATTTACTATTTCCAAAACAACGATGAGCCACTGGCGTACGGCAGCAGTGCCGACGTGATGGTGCGCAGCTTCGACCGCCGCATCGAGTCGATGTTCCTGCTGGTAAGCGAGCGGGTGCGGCAGGAAGCTATCCTGATGCTTGAATACAACCTGCGCGACAACGTCAACTCCTACGAACTGCGCGAAGACGGCACCTACGAAAAGTGCCACGTAGGGGAGGGGACGGAGCCTTTCGACATCCATAAAGCTTTTTTTGAAGTAAAGCCCGAGGAGGTGATGGAGGCGCGGTTGTTTATCGATAACGAGGCTAACGAAGAATCTGAGGAGGGAATGTCAGTTGGCGTAGAAGAAAAAATGGATTGAAATGACTTGAGCCAGATTGATGACGTACTGACGATGCACCCGCAGGGAATGCCGTTCCTCCAAAACCTCCTGTACCTCGCGCAGGGTTCGCGCAAGTAGGTACTGGCGATTTTAGGTAGCGATCACTCCTGCAAGTCCCGTGAGTCAATGGGTTTTAACAGGTAATTCAAGACACCAAAGCGAAATGTCTTCACCGCAACTCATTATAGGCGGTCACAAAAATTAGACTAAATTGCAGCGGGCCTAATTTCCCAATAATTGAATTGTATCCCTGGGGTGCTGATTGGCCAGTTGAAACCGAAGCCACACAATCGACTCAATGCGGTCTCCGTGAGAGTGAATTTGTGGTGCTTCGGTTGGTGGCACAAACCTTCAGTTCCGTACCGACATTCCCGAAGGTGACGTTCGCCCAAAAGACTGGCGAAGAAGCGGCTATTCAACAAGTGTTGACGAATTCTTTCGCGGCTTTTGGCAAGCGTGATCTGGCGGACTAGACCGCTTATTTTAGCCAATCGCCGAATTTGTTTTACCAGATTCAGGCGGCCGATGGTCAGTTGATAGTCGCCCGTGGTTGGGAGGCTATGACACGCATAGTGGGTGGTCATATGAAAAATGATCCCGATGATTTTAAGGGAGAGCATTCCCTGTCCGATTCCCGGATTCGGGTGACGGCCAATCTGGCCTGGGTGACTCAAACAAGCCATTGGGATTGGCCCGGTGGAAAAAGTAACGGAAGCGGTTTGTTAGTGCTGGAAAAGCAATCAGGCAACGGTTCGGTGCCCCGATGGAAAATTATTGCTTTAACGACGCAGGCCCACGCAGACGGAAAACTGATGGTGGTAAAGTAGGCCATCCTTGTTGAAAAGGGTTCGTAAACTGGAAATGGGTTCAAGTTGATCCATTTCCAGTTATTTCAAACCCGCAATGCAATTGCATCGTGACGATTATTGATTGAATCGGAATGGTAATTTTGATTGTGCTTGAATCCAATTTTGATTTTCTAGGATTGTTTTCAATTGGTTCGCCGGATTTCGTCGTCCGAGCCAGTGCGCCTTTGCCGGGCCGCTATTAGTTTCTGGTTGCCAAAAGCGTAGGTCAGATTCAGCAGTACAATCCGCGTGTCGAAGGTAAGCCGGGTCTTCGACTGGTAGGCCGGGGTGTTGACCGAGGGAACAAACCGATTGGTATGGAGTAAATCCTGCCCGCTCAGTTTCACTTTCCACTGGCTGCCCACGGCTTTCTGAACGCCCGCATCCAGCGACCCTATCCAGTTCGATCGCCAGATGCCGTTGACTGCGGGCGTGCTGACCCAGCCATTGAGTTCAGCGGTCCAGCCGTGGCCCAGCGTCAGGGCGTTATTGGCGTTGAGCCGTCCCGCTACGTTCTGAATGTTCAGCAGGGTGCCTTCGTAATCGTACTGGAAGCGGTTGTAATACCCCAGCCAATTGGTCTGCAACTGCCAGCCCTTCGTTACTGTCAGCGGTACGCCCAGGGTCAGCGTGTAGCCCTGCGAGTGGCCCAGGTTTTCCAGCGTGACGTACGTCTTGTTGCCCTCCACCGCGTGAATCGTGAAATACATCAGGTCGGTGGTGTAGTTGGCGGCCAGCGAGGTGAACACGTTATTTTTCAGGCTGTACTTCGCTTCCAGGGCGTGCGTAAACTGGGGCCGCAGATAGGCATTTCCGATGCTGTACGCATACGGATTCACATAGCCCCGGGCCGGATTCAGGTTCTGGTAATTGGGCCGATCGATCCGGTAGCTGTACGACAGGGTGATCGTCTGTTGTTCACCCAGCGGCCGGGACACGAACAGGCTCGGAAACCATTTCAGATAATTCCGATCAACCACCTGATTCAAGGTCAGCGAGTTGCCTACCGAATGCGTATGCTCGGCGCGCAACCCCAGTTGTACCTCGGTTTTCTGGTTCAGTTTACCCGACGCACTCACGTAAGCCGCGTTGACCCGTTCGGTGTATTGAAATCGGTTGGACTGGCTGGCGTCGGGCTGTAGCTTGCCCGCCTGCCCTTCGCTCAGGGTACCGAGGCTAATCTGTAGGTCGTTGTCGGTTTTGACTGAAGCCATTTTCAGGCCCGTTTCCAGTTTCCAGCCGTTGGCCAGCGGGCGGTTGTAATCGGCCTTGGCCGTGCGGATGTCGATGGTGGTGGGTTGCGCAACCAGCAGACCACCCACGGGAGCCGGGGCATTATCCGAAGCCAGCAACGTTTGTGTCAGCAGTTGGTTGGAGTACTGCCGACTGAAATGAGCCAAATCCACATCCGCCGTCAATTGCCCCTGGTGGCCCGCTTTTTCACCAAATGTGTGCTGTACGTTCAGGTTACCCACCTGATTCTGACTATGGGTATTATAGGTTTTGTCGGTACGCGCCCGCAGGTAAACGGGGGCCGTTTCGCTGCGCCGGTACAGGGCCTCGGCGGGGCCTTGTTCCCGGTGATCGCTCCATAGGCCCGTCCAGACGATGCCAAGGGTGGTGCGTTTCGTAGGCGAAAAATCAAGCCCCGCTTTGGCATTCTGCCCCATATCCCGGAAAATCAGGTGGGTGGTTTGCCGGGATATGTTGCGCCGGGCGGGGGATGCCTCGGTTGGGTCGGGCTGGCTCAGGTTCATATCGAAATCCCAATAGTTGCCGCCACGGCTCAGGCTATACGTACCGAACAGGTTCAGCTTCTGCGTCCGGTGGTTCAGTTGCAGGCTGCCCCGCTCCCGGTCGTGGCGGCCCGACCCGCCAGCCACGGAAACGGTACCATTGGTGCCCAGGTTGCTGTTTTTCTTGAGCCGGATATTGATGATGCCCGAATTGCCCGCCGCGTCGTATTTGGCCGAGGGATTGGTAATCAGCTCGATCGTCTCGATGTTATCGCTCGACATAGACCGTAGCAACGCGATTACATCCTGCGCCGAGAAGTAAGTTTGCTTGCCGTCGATCTGCACGATCACGCCGTCTTTGCCGCGCAGTTGCAGCCGCTCGTTCTGATAATCGACCGTTACGCCCGGCGATTTTTCGAGTACTTCCAGGGCCGTGCTGCCACTGCCCACGATGCTGTTGGCCACATTGACCACCATGCGGTCGAGCTGCTGCTCAACAAATGGCTTTTTGGCCGTCACCAGCACCTCGTTCAAGTTGCCGGTTGCTTCCGCCAAGACCAGCGTCGGTACCTCGGTTGGGCTGGCCGTGACATCCAGCACCGCTGAATGCACCTTTTGGTAGCCAACTGCCGAAACCCGCACCATGTATCGTCCCGTCCGAACATTCTCGAACGCATACAGCCCCTGCTGGTCAGTAGCCGTACCCTGGGCAAGCCGGGCCGACGTATCGCGGTCCGACGTATCGGCCGAATCGCTTGCTTCGAGCAGGGCTACGCTCACGTAGGGCATCGGCTGGCCGCCCCCATCGCGAACGGCCCCGCTCAGGCGGGTTTGCGCCAGGATGGACGTAAACGATGTCGATAGACTCAATGGAATCAGTAGTAGGAAAATCCGGGTACTGAGCAGGGAATGAAACTGATTCGACGGCTTGGTTTCCATGGTAGTATTAGCTTTTAAAACATTTGGTTGTCAGACGCTTAGTCGCACAAATTTGCTAATTAGCAAACATGCATTCACCCAACTACGCGTGAACGCGCTCGTTTTCTGTGTGAGGAGCAGATATAATGAGTGGGTGGTCAAATGGCGGGAAACCCTGGGATTATCCGCTTCACGCAAAAAACGACCGCTTACTAAAAAGTGCCTGTACTTTACCCGGTTCGATCGAGAAGCTATTCCTGTTTTCCAATCCGGCTACCGTTAGTTCACGGCCAGGGGTTCCAGTTGGTAACGGCGCGTGACGCGCCCATTGTTCAACGCGTAGCGGACATCCTGCCCGTCGATGCGGACAACGAGCGAATAGGAACCCGAACCCAGTGCGGAGACATCGAACCGGCGACGGTAGTGGGCGAGGTTGTTGAATTCCTGGTAGTGCAGGTTGCCGTGCTCGTCCGTCAGTTCTATTTTGTAACGCTCCCTGAGCGGGCTATCGACCAGTAACCGAAGTATGCCCAATTCATTAACAAAAGCGTGTATCGTATAAGGCGTTTCTTCAACGGGGACATTGTGTTCGCGGTCGGCCCCAGGTTCGGGTAGCGGTAGGCGGGGTTCCGGTAGCAGCATGGGTAGCATTTGGGTTTTGATCCGCGTAGTCACGAGTCGTTGGGCCATCAATTCCTGCAAAAGCCGATCGAACTGCCGCCGGTTGTGGGGCGTTGGCTTCACCCATTTTTCGGGCAGCGATTCCTGGTAGATCAACTGTCGGTTGGGAGCGAAAAACTGAATCACCGTCATCCGGGTATCGACCAGCGTTTTGAGTTCCCAGTAACCCTGGGTAGAATCGGTTTCGGCCTGCGTGGTTCGTAAGATCGGGTGTTCTGTTTTCTGGGCGAGACCCGGCTGGGACAAACTGGTCAAGGCCAGAGTGAGGAGCAGCAGCCAGAGAGCGGCGCGGGTGGGACGGAGAACAGGGGCGAGGTACTTGACGAATGCTTTCATAGCTTCTTTTTTTTTACTGGTTTAAAAATCTGTTTCTACAACCAGTTGCTTTTAAAGCATTTGGTTGTCAGATGCTTAGTCGTACAAACTTGTTAATAAGCAAACACGCATTCAACAGGATTCGCGTGAACGCGCTCATTTTCTGCGTGAAGAGCAGATTTAACGAGCGAGTGAGCAAACGGCAGGGAATCCTTCGATTATCCGCTTCGCTCAAAAATTCGACCGCTCACTCAAAAGTGCCTGCCCTTTACTTGGAAAGCGACAACGATGCACTTGTTTATTAGTACCTTGTCCATTGTTTACGAAGTGCCCAACCTACGTGGAGGCCACCTCTTTCTTCAACCCTGAACCGATCTGGACATGAACAAAAAACTGGTTCTTTACGCTACTTCGGCCGTTGCTGCCGTTGCTGCCGTTGCCGCAGGCTTTGTCCTGTTTAGACCAAAGCGACGATTGTTCAACCCTGACAAGCTCTTCAAACCTGATTTCAATCCCAACAAGCCAGTTCCTGAACTATCGGACGACTTTAAAAAGCGTCGCCCTAAAACGCCCACCTTCCAAACGAGCGGGAAAAATCTCCTGGATCGCTGCGGGAGGCCGGTCATCCTGAAAGGGGTGAACAAATTGTCGGTGTTCGACCCGGAAGACCCGACAGGAGCGAATTACTTCCCCGAAATTGCCGAAACGGGGGCTAACTGCGTTCGGATTGTGTGGGAAATGACTGATGGTGTAAACCCAAACCCCATCGCACGCCTGGATCAGCTCATCAGCAATGCCAAAGCCAATAAGCTCATCCCAATTGTCGGACTCTGGGACTTTACCGAAATCTCCGATGGAGACGGGGGCTTCAGTCGCCTGACGGAGTATGTGGATTACTGGGCAAGCCCTGCCCTCGTTGCACTTATAAAAAAACACCAGGCGTATCTGATTGTCAACATTGCCAATGAGGCCGCGACGGGGGATGAAACCAATCCTGCCGATTTGGCTGCCTATGCCACTGCCTACAAACAGGCCGTTAAAACCCTGCGTCAGGCAGGCATCGACGTACCGCTGATGATCGACGGCATGGATCGAGGCAAGAGTCTGCTCTGCTTTGCGCAGAAAGGAGTGGAAATGCTCGAGGATGACCCTAAGCGCAACCTGATCTTCTCGTTTCACGCCTACTGGCCCAAATCCGCCACGGATGCCGACCCATCGTTCATTGCCAATGCTTTCGCGCAAGTCGCACCGTTGCCTATTGTGATCGTTATTGGCGAACTGGCGGGCTTTGGAGCTTACCCCGGAAATGATACCCTCAGTCCGTGTTCACCATTTGGGGCAGTTGACTATTTCCAGTTTGCCCAGCGGGCGGAATCGGCGGGCATGGGCTGGATGCTGTGGGAGTGGGGACCCAAAGGTGACCCCGAATGTACCTCGATGGACATAACCACCGACGGCACCTTCCAGTCGATCAAGGCTACGCCTAACGCGTGGGTACGCGACCTGGTGTTCGGTCAACCGTTTAGCCTTAAGAATGCGCAGAAAACGCCCTTCATTACCAGCGGCTTTACGACCTGTTCATGATATGATCTTCCGACTTTGCGTTCTGCTGCTGTTGGCCGACCCGGTCTCCTACGCCCAGCTATCCAATGTGGCGTTCGAGTTTATCACCGACCGCGACGGCCTGCCCAGCCGCGAGGTCGAGTGTGCTCTTGAAGACAACCAGGGTTTCATGTGGTTCGGCACCCGAAAATGCCTGGTTCGCTATGGCGGCTATTCATTTCAATCCGTTGACGGCCAGGGAATCCAGTTGGTAGCGGCGCGTGACGTGCCCGTTGTTCAACTCGTAGCGGACATCCTGCCCGGCGATGCGGACAAGGAGCGAATAGGAACCCGAACTCAGAGCAGAGACGTCAAGCCTACGACGGTAATGGGTGAGGTTGTTGAATTCCTGGTAGTGCAGGTTGCCTCGCTCGTCTGTCAGTTCTATCTTGTAACGCTCCCTGAGCGGGCTATCGACCAGTAAGCGAAGTATGCCCGCTTGATTGACAAAAGCGTGTACCATACAGGTCGTTTCTTCACCGGAGTCGTGCTGTTCGCGGTCGGCATCAAGTTCGGGCATTGAAGGGCGGGCGTCCGGCAGCAGCGTGGGCAACGTTGCGGTTTTTATCCGCGTCGTGACGAGTCGGTTGGCCAATAGCTCTTGCAGCAGCCGATCGAACTGCCGACGGTTGTGGGGCGTCGGCTTCACCCATTTTTCGGGCAGCGATTCCTGGTAGATCAGCTGTCGGTTGGGAGCGAAAAACTGAATCACCGTCATGCGGGTATCGACCAGCGTTTTGAGTTCCCAGTAGCCCTGGGTCGAATCGGTTTCGGCCTGCGTGGTTCGTACCATCGGGTGTTCTTTTTTCTGGGCGAAACCCGGCTGGTGCAAACTGGTCAAGGCCAGAGTGAGGAGCAGCCAAAGGGCTGCACCCGTGGGATGAAGGACAGAGGCGAGATACTTGATCAATGCTTTCATGTGTGTTTTTTTTCTGGTTAACAAATTTATTTCCACTACCTGCTGCTTTTAAAGCATTTGGTTGTCAGATGCTTAGTCGTACAAACTTGTTAATAAGCAAACACGCATTCAACAGGATTCGCGTGAACGCGCTCATTTTCTGCGTGGGGAGTTGGTTTAATGAGCAAGTGGATAAACGGCGGAAAATCCTTCGATTATCCGCTCCACGCGAAAAAACGACCGCTCACTCAAAAGTGGCCGCACTTTACCCGGTGTAAGAGAGAAACTGTCTCTGTTTATCAGTACCTTGTTTGTTGTTTTACGACTCTATGCGCCCACTTCTGTTTCTGCTGCTGCTTTTGAATTGGGCTGCTGCCTTCGGACAGGAGAAGAATGTACTGGTGTTGCCGGGTAAATTACCCGCCGCCGAACTGGACATTGGGCCATACACAGCATTCTATAAGGATATCTCAGGGGATACGCTGCCGCTGGAAACGATAGGCCGACAACGATTTAGCCCGTTCAACCAAAAACCAAATGAGCGAACTCACCCTAGCCCGTATACGGTGCTGGTAACCTGGCTAAAATTCACGCTACGCAATACCCACCCAACTGATACGCTGACGTTGTTGCACTACACCGGCAGGCACGGCTTGATTTCACTTTACGACAATCCTCGTTTGATGGGCCAGACCGGGATTAGTTTGCCACCACAACGGCGACCGAGCCGATTTGCCCTTTTTCTGTCCGTACCCCCTGGTGCCCAGCGCACGTACTTCGTTCGGGTAGTTGACTACGCCATTTCGCCGACGCCCGTTTGGTCGAAACTTTTAACCGTACCGGCCAGTATCGACGCTGAATTTGGACCACAAGCGCTTGGTCAAAAGCTTCTGCTGGTCACGATGAGCATCCTGACGGGCTGTCTATTTTTTATGTGCCTTTATGCTTTGTATTCTGTCGTACTTACAGATGACCGATCATTTCTATATTATGGATTGTATACGGGACTATGCCTCTTATTTGCTCTCAATTGCATCGACTCCGGGTTTGGGCTGGGCCTGTTATTTCCGCGCAGAATGGTTGAGGGCTGGAGTCCCGTCAGTATTAACCTCATAGGTTTTTTTTATAGCCTATTTATCGCTGAAATACTGGCAATAAAATCGGATTTTCCACCCACTTGGCTGGTGTTGCGAATACTGTTGGGATTCGTCGCTATACTGGCCGTTCTCAACGTAGTCGAGTGGCAATCCGCTCGATTTTTCTTTAACGATTACTCACTATACGATCATGTCCAGACTATTCCCAACTTACTCATTACCGGCCTCCTAATCGTTACATTGTTCCGCAGCCGTTCGCCCATTCGGTATTATTTGATTAGCGGTCTGCTTGGTTTGGCGGGGATTGGTTTTGTTTACGCATTCCTCGACCTCTACGTTGAAGATGGGTCGCCAGTGGTCAATGCATTTATCAATTATCCTTACTTCTGGATAGTTCTTTGTTTCTCGATTGAAGCATTTTTCTTTCTGCTGGCCCTTGCCTACCGGGGGCGGCTGATCGAGCTGGAAAACAGCCGGATCCAGCAACGCTACGCCCAAGACCTCGAAGCCCAACTGGCCCAGCGCACTCGGGAGATCGAACAGAAAAGCCGCCTGCTTGAGCAACAGCACATTCGCCAACTCGAGACGGAGTTCGAGCAGAAATTAGTCGACACGGAGATGACCGCGCTTCGCGCCCAGATGAACCCCCACTTCATCTTCAACTGCCTCAACTCCATCAAGCTCTACACCCTCGATAACGAAGCTGACAAGGCCTCCGACTACCTCACCAAGTTCTCCCGGCTGATTCGCCTGGTACTCGAAAATTCCCGCTCTGAGCTGGTGTCGCTGCAAAACGAATTGGAAGCCCTCCAACTCTATATCGAACTCGAAGCCATGCGCTTCAAGCAGAAAGTGCAGTTCAGTATTCAAGTCGCACCCAACATCGACCAGCGGTACCTGCGCATTCCGCCTTTGCTGCTGCAACCCTACGTGGAGAACGCCATCTGGCATGGGCTAATGCACAAACCCGAAGGCGGCACGGTCACGGTGGAGGTCAGCCAGCCCCAGGAAAGTTGGTTGCACATCGAAATCACCGACGACGGTGTAGGCCGGCAGCGGGCGGCGGAATTGAAGAGCAAGTCGGCGGGCAAGCACAAGTCGTTCGGGATGCAGGTGACGGCCGACCGGATCAGGATGATCAACCAGTTGTACAACATTCAGACTCAGACCCAGATTGTAGATTTGGTGGACAGTTTCGGGGAGGCTTGCGGGACGAAAGTGATTTTACAAATACCCGTATGAAAACGTTACGAAATCATTGGTTGTTTTTTTGTATCCTGTACTGGCTGAGTAGTTCGCTTACTTGGGGGCAGGCTCCGCCCGTATTGTTGGGTAAGCCCGCAATACCAGTCGACTCACAAGCCCACCAACCGATGGCTGAGGATTCGGCCACAAACCAGCCACAGAGCCGGACTCACCCCAAAACGCTTCTGCCCCGTATGGGTGAGAGTGGGTCCAGCCAACCGACACGACAACGGATGCAGATGCCCAAACGCAGCCAGGCTACGATGCCTATGGTAGTGTTTTTTAGTGCGGCATTGGGGGCTATACTGTTTATGGGCCTGTTTAACTTAGCGCAGTACCTGCTCAATCGCAACGCTCCCTACGGTTGGTATGCCCTTTATTTAACCTTGATGTCAATCTGGCTGTGGCAGTCGACCCATGTGTGGTTCAAGGGTACTCCGCAGCCCTCCGATCTGACCCTGTTTTTTGCTTGTATGCTGTTGCTGGGTTATGGCATGATGGTGTCATATATACGTTTTGTAAGCTACCTCCTCGAGGTAGCCCAATATCCCCGTTTGGATCGCTGGACCCATTACTTTCTTCGATTTGCGGCCTTATCGGTGCTGGTTTTACTGGCCGAGTTAGTCATCTGGCACTCTACCTATGTTTATATAGTCGTCAACGCATTTAATTACATTGGGTTGTTAGTACTAATGACGACGATGCTGCGTAAAAGACATCCTCTTAAAAAATATGCTCTGGCCGGTTCCCTCCTTTTGGTTAGCGGAGCTGTTACGGCGACTTTCCTTAACTATATCGGCCCCGAAACGACAGATCAGTTAGGTCAAATGCCGCTGTTTTATTTGGTCGTAAGCCAACTACTCGAAATCCTGTGTTTTTCACTAGCCCTGGGGCGACGCTTTCAGTTGAACAGAGAAGAGAAAATTCAGGTGCAGCAACAGTTGATCCGGCAACTGGAAGAAAACCAGCATCTGCAAGAAACGCACACTACCGAACTGCAACAGCAGTTGGCGCAGCGAACGACGGAAGTACTAACCAAAGCCCATGAACTGGAAGAGAATCGGGTGAGTGTACTCCGCTCCAACTTTGAACGTCGGGCCGCCGAGTGTGAAATGGCCGGTCTACGCTCGCAAATGAACCCACACTTTATCTTCAACTGCCTCAACTCTATCAAGCTTTACGCTACCGAAAACGACTCGGAAAAGGCATCGGACTACCTCACCAAGTTTTCCCGCCTCATTCGCATGGTTCTCGAAAACTCCCGCTCGGAGCACGTAACGCTGCAAAACGAACTGGATATGCTCCAACTCTACGCAGACCTTGAGATGATGCGTTTCAAGCAAAAGTTGTCGTTTTTCATCGACATTGAACCAGGCATTGATGCGGGCTTTGTTGAAATACCGCCCCTGCTGTTGCAACCGTATGTCGAAAATGCCGTCTGGCACGGGCTGATGCACAAACCCGAAGGGGGCAGTGTTCGGATACGGGCTACACAGCCACAGGAGAACCTGCTTCAACTAACTATTACTGACGACGGCGTAGGCCGAAGCAGGGCTGCCGAACTAAAAAGCAAATCGGCCAGTTACCGCAAATCCTATGGCCTGAAGATGACCGCTGAGCGGATCGCATTAGTGAATCAGGTATATCAGACTCAAACCCAGGTAACGATCAATGACCTGGTAGATCCGGAAGGGCATTCTTCGGGAACGGAGGTTATTTTACACATTCCGCTATGAAAGCAATAATCATCGACGACGAACCCGACAACGTCCGGCTGCTGGCGTTGCAACTGGCCCGGCACTGCCCGCAAATTGACTTGGTAGGCCAATTTACGGACAGCACCGACGGCCTGTTGGCGATTCAGAACTTACTGCCGGGGCTGGTGTTTCTCGACATCGAAATGCCCGTGATGAACGGATTTCAGTTGCTCGAGCGGGTCGGTGAGATCAATTTCCATATCGTCTTCGTTACGGCCTACGACCAGTTCGCCGTGCGGGCGTTCCGGTTCAGTGCGCTGGATTATCTGCTCAAACCCATCGACACGGTCGATTTGATTGCCGCCGTACGCCGGGCCGAAACGACGGCCCGCATCAATCCGCAACAGTTGGAGCTGATGCGGCAATACCATCCGTCGGGATCGGCCGGGGTCCACTCATTTGCCAAAGGGCGGATTGCGCTGCCCCACGCCAGCGGGATGGTGTTCGTCGATACGAAACAGATTATCTACTGCGAATCTGACAGCAATTACACCCGCTTCCATCTGGAAGGGGGCGAGCAGTACATCGTGTCCAAAACCTTGGGCGATGTGCAGGACGTTTTGGAAACACGCGACTTTGTACGGGTTCACCGCCAGTTTATGGTCAATCTGGAACACATCCAGAAATTAGTGAAAGGCGAAGGGACCTATTTGTTATTGACCAACGGCGTAAGTATTCCCGTAGCCCGCCAGCAAAAAAACCGACTGATGGAGCGGTTCGGCTGGATATAAAACACTTGGGTAATTGCCAATGGGAACATAAATACCGCTTAGCCACCGCTACCCTGGCCCGGCAATAAAATTACGCTCATAACAATTCGAAAACAAATAAGATGGCTGTATCAATCGACTGTGACATTTGTATGATTCGATCCTGGCAGCAGGAAGATGAACTGACACTTCCTTTCCACGCTAACGACAAAGCCATTTGGCTGAACGTACGGGATCGCTTTCCCCATCCCTATACGCCCGCCGATGCGCACCAATGGATTGAGTCGGTTGTGGGCGCTAGACCAGAAACTAGCTTTGCGATCACGGTCGGCGGTGAAGCTATCGGGGGTATCGGTTTGATACTCCATGACGACATCGAACGTTGTTCGGCCGAAGTTGGGTACTGGATAGGCCAAAGGTTCTGGGGTCGTGGAATCGTTACCGAAGCCTTAAAAGCCTTCACGCAATATGCCTTTGGGGCGTTTGAGCTATCGCGCCTTTATGCGCTTCCCTTCGCCCATAATCGGGCTTCGTGCCGCGTACTCGAAAAAGCTGGCTACCACTGCGAGGGAATTATGCGATGCAGTGCGATAAAGGATGGGCAAATTGTAGATCAGGCATTATATGCTACGATACAAACTCCTGATTTAAATCCGAAGCGGGGGGGGTAAAACAATTATTTCAGCAATCTCAAGGAGACAGGGTAGTTGTACTCACTTGTACGGCTAATTTTGCCTACTTTCGCGGTTTCTATAAAAAAACTCCCAGCCCTACTGCATGCAAAGATTTACCGGACTCATAGGCATCGCCCTCATATTAGGCGTCGCCTACGCGCTCTCCAACAACCGTAAGGCCATCAACTACCGCACCGTGGGCGTGGGACTAGCCCTGCAATTCGGCCTAGCTGTTTTCATTTTACGCACCGATACCGGACGGGTCGTTTTTCAATGGCTGGGCGATAAAGTCCAAAAGCTGCTTTCTTTTTCCGATAAAGGCGCAGACTTCGTCTTCGGCACCCTGGTGCGCAGTGATTTAATGCAAAAAGCCTTCGGGCCGGGCAATGACTTTGTTTTCTTCTTCAAAGTTATCCCCACCATTATTTTCGTGGCCGTGCTGGTCAACATGCTCTACCATCTCGGCATCATGCAGCGGATAGTAGCCCTCATTGCGCGGGGCGTTTATTGGTTGATGGGCGTGAGCGGGGCGGAGGCACTTTCCAACGTGGCCAGTACTTTCGTGGGCCAGGTAGAAGCACAGATCATGATTAAGCCCTACCTGAAAGGGATGACCAATTCGGAACTCATGGCCTCCATGACGGGCAGCTTCGCCTGCATCGCGGGCGGCGTGATGGCCGTCTATATTTCGCTTGGCGTTCCCGCGCCTTACCTGATTGCAGCCAGCTTAATGGCTGCGCCGGGGGCATTGGTTATTTCCAAAATCGTTTATCCTGAAACCGAAAAATCTGAAACCAAGGGGGCTATTAAGCTGGAAATCAAGAAAACGCACGCTAATCTGTTGGATGCCATTGCCGCCGGAGCCAGCGAGGGTCTGAAAGTTGGATTTAACGTAATTGCCATGCTGATTGGCTTCATCGCGCTGGTAGCTTTATTTGACTTTTTGTTGGGTAAAGTTGGTGGAATTTTCAACTTTCCTCAATTGAGCTTCAACTACGTTCTGGGAAATCTCTTTGCCATTTTTGCCTGGGCGATGGGTGTCCCTTCGCAGGACGTGCAGTCAGCCGGGGCATTGATGGGTACCAAAATGGTCATCAACGAATTCGTGGCCTACCTGGACTTAGTAAAAATCAAAGAGACACTCGACCCCAAGACGCTGGTCATCACCAGTTTTGCCCTTTGCGGCTTCGCCAATTTCAGTTCTATCGCCATTCAGGTTGGCGGCATCGGTGAACTGGCCCCGTCGCGGCGGTCAGATCTGGCGAGGTTGGGCATCCGGGCATTGATTTGCGGAACGCTGGCTTCGTATATGTCGGCCACGTTCGCGGGCTTGTTGATGTAAAATAGCAAATGGTACCAATGGAAACGAATATCTCCCACATTATCAATGAGTTGGGCGAAGACCGCCAGAATTATTTCAACGCGGTTGCGCCACCCATTTTCCAGACCAGCAATTTTGCTGTCGAAACCTTCGCCGATATGCGCGAAGCCTTCGCCGACGAGCGGACGGCGTTCATCTATACGCGTACCGGAAACCCCACGGTAGATATTTTGCGGAAAAAACTTGCCGCCCTCGACGGGGCCGAGGATGCGCTGGTTTTCAACAGCGGGGCTTCGGCGATTTACGCGGCAGTGATGGCCAACGTCAAAACCGGGGATCACATCGTTTCGGTGGAAGGCCCTTATAACTCAGCGTGGCGACTTTTTAAAGATGTTTTACCCAGATTTGGCATTACGACCACCTACGTGAATGGCACGAAAATCGAAAACTTTGTGGCGGCGATTCGCCCCGAGACGAGCGTCATTTTCGTAGAATCTCCCAACACGCTCACCTACGAATTGCAGGACCTCGCAGCGGTGGCCGAGTTGGCCAAAAAGCAGGGTATCGTAACGATCGTCGACAATAGTTACTGTACGCCGCTCTACCAAAGGCCACATGACTTTGGCATAGACCTCAGTTTGCAGTCGGCAACCAAATACATTGGTGGCCATAGCGACACCGTGGCGGGTGTACTAACGGGTTCCAAAGCGTTGATGGATAAAATTTTTGTGGATCAGATCATCGTGGCGGGTACCCAGGCCACGCCTTTCGACGCCTGGCTTCTGCTGCGCGGATTGCGGACCTTACCCATGCGATTGGAACGCATCAGCCGCAGCACAAAGGCAATAATCGACTTTCTGAAAACCCACCCGAAAATAGAGCAGGTCATTTTTCCGTTGGATGAGGATTTTCCCCAAATCGAACTAGCGCGAAAGCAGATGTCAGGTGCCTGTGGCTTATTGACCCTCGTGCTGAAAACCAACAGCCATGCCCAAATCGAAAAGTTCACCACTTCGCTGAAGCACTTCCTGATGGCCGTTTCCTGGGGCGGCCATGAGTCGCTCGTACTACCGCAAGCGGCGTGGCTTAAGCCCGAAGAGTTTGAGCCCGCCCTCGAACGCCACCGCATGGTCAGGATTTATGTGGGATTAGAAGAAGCTGATTATTTGATAGAGGATTTAAATCAAGCGTTGAAATTTCTCTCAAACAACTAAGTACTATTCCGAATAAGAAAATCAAAAATAAAATATCAGAAAACAAATCTCTTATCTTTCAAATATATATATATATAAATATAATATACTGAAATATGTATGCTAAAAGTAAAATAAATGTGATCTTTAAAGTAAAAATAATGAGGTTAGGTGGATTCAAGTGATAAATGCAACACCCTCTTCATTTCTGAGTGCGTCGTTGAAAACTTCCTCGGGTGATCGGTACCCGAATCTCTTCCTGGGTCTTTGGTTTAAGGTCTGTACAACTTCATCTACTTTCTGCTGGGT
>JBBSUC010000077.1:0-21923 GCA_038235275.1 Cytophagales bacterium | reverse complement strand
GTTTTTAGTAAATCGTGACGGATCCTCGTGCAAAAGGTACTCTTTTTCGATCCACAGCAGGGAAGGATCATTGCTCTTCTGAGCGAACCAGAACATCGCCGGGCTCGATCCGCCTTTTCCCGAACCTGCGTCGCTATAATTGAAAGAATAGCCCGTGGGGCCGGTCATGTTTTCGTAGTAGCGGGCGGTTTCCATGAAGCCCGGCTGTCGCGAAAGCCCGTAGTCGCTGCCGAAGGCTTTTTCCATGGCACTCAGAAACAGCACCTGGAAAGTGGTACCGTAATTCCAGTAACCGTAGCCTTCGGGATAGGCCCCGTCCGGGGCCAAATCTTCCAGAGGTAGCTTGATGGAGTTGATTGCTCGTTTGAAAAGTTGTTTCGCCAGATCGGGTTCGTCTTCGTACACCGCCAAAGCGCCAAAGGTAATCCCCGCGTTGCACACCTGGTTCCAGTTGTTGGAGGCTTTCAGGAAGCCATTGTACTGACTATCCAGCGAGGTGTTCAGGCCTTTTTCAATGATCGCCTGACTGATAACTTTCCGGGATTCTGGCGAGAGAGTGGCGTAAATCCAATCGTACCCAATGGCCATCGCCATCGTCATTTCGCCGACGTCGAGGTAGTGGGTGGGGTTCCAGTCGCTGAATTTGGCAATGGCCAGCATTTCTTTTTCGGCGCGTTGCGCGTACTTGCCGTCATTGGTGAGTCGGTAGGAATATCCCAAATAAAACAGCCGCCGGAGGGCTTCGCGCGATTTGTCCAGCAAACGTCGCCCAATCTGAATCCGCTCGATGGGCGGCAAAGCGATGATTTTGTCGGATTCAGCCACAATAGCCTGGTGCATTTTCCGCCAAACCGGATCGGCGTCGATGGCTTTCTGAACTTGCTTCTCTTCCCCCGCCATCATCAAAATTCGCGGATGGTCGGCGGGCGGGGCGGGTATAGTTTGCGCCGAACTGGTTTTTGCAAAAACCAATAACCAAGCAAGAATAAAAGAGCCGGCAACCAGGATATTTTTTTTCATCAGAATCAAATAGTCAATACAAAAAACAAAGCCACCCAAACAGCGAACCTAATGCTGCTTGGGTGGCTCTTTCGTTAGTAGAATGAATGAACGATAAGTGTGGTTCACTCGGTCGTTAATTCCAAGTTGACATTACTCCCATCCTGGATTTTGTCCGAGCGCCGGGTTCTGGGCCAGAGCGTTCAACGGAATCGGCCACAGGTAGTGCTTGCTTTCGTCGAAGACCGGATTAGCCCAGTCGGTGCCTTTATAGACATCGATGTACTCTTTGCCCGATTCAGGGTCGATGGAAGTCTGCATGGACGTGGGGCTAAAACGGGCCTTGTTAGCCGCGCTCCATCGCATACCGTAATCCTTCTTTGTAAGCAATTTGCCCATCTTCCAGCGCTGGATGTCCTGGTAGCGCAGACCCTCGACGACCATCTCGATACGGCGCTCGCGGCGAATCTCGGCGATGAGCGGCGAAAGACCCAATTTCGCATATCGGGGGTCGACCGGAATATTATCCAGTGTCATAGGCGGCATGGCTACCCGGTCGCGCAATTTGTTGATCGAAATGTCCAAATCGCCCTGCGTGATGGTACCCAACTCGGCCTTGGCCTCGGCGTAGATCAGCAGACCTTCGGCTAAACGCAAGGTAATAGCGGGCATTTCGCCCTGGTTGTAAGCTTTCCCGATCAGGTCGCTGGCATTGTAGTTCTTAATAATGTGATAACCCGTCGTGGACTTGACACCTCCACCCGGATTTCCTTCCAGACGGGGGTAAGTGCGGCCATCCTCCTGGTCGAAGCGATACTTCTCCGTGTCGGCAGGATGCAACACCGTTTGGCGAAGACGGGGGTCGCGGTTCTCAAAAACACTCTCGATCGTCTCGTCCCCCTTGTAAAGCGGCGATAGGGTGATGGGAAGGCCGTCGGTGCATAGGTAATCTTCTACCACGCTCTTGGTCAGTCCACCCGAATAGCCTTTGAAATAGCTTAAAGCGTTATTGTTTACAACGCCACTTTTGTACTTCCGCCAGGAAATCACTTCCGGGTTACCCGTTAGGTCGAGCATCCGGTGGTAGGCGTTGTAGTCGTTTTTAGGATCACCCGTTTTGTAAAGCTTGTACGGCCCCTTCTCAATCAGTTCCTTGGAAGCCTTGGCGGCTTCTTCCAGCCACATCTTCGAGTCGCCGATGCCATGGTATTTGTTGAAAGTACCTTCGAAAAGGCACACGCGGGCCTTTACCAGTAGTGCGGCCCAGCGATTCAGGCGACCCGGCGCGTTGCCATCGCCCCAACTGGCGGGCAGTTTCTCCGTAGCAAAGTTCAGGTCAGCCAGCACTTTTTTCATCGCTTCGGCGCGGGGCGTCCGGGCGGCGAAGAGTTCCTCGGAGTCGATGTTCAGCTCGCGTTCCACGTAAGGAACGTCACCGAACTTCGACACTTTCTCAGCGTAGAACCAACCACGCATCAAACGAGCCTCGCCGATGTACTTATCCTTGGTGGCCTGCGGGATCGCCGCCCGGTTGTAGTTGCCCATGCCCACGTTAATAGCCCGCACGAAGTTCCAGCCGTCGTAGCCGAACCATTGGTCGCCGGAGCTCACCAGGTGCATTCCCGCCCGTACCTGCTGGAAACGGTTGTGCCGCGGAGCGCGCGGACCCATGTTGTCCGTAAACTCGTCCTGGTTCCAGATGCTGGCGTAGTGACTGCTGAAGCCATTGTCGTGGCCCATGAGGATGGGAACGTCGATGTCGTCCCGAATCAGGTTGTACAGGCTGTTGTTATAAACGGCCAAATCGTTCTCGGTATTCCAGAAAGTCTCGTTGGTAATCTGATCCAACGGGTACCTCTCCAGGAAGTCGTCGTTGCAGCCGCTCACCAGGAACGTCACCAGCAACGCGAAGCTGAATTTAAATAGGTTCTTTTTCATGTTGATTTGTTTTGAGAGTTGTATGCTTTAAGCCGTAGGCTGCAAGCTTATTGCCTACACCCTGAAGCCTATAGCTTTACTTAAAATGATACGTTAATCCCAATCGTCCCGATCCGCTGCATGGGGTACTCAATGCGGGTCGTGCGGATAGTTTCTGGATCGAGCGGCTTGCGAATTTTGCTGAACTCAAAGAGGTTCATGCCCGATACGAACACTTGAGCCCGACTCATGCCAATCTTACTGGCAAAGGCAATAGGCAACGTATAGCTGAGCGTAATGTTTTTGGCCCGGATATAACCGGCTTGCTGCACGAAACGCGACTGGTCCTGAATGTTCTTTTTGTCGTTGGTCGAAATATGGGCCGCTGGGAAATAGGCGTTTGGGTTCTCTGGTGTCCAGGAATCGGTGATGTAGTACTTCTCCACGTGACCCGCGTTGAAGGGGTAGAACCACGTCCAGTTGCCATTACCTGGCAAGTAGTCGGCTTTGCCGATGCCCTGGAAGAAAGCCGTCAGCCGGAAATTCTTATAGGCAACGCTCGTATTGATACCGAAGCTGTACCGCGGCGTGTCGTTGCCGATAATCTTGCGATCACCCGGATCGTCGAGTGTATTTTTACCGGGAGTAATTTTTCCGTCGCCGTTCAAATCGGCGTACTTGATATCGCCCGCCCGCCAGTTGTTACCTATGGCGGCCTGGCTAGCATTATTGGCCACTTCATCGTCGGTCTGGAAGATGCCCGCCGTCTCATAGCCCCAGATCTCGCCGAGCTTCATGCCCACGTAATAGCGGCCAGCGCCTTCATTGGGTAAGGCATTCGACGGGTTCTCGAACCGAGTGATCTTTGCCTGCGCATCGGCCAGGGCCAGCGTCACTTCGTAGCTCCAGTCGGTTTTGATCTTGTCGCGCCAGGTCAGGGCTAATTCCCAGCCTGCGGTCCGTAAATCAGCCGAGTTAGATTGCGGAGCACTGGTACCCAGCAGCGAAGGGTACGACACGTTCATCAGCATATCCTTGGTATCGCGGGTATAAACGTCAAAAGACATATCCAAACGGCTCTTCAGCATCGTGAGGTCGATTCCCAGGTTCTTAGAAGTCACCGACTCCCAGGTCAACGACGGGCTTACCAGCCCGGCAGCGGATACGTAAGGAATGGCACTATTCTGGAAAATATAAGGTGCTTGACCTGTACCCATTGAAGATATGTATGGATAGTATATCTGGTTGCCGTTACCACGGTTTTGGATAATCTGATTACCCAGCGTACCGTAGGAAGCCCGTAGCTTCAAGTTGTCGAGCCAGCGATTGGTACCCGCCATGAAATTCTCGTTGCTGATCCGCCAGCCCGCCGAGAAGGAGGGGAAAAAGCCGAAGCGGCTTTTCTTGGGAAAACGCGAGGTGCCATCGTAGCGTCCATTTGCCTCCAGCAGGTAGCGGTCGTCGTAGTTGTAGGTCAGACGGTAGAACACACCGCGCAGGGCTACGTGATTCTTGTAGCCGTCAGTCCGCTGCACTCCCGTAGTGGCATTCAGGTCCTGTACCTTCGTCGTGATAAGAGAACGAGCCTGGGAGTAGATAGAACGGTTGAGTCCGCGCTCTTGGTTGAAGCCCACCATCGCCGATAGATTATGCTTGCCCAGGTTCTGGAAATCGTACTGCGCGAAAGCGTTCAACACGTAGTATTGGTTGTAGGTATTCCGGTTTTCGATCCAGTCGTCGCCGCTGAAACCGTTACTGACGGGATTCTTGGCGTTCAGGTCGTTATCCACAATTTCGACTTTACTCTGTACGTCCTGATACATATTGTTGAACAGGTTGTAAGAGAAGTTACCCGTTAGCTTTAAGCCCGGTAGCGGCGTCAGCGTCGCCCCTTGCGTCAGCCAGATGTCGTTCTTGGTGAACGTTTCACGGCCACCATCCTGTAGGTAGGGGAAGAAGTTGGTGCCGCCAAAGTACTTTCCAATGTACTGCTCGTACTGGTCGCGGTCGCCGGGGGTCTGGTAGAAGGGCAGGTCAGGAAACTGGATCGCCTGGATGGGGCTGACCCGCGCCAGCGAGTTGATGTTCACGTCCCAGTTATAGAAGTGTGGTTTGTCGCTATTTTGCGAGTTAAAAACCACTTTATTATTAAGGTTCAACCACTTGTTGACCTGAAAGTCGGCCTTTACAAGAAAATTATAGCGCTTGAACTTCTCATTGTTGATGCGCAGGTAGCCATCCTTGCTGTAGCGCCCCAGTGAAACGAAAAACTTCGCCTTGTCGCTACCACCGGAAACCGAAATATCCTGCTGGTTGGTCGGCGCGTAGTCGGTCATGATCTTGTTCTGGTAGTTGTTGTAGCCATAATATTGCAAAGCGCCGTTGACCACGCCCCACTCGTTGGCGGGGATGGGGTTCTCGGAATATTTTTTGACCGACTCCACAAACAAGGGGTCATAGGAAGGATTACCGTTGGTGCGGACGTTGGCCATGTTGCGGGCCTGCACAAACTCGTACGGGTCGGTCACGACATCCATGTTGAAGATCGGCTTAGCCATAGAAAACTGTGAGCCGAAATTAACCGTCACTTTACCCGCCTTTCCGCTCTTGGTAGTAACGAGAACCACGCCGAAAGCGGCCCGTGCGCCGTACACGGCCGCAGCCGAAGCATCTTTCAAGACACTAATGCTCTCGATGTCGTTGGGATTGATGCGGTTGATGTCCATCGGCACGTTGTCTACCAAAATCAGCGGTTGCCCGCCGTTGATCGACTCGTAGCCTCGAATGTTAAATTGGGTAGCTTGTGACGGGTCGCCATTACGGACCGTTATGTTCAGGTTGGGAACTACACCCTGCAAACCTTCCCCCGCGTTGGCGATGGGCCGATTTTCGAGGCGCTCGGCGTTAGCAACGCCCACGGCTCCGGTCAGGTTGACCTTCTGCTGGGTACCGTAGCCTACGACTACCACCTCATTCAGCACTTTGTCCTCGATCGTCAGCTTGGTGTCGATGGTGGCGCGATTGCCCACCAACTCTTCGATTGAGCCGTAACCCACGAAGCTGTACACCAGCGTGGTGTTGCTGCCGGGCACGCTGATCTGGTACTTACCCTGTCCGTCGGTGGTGGTTCCGCGCGTGGTGCCTTTCACGACCACGCTCACACCCGGCAGTACGCCGCCGCTGGTTTCGGTGACGGTACCCGACACGGAGCGGTCTTGGGCCACGGCTTGCTGTGGCAGGGTCGCACCCACTACAAATAGCACCAGCACGAGCGGCAGGGCCGTCGTGCGGAGGAGCTTATGCAGTACATTTTGGTAATGTATTTGTTTTTTCATACTCATGATTTGTTGCGTTAAAGGTTAGTTGACTTTGAAAAAAGGTAAAACTGGACTTGCTGCCAAAACAAATACAGAGATTATACGATTTTTTTTATGCTACATGGGCTCAAGATTTTTGGAGGTTTGAAGATGTTTTAGCGGCGTTTTTAGGAGATTTGTTCGATGGTTTTACGTACGTGACGCTTGATTTCGTGGTCGGTGAGGGTCGGCCCCCGGCAATGTAAAGCCAGCACTATTTCCCGCGCTAGCTTCACTTGATGAACCATTTCAGGGTGCGCGTCCAGCCAGTTGCTCCACATGCGGTAGTTGTCGCGGGTTGGAGCCAGAATCCACTGACGGAAGGCTTCGTCCCAAACAAAGTCTTCGGCGCGGAAGTGACTGTAGTGGTTCATGCAGTGAGATTGGTTCTGCCCTTATATAGACGAAGCCAACGGTACGATACCATTACTTTTTATCTTTTTTTTTGAAAAGATAGGATTTGCAAGCAAAAATTTATAGTAAACTACTGGGAATAAAACATCTAAGTCATTAATTCGCCGGGTTTTCAAACTCGATCTCCCAGTATTTTTTTAGTTTATTTAAGGCCATTTGCAGCAAGTTGGAGACCGTCTGAGGGGCAATGTCCAAAACCATCGCGATTTGGCCCCGGCTGAGTTCCTGGTAGAATTTCAGGTAGATGACTTCTTTCTGGCGGAGGGGGAGTTCGTCGAGCAGCGTTTTGAGTTGCTGACTGAGAACGCGGGCGGATTCGTGCTGGATGAAGTTTTTCTCGACGGAAAACTCGATGCAAGGCAGCGGCGGATAAATGGCAGGAAACGATTCGGGAATAAGTGGGCTTTTGAGCGGGCTTCGGTTCATCATCCGCCGCAGCGATGCCATCAGGTAAGGTTTGGGGGGGATGTCGGCGTTCAGGCTTTCGCGCCGCTCCCAAATGTGCAGGAACAAATCCTGAATAGTGTCCTTGACGAATTCGGGGTCGGCAGTGAATTTGAGTCCGTAGTGAAACAGCCCCCGGTACTGCGCAAGCATCAGTTGCTCGAAGGCCGCGACATCGCCGTCCAGCAGCCCCCGCCATTGTCCGCAATCATTGGTCGTAACAGCTGATATTCCTTCGGTGAGATCACTCGTCGTGGGTACTTTGGAAGAAAAGCGTATAAATTTGTTCATAGGCAGCCGAAGTAGAAAGTCGATTTGTGTGGGTAACCGATAATTATCTTTATTTCAGTAGTTTGTCCTGATAAATAAAGGCTGCAGCGAAAGGTTTATACTTCCTTTTTAAAATAATTTCTTCTTATTGTTCACTGACTGCTAATCGTACCGACTATCCCTATTCAAAAATGTCAATCATGCCACAAAGCTGCCTTCCTCTGCGGATTTATCTCCTGCTTTTCTTTCCCATATTATATGCCTTACCCCTTCGCGCCCAGTCGGAGTTCGACCCGCTGGCGTTCCATCAACTGTTCAACGGCAAAAACCTTGATGGCTGGGTGAACGTGAATACCGCCGAAGACACCTGGAAGGCTAAGAAAGGCGTCCTGGTCAGCACTGGAAAGCCCATCGGCGTGATGCGCACCGACCGGCAGTACGAGAATTTTATTTTGGAAATAGAGTGGAAACACATGGAAGCCGGGGGCAATTCCGGCGTGTTCGTGTGGAGCGAGGGGACGCAATTCGGCGACGACCCGCTCACCAAGGCCATCGAAGTGCAAATGCTGGAACTGGAATGGGCCGCCATCCACAACCAAACCGACGCCTACGTCCACGGCGAGTTATTTCCCACAATGGGAATGACCGCTATTCCCGACAACCCGCGTGGCACCCGCAGCAAGTCGCTCGAGAAGCGTTGCCGGGGCAAGGGCGAGTGGAATAAATACGTGGTGGTATGCGTAGATGGCACCGTGAAGCTATCCGTCAACGGCAAGTTCGTGAACGGGCTGCGGGCCTCAGAACGCAAGAAGGGCTATATCTGCCTGGAGGCCGAGGGGGCTGAGATTCATTTCCGCAACATCAGGATTCTGGAATTACCGCCGGGGGTGACGTCGGCGGCGCAGACTGCGCCGCTGGTGGAGTGAAGAGTAGGGTGAAGGTGTTGTCAACGAATATTTCTCAGCAAAAACAGTACTTTATTTCCTTAAGGTCCTTTGTTACGAGCAAAAGCACAAAACAACGATTTAACGATTTAAAATTGTCTACTAACGAAAATGCCCCGCAAGTCCTGCCCGTAGGCACCACGCTCGACCGCTACATCATGCACCGCCAATACGCCTTTGCCTTCGCAACGGGTGAGCTGTCGCAACTGCTGCGCGACCTTGCCCTGGCGGGCAAAATCGTCCACCGCGAAGTCAACCGCGCCGGTCTCATCGACCTGGGTGGCGAAGCGGGCCAGCAGAACGTACAGGGAGAAAACCAGCAGAAGCTGGACGTAATCGCCGACGTGCGTTTCCGCCGCGCCCTCACCAATGGCGGGGAGGTCTGCGCCCTGATATCGGAGGAGGAGGAAGGAATTGTTTTTACCGGAAATAACAAAGGCAAGTACGTGGTGGCCATCGACCCGCTCGACGGTTCATCCAACATCGACGTCAACGTATCCATCGGCACCATTTTCTCGATTTATCGGCGGGTCACGCCCGTTGGCACTGAGCCAACGATCGGTGATTTCATGCAGGGCGGTCAGGAGCAGGTCGCAGCGGGCTACATTTTGTTTGGCTCCTCGACCATGCTGGTCTATACCACCGGCCACAGCGTGAACGGCTTTACCTACGACGCCACGCTGGGTGAGTTCATTCTCTCGCATCCCGATATCAAGAGCCCAAAAAACGGCAGCATTTATTCTTACAACGATGGCAATCTGAATACTTTTGGTGAACCGATCCAGAAATACCTAGCTACATGTCGCGAGCGCCAGTACTCGGCCCGCTACATCGGGTCACTGGTAGCCGACTTTCACCGAAATTTGTTGAAAGGCGGGATTTACCTCTACCCTCCTACCCCAAAAAATCCCGACGGCAAGCTGCGGCTACTCTATGAATGCTACCCGCTGGCGCTTATCGCGGGCGTCACGGGCTGCCTGGCGGTCAACGATACGGAAGCTATATTGAATATTAAACCCACCTCGATGCATCAGCGGACACCTTTTTACATCGGTGCCCCAGAAATGGTGGAGGAATTGATGGCTTATTTTTGAAAAAAGCATGACCAGAAGACCATTTATCAAATCCCTCGGCTTATCCAGCGTTGCCACGTTCGGGAATTTCACGCCACCCGCCCCGACCGACCGCCAAATATGGCTGGCTTATCTTGACAAACTGGCTAAACCTGTGCTGGAAAATCTGGCCAATGACAGTTTGAAAGCCAATATGCCCGTGGAAGGCAAGACCAAAGATCGCCCCGAGTACACGCATCTGGAAGCTTTCGGTCGACTGTTGGCAGGTATCGGCCCCTGGCTCGACCGAACGGAATTTTCCGATCTGGCCGAGCAGAAAATGCGGGACAAGTACTTTGCCCTGACCCTAAAAGCCCTTGACAACGCCAGCAATCCCAAGGCAAAAGATTTCCTGAATTATAATAAGGGGTCGCAGCCCGTCGTGGATGCCTCTTTTCTGGCCAACGGCTTGATTCGGGCTCCCAAGCTTTGGGAAGGCCTTTCTGACTCGGTCAAGAACAATGTAGTAAAAGCCTTTCTCAGTAGTCGCGCCATTCGTCCCGGCTTCAACAATTGGCTGCTGTTCAGCGCGATGATCGAAACATTTTTTGCCAAATACGGCTACGATTACGACCGGATGCGCATCGACTACGCCCTGCGCCAACACGAGCAATGGTATAAGGGCGACGGTCTTTATGGTGATGGTGCCAATTTCCACTGGGATTATTACAACAGTTACGTCATTCAGCCCTATTTGTACGACATTATGGAAGTCATCGTACCCAAAGAAAAAGTGTACGAAAAAATGGCCGAAGAAGTCACCAAACGGGCCATCCGTTACGCCGCGATTCAAGAGCGACTGATCTGCCCCGAAGGTACTTTCCCCGTCATCGGGCGTTCCATCGCCTACCGCGCCGGGGCTTTCCAGCACCTGGCCAATATGGCCCTGGCACAAAAGCTCCCGAAGGAAGTAGTCCCCGCCCAGGTGCGCTCGGCCCTCACGGCGGTCATCGGTCGTACCACCGAAAGCCCCGAAACCTTCGATGCCAAGGGTTGGCTGCAAATCGGCGTTCACGGCCACCAGCCCGCCATCGGCGAAACCTACATTTCAACAGGAAGCCTGTACCTTTGCGCCACGGTATTATTACCGCTGGGACTACCCGCTTCCGATCCGTTCTGGTCCGCTCCCGCCGCCGACTGGACCGCCAAAAAAGTGTGGGGTGGCGTGGATATTCCCACCGATCATGCACTTTAGTAGCGATCGGGCTTCGGCTGGAACGCCAGCCCGGCCCGCTCAGCCTGACAGAGCATTCGGCATTCGGCGAAAGAATATTCTATCATTCTATCATTCTATCATTCAAAATTAGTTAGATGAAAAGCACCATACGCTACCAATTAATGGCCATGATGTTCCTGCAATTCTTCGTGTGGGGCGCGTGGTATGGTCAAATGAGCAAGTACCTTTTTACCCAGCTCAACGCCACGGGCGACCAGGTGGGCAATGCTTATACGGCCTTCTCGCTGGCCATGCTCATTGCGCCGTTCTTTGTGGGCATGATCGCCGACCGCTTTTTTGCCGCCCAAAAAGTTTTGGGTGTCCTGAATTTGCTTGGCGCAGCTATTCTGTTTTATGTCACCCAGATCCAGGATGCCGGAACGTTCTTTTGGGTCATGTTGGGCTACTGTCTGTCGTTTGCACCCTGTATTTCGCTGACCAATTCCATCGCCATGCACCACATGGAAAATCCCGAACAGGATTTTCCCGCCATTCGCGTGATGGGTACCGTAGCCTGGATCGTCGTCACGAATATTGTCGGCTTCATGAATATTGGTGATAACGTGATGATTTTCCAGCTCGCGATGGTATCGGCGGTGGTTCTGGGGTTGTTTTCCTTCACCTTGCCCAACACGCCGCCCACGGCTACGGGTAAAGCTACTTTTGCCCAGATTTTGGGAGCCGACTCCTTTGTGTTGTTCAAGAGCCGCTCCTTCGTCATTTTCTTTCTCTCTTCTATTGCCATTTGCATCCCTTTATCTTTTTACTACGCAATGGCCAATCCGTCGCTGACCGATTCGGGCATGACTTACGTAGAGAGTAAGATGTCATTGGGACAAGCCTCGGAGTTCGTCTTCATGCTGCTGATTCCGCTGGCGTTCAGAAAGCTGGGCGTAAAATGGATGCTGGCCGCCGGACTCATCGCCTGGATTATCCGCTTTATCCTGTTTGGGTACGGCGACGGCGGTTCGGGTGAGTGGATGCTCTACATCGCCATTTTACTGCACGGGGTTTGCTACGACTTTTTCTTCGTCACCGGCCAGATTTATACCGATATGAAAGCCGGGCCAAAAATCAAATCCCAGGCGCAGGGCCTGATTGCGCTGGCTACCTACGGCATCGGCATGGGGATCGGCTCCAAGCTTTCGGGCATCGTGACAGACCGTTTTACCGCCGATGGTATCAAGGACTGGACTTCTATCTGGATGGTTCCGGCAATGATCGCTGCCGTGGTGCTGGTACTATTCTTGATTATGTTTAATGATAAGAAGGCGGAAAAAGCGGCGTTAGCCGGGGAGGTAGTAGTCTAATAAACAATTAACGATGCACCGCAGCGGCGGACAACAATGAATAATTCAGGGTTCTGCGCAACCAAACTGCGATTTATATTTCTTTTCCTGGTTATTCCCAGTTTTTTACAAGCTCAAACCAAGCAGCCCAACATCGTCATTCTGCTGAGTGACGATCAGGGCTGGGGGGATTTGAGCTTAAGCGGAAATACCAATATTCACACGCCCAACATCGATGCGATTGCCAAAAAGGGGGCTAGTTTCGACCACTTTTTTGTGCAGCCCGTCTGTTCCCCTACCCGCGCCGAGTTGCTTACGGGTCGCTACCATCCGCGCATGGGCGTTCGTAGCACCAGCGAGGGCGGCGAGCGGTTCAATCTCGACGAAACCACCATGGCCGATGCCTTCAAAAAAGCAGGCTACGCCACGGCGGCTTACGGCAAGTGGCATAGCGGGATGCAATACCCCTACCACCCCAACGCGCGCGGCTTCGACGATTATTACGGTTTTTGCTCAGGTCACTGGGGCGACTACTTCGACCCAATGCTGGAACATAACGGGGCAATTACGCAGGGCAAAGGGTTTCTGGCCGATGACCTGACCGAACACGCGATGGCTTTTATAGAAAAAAACCGGGACAAACCATTCCTGGTGTATGTCCCCTACAATACGCCCCACACGCCGATGCAAGTACCGGACCGCTGGTGGAATGAATTCAAAAATAAGCCATTGGCGATGCTTTCAGATCACCCTGGTGAAGAAGACCTGGATTTCACCCGTGCCGCTCTCGCCATGTGCGAAAACATTGATTGGAACGTGGGGCGGGTTGTGGAAAAACTAAAATCGCTGGACCTGGAAGAAAACACTATCGTTCTCTATTTCAGCGACAACGGCCCTAATTCCTACCGGTGGAATGGCGGCATGAAGGGAAAGAAAGGCTCGACGGACGAGGGCGGTGTTCGCTCACCACTGCTGATACAATATCCCAAGATGATTCAGCCGGGAACGAAAATTCAGGAAATAGCGGGCGTCATCGACCTGCTGCCTACGCTGGTGGATATGACAGGAATAAATTTTCAATCAACTAAACCCCTGGATGGTGTAAGCCTGAAACCTTTACTTATCCAAAAAGGAAATTTTGACAAAAACCGACTACTCTACAGCTACTGGAACAACAACACTAGCGTCCGCAGTCAGCAATACCGCCTCGACAGTAAAGGAAAACTCTACGACATGGTCGCCGACCCTGGCCAAATTACCGACATTTCAACCCAAAAACCGGACGTGACCACCCGGCTACAAGCCGCCGCCACAAAGTGGAACGCCGAGGTGCTACCCGGTATAAGGGGTGAAGACAAACGCACTTTCCCCGTCGGTTCTCCCGATTTCAAATGGACCCAACTTCCCGCCCGCGACGCCCAGCCCATTGGCGGAATCAAGCGGTCGAATCAGTGGCCGAACTGCTCCTTTATGACTAATTGGACAAAACTCGACGACGCCATTGTTTGGGACGTGGAGGTTTTGGCCGATGGTGACTTCGACGCGACCATCTACTACACCTGCGCCCCCGAAAATGTGGGTTCGACCTTCCGGCTTAGTTTTGGCAACGCAAATGTTCTGGCAAAAATCACTGAAGCTTTTGACCCGCCCCTGCGCGGTATGGAAAACGACCGCGTGGAACGGACTGAATCGTACGTGAAGGACTGGAAGACTTTAAATATTGGAAGAGTTCACTTGGAAAAGGGCAAGGGCAAGATGACGCTCAAGGCGGAGAAAATCGCCGGGAAGCAGGTGATGGATTTCCGGCTGATGATGCTGGAGAGGGTGAAGTAGTTCATTTTCTCACCGACGACCCCCGCACGACCAACTCCGCTTCCAGTACCGTAGTTTTTGGCGTGAAAGCTTCTTCCTCCCCCCGCATCATACCCAAAACCATCGCCGCCGCCGCTTCGCCAATCTGCGCGGTGGGCTGCTTCACCGTGGTAAGGCCATTTCCGATGTAAAGCGCGATGGGATCGTCGCTGAACCCGACCACGCCCAATTCCTCGGGAACGCGGACGCCCTTTGCCTTGGCTAACGTCAGGATTTCAATGGCCGTGGGGTCGTTGACGGCAAAAATGGCGTCGGGCGGCTCGGATAAGTCCAACAAATGCTTCCCATATATAGCTGCTTTCTGGGCGGTAAAATCGCCGTGAATAATAAGCTCTGGCAAAGCGGGAAGATTGTACTTCTTTAAAGCCTCCCGGTAGCCTCGCTCCCTTTCCTGGCTGATGAGCAGGTTAGGCGGGCCACCCAGGTGCGCGATTCGGCGGTAGCCGTTCTGAATCAGGTGTTCGACCGCTGTGAATGCTCCTTGAAAATCGTCCGCCACAACTTTGTGCGTTCCCAGGCCCTCGATCACCCGATTGAAATAGACCAGTGGAATATCTTTTTTTTCAAAAGTGCGGAAGTGGTCGTAGTTGTTGGTTTCGTGGCTCATCGACACCAGCAACCCGTCCACCCGGTTGGCCAGAAGTGCTTTGGTGTTCGCCACTTCGGTTTCGTACGATTCACCCGATTGCATAATCATCAGATTGTAGCCCGCCTGCCGCAAAATTAGCTGCGCCCCAACGATAACGTTAGGAAAGAACTGCGTAAGAAACTCCGGTACGATGATCCCTACCGTATTGGTGCGGCTTTTCACCAGGCTATGCGCCAGCTGATTAGGTTGATAGTCGAGTTCCTGGGCTTTGTCCAGAATGGCCTTTCGGGTTTCGGCATTGATGTCGGGATGGTTGTGCAAAGCCCGCGACACGGTAGAGTTGGACACGCCCAGTTCTTGGGCGATGTCGATGATTGTGGTTTGGTGTCGTTTCCGGCGTTCGGTTTTTTTGTCGGTCGAGGGAAGCGTGAAATAGTAGTCGCATTTCTTGCAATAGTAGCGTTGCTTGCCGCGCACGAAACCGGCTTTCATCAGTGTCTCGACCTTTTTACATTTGGCACAAGGAATCATAATGTGAAATTTGAACTATTCTTATAATATACGTAAAAATATTTCCCGAACTCTACCATTGGCAAAATTAAAATTACTTCTTAAATTTACTTATTAAATAATAAAAATTATGTATCGGTAACGTTTGCGATTACGTTACCGATATATTTTAGCTTCATTTAGGTCAAGAATCATCTACCAAATACTTGACAAAGGCTATTTGAAAGGCTATATTTATAAAAAATGCTCAATGGGTAACGAATGGTGCACGTAGTGTTGCTGCGGCTCATTTGCCCAGCCAGCCCAATGTGGCTTGGAAATTGTCTTAATCTAAGATTCCTCATTTTCTAAATCCTTAAATTTTAAAAACATGCGCAAACAAATACCTAGCCTAATCACACTAAGAGCGGGTCTTTTGCCATTAGTAATGATGCTGCCTTACGCCTTGCTGGCGCAGAATGCGGAGGTAAGCGGCAAAGTCTCCGGCAGTGATGGCGACGGCATTCCCGGCGTGAGTGTAACGGTACAAGGCACTCAGCGCGGCACGATTACCAAGACTGACGGGGGTTATTCCGTAACGGCCACTCCTACGGCCACGCTGGTTTTTTCCTTTGTCGGTTACGTAAAGCAGGAAATTCCGGTAAATAACCGCAGTACTATAAACGTTACGCTGGCCACCGACACCAAGGCACTGGAGGAAGTAGTCGTGGTGGGTTACGGAACCCAAAGGAAGGTCGAAACGACGGGTTCCATTGCTTCGGTGAAGGCCGATGAACTCACGCTACTGCCCGTCACCAACGTGGCGCAAGGCTTGCAGGCGCGGGTGTCGGGCGTGCAGATTTCGCAGAATTCCGGCGCACCGGGTGGCAACATCAGCGTCCGCATCCGGGGTACCAACTCCATTAATGGTAGTTCGGAACCGCTTTACGTCATCGACGGCATCCAGATTTCCAATGGTGGCGGCATCAATGACGTGAGTCCGCTCTCGACAATCAACCCCAACGACATCGAGTCGGTGGAAGTGCTGAAAGACGCCTCGGCGTCGGCGATTTACGGGGCACGGGGCGCCAACGGCGTGGTACTCATCACTACCAAACGTGGCAAGGCGGGCGTCACGCGGGTAATGATCGAAAGCTACTACGGTGTGCAGAAGGTGAATAAGACGCTCGACGTATTGAATGCGGCCGAGTTTGCCCAACTGGAAAACGAAACCTTTAAAAATACCGATTATCCTGACCCCACATCGCTGGGCCAAGGCGTCGACTGGCAGAAACTGATTTTCCGCGAAGCGCCCATTCAAAGTCACCAACTGTCGATCAACGGCGGCTCGGAGAAGACACAATTGGCGCTGTCGGCCAATTTCTTCGACCAGGACGGCATCATCATCAGTTCCAATTTCAAGCGCTATTCCTACCGCCTGAATGTCAACCACAAGATCAGCGACCGTTTCAAAATTGGCACCAGCATCTTGGGCAGCTACTCCGTCAACAGCGGGGTGCAGACTGGCTCGACCACCGTGGGTGATGCGGGCGTAGTGACCAACTCGATCGTGGGCGCGGCGGTGGGTGCGCCGCCCGTACTGCAACCCTACCGCGCCGACGGTAGCCTGTTTCCCTTCGGCGAACAGGACAAAGGCCAGTTCCGGGAAGTGACTAATCCGCTGGGCGTTGCTGCCCAACTTAACCAAACGGCTCTGAAACGCACCTTGGTGAACCTGTTCGGCGATTTCACGCTGGCCGAGGGATTGACTTACCGGGCTTCCTTCAACGCCGACATCCAGAACAAGTTGCGCGATACCTACTCGCCGCTTTCCATTATCAATACTGCCGATATAAACGACAACTCCGGTTCGGGTTCCAAGGCCAATGAAGATTTCCTGAACCTGCTGCACGAGAGCATTCTTACGTACAGCCGCACTTTCGCCGGCAGCCACAGCCTGAAATTTACGGGCCTGTTCGCCACGCAGGTCGAGAATTTCAATACCAATTCGATCAACGTCACGGGCTTTCCCAACGACGCCACCCAAAACGAAGCCCTGCAACTCGCCCTGAACCGCACCGTCAGCAGCAACCGCACCAAGCAGCGGCTGGACTCGTACATGGGTCGTCTGAATTACGGCTTTAAAGACCGCTATTTCCTGGACATCACCGCCCGCGTGGACGGATCGAGCAAGTTCGGAGCCAACAACAAATACGGATTCTTCCCGGCGGCTTCGGCAGCCTGGCGCATCGTCGAGGAGCCGTTCATGCAGAACGTGTCGTGGCTTTCGGACCTGAAACTCCGCGCCAGCTACGGCGTGACGGGCAACGCCGGGGGCATCAATCCCTACCAGTCGCTGGCTACGGTAGCCGCCACGGGGAATAACTACAACCTCAACAATTCCTACCAGATCGGCATCAATCCCACGGGTATCGCCAACCCCAACCTCCGCTGGGAACGCTCAACGCAGGCCGACATTGGTTTGGATGTGAGCCTGTTGCGCAACCGCCTGTCGCTTATCGTGGATGTGTACGACAAAAAAACCAAGGATTTGTTGTATGTAAAAACGCTGCCGCTCTCGTCTGGTTACGGCAATATCACGGGAAATTTTGCTTCCCTCGAAAACAAGGGTTTGGAACTTGCCGTGAACGCCAATATTATCGAAGGCCCGCTGCGCTGGAACGTGTCGGCCAACCTCACGGCTAACCGCAACAAGGTGCTGAATCTGGACGGAGGCACCACCAACGAGCGGTTCATCACCAGTTATTCTTTACTGAAAGTGGGCGAGCCGCTGGGTCTTTTCAAAACCTATGTTTTCGACGGCATCAACCAAACGGGTGACGCCATCGTGCCGGGCTACGACGGGCGCATCGGCGGGCATAAGGTCAAAGACCTGAACGGCGATGGTGTAATTAACTCCGATGACCAGACCATTACCGGCAATCCAAATCCAAAATTCATTTTCGGCTTCTCGACCAACTTGACTTACAACGGCTTCGATTTGAGCGCGTTTTTGTCGGGTTCGCAGGGAAATGACATTTACAACGTAAGCCGCGTGTCGTTCGAGACACCGCTGGGTCACCGCAATCAGTTGGCCGGCGTCGCCGACCGCTGGTCGCCCACCAATCCTTCTAACGAATACGTGAGCGCGTTCCAGGGCGGGCGACTGCCCATCAGCGACCGCTACGTGGAGGACGGCTCTTATGTGCGCTTGAAAAATATTACGCTGGGCTACACCTTGCCCAAAATCAAGTATTTGAATAAAGTTCGGATCTACGTAAGCGGCAATAATCTGCTGACAATTACCAAGTACTCGGGCTTCGATCCCGAGGTGAATACCTACGCGGGGTCCAACACGGTAATCGGCGTGGATAACCTGGTGTATCCCCAGGCGAAGTCGCTTTTGGGTGGGATTCAGCTAACGTTTTAATCAAAAACCGTTTTCTAAAATGAAAAAGATACTAGTTATTATGGCCCTGCTGACGGGTTTGTCGGCTTGCCAACTCGATGAGACGGTGTACTCGTCCATTTTTACCGAAAATTTTTACAAAACGGCTTCTGACGCCGAGAAAGGGCTGATTGCCGTGTATTCCTCCCTGGCGGATATGTACCGGGGGCCAGCGGGCGTGATGGTGCCCGAGTTCAGCGCCGACCAAACCTATCCGCGCGCCGTGGTGGGTCGCAATACACTGACCCTCTTTACCTACGATGCGAACTACACGACCCAGGCCACGGCAGGACGGTTGTTCGAATCGCCGCAGCAAATCTGGACGGCTTGCTACGATGGCATCGAAAAGGCCAACCGGATTATCGAGAAAGTCCCCGGCGCACAAATGGACGAAACCCGTAAGAAGCAGATTATCGGCGAAGCCTATTTCCTCCGCGCCTACTACCTCTGGACGGCCACCCGGAACTTCGGCGACGTTCCTATAAAAACAAGTTCGAGCAATTCCGAAGCCGAAGCTTACGTGGGCAACAGTCCCAAGGCCGATGTGTACAAGCAGATTTACAGCGATTTAGATAGGGCCGCCGCCGCCGGACTAAAATCATATCCCGCCGTGGATAAGGGCCGTGTCGCCAATGAGGTCGTGAATGCTCTTTATGCTAAGGCCGCGCTTTACAACGGCGATTACGCCAAGGCACTTGAAAAAGCCAAATCGGTCATCAACTCCGGCAAGTACAAGTTGATGACCGATGTGCGGGACGTGTACGACTACCTGAAAGAAGACGCCGCCCGCGCCGAGAACATGTGGGCTTACGAAGTGGACCCTATCTCACCGGGCGATTCGCACCAGTTGGTGGGTTTGTGCGGCCCGCCCAGCAGCGCGGGGGTTGACTACGCCAAAACCTCGTATGGCTCGATGTTTGCCTACATGTCATTCTTCAATTCTTTCAATCCCGCCGACGCGAGGCGGATGCTTTTGGACACTAATTTCGTGAACAAGGCGGGAAAGATTGTACCGCAAAAAAGTATTACACCCATCACAACGGAAGGCGTTCTAATCCGCAAGTACCGCGACCCCGTGTCGGTTACGGGGCTGATTCCCAACATTCCCATTCTGCGCCTGGCGGATATGCACCTCATCGCCGCCGAGGCCGAAGCGCAGTTGAACGGCCCGACTGCGGTGGCTTATGAAATGGTGAACACCATCCGAAAGCGGGCCAAGCTACCCGATTTGGCCGCCGGACTCAGTAAGGAGGCCTTTATCGACGCCGTAATTCAAGAGCGGGCCTGGGAATTTTTTGGCGAGGGCGACCGTTGGTACGACCTGACGCGCACGGGTAAGTTCCTGACCGTCATACCCAAAGCTGTCAACTCGGTCTATCCCAGCCGTCCGGTGCAGGCGAAAAACAAATATTTCCCCATCCCGCAGGTCGAGATCAACGCCAATCCCGAAATCGAGCAGAATCCTGACTGGCGGTAGCATCGTGCAGACTTTTTTTGTATTTTGTTCTCATAAAGGATTCATAAGCCCTTCTTGTAACCTAAATTATCATCGTAATGAAACGCCTGCTATTTCTCCTCGTCATTTTGGGTCCAGACGCTTTTTCGCAAAAGCCCGCCACGGTCCTCCTCGAAGCCGAAAGTTTCAGCAACAAGGGCGGCTGGTCGGTGGATCAGCAGTTTATGGATGTCATGGGTTCCTCGTTCCTAATGGCCCATGGCATGGGCCGTCCGGTGGAAGACGCCAGCACGACGGTTACCTTCCCCGAAACCGGTACCTACCGGGTATTTGTGCGTACCCGCAACTGGACGGCCCAATGGTCGGATAAGGAAGCGGCGGGGCAGTTTCGATTATTGGTCAACGGCCAGCCCCTCGAAAAAACTTTTGGCCAGGACAACCGGGCATGGACGTGGTCGAACGGCGGCACGGTAAAAATCACGCAGAAGGAAAATAAAGTCGCCCTCAAAGACCTGACGGGCTTCAATGGCCGCTGCGACGCCATCCTTTTCAGCAGCGTACCCAACTTCAAGCCCATCGAGGACAAGGAAAAACTGGCGGACTACCGGAACGAGTATTTTGGATTTGACAAAAACCCAAAGAACGCGGGGACGTTTGATTTCGTGGTCGTGGGCGGGGGCATGGCGGGGACCTGTTCGGCCATTTCGGCCGCTCGAAAAGGCGTAAAGGTGGCCTTGATCCAAAACCGTCCCGTGCTGGGCGGCAACAATAGCTCCGAAGTGCGGGTCCACCTGGGTGGCCGAATCAATTTGGAACCCTACCCTGCGCTGGGAAATCTGGTCAACGAAATCGGCCCTTCGGAGGGAGGCAACGCCCAACCGAAGGAATATTACGAGGACGAAAAGAAAATGAAAGCCGTTTTGGCCGAACCCAACATCTCGCTCTTCCTGAATTACCACGCTTACAAAGTAGACACAGCAGGCGGGAGAATAGAAAAAGTGTACGCCACCAACATTGAAACGGGCAAAAGGGTATTTTTTGAAGCCCCGCTTTTTGCGGATTGCACGGGCGACGGTACCATCGGTTTCCTGGCCGGGGCCGAGTATATGACCGGACGCGAAAGCCGCGATGTCTATGGCGAAAAAACGGCCCCCGAAGTAGCCGATAATCTGACGATGGGGGCATCGGTGCAGTGGTTTTCGGAAAAGAAGGATCATTCGATTTCCTTCCCGGACATCAAGTGGGGTTTGCCCTGGGACGAAGCCAAAGCCGAAGAAATCACCAAGGGCGATTGGGAGTGGGAAACGGGCATGGGCCTGGACATGACCCTCAATTTTGAGCAAATTCGGGACTACGGAATGCTGGCGGTTTATTCCAATTGGTCGTACCTGAAAAACCACGCCACCAATAAGGAAAAGTTCGCCCCGGACTCCCTTAAGTGGGTGGCTTACGTGGCGGGAAAGCGCGAATCGCGGCGGCTGAAAGGGGATTACGTACTGATCGAACAGGACCTGACCGACCAGCGCGTGTATCCCGATGGCACCGCCCCCACCTCCTGGACGATCGACCTGCACTATCCCGATCCCGAGAACTCCAAACTGTTTCCTGGCGCGGCTTTCAAGTCCATCGCCAAACACATCAAGATATACCCCTATCCCATTCCGTTTCGTTGTTTGTATTCCAAAAATATCGACAATCTGATGATGGCAGGTCGCGACATCAGCGTGTCGCACGTGGCCTTAGGTACGGTTCGCCTGATGCGCACCACGGGCATGATGGGCGAGGTACTGGGTATGGCCGCCGCCGTCTGCAAGGAGGAGAAAACAACGCCGAGAGGCCTGTACCAAAACTACTTCCCAAAACTGGAAGCCATGATGGTCGAGGGCGTGGGCGATGCGACCCTGCCGCAGGATCAGGATTATAATTTGGGGGGGACGCTGATGGAAGTTGTAAAATGAAGATCGCCGTTTCCATTTTAATGGGACTGACGGGTCTGCTCACTTATCTGCTGAGTGGGCCGGGTCCGGCCTTTGAAATAGAAACAAAAAACGGCGGTGAAATCGCGGTGAAAGAGGTGCGCTGGGGCGAAAGGCTGGAAAAATAATAGG
>JBBSUC010000076.1:0-22082 GCA_038235275.1 Cytophagales bacterium | reverse complement strand
TCAACTTCAAGAGAATGCTCAACAAATACAAGGAGGGGCTTTTTGGCTGGCTCGAAAACCTGGTTTTATGGGCTATGAAATTCTGCCAGGGAAAATCTGAACGCCAATTCTTAACCAAATGGGCTTTTTAAGGCTCGACTACTTAGCGCCGGAAGCCACTTGGTTTCCAGCGCTTTGCTATTTTCGCCAACAAACAGAAAGAAAGGCTATCTTTGGAAAATTGACAAAAGCTATGGAAGCAATCATCGAAGAAATACCCCAAAGCTTACTGTACGAAGAATTCGGCGGACGCAAGTACTACCGCCGTGGCTATCGACAGGTTATGCTGGGACTGAAAACTGAAAGCGATATTATGGGCAGTAGCATATTGCAAGGAATGGTCGTGCAAGCGATTGTCTTTTATTTGAAATCCATACTGCCCAGAAAAAGCTACTGGGTGCCTACCAACGAGGTAGGGCTGCATCTGGGCTATAAAGAAAATCTTTCAGGAGACATTTTGATTTGCGAGCAGGAAAAACTCGGCAATCCGTGGGTAGAAAATTATTTTACTACTCCGCCTAAATTCGTCATCGAGGTAGATATTAAAATCGACCCCAAAGATTATGACAACGCGTTGGATACAGGTTCAGAGATGGCCTACATGACTGAGAAATCAGAAAAATTGCTTGATTTTGGCGTGGAAGGCGTTGCCTGGGTATTGACTAAAATTCAAAAAACTTTCCTTTTTCGTCCTGGACATCGTCTCGAAGTATTCAACTGGACCGAGGATGTCCCGCTTTTCGATGATTATAGCTTATGTGTGCAAATTGCGTTGGAAGAAGACGGCATATCGCCGCCCTCAGTTTAACACCTTCTTGCTAATCAACCACTCAGGTTTAGTCGTCACCACCTTGGCTTTCAACTCATTCAGCATCGAGTACAATCCAAAATACGTTCGATTGATATAAAGCCCGTGCTGCGAACCACGCGCTACTTTGGAATTTTTCAACTCCTCGATCTTGGCTAGTTCATCCGCGAAAGCATAGACGGAATCGAAGTAAGTCTCGTCGCCGAAGTCGAATTCGTCCACCGCGAACGGTTTGCCCAGCAGGCCGATCATGGTTTTGAAAAGGTCGGAGAACAACTTCTTGTCGGCGACGGTATCGGATTTCACCAGAAATTCCAGGTTGTAGAAAATCCCTTCCGTCCGGGCTTCGTCTTCCACCGTGTCGGGGTTGATGAGGGCGAAGTAGTTGTCGTAAAAAAACTCGGGGATCACCTTCACGCAACCGAAGTCGATGACGCCCATCGTGCCGTCGGGCCGCATCAGGAAATTTCCGGGGTGCGGGTCCGCGTGAACCTGCCGCAATTGGTGAACCTGAAAATCGTAAAAATCCCAGAGGGCCTGCCCGATTTGGTCTCTGATTTCCTGCGAAGGATTGGTCAATAGAAAATCCTTCATGTGCAACCCATCCAGCCAATCCATCGTCAGGATGCGACTGGCCGAGAGTTCGGGGTAATACTTCGGAAAAATCAGGTTCGGAATGTGGGCGCAGGCCTCCGAAATCTCGACCGAACGCTTCAACTCCAAATCATAGTCGGTTTCCTCCAGCAGTTTGGATTCCACCTCGCCCATATAGCGCTCAATGTCGTTTTCGTTCAGGCCGAACAGCCGCACGGCCATCGGCTTTACCATTTTCAGATCGGAGCTGATGCTGTTGGCCACGCCGGGATACTGAATCTTGACGGCTAGTTTCTTGCCGTCTTTGGTCGCTAAATGCACCTGTCCGATGGACGCGGCATTCATCGCCGCCATCTCGAACGTATCGAACAATTCACCGGGCGTTTTGCCAAAATAATTCTTGAAAGTCTTGACCACCAGCGGCCCCGACAGCGGCGGCGCGGAGTATTGCGACATCTGGAAGCGGTCCACGTAGGCACGGGGCAGCACATTGCGGTCCATGCTCAGCATTTGGGCCACTTTCAGGGCCGAACCTTTTAACTCGCTGAGCGAATCGTAAATGTCGGTGGCGTTGTCGGTGTGGAGTTGCTCTTTGGTCGTGCTGGAATCGACCAGCTTCTTGACGTTATATTTCAAATAATTACCGCCAATCTTGACGCCCGTCGTGACAAACTTCGTGGCGCGGGCGACTTTGGAGGTAGGGATGGATTGCTGCTCTTTCACGGTTTGCGATTTTGATAAACGAATTTGGCGTAGTCCAGCACGGAGTCCACGACCGACTTGCCCATGAGGTCGAAGGAGGTGTTCACTGACTTTTCGATGGCCGTGTCGGTGCTTTCGAAGCCCCGGCTCAGGTCTTTCACCCAAAAATCGAGGATGAACAACAATTGCATCCACAGACCGTCCACGTAGCGATCGGAAATGACGGGACGCGTGACAACCTCGCGGCTTTCGCGGCCTTCCATCATCAGTTCGGTGGCATAATTGTAAAAGCCGTTCTTAAGGGGTTGCAATGGGCCAGTGTACCGCGCTACGGGCTGCCTTAGGTTCTGGTAGCTGTACACCACATAGCTCCGGTCTTTTTTCAAAACCTCGATCCAGGTATAATAGAAAGCAAGCAGCTTTTCGCGCACTGAATATTGGTCGTAGGCCGCGTCGGCGTTGAGTGAGAGCAGGGTTTGCCGCAAGGTATCGAGCCAGGCGTCGGACTCGATGGCTTCGAAGCTATTGTAGTATTCGTAGAACTCGGCCTCAGGCATTTTTAGCTTCTTGGCAAAAATATACACCGAAGGCGGCGGAGTGCCTTTTTCCAAAACGTACTCCTTGTACGCCTTTTGGATTTTTTCTGTTTTATCGTCTTTTTCCATATACTATTAACAACCCTTGGTAGGGTAAAAGGTTTCCCATTACCATAATAAATAAACGGCGATTTTCATCAAAATTCAATCGCTCCGCTTTCGGCTAAGTCGATCGTCGGATTCCTGGCTTCACCAAGCAGCACTTTCCACTGATTTTTGGTTTTGAACCCCAGTTCCTGGCTCAGAATGAAAGTCGTATGGGGAGAGGTAACCAACTTTTCGACCTTGGGGTATTGTTTAGCCCGAATAAGCGAAAAATTAGCTCGTTCCGAAAAAATCTGCGAGTCGATGCCCAGCGCCTGATTTCTCCACTTGATTACCAGCGGATTATTCACTGATTTATCGGGAAGATCCAGATATTCGATTTGCTTCATTCCCCGCTCGTTGAAGTAGTTTTTTAGGTAGAAGCCGTAAGCCAATGTATCGTATTTGAAGTCCAGGTCAGCAATGACATAGGCCGTTTGCCCCTGGGTGGCCGACAAGACGGTATGTCGCGCTACGCTGTGGACGTACATTCGCGGACTGGAAAAACTATTAAACGAACGAGCGGTGGCGTAGGTAAAAAAGACCAAGCTGCAAACGGCAACTGCTTTTAGCCAGGCCATTTCTTTGTCTTTGAGTAATTTATAGAACAACAGCATGAACATCGAGAGCAGAATCACTTCTAAACTATCGAAATTCAGATTTTCCAGCAAGTATTTTGGCAGACGTTGAGGAATTTGGACGAAGGAATTCATCGTTTGCGCCACGCCATCGGTCCAATAGGCCAACAAATCGGTGAGTGGCTGGAAGTGAGCCATACTGAACATCAGCAAGGCCACCGCGCTGTATATCAAAACGGTCGTAAGTCCGATCACGAAAGGATTGACCAGCCAGAAATAGGTAGGGAACTGTTGGAAGTAATAAATGCTGAGGGGAAAAGTGAAAATCTGCGCCGAAAGACTCACCAGCGTAATTTGCCACAGCCAGCGGAAAAGCAGAATGTCTGATTCGTAGGAATCTTTAAAAAGTGGGTAAAATAGAATAATGCCCAGCACTGCCGCGTATGACAATTGAAAACCTATTGAAAACAAAGCCAGCGGGTCAAAAAGTAGAATGAGAAAGGCAGAAATCGCCAGCGTGTTGATGCCTTGGTGCTGCCGGGTGAAAGTTTGCGAAAGGGCAAAAGTCACGCACATCAGTGACGCCCGTATCACCGACGGTGAAAGTCCGGTGATAATGGCGTAGGCACTCAGTAACGCGATAATCAGCAGTAGGTAAAGCCATTTGCCCCATTTTCGCTTTTTCAAACCCTTCAAGATCCAGGAGACCAGCAGAAAGAATACGCCTACATGCAGGCCAGAAACCGCCAGGACGTGAACCGCCCCAGCCGTTACGTAAGAATTTAATAAATCGGCTCCCAAATCATCGCGCCGCCCCAGCACCATCGCTTTCAATAAACCGTAGGATGACGGGGTTTTAAGTTGAGTCTTGAAAACGGAATCGGCTTTCTGTGAGACTAGTGTGGCCCAATTTAGGCGCTCAGTTTGCCCAGGAGCGGAAATGATTGCGTAAGAATTTTCAGGCAAGAATACTGTCCAGGCGACCCCTTTGCGTTGGAGATACTTGCGGTAATCGAATTCGTTGGGATTTAACGGTACCGAAGGTCGTTTGGGCGGGTGTCCTTTCACCAATAGTCTATCGCCAGCTTTGGGCAAAACCTCCACTGAATCAGGAAAGGAAATTAGTAATTGCACGGCTTTTTCCTGCCAGTCATCCCCAGAATTTACGGCGGTGAGTTCGGCTTCGTAGCGAATGGAAGCTTTGCGCTTTTGGCCCAAAGATTTAATACGCAGCAAATAACTTTCGTATTGCAGGCTCTCGAGTGAGGCTACTTCCTCTTGGAAAGCCACACGTTTTTGCTGGGTCACGTAGGCTCCCAGGATAAAGAGAGCCAACATCAGCCACGCAAGCCGGGTCTTGGACGGTCGCTGCATCAGGGTTGCCGAAACGATGGCGACTAGTAGCCCAAGCAGCAAAAAGAGCGACAAGTCTGGAAAATCTGCTCCCAACCTATCGCTCAAAAACTCCATCGTTAGGATGCCCGCAACCAAAGCAATGACGAATCGCAAAAATGGTTGGGTGGCAAACATCGGCTATCGGACTAAGAATCGCTTCGTCACTGTTTCTTGTTCGGTTTTCACCCGCATAATATACATTCCCGGCGGAAGTAGACTCACATTCAGTTGCAGCCTTCGACTAAACACATTACGGAAGCTATCCGTGGTTATTTGGCGTCCGTTCAGGTCAAAAATGGTATAGGTGAAATTTTGGAAATTAAGAAAGCGCACGTTTACGTTCATTTCCGCATCCGCTGGATTGGGGAAAATCTCGACCGTCAGATTATTGGCCGGATCGAGTCGGCCCTCCTTGCCAAACTCCACCATTCGGGCGCGGCGCGGACTGAGGGCCAGCACGGCCCGCATCCGGCCAACCTGGTCTTTAGTAAAAATATTCATGCACGAATCGGGCGAATAATCAAGGTAGTTTTCGATCATATTCCGGGTTCTTACCCCATTGCAAGTCGAGAATTTTTCCTGGCAAACGGTCGTGCGGTTAGGTCCCTCCGTGGGCGGCGTGTCGGCGCAGAAGTCGGTGCCACAGTCGGTATCGCCCCAGGTGTGAATAAGGCCCAGCCAGTGTCCCACTTCGTGGGTAGTGGTGCGGCCCAGGTTATAAATCCGGCTGGTGATGGCACCGTTTTTCTTGCCAAAATACCGGTAATCGATGATGACACCATCGGTCAGTTCGTTGGCTTCATTGGCCGTATCCAGCCCATCCACCTTGTCAGTGGCGGGGAACTGAGCCAAGCCGAGGTAACTATTAGTCAGGCGACATGTCCAGATGTTGAGGTACTTATCCGAAGGCCAGTAGGCGATGTTGGCCAGCAAAAGATCGTCCGAGAAAGGATTGAAACTGGTTTTGGTCGTGTAGGGGTGTCGCGTGATGCCTGTCGTGTAACGTCCGTCGGGATCGTAATCCGCCAGATAAAACTGGATCATTGCCGAGGCACCCACAGGATTCGTGTTGAATCCTAGCGTATTGGGCAGACGGTTATAGTCCTCGTTCAACACCTCGATCTGGGAGCGAATTTGCTCGTCCGAAATATTGGGGTTGTTGAGTCCGCCCACGGAATTCTCGTTTTGATCGTGAATTACGTGAACAACCACCGGAATGCGGATAACATCGTCGGCGGTAGTGCGGAGGCTCCTGTGTTCCTGCCTATACTCCTGAATCAGGCGTTCCATCTTGTCGCGCTTCTGCTGCCATAAGGGATTGAGCCGGGCTTTTAACTGGTCGCGCTCCGCGCTGGCGCAGCGCTTCACGTCGGCGTCCGGTGCCTGGGCGAAAACCACCGCCATTGCCAGGAAATAAAAAAGTAGGGCGAAAAGATTCGCCCTACTGTTCGTGTTTTTCATAAGCGGCCAAAATGTCTTTCACCAGGCGGTGGCGCACTACATCGGTGCCATCCAACTCCACAAAGGCAATGCCTTTGATTCCTTCCAGTACCCTTAGAGACTCGATCAAGCCCGATTTATGGTTTCTCGGCAAATCCACCTGCGACTTGTCGCCCGTGATAATCGCTTTGGAAGTCGGTCCCATGCGGGTCAGGAACATCTTCATCTGCATGGGCGTAGTGTTCTGGGCCTCGTCCAGCAGAATGAAGGCATTGTTCAGGGTTCGTCCGCGCATGTAAGCAAGCGGAGCGATTTCGATGATGCGGTTTTCCTGGTAAAATTTCATTTTTTCCGGCGCAATCATGTCGTCGAGTGCGTCGTAAATGGGCCGCAGATAAGGGTCGATTTTTTCGGTCAGGTCACCGGGCAGGAAACCCAGGTTTTCTCCCGCTTCCACGGCAGGCCGGGTGATGATAATTTTTTTGACTTCCCGATTTTTCAAGGCCCGCACCGCCATTGCCACGGCGGTATAAGTCTTTCCGGTACCAGCCGGGCCAACGGCAAACACCAAGTCGTAATTGTTGGCCGCTTCCACCAGTTTTTTCTGATTAGGGGTTTTGGCCTTCACTACCACCCCTTTATTCCCGTAGATGATGACGTCGGGGTCGTCCTGCTCCTTGGCGTCTTTACTGGGCTTGGTACTAACGCTGAGGTGACCGTTGAGATAGCGCACCACATTGTCGCTGGTAACGCGGCCGTATTTTTGGTAATGCGCTAGCAGCGATTCGAGAACATCCGTAATCTTCACGATTTCGGGAGCCGTACCCTGAATCCTGATTTCGTTGCCCCGCGACAAAATTTTGCTTTGGGGGAAAGCCGCCGCCACCTCACGGATATTCGAATTGTGTATGCCCAGGAAATCTACGAGCGATACATCGTCAAGGGTTATTACTTTTTCTACCAAATGAATATAAAATTAAATGGATGGATGAATTCAGGGGAAAATTTAGGAATAAAATCTCGAACCACCGAGAGTTGTTCACCCGATTTTCTGGAAATATTGAAATCTACCAACGTTAAATAAATATCCTGGGTTCAACCTATTCAGTATCAAGCGGGGGGGGCGGCTATTCAAAAAATACTTCACACTCCTCCTTTTCATCCTCCTCCGCAATTCGTAATATTGTATTCGCCTATGGATAACGATCGCCCCTTCAATTTCCTGAAAAATCAGGGCAATTCTGCCCCCATTGCCTCGCGGCGCACCAACCGATTGCTCGGTGGTGACCAGGGCAATGCGGGCATGGGCAAGCTTCCGCCGCAGGCCACCGATATGGAGGAGGCGGTGCTGGGCGCATTAATGATCGAGAAGGACGCACTTTCCACGGTGGCGGACATTCTGAGGCCCGATAGTTTCTACAAGGAAACGCACCAGCGGATTTACAGCGCGATCATTAATTTGTTCGTCAATTCCGAACCCATCGACCTGCTTACTGTCACTTCCAAATTACGGAGTACGGGCGAACTGGATTTGGTCGGCGGACCGGCGTTCATCACCGAACTTACTTCCAAGGTCAACTCGGCGGCCAACATTGAGTACCACGCCCGAATTATCACCCAGGCGGCTATCAAGCGCGAACTGATCGCCATTTCCTCCGAAATCCAGAAGGAAGCTTTCGAGGATACGACGGACGTTTTCAAACTTCTCGACAAAACCGAGCAGGCGCTTTTCCAGATTTCGGAGTCGAACATCAAGAAAAATTACGCCGACATGGGAGCCCTTATGCGGCAGGCGCTGGAAGAACTCGACCAAAAGAAAAACAACGTCGATGGCCTGACCGGTGTCCCCTCCGGCTTCACCAGCCTGGATCGCCTGACGTCGGGCTGGCAGAAGACGGAATTGACAATTCTGGCGGCCAGGCCCGGCATGGGAAAAACAGCTTTTATTGTATCCGCCCTCCGCAACGCCGCTGTCGAGTTCCAAAAGCCCGTCGCTATTTTCTCCTTGGAGATGTCCTCAGTGCAGTTGGTCAATCGCTTGATTTCCGCCGAGGCCGAAATAGACAGTGAAAAAATCAGAAAGGGTAACCTCGCCCCGCACGAGTGGGCGCAGATTCACCACCGCATCAGTGGTTTGACGAATGCTCCGATTTACATCGACGACACGCCCGCGCTATCTATTCTGGAACTACGGGCCAAATGCCGCCGTCTGAAAGCGCAGCACGACATCGAGATGATCGTGATCGACTACCTGCAACTGATGACAGGCGACAGCAGCGGCAAACCGGGTGGTAACCGAGAACAGGAAATCGCCTTGATTTCGCGTTCCTTGAAAAATCTGGCCAAAGAATTGGACGTCCCCGTAATTGCTCTTTCGCAACTAAGCCGAGCGGTCGAAACGCGTGGCGGCGAAAAACGTCCCCAACTTTCTGACCTGCGCGAATCCGGCTCCATCGAGCAGGATGCGGATATGGTGCTATTCCTTTATCGCCCAGAGTACTACGGCATTACCGCCGATGATAGTGGAAATTCTGTAGTGGGTGTTGGTGAAGTGATTGTAGCCAAAAACCGTGGTGGATCGCTAGATACAATTCAGCTACGTTTCATTGGTAAATACACTAAGTTTACTGATTTAGATTCTTTCTACGCAACTCCTGATAGAATGCTTTCAGGTAGTTCAGCCCAAGCCCTCACGGCAGGCTCAATGCAGGCTCTGCCTCCTTCTAGCATTGAATCTATACCCAATTTTGAAAATAACAGAGCGGACCCAATTGTCTTCAAAAGTAAGGCAAATGATCTTTCTAAGTTCGATTTTGAAGGCCCAAGCAAAGAGCCTCCTTTTTAAGGGCTGTGTAATCGTGTAATTGTTGAACTTTGTAATTGATGTTAAATTAGTTTATTGTTTATGTGTGATCGAACTAACTGGTTAGCAAGGATTTGAGTAAATAAACAAATAACAATCACACAGCAATTCAACGATTACACGATTTAACAATTACACGACAGCTTCAACCCTTCAACACTAACAACGCAACATTCTCCACGTGATGCGTGTGTGGGAACATATCGACGGGTTGGGCTTTGACTACCTTATATTTGCCGGATAATAATTCCAGGTCGCGCGCCTGCGTGGCGGTGTTGCAGCTTACGTACACGATGCGCTTGGGTTTGGCGGCTAGAATCGTGGCGATGACGGCGGGGTCCATGCCCGCGCGGGGCGGGTCGGTGATGATGACATCGGGTTGACCGTGTTTCTTGACAAAATCGGTGTTGAGAACTCGTTTCATGTCGCCCGCGAAAAACTTAGTGTTTTCAATATTGTTCAGTTCTGAGTTTCTCCTTGCGTCCGCGACAGCTTCCTCTACATACTCTACGCCGATAACTTTTTTGGCATTTCTGGCCACGAAATTTGCGATGGTACCCGTGCCGGTATAGAGATCATAAACAATCTCTTCACCAGTCAATTGTGCATAGTCGCGGGCTATTTTGTAAAGTTCGTAGGCTTGCTCGGAGTTGGTTTGGTAGAAAGATTTTGGGCCGACCATGAACGTGAGGTCTTCCATCGTCTCGCGGATGTATTGGTCGCCGGCGTAATGAACTGCCTCCTGGTCCTGGTAAGAGTCGTTGCCCTTTTGATTGACGATGTAGTAAAGCGAGGTGATTTCGGAGAATTCTGCTTTCAAAAAGGCCATTACCTCCTCGATTACGTTCTCCTGAGGCTCGGCAAACTGCACGATCACCAGCACATCGCCCGTGTTGGAGGTACGGATGATGACGTTCCGCACCATGCCGACGTTCGTTTTTACATTGTAAAAAACGTAACCCTTATCCTCGGCAAACTGGTACAGCGCGTTTCTGATCGCGTTGGAAGGGTCGGGCTGCAAGTGGCATTTTTCTACCTGAAAAATGCGGTCGAAGCGCTTGGGGACGTGGTAGCCCAGCGCGTTTCGGGAGAACTCTTGGCCGGAGTTCATGTCATCGGCCGTCAGCCAGCGGAAGTTTGAGAAAGTATATTCCAGTTTGTTGCGATAAAACCGTTGGGTTTGAGCCGCCACAATGAGTTCGTACGTTACATCCTTGATTTTACCGATGCGCTCGAAGTGATCTCTGACTTGCTTTTGTTTAAATTTGAGCTGTTCCGCGTAGTCGATGTGCTGCCAGCGGCAGCCGCCGCAAACGTCGAAATGCTGGCAGAAAGGCTCGGCCCGCAGATCAGAAAGTGAATGAAATTTTGTCACCACAGCCTGGGCCAGTTTTTTCTTCCGGCGCACCACTTCTATATCCACCACATCGCCCGGTGCCACGTGACCGTCGATGAATATTACACCGTCTTCTGATTTATAAATGCATTTTCCTTCGGCGGCAAAATCAGTAATGGTAATATTTTCGTACCTTTTGTTCGTGGGCATGGAGGGGAGATATTAGCTATGGATTATTGGATATGAGAAAAAATTTACTTGCGATTGTCCTTCTTTTCTCGACGCTGCCCGGTTGGGCTTCGCATATAGTTGGGGGAGAGTTGGTGTTTAAGAGCCTTCCGTTGGGTGGATCGGCCTCGCATCGGATTGGGCTAAATCTATATTTTGACGAGATCAACGGTATCCCGCTAGCCGAGGACCAGGTAGTCAGTTTATATATTTTCCGAAAGTCCGACAATCAGCGCGTCGGGTCGATTCAGGCCCCAAAAGTAGGGCGAAAAAACATAACCTACGTCAATCCGCAGTGCGGAACCTCGGGATTAAAGACGCTCTTCATTTCCTACGCCGTGGACGTTTTGCTTGATCCGCGTGATTTCAGCGACCCGGCTGGCTACTACATCGTGTGGGATCGCTGTTGCCGAAATCAGGTGATTGACAACATTAAAACGCCCGGCGATGTCGGTAGTTTGTTCATTGTATTTTTTCCTCCCTTGAATAAAGGTGGCAAGCGATTCGTGGATTCTTCCCCCGAATTCAGTGAAATTCAGGGTGACTACGCCTGCCTCAACGCCGATTATTATTTGGATTTTAACGCCACCGACGCCGATGGTGACAGCCTCGTGTACGCCCTGACCACGCCCGTAACGGGATACAGCAACCGGGCGCTTCCCAACCCCCAAGCCATCGGGTCGAGCAACTACCCGGTCGTGAACTGGGTAGATGGAGTTTCGCTGACCAATGTCATTCCGGGTTCCCGACCGCTACGGGTCGATTCTCAAACGGGTCGTTTGTCTTTCACCGCCAATAAGTTAGGGCTTTACGTATTTTCAGTAACGGTGAGCGAGTATCGCAAGGGTGAAAAGATCGGCTCCGTCACCCGCGATTTTCAAATCAAGGTCATCGACTGCTTCGAGGCATTGCCACCAAGGATTCTGGCGCTGGAAAACTCCCGGCGAGAATTATTGAAGAACAACAGCATTGTGCGATTAGCCCGCACCGACTCGGCTTGCTTCACTATCAAGGTAACGGACCCTAATTTTAACCAACTCATCCGAATCAAGGGCCGGGCTGCCAACAGCCAGCGCAAGGATTTTTACCTTTTGCCCGCCGAATTCCGCACCCAAAAGAGCAACGACACCCTCACTTTCCAATTCTGCCTGGAAGAATGCTTTGAAACGGAGGACAACCGTCCCATCAAAATCGAGCTGATCGCCGAGGACGAAAGCTGCCCGGTTCCTTTGACCGACACGCTCACAATTTTCATTTTCCGGGAAAAGGCGCCCAATACTCCGCCCGTGGTTAGTACGTCGTTGCCGTCCGTTTACGTCAATGCCTTGCCCGATCAATTATTGTCCTTCGACGTGTTCGGGAAGGACATTGACCCGGACAGCATTGTGCTCAGCGCCAGGGGAAAGGGCTTTGAGTTGACGAAATATGGCTTCGTGTTTCCGCCCAAGGCGGGGCGGGGAGTGGTAACTCAAAAATTTTCCTGGAAACCGCCCTGCACGCTCAATGGGACGGATACGCTGGCCGTGGAGTTCAAGTTAACCGACCTGCGCTGCGAAGCGAATTCAAAAACAGACTTGATAACGGTTTATTTTGTGGTACAAAACCCAATAAATAATCCCCCCCAAGTCCGCACTACCTCCCAAAGCGACACCTTAATAGTCCTGCTGGATGCCGCTAATCCCGTGACTATCCTGTTCGACGTGATTGCCAACGATCTGGACACCACCCAACTATCGCTTTTTGGCTTAGGGCGCGGTTTCAGCCTGGGTGAATTTAAAATAGACTTCCTGAATAAATTAGGAACTCGGGAGATTTCCAGTCCCTTCGCCTGGACGCCCGATTGTTCTATGCTCGGCGGAAAATCGGAACGGCTCCTGGCCGTCGACTTCATCAGTGAAGATAAGAGTTGCCTGACGGCACGCGATACCTCCACGGTCTATTTTGTGATAAAGGATGTGATTTCGGATGCGGCCCTGAACTTACCCAACGTCATTACTCCCAATCAGGACGGCAAGAACGACTGCTTCCTGGCCAGTGACCTGCCGCCTGACAACTGTATTCAGCACTTCGAGGAACTGGCCATTTACAACCGCTGGGGTACCCGGGTTTTCCTCACCCGCGACCGTAACCAGAATTGGTGTCCCGTGGAAGCGCCGGCGGGTACCTACTTTTATCAAATCAAATATTCCATCAATTCTTACAAAGGCCCCATCACCCTTATCAAATAAAAGAGCGGCAAATCAGTCGATTTGCCGCTCTTTTATCAGCGTGTTGAAATGAAAAACCGTCGTTGAATCACGGCTCGTTGATGGGTACAGGCAGAACCTGGCCTCTTATTTCACCATCTGGATATTCCTTGGTGTGGAGGTTGATGTACAAATTGCCCAGTCTGAGTAAAGTCTCCAATTCGTTATCGAGCTTTACAGAACCCGTGATGGGCGATGTGCCAACGTTGGTAAATGGAATAACCACAGGACCAGTTTCCCAAGCGGGCTGGGCTTTGTGAATATGACCGGCAATCGGAGCAAGTCCCTGGTAGGTGATGCTGTACGTAAGCATTCGGGTCGTCTTGTTATACTCGAGAGAGGCTGATCCCTGAGCGGAAGAAGTGGTGCGGGGGATGGTGTTCTTGCTGTCGATCGTCGACTGATATTTGACGACATCGTCCTGGTCCGGCCCCTCTATCTTGCATGACTGCATTCCGGTCACCAAAGCGGCTGCCATCATTAACACGGTAAATTTTCTCAATGACTTTTGCATAAAATAAATTAGTTAAAAAAGACTGAAATATGTTTCAAAATTATTTTAAAATTGTGCCAGATCGTGCCAGCTTGACGGACAAATCTAATCAAACCGGCTTAATTACTCACAAATTTAGGGTAAAAACCGCAAACAAAATACGAGAATCTAAATAATCCAGATGTCAGTGTCACGGATAAAAACGATACTGCCCTTCCAAATCACTCTTTTCCAGCGGTCGCGGCTACCGATGACGGTTAGTCGGTGTCCCTGTCGCACGGTTTCGATCACGGGTGCCGCCGCCGAAGGGAACGCCCGTATGTGAACCAATTGCCCTCTCACGACTCCGGCCTCGTAATTAGCAGGAAGATTGAGCAATGCCAATAAGGCCAGTAAATAAACGATTGCTGTCCACTTGTGTCGTTTTAAAATTCGCTCCTGCCTTCTTGCTTTGATGACCATCACTACGACCACATAAATCCCTAAGGTAAGCAGCAGGATAGGAATGTAGCCGCCGTATTTGCGATAAAATACTAGGAAATAGCTGAAGTCATTGAATTCATAACCCGTCAGGTTCTGCTGCGAAGCAATTTGGTTCATTTTTTCCAATAGCGCCACACTAGGTTGCTTCTGCGCCAGAATGCTCAGATAGTAGAGGCTCCGAGCTGGATTATTTGCTTTCTCCGCCAAAAAGGACAACCTCAGCAGCAAACTAGGATTAAATTTTTTGCCATTTTGATAGAATGATTGATAAAGACGATTGGCCTCGGTATAACGACCGATAGAAAACAGAGAATCAGCGGTGTGCAAAGTCGGGGTAGCTCCCAGAACAAGCTCACTGCTGGCCCAGATCGACAGCCCGAAAATCAGAAATACAAGGTAATTTTTAAGTCGCATTTGCATTATAAAGGCAAGAACTCTAATTTTGCATCGCAATTACGGGAAAGGCTCGTTCCTCTCCAACAAATTGTCCTATTCTGTAGCTCAGCTGCGGTTCGGCGCTCCGATAGAGCAAAACACTTTTAATATGATTCTGTAGCTCAGCTGGTAGAGCAATACACTTTTAATGTATGGGTCCTGGGTTCGAGCCCCAGCGGGATCACTTTTTTAATAAAGACTTTTATTTCCTATTCCGCAGCTCAGCTGCGGTTCGGCGCTCCGATAGAGCAATACACTTTTAACACGATTCTGTAGCTCAGCTGCGGTTCGGCGCTCCGATAGAGCAAAACACTTTTGATACGATTCTGTAGCTCAGCTGGTAGAGCAATACACTTTTAATGTATGGGTCCTGGGTTCGAATCCCAGCGGGATCACCAAAATAAGAATTACAAGCAATAACACGATTCTGTAGCTTAGCTGCGGTTCGGCGCTCCGATAGAGCAGTACAATTTTAATGTATGGGTCCTGGACGGTCGGCCGGAGGAACGCCTCCCCGGTACCGTTCGAATCCCAGCGGGATCACAATAATTTTAAAACATATCGAGTGATAGCTGGTAGAGCAATACACTTTTAGCACAACTTTACACTTACCGTCCGGGTGGTGAAATTGGTAGACACGCTACTTTGAGGGGGTAGTGCCTTAACGGGTGTAGGGGTTCGACTCCCCTCTCGGACACCTCGAAAAACTGCATTTCAAAACAGGAAATGCAGTTTTTTAATAATACAACTCCCCGTCCAGCACCGCCAAAATGGCCTTGAAATCATCGGGGTTGTTGGCAAAATCAATTTCGTTCACGTCGATGACCAGTAATTTGCCGTGGTCATAGGTGTTCACGAAGCTTTCGTAATACTTATTCAGACTTTTCAGGTAATCGACTGAAATATCCGATTCGAAGTCACGGCCCCGCTTTTTGATTTGCTGCACCAACTTTGGAATATCCGCTTTCAGATAAATCATAAGATCGGGCGCGGGTACCGAATTAATGACTGAGTCGAATAACAGCATATAGCACTCATAATCGCGCTCCGTCATTACTTTTGAATCGTAGAGGTTGCGGGCAAAAATGTGCGCGTCTTCGTAGATCGTCCGATCCTGAATAACGGTAGAGTACGTCAACGAGCGGATTTTCTGCACCTGCGCGAAGCGGCTGTTCAAAAAATAGATTTGCAGGTTGAAAGCCCAGCGATCCATATCCTTATAAAAATCAGCCAGGTAGGGATTTCCTTCCACCGCTTCGTAAAGAACGCCCCAGCCGTAATGGTCGCCGAGCATTTGGGTGAGCGTGGTTTTTCCCGCTCCGATGTTTCCAGTAATTGCGATATGCACTTGTTAAATGATGGTTAGAATCGCGGGGCCGCTGCGGTCTGGTACCAGCCCCGAGGCGATTGACGTTTGACAATAAGAAGAAGTTAGCAAAGCTACACGGAATAAGTCTTTCCCTCTTCGGCCAGATACGTTTCTGCAAAAATCGCCCGCGCTTCGTCCAACGATGGCCCAACCTCGGCGTAGCGGGAAGACAAATGACCAATCAGGAGTTTACCCACGTCAGCTTCTCTGGCCAGGATAGCCGCCTGGCTCGCCGTGGAATGATGCGTTTTGGTGGCGCGGGGAAGTTCCTCTTCCCGGAAAGTTGCCTCATGATACAGGCAATCGACCCCTTTCAAATAAGGTATTAACTCGGGCCTAAAAATGGTGTCGGAGCAGTAGGCGTAAGCGCGGGCTGGGGGAGGAGGCGTCGTAAAATCTTCGTAGGCATAAAGCATTTCACCATTCCCGTCCATCACGTTCTGCCCGCTTTTGAGCGTTCGCAGGGCTTCGTGGCTCATTTCTGGCTGGAGTTTTTCTTTGATCAAGTTCCTTTTCCCAATCTTTTCCCAAAACAAAAAGCCCGTGCAGGGGATGCGGTGCCGCAACGGCAGGGTGCTGACGCTGAACGATTCCACGTCGTAAATCAGACCGGGGTTCTGCGCGTCGATTTCCTGAAAATCTAAATAGTAAGAAAGGCGCGTGTCGGACTGTCGGAAAATTTCGGTGAGGATTTCGCTCAAACCTTTGGGGCCAAAGAGCAATAAATCCTCCTTGCGGCCACCCAGGCTCAGGCTGGTCAGCAGCCCGAAAAGCCCGAAATAATGATCGCCGTGTAAGTGGGTAATGAAAATGCCTTTCAGGCGGCCGGGACGAATCTTTTGTTCGATCAGCCGATATTGGGTGCCTTCCCCACAATCGATCAAATAGTAGTCGCTGCCTAGCTGCAAAACCTGCGCCGAAGCGTGGGAGGTGAGCGTGGGTGTGGCCGAACCCGCCCCAAGAATAGTTACTGCAAAAGTCAAGGAAAAAATGGTTTGGACGTTATTAAGAACCGCTCAAACGGACGATTGTTTTAAGTCTTCCGGCGTTACCAATTTAACCAAATTCCCCGTTTTGCCGGAAATCTCCGCCCAGGTTTGGTCTTCAAAAGCAATGACTGCCATACTGCACTTTCGCATCGAGCCGATGTCGGCACTAGTCAGGTACTCGGCAAAATAGCTGATGTCAGGGTTGTGGCCGGAAATCAACAACGTTTGTACCGTGTCAGGCGTCGCGTTGATCGCCGCCAGATACGCCTTCGGGCCACCACTGTACAGTTTTTCCACTGTTTCGATGTCGTCCACTTCAAACTTCATTTGCTCGGCAATGATCTTGGCGGTCTGGTAGGTGCGGGCCGCGCCGCTGGTCTTGATGCTTTCGAGGGCCGTACCCTTTTGTTTGAGGTAATGGCCCATCCGGGCGGCATCCATGATGCCCCGGCTGGTGAGTTCACGGTCGAAGTCCTTGAACATTTGCGATTGGTCTTCGGCGGTGGCGTGGCGGAGCAGGAGTAGTGTTTTTCTCATTGAGAGAGGCTTTCAGTTTTTGCAAAAATAGAACAAATCACCTACGGTTGAGTTTTTGAGGAAAAATTATAAACCAGCATTTGACCGCTCGGGCGAGAATATGCGCCATTGCCCCAACTTAGTCACGCGGGTAAGGATTTAATTTTATTAGTTTTGAATCTCAAATGACCATTTACCGAAAGTTATCATCCTTATGTTACAATTTCTGAAATTTGTCCTGGCTACGCTCGTCGGACTATTTTTATTCTTCGTTCTCTCCTTTTTCATCCTCGTGGGCATTGGCTCGGCCTTTTCCAGTGAAGATAAAGCCGTCATCAAGGACAACTCCGTCCTCCGGCTCGATCTGGACAAGCCGATTAAGGAAGTCGGCGTGGAAAATCCCTTTGCGGAGTTGGGGGTCTTTGGCGGTGGTGACGAAACCATTGGCCTGAAAGATATCCGGGAAGCTATTACCTACGCCGCTAAGGACGACCACATCAAGGGCATCTATATCAAAGCCGAGAGCCCCGGCGCGGGCTGGGCAACGCTGGAAGAAATTCGCGATGAATTGACCGAATTCAAGAAAACTAAGAAATTCTTGTACGCCTACGGAGAGTCCTATTCCGAAAAAGGCTATTACCTGGCGTCGCTGGCTGATAAAATTTACCTCAATCCCGCTGGGCAACTGGAATGGAACGGATTGTCGGCCGACTACGAGTTTTACAAAGGTACTTTCGACAAATTGGACGTTCAGCCGCTGATTTTCAAGGTGGGCGAATTCAAGAGTGCTGTCGAAACCTTCTCGCGCTCTGACATGAGCGAGCCCAGCAAGCGGCAGTCGATCGAGCTGCTCAATGCGCTTTACAGCAATTACATTGACAATGTGTCCAAATCTCGCAAAATCCCGGCCAGCGAACTGCGCGGCCTGGCCGATTCACTATCGATTACGAACGCCGAATCAGCGGCCCGCTACAAGCTCGTCACGCATGTTGGCTATTCTGACGAGGTGACCACAGCGCTCAAAAAAGAACTCAAACTGGACGAAAAGAAGGATATCGAGTTTGTGAGCCTGGGTAAATATCTGAAAGGCGACCACCCCGATAAAGACGGCGACTTCAACAAGCGGGTGGCTGTGATCATTGCCGAGGGAAACATCGTATCGGGTGAGGGCGACGATGACAACATCGGCTCAGATTCTTTCGTGAAAGAATTGCGTAAAATCCGCGAGAACGATAAGATCAAGGCCGTAGTGCTGCGCATTAACTCGCCCGGCGGCAGTGCCCTGGCCTCTGACATCATGTGGCGCGAAATCGAGTTGACCCGCAAGAAAAAGCCGGTCATCGCGTCGATGTCTGACGTAGCGGCCTCCGGTGGCTACTACATGGCGATGGGCTGCGACACCATCGTGGCCCAGCCTAATACCATCACGGGTTCCATCGGTATCTTCGGTATTCTTTTCAATTTGGAGAATTTCTTCAGCAACAAACTCGGGGTCACCTTCGACGGCGTGAAAACTAACCCCCACGCCGACTGGCCCACGCTGACGCGTGAGATGACCGACTTCGAAAAATCAAAAATTCAGCGTAGCGTGGAGGAGGGCTACGCTACCTTCACCCGCAAAGCCGCCGAGGGACGCAAGATGCCCGTTGAGCGACTGCGCAGCCTGGCTTCGGGTCGGGTGTGGTCGGGTGTGGAGGCCAAGGCTAACGGCCTGGTGGACGTGCTGGGTGGACTGGATGAAGCCATCAAAATTGCCGCTAAAGCCGCTAAACTGGACGAGGGCGACTACCGGGTGCGGTACTATCCCGAAAAAATCAACCAGATTCAGGAATTAATTCAGAAGATTTCTGGCAAGTCGGAGGAGCGCATCCTGAACGAAAAACTCGGCCAACTGGCCCCGCAGTTTAAAATTTACCAGAAGCTCACGGAAATGAAAGGCTTGCAGGCCCGGATGCCTTTCGAGTTGAATATTCACTAAGGCATAGGCAGTTGTCTGCCCGAAAAAACAGCCGGAGGCACTTCTCCCGCTGTTTTTTTGTGGTAGATAACTCGCTCAGGGCCAATCCAACACATTTTTAGGAACTTAGGCTGCACATCTACCGATTTTTGCCTTAACTTTCAGGGATATATTTTTGCCTGCCTCAAAGTTTCATTCATTCCAAAAAACATTTTTCCAAAAAACGATTTATGAAAATCATCCATTCGCTCACTCTGACTAGCCTGACTTTACTGTTTGCTGTCTCCCTCGCTCTGGCTCAAACCAAAGAATTTCCCGTGGTCAAAAATGGCGGTGGCGTGTTCCCCGTTCCCGAAGCTACGCCTGTGGCCGATAAGAATATGGCCTATAAGATTGTCGGTGACCTAATGGTCGGACCTGAAAAGCCCGAAGAGCTCAACCCCGGCCTCGATCGCGTGGCACGTCTGTTCAATGCCTATTCCGAGGCGGGTATCAAGCCCGAGAAAATTGATATGGTCGTGGTTGTTCACTTTAAGGGGACACCGCTCATCATGAGCGATGCGGCCTACGAAAAAGCCTTTGGCGTGGCTAACCCCAATACGGCACTGATTGATGAACTAGCCGCAAAAGGCGTTAAATTTTACGTCTGTGGGCAGTCCCTCAGAATGCGTGGCTACACCGACACGCCTCGTAACCCCAATATTAAAGTAACGGAAGCCGCCCTGGTAGCAACCACAACCTTTCAGTTGAAGGGCTACGCTGTGCTGAGCATGCCGTAAAGGCGAAATAATTTTGTCAAAACGATCTTGATAATCAGATTCGTAACCTGTTTGGCGATAAATATTTTTTCAAGATGCTTGCGTAGTACGTTCCGTCCGCCTACTTTTGCCCCACGTTAAATCGGAAACAACGACAAAACGCAAGTTTTTAAATACTCGGTTCGGTAGTTCAGTTGGTTAGAATACCTGCCTGTCACGCAGGGGGTCGCGGGTTCGAGTCCCGTCCGGACCGCAAAAGCCGCTCAGTTTCAAACTGAGCGGCTTTTTTCTTTCTAAGGTGTACCCGAATTTTCCGGCGAAAGGGTATAGTACAAACCAAACAAAGTTCTACGTCTGGCTGCCATCGCGGCCAAAGCTTCAGGCATTATTTCTGAAATATGCCTAGGCTCTTTCATGGTTGCCTGGAGGTCAATTATTCCAGGGTGCATCTTTCCAACTTTGCGCGGCCTGGGCGTTCAGTTCTTCCCCTAGCTGTAGGCGGTCTTCTTCCGTGTTCAATCCAAAATCAGCGGCAACGGCTGCGCTTGCGCTTGCATCGCTGCCGCTCTTTTTCTTCCGCTTGTACTCGCTCTCTACCATTTCCACCAACTCAACAAAGTAGTTGTGGCCCGTGATGTCAATAATACGGGTGCCTGGGTTGCCATTTACCTCTATTACGTAGGTCTTACCGTCTTTGTCTTTGAGGATGTCAACGCCCGAAAAATCAAGGTTCACGGCTTGGGATGCTTTGATACAAATTTCTTCATCCTCTTTGCTGAGCGTGATTTTACGCCCGGCGCCGCCCTGGGAGATATTAGCCCGGAAATCCTTTTTGCCCGTCCGTTCCATCGCCACTACTACTTTGTCTTTTACGACAATTGCCCGAATATCCTTGCTGCCTGCGTCCACGAACTTTTGCAGCTTCAAACCCACGTCGAGTTTGTAAAGGCTCTCGAGGCTGGTGTTGGCCGCTATGGGAGTCTCGAGAATGAATACCCCTTTGCCCTGGCTACCTTGCAGCAACTTCCCTACGGCGGGTAGTCCGCCTACCTTGCTAATCAGAAAGTCAATGTGTACGGGATTTTTGGCATAGATGGTGGCGGGTACTTTGATTCCCCATGAGCTGAGCCGCTGGGTAGTCTTCAGCTTGTTCGATGCCGTCTCGAGTCCTCCAGCCTGTTGGGTGGCGTAGATGCTCAGATTTTCCGAAAGATGCCGCAAAATGGACGTACCGTGTAGCAGGTTGGCCCCGATGCGGCTAATTACTGCGTCGATGTCTTTGGACTTGATGCGTACCGGGTTTTCCACGTCAGACGAGCCGTTATAAAGGCGGTCGTACCCGTTCTCACTTTCCGAAACGAAAAGGTAGAGGTTTCGCGGGTCGTGGGTTTCGTGGGTGTGGCCTTTCTCCTCAATGGCCTTGATGAGGTGCTTTGACGGTCTGCCCGTCCCTAGGATCAAAATTTTCATTTGACTAATAGATTTAAGTGATTAAAAAATTTACTAGCCAAAGGTCAAAAAGGGGTTTTGAAATAAAAAGGACACAAAATTTCGGCTTTTTTTTGATGTCTGGGATTGCTCGATGAAGGGGAAAAGGATGAGAGGGTTTACGGTTTCTGCCAGTTTTTTAATGGCAATAGGTGCGTTTTCGTCGTTTTTTGGGTGCTTTTTGAGGTGTTTTGCAGTCGATTTTTTCGTAAAAAACTGACATAAAGGCACTTGCACGAAAAAAAGCGTTTTTTAGTGCATTCCTCTCCCTCCCCCCTAGCCCGCACTTTACCGAAAACGGCAACTGCCAATTTCAAAAACACGAATATAAGTTTTGAAAATTCGGGCGGGTCGATGGTTCAAAGTGCAAAAGTGAATCTCTGATTTTGCTCGAGCCGGTGTCGCTGGTGCCAGTCGAGCGGGTGGTGGTGCCGGTGCTGCTGCCTGGTGCCGGTCGAGCGGGTGGTGGTGGCCGGGCTGCTGCCCTGGTGCCGGTCGAGTGGGTGGTGGTGGCCGGTGCTGCTGCCTGGTGCCGGTCGAGTGGGTGGTCGTGCCGGGCTGCTGCCTGGTGCCGGTCGAGTGGGTGGTGGTGGCCGGTGCTGCTGCCTGGTGCCGGTCGAGCGGGTGGTGGTCGTGCCGGGCTGCTGCCTGGTGCCGGTCGAGCGGGTGGTGGTCGTGCCGGGCT
>JBBSUC010000075.1:0-25877 GCA_038235275.1 Cytophagales bacterium | reverse complement strand
CCAAACCGTTCTTGATCGTAGCCCGTAGCAGAACGCCATTTTCGATCTGTAGTTAAATCCTTGGTTGAAATATTCATAGCCACTAAAATACAAATACATTTTCATCGCAACAAGTCTAAAGGTCGAAGGCTCGGCGTTGAGGTAAAACTCCGCGTCTTTGTTGATCTCTCCCAGCATTAGTTTATTGTCTGAGGATTTGCCGACCCCGTCTCTTTCAAAGACTCTATCGGCATATCTTCCCTCGAAGCTGTTTTGGTGATAGCCCGAACTTCTCATACTGCCATTTTTCTCAGGGAGTTCTTTGTTAAGTTTTTCATCAAAATACTTGTTTTTATTGGCCTTTTTCAAAACCAAAGCTTGCTGATAACTCTGGTCGAGTCGTGTAGCCAACGGCTCAGGGGGGGCGTAGCCCATGCCTAAGCCGCCCCTTTTAGTCATATAGCCCCAATAGCCTTTTATAGGAGTATATGGATCAATTTTGTTCAAACTTTCCATCCCACCTACGTTTCTTTGCTTCACAACTATTGTGAGAGCCGTCAAAAAAAGTTGATGGGGATCGTAACTGAGTGAATTGATCATCAACTGCCCATTGTATTTGGCCATGTCTTTCGAGATTAACTCTATATCTGTCAAGGTTGCCGTTGACGGAATCGACCAGTAAAGCGTATCGCCCTTTACTTGCACCCACTTGCTCTTCACTTTTTTGGCAAAGTCATCCTCTATGCCTTCTTTTGCCTTTACTGAGTCCACCAATTCTGGTTTTGAGACTGGAGTCGTTACCTGTTCCACAGTTTTCTCTGGCAAAGGAAGCGCACTTTCCGGCACCAGCGCACTCACCACAGGTTGCAGCGGCACGGGCGACATTTCCACAATTTGGTTTTTGTAAGGGGCCACGAAGGCGGCGGACACGTAGAGCGTGGCGAGAAGCAGGGCGTACTTGCCCCAGGCCAGGCGGCGGGATGGTTTTCGGTTCATCATTTTGATTCGTTTTTTGAGTAAAGATTGGGCAAAAGAACTAGTTAGTGGCGGCTCTTCGGTACGAAGCATCGCGTGGAGCAATGTGATTTGGTAAGACTTTTTGGCAAACCCACTGGCCAGCACGGCCTCATCGGCCAGGTATTCCAGATTGCCCTGCACAAGTTGCAGATGAATCCAAGCGAAGGGATTGAACCACAAAGCAATGCGCTGTATTTCGGCCAGCAGCAGATCAAAGCTGTGGCCCTGCCGGGCGTGTTCGGTTTCGTGGGCGAGGATTTGCTGCGCTTCGGGGAGCGTGTGCTGCGTTGGATTCAGAACAATCCAGCGGAAAAAAGAGTAGGGCGAGGTCGTAACTTCGTCCTGAACCAGAAACAGACCGTTTTCCAACCGCCGGGTGGGTCTTTTCCACAAGGCACGGACTAAGTGGCTAAGCCGGAAGAGAAAGCGGAAAGCCATGCAGGCGACGCCAAGCCCATAAATGAGCAGCAGCCATTCTGCCACGCCCCAGCCTGGAACGACCTCGATCAGAAGAAGGGTAGGAGAGAAGCTCGGGGTAGAAACACTGGGCGATACCGTCGGAATAGCCTGCACGAGGGCTGGTAGCGTTTGGTGAAATTCCTGCTGCACCTCGATCGGCCCCCAACTCGCCAGCGGAATCAGCGGCAGCACCCAAGCCGCCACCACATTGAGCCACAGCAGCACCCGGTTTACCTTGGAAAACGTTTCGAACTGAATCAGCCAGCGGTAAGCCAGCGTCAGTACAGCCAGTAACAGGCTTACTTTGAAAAGATAAGGTAAAAGCATGGCGGTTAGGATTTAGGCCTTGTCGTTTTCAATCATTTTAATAATTTCCCGCAGTTCGTCGGGGCTTACTTTTTCCTGCTTCGCAAAGTAGGCGACCAGATCTCGGTGGGAATTGTTGAAATATTCCCCGACGACTTTGTTCAGCACGAAATGATCCTGATAGTCGTCCTTACTGACGGTTGGGTAGTACTCGTGCGTGTTGCCGTACTGCCGATGCGCCACGTAGCCCTTTTCTTCCAAATTGCGGATCATGGTCGAGAGGGTGTTGTAGTGCCATTTCGAATCGGCGAAGAGCGGCAGCATATCCTTGACGAAAGCGCGTTGCAGGTTCCAAAGTACCTGCATAACCTCCTCTTCCTTATTGGTGAGTTTTGCTAATTCCATGCGACAAATATCGAAACTATTTTTCTAGTATTAAAACTATTTTTCCAGGAATATAAAATATTTAACAAAAAATGCCGCGATTTTGGGGCGGCATTTTAAGGGAATGCTGATTTACGGGGTGGCTGACGCGAGTGAGACGCAGCATGCTGCGTCTCTACGGACGAATGAGGGAGGGTTGGGACTGGGCGTCTTTTTTAAAATCGGCCCACTGGTTTTGGAAAAAATCATCCACCCGCGCCAAGGCGTTTTCGGCCATCATTTCGGCGTCTTTGATCATTGTTTCGTCTTCGGCGTTCGGGGCGAAGGGCTTGCTGCCCGTCCAGGGTGTCCCGGCCACGGTGTAAAAAGCGTCACGCCACAGGGTGAGGGCCGTTTGGCGGAAGGGCCGACCGTAGCCCTGCTTGCCGAGTGGCTTGGGTTCGATGAGTTCGCGTCTGGCTTTGAGCGTATCCTGCATGGCCTTCAGCTTCTTGTTCCAACCTTTCCAGGCCGCATCGTCCGATGTTTTGACTTGCTCCATAAGTTGCTTCACGGTATTGTCGGCCTCGTCGAGACGGTCGAGGGTAGCGGTCAGTTTGTCGGCGGTTATCGTCAGGCGATCGGCCATTGCGCGGCGGGCCAGGATAGCCGGGCGGCTGTAGGGCAGTCGTGGGTCGGCCTTTACTTCGAGCATGGTGGAGTCTTTGAGGTATTTGTAATCAAAAACTATCTTGTAAGTCCCCGGAAGCACGGGCAGTCCGATGGGTTCGGGGGTGTTGGGCTTGGGCTTTTTGCTGCCAGGCTGGCGGATGCCGCGCTCGCGCAAGTCCCAGGTGGTGCGCTGAATCCCCGCCGTGTCCGGCTGATCGGTGAAGCTGCGCACCAGCTTGCCGCCCCCATCGTACACCCGGATGCGAACCGTATCTTTCTTGGTCGATTTAGTGGAGTCCAGCGACATAGAAGTAATGGTATCGCCCTTCATGCCCGCCATCACCTGCGTTTCGGGATTGACCATGTTACGTTTTTTACGCTGATTTTTCCCCATCTCCATGGGCGGCGGGGGAGGGGCGATGAGCGTGCCTTTGGGGTTGAGGTAGTAGGTCAGCCGCGCCTGACGGGTGCGGTTGGGGGCTTCCCACAGGCCGTCTCCGCCCGACCCGTAGCCGGGAATGTCCTTGGTTTCGGCCAGGTAAGCATCGGGAGCAGCGTAGGCTACTAATTTATTGTCAGGCATTTGTTTGGCGGCGGCGATTTTCCGCAGAGGCCGGATGTCGTCCAGCACGTAGAGCGAACGCCCAAAGGTACCGATGACCAGGTCGCCCTCGCGTTCTTGGATGGCGAGGTCCATCGCGCTGGTGTTGGGGATGCCGTGGGTCCATTGCGTCCAGTGGTTGCCGTCGTCGATGCTCATCCACAGGCCATGTTCGGTACCAGCGAAAATCAGGTTCGGGACTTCGGTGTCGGGCAATACGCTCAGGGCGTAGCCGCGCAGACCCTTGTTCTCCACCACATTGTCCCAGGTTTTGCCGTAGTCGCGGGTGCGGAAAATGTAAGGTGCAAAATCGCCCATGCGGTACTGGTTGGCCACCACGTAAGCCTCGGCGGGATTCAGTTTTGAGACCTTCACCTGCGGAATCCAGGCCCCTTTAGGCAAGCCTTTGATGCGGATATTGTTCCAGGTTGCGCCGCCATCGCGGGTAAGCTGTACGTTGCCGTCGTCGGTCGTAACCCAGATCACGCCTTTCTCTTTGTAGGAAGGCGAAATGGCCAGAATCGTCGTGTTGTTCTCCGCCGAGGTCACGTCCAGCGACAGGCCACCGCTTTCGTCCTGCTTTTGTTTGAGGGTGTCGTTGGTCGTCAGATCGGGCGAAATGATCGTCCAGCTTTTGCCCTTGTCGGTGCTTTTATGCACAAACTGACTGCCGTAATAGATGGTGCCGTTGTCGAACGGGTCCTGCGCTAGCGCAGCGTTCCAGTTGAAGCGCAGCCGCGTTTTCAGGTCGGGAGCGGGCGGCTTAATGCCGTAGCTTTGGCCGGTTTCCACGTCGTAGCGGCCCAGTCCGCCGCCCTGCGACATGGCGTAGCCGTAGCGGGCATTGTCGGCGTCGGGCATCACCTCGAAGCCATCGCCGCCCCACACGCTTTGCCACAGGTAGTTGCGGATGCCCTCGCTCATCCAGGTGTAGGCCGGACCGCGCCAAGAGCCATTGTCCTGCAAACCGCCGTAGACGTTGTATGGAATTTCGTTGTCCACCGCTACGTGGTAAAATTGCCCGATGGGAATGCCCGTCGAGAAAATCCATTTCTTGCCGCCATCGCGCGAAATAGACACGCCGCCGTCGTTGCCGTTGATGAGTAGCGAGGGGTCTTCGGGGTTAATCCAAAGCGCATGGTGGTCGGCGTGGGCCTGGTTGAAATCGGCTACGGTCTTGAAGCTTTTGCCGCCGTCGATACTGACGTTCACCGTCTGCCAGAGGGCGTAGAGCTTGTTTTCGTTGATTGGGTCGGCGATGATGTCGTTGAAGTAAAAAGGGCGGTTGGTGGCAATGTCAGGGTCTTCCGTGACCAGCGTCCAGTGGTAACCGCCATCGGTGCTGGTGTAGAGTCCGTTCTTTTTAGCTTCCACCATTGCGTACATTCGGTCAGGGTTGGCCGGGCTGATCGCCACGCCGCAGCGACCATAGTCACCGTCGGGTAATCCTTCGGCTTTGCCCAGTTTCTTCCAGTTTTTCCCCCCATCAAAAGTCAAATACAGCCCAGAACCCGGTCCGCCCGACTGAAAATCGTAGGGCGTGCGGCGGTGCTGCCACATAGCCACGAGCAGTTTCTGCGGGTTGGCGGGGTCTATAATCATGTCGCCCACGCCCGATTTCTCGTTGGTGAACAGGATTTTCTCCCAGGTTTGTCCGCCATCGGTGGTTTTAAACACGCCGCGCTCGGAATGCTCGGTGAAAGGATTGCCAATGACCCCGGCGTAGACCACGTCAGGATTCATGGGATCGATAAAAATGCGGTGAATGGCCCGCGTCTTTTCCAAACCCATTTTTTTCCAGGTCTTTCCGGCGTCCAGCGATTTAAAGATTCCTTCGCCCAAACTAATCGAGTTGCGGGGATTACCCTCTCCCGTTCCCACCCAAATCACGCTGGGGTTCGACTGCTGAATGGCCAGCGAACCAACGTTGAGCGTGGGTTGATCATCGAAAATCGGCGTCCAGGTGCCGCCGCCGTTCTCGGTTTTCCACACCCCACCCGAAGCCGCTCCGGCGTAGATGATGTCGGGATTGCTTTGTACGGCTTCTACCGTCGTAATCCGTCCCGACATCACCGCCGGGCCAATGCTGCGGACTTTCATGGCTTTGAAGAGGGCGGCGGGTAGCGGCTGGGCAAAGATCGCAACCGCTGTCAGTAAGGTTAAAAAGAAGGTTTGGGTGGTTTTTTGAAAAATTTTATGCATTTGAGTTACGCTTTAGTTAAATTTTTATTTGGCAAAAATAGCAACTTTGATCGTAATTCAACTGCTCTGGAGGCCCGGTGCATAGGACGTAAAACAGGGGGCAGGGGCCACCCCACATGCCCGTCGGCCTCCCCCGAACTTTTATCCACCGTAAAAGATTATTTGAAGTACACCAGATTTCCATTCCATTTGCGCCCCAATCTTCCCCCCAAAAAAGACTCCACTTCCCAATCCCTCCGCAAGCGTTTTTCGGCCTTGCAGAACCTGCCGCCGTTTTTCCGGCTGGTCTGGAACACTAACAAGCCGCTGACGGTGGGCAACGTCGTGTTTCGATTGCTAAAAGCCGGGATTCCGGTGCTGATGCTGTACATCGGCAAGGAAATCATCGACGAAGTCATTCGGCTTATTGGCAGCGGTGGCTCGCAGCGGTACCTGTGGACAATGGTCGGGGCCGAACTGGGGTTGACCGTTTTTTCGGATTTACTGAGTCGACTCATTGGCTTGTGCGACAGTTTACTAGGCGATTTGGTCGCCAATAAAACTTCCGTGGACTTGGTTCATCACGCGGCGCAACTGGATTTGTACCAGTTCGAGAATCCGGTTTTTTACGACAAACTCGAACGCGCCCGCCGTCAGACCACCAGCCGGACGGTGCTGCTCACACAGGTGCTCTCGCAGGTGCAGGACATCCTTTCGTTGGTGTTGCTCGGGGCCGGATTGGTGGCGTTCAGTCCGTGGCTGATTTTGATTTTGATTGTGGCGGTGATTCCGTCGTTTTTGGGCGAAACGCATTTCAACGAGCGCAGCTACTCACTTACCCGTTCCTGGACGCCCGAACGCCGCGAACTCGATTACCTTCGCTACATCGGGGCCAGCGCCGAAACGGCCAAGGAAGTGAAGGTTTTTGGTTTGGAAAAGTACCTGACGCAGCGGTTCAAGGCGCTGTCGGATGAGTATTATCTACAAAACAAAAAGATCGTTCTCAGCCGCGCGACCTGGGGCTACCTGCTGGCGGCTTTGGGGACGATGGCCTACTACGGTGCCTACGTTTTTGTTTTGCTCCAAACCTTGGCCGGACTCATCACCATTGGTACCATGACGTTCCTGTCGGGTTCGTTCCAGCGGATGCACGGGATGTTGCAGGGGATTATGAGCCGCTTTTCGAGCATCGCTGAAAGTGCGTTGTATTTGCAGGATTTGTTCGATTTTTTTGCCATCGAACCGACGATCAAGGCCAACACTGATGGCATGACCATTCCCAGGCCCGTTCAAGAGGGTTTTACGTTTGAAAATGTCAGTTTCAAGTATCCCGATAGCGAGCGCTGGGCGATTCGCAACCTGACTTTTACGCTGCATCCCGGCGAAAAGTTGGCGCTCGTGGGTGAGAACGGGGCTGGAAAAACGACGCTGGTCAAGCTATTGTCGCGGCTTTACGAACCCAACGAAGGCCGCATTTTGCTGGATGGTCTGCCGTTGGAAGCATACAGTCTGGCGGACTTGCGGGCCAATATCGGCATCATCTTTCAGGATTACATCAAGTACGAAATGACCGTGGCCGAGAACATCGCCGTGGGCGACATCGAACGCCGCGACGACGAGGAGCGCATCGCCGACGCCGCCCGAAAGAGTCTGGCCAGCGAGGTGGTGGAACAACTCCCGGCGCAGTTCCAACAGGTGCTGGGCAAGCGTTTCAAAGACGGGCAGGAACTTTCCGGCGGACAATGGCAAAAGGTGGCTCTGGCCCGCGCCTACATGCGCGACGCCCAACTCGTGGTGCTCGATGAACCCACCTCCGCCCTCGATGCCCGCGCCGAACACGAAGTTTTCCAGCGGTTCAGCCGTCTCATCGAAGGCAAAATGGCCGTGCTGATCTCGCACCGCTTTTCTACCGTCCGCATGGCGGATCGGATTTTGTTTTTGGAAAATGGTCAGTTGCTGGAATTTGGCTCACACGAGGAGCTGTTGCGGGTGAACGGCAAGTACGCGGAGTTGTTTAACTTGCAGGCGCAGGGGTATCTTTAAGTTGAGAGTAGCTTTGTTTGTCTTTTCAGTCAAAGTTGAATTTTTCAAAATCAATTCATTGAAACATGAACAGAAACCTCATTCTTATCGCGGTACTGCTGCTGGTTACCGTAACCTCCTGTTCTCAGTCGCCGGATTCTGCTGAATCATCTGATATTTCGGACGAAGTACCGGAAGCTGAGTGGAAGACGCTCTTTGCCGATGACCTGTCGGATGCTACTTTTCCCAAAGGCGTATGGTATTGGGAAGACAGTACTTTGACGGCCACCGAAGATCAGGCGATTTGGACGAACGAGACTTACGATAATTTTGAGTTGGAACTGGAATTCAAGAACGCCGAAGGTACCAACAGCGGCGTGTTCGTGTACGCTGAACCCGACAAGTGGCTGACTAATTCGGTAGAAATCCAGATCGCCGACGACTACGATCCCCAATGGGCCAATAGTTCGCCCAACTGGCAGTGCGGGGCGCTTTTCGGCCACCAGGCCGCCACCGAGCAAAAAGTGGTGAAACGACCGGGCGAATGGAATAAATATCGCGTCGTTTGCCAGGATCAGAACATCAAAGTTTTCCTGAACGAAAAGTTGGTCAACGACGCTGACCTGGGGAAATTTACTTCCGAAAAGGCCAATCCCGACGGCACCGCCACGGTAGATTGGCTGAGTGTGCCGCTGGCCGAACTACCTACCCAGGGCCACGTCGGTTTTCAGGGCAAGCACGCGGGTAAGCCAATCTGGTTCAAGAACTTACGGATTCGGGAGATTTGAAGGGGAAGGGTGTTTTGTCCAAGATTCTTTAATTTTACTAAAAAAAGCCATGCAACAGACCGCGCAATACGATATAGAAGAACTCAGTGACGAGTCAATCAGCGAGATTTTTGCTCCGTTCAAGGGACGGCACGTTAAAATACTAATAGAAGAAGTCGAGAAGAAAGAAAAGTCTACTCAACTCGAACTTTACGAGAAAGCATTGGAAGTGCGCGAGCGATTTAGGAATTCTAAGATCGACCCTAACATCAATTTATCAGATTTGGCCAACGAAGTGAATTTATGATTTACTTGGATATTGACGTTTTGGTTAATCTCCTTCCTCGATCTCGAAAATCTCCTCTACTGCTTTGCCAAAAATTCCGGCGATTTTGATCGCCAGAATTGTGGACGGTACGTACTTTCCCTTCTCTACATTATTGATGGCCTGACGCGAGACGTTCACCCGCTCGGCCAACTCGGCTTGCGTAATGTCGAGGATGGCACGCTCTACCCTGATCGTATTTTTCAAAAGATTTTTTGGTTCAAGACTACTTTGCGGATTCAATTTTCTTGCCGCGATTTGAGGTAAGCCACGTAGCAGTAGCGCAACGTGAAAAGCGCCCAGAAACCCACTGCACTTGCCGTTATGATAATCGGCAGACCACTCTCCAGTGGAATTGTCCCGAAAAATGAAAAGTACAGCGCCATCAGAACCGTGGCGGCAAGTTGCCAGATCACCGCAAATTGTAGCGCCTCCAGCCTGACATGGTAAAGGTATTCGTCTTTCTCTTTGGAAAAAAAGAAAAACACTAATCCTACAATAAGTAAGGCCACCGAAATGTGTCCGATTACGGAATTGATTGGCATGAACGTAGGCGGATAGGGATAGCTGCCATCGGGCCAGGTATTTTCCGGTACCAAAATACGAAACACGTTGATCAGTCCGCCCGCAGCGACAAACCACATTCCCAGCAGTCCTGTGAGACTCATCCACAGGCCGTTAATTTTGAATTGACTTGGTAAAAGCATGGTCGATTTCATAGTTGATTTGATTTGTTGACTATAAATTTCTTCCAAAGGTAATCCTTGCATTACTAAAAGTCAAGTAAACATTACAAATTTTGAAGAAATTTGTCCTATCGAATTGATGGCATGTCATTTGAAATTAATTCAATTATTACCCTACCAACGAGGGCCGTTGCTTCCGGTACCTCAATGCCACGAAAGAAGCTGTCGCCGCAATGGTGACGGCGGCCCCGAGGACGTAAGAAAGCTGGTGCGAAAGCTGGAAACCTTCGGGAGCGATGAAGATGTAGGAACTGCACACCATCGTCATGAATATGGCCGGGAGAAGCGAAATCCAATAATTTTTGTTCAGGTTGGATAGGTAAATCGTGATCGTCCAAAGGACAATAGTCGCCAAAGTCTGATTGCTCCAGGCGAAGTAGCGCCAGATAATCCCGAAGTCCATTTGGGTAAGCAAGAAGGCCACTACAAACAGCGGAATACTGATCCATAGCCTTTTTAGCAGCGTTTTTTGATTAATTTTAAAAGCGTCGGCAATGATCAGCCGGGCTGATCGGAAGGCTGTATCGCCCGAAGTGATGGGCGCGGCTACGATACCCAGCAGCGCCAGAATGCCGCCCACCGGGCCGAGCATATTGAGGGAAATTTCGTTGGCCGCCCAGGCCGCGTTATTGTTGTTGGCCAGCATGGCCGCGTTTAATTCGCCCACCGAGCCAAAAAACGTCATGGACACCGCTGCCCAAATCAGGGCTACGACGCCTTCGGTAATCATCGTTCCCGAAAAGATCATCTTGCCCGCCGATTCGTTGCCCATGCAGCGGGCCATCAATGGCGATTGGGTGGAGTGAAAACCCGAAATGGCCCCGCAGGCGATGGTGACGAACAACATCGGAAAAAGTGGCGTTTTGTCCGGGTTGGTCGTCATATTTCGCAGCGTGCTGATCGTGATTTCGGGAATGGGATGGTCGCCCACGAACAGAGCGATGAGCAGCCCGACCGCCATGAGCAGCATGGCTACGCCGAAAATTGGGTAGAGTTTGCTGATGAACTTGTCGATAGGTAGCAGCGTGGAGAGCAGGTAATAAACCAAAATAATGCCCACCCAGCCCCACAGAGAAATGAAGCCACCCGTCATGCCGTCGATGATTTTGGCGGGTCCGACCAGGAAAACCGTTCCTACGAAAATGAGCAGCAGCACGGTGAACACGCGCATGATTTGCTTCGCGCTGTCGCCCATATAAATGCCGACGACCTCGCTGATGCTCTTGCCATCGTGCCGCAGCGAGAGCATACCCGAAAAATAGTCGTGTACTGCCCCGGCAAAAATGCTGCCCAGCACGATCCATAAAAAAGCCGCCGGGCCATACATGGCTCCCGCAATGGCCCCAAAAATGGGTCCAAGGCCGGCAATGTTCAGAAACTGAATCAGGAAAACTTTCCAGTTGGGCAGCACTACAAAGTCCACGCCATCGGCTAGGCGGTTGGCAGGAGTCATCGCCGCTTTGTCGGCCCCAAATACGCGCTCCAGGAAGCTACCGTAGATGTAGTATCCCAAAATCAAGACGAGAATTGAGAGAAGAAAGGAAATCATAAAAAGAAAATTGCTTTTGTTAACTGATTCACAAATATAAAGGACAGGTTCACAAAAGTAGAAGGAGTGGAAAAATACCATCTTTTGCCAGCCTTTTATCAAAAAATCACAATATTCTATCCAGTTTTTGAGCTTAACCTTTATATTTGACCAATGACAACGAGTTTTTACCAAACCTATTAACGTTCTCGACCATGAAAAAAACTATACAAGTTTGGCTAACGGCGTGGCTGCTTTTCGGGCTGCACGTGGCGATGGCCCAACAGAAACAAGTAAGCGGTACCGTCACTTCCGGGAAGGACGGCTCTTCCGTGCCAGGCGTGAGCGTAGCTGTGAAAGGCACCACCCAGGGAACGCTCACCGACGCCTCCGGGACTTATAGCATCGCGGTCAATGACCGAACGACACTTGTTTTTAGTTCCATCGGTTTTGTGTCGCAGGAAATGGCGGTGGGAAATCGCAGCACGATCAATGTCGTGTTGGCCGAAGACACCAAAACGCTCAATGAAGTGGTCGTAACGGCCCTCGGCATCAGCCGCGACAAGAAGGCACTCGGCTACTCGGCGCAGGGAGTGGACAGCGAAGAGCTGGTGCAGAACCGCCAGACTAACCTCGTCAACGCCCTGCAGGGTAAGATTGCGGGCGTTACGATCAATAGCACGGGCGGCGCGCCGGGACAAGGCGCGCGTATCCTAATCCGGGGCATCAACTCCATTGATGTGGGTCGCGATAACCAGCCGCTGTTCGTGATCGACGGCATTCTGCTGGATAACAGCACTTCCACGACAGGCTCCGGGGCCGAACTTCGGGGGATGTCCAATCGCGCGGCGGACATCAATCCCGACGACGTCGAGAGCATCAACATCCTGAAAGGTGGGGCGGCTACGGCGCTTTACGGCTTGCGCGGTGCTAACGGCGTGGTCGTCATCACCACCAAATCGGGCAAAGCGGGAGCATTGCGGGCTAATTTTAGCAGTACCTACGGTGTCGAGAATGTCAATAAATTCCCCGAAATACAAGACAAATACACCATTGGCTACAAGGGCGAGTACGATCCCAACAGCTTTTGGCCTTCGTGGGGACCGACATTGGCCGATGCCAAGAAAATCGACCCCACGCATCCTGACAAGCTTTACAACCACTTTAAGGATGCTTACCAGCAGGGGCAGCAGTTTCAGAACAACCTCTCGTTTTCGGGCGGCACGGACAAGGTTACCTTCTTATCCTCCGTTTCGCACCTGCACCACGAGGGCGTGATTCCTTTCACTAATTTCAACAAGCTCTCGGCCCGGCTGAACGCACAGGTGAAATTCAGCGAGAAATTCACGACCAGCACCAGCCTGAACTTCATCAACTCGGGCGGTGACCGCTACAACGCCGACCGCTTCAACGAGAGCCTCAACTATTGGTCGCCGCGCTACGACGTGCGCGACTACATCAAGCCCGACGGTACGATGAAGACCTACGGCAACAACAACCCAATCTACGGTGCCTACACCAATAAACTGAAAGACAACGTAAACCGCCTGATCGGCGGCGTCAATTTTAACTATGCCCCTATAACCTGGCTATCGCTCAACTACCGGGCGGGTCTTGACACCTACGCCGATAACCGCTTACGGACTGCTCCCGGGCCACAAGGCGTACCCAATGAAGATGTATACGAAGACAACGAATTGGGCTTTGTGTACCAGTACAATACGCAGTTCCGTTCGATCACTTCGACGTTCACCGCCAGCGGCACGGCTAACTTCGGCGAAAACCTGAAAGCGATATTACGCGTGGGCCACGACCTGTACGATCGCCGTATCCGCAGCTTCGGGGCGGAGGGCAACGAACTGACGGTTTATGACTACTTCGACCTGCGCAACGCCAAGACCATCACCCCCAAGCAGAGCGCGGAAGACTACCGCCTGATGGGAATCTTTGGCGAGTTGACGCTGGAGTACCAGGACTACCTGTATTTGACGCTGACGGGCCGCACCGACATTACCTCCTCGTTGTTGGCCCCCAACAATTCCTTTTTCTACCCGTCGGCGAGTGCCAGTTATGTTTTCTCCCAGCACTTGAAGTTACCCCAGGCGATCAGTCTGGGTAAACTGCGAGCTTCTTACGCCAAGATTGGCAAAGATGCCCTGGCTTATTCCACCACCACAGGATTCACGCCCTATACCTTGTTGCCCACGGGCAATACCGGCTTCACCCGCAGCGATGTACTGGGTGATCCCACCCTGCGGCCCGAGTTCACCGAAACCTTCGAGGGTGGCGTTGAATTAGGCTTCTTCGGTAGCCGGCTGGGGCTGGATTTCACCTACTACCACTCTTTAAGTAAAGATCAGATCATTCAGGTCAATGTGACCTCAGCTACGGGCTATTCCAAAGCGGCCATCAACTCCGGCACCATGCGTAATCAAGGCGTAGAGCTGGCGCTGCGCGGCAGTCCGGTCAGGAAGAGCGATTTTTCTTGGGATGTGAACCTGAATTTCTCGGCCAACCGCAACACCGTTGTCAGTATTCGGGAGGGCTTGAAGGAGATTAGCTACGCTTCGCAGTATGGCTATTCCGGTTCGACCGTGAATCAAAAACTGATTCCCGGCACAGCCTACGGCAACCTCTATGGTACCAGCTACAAACGCTACTACGCCAAGGGTTCAGAAGGCGAGGAAGATCCGCTCACCATCGACAAGAGCCGTCCCATCGTGATTGGTACCAACGGGTTTCCGGTGCGCAACTCTGCCCAAAAACTCCTGGGTAATGCACTGCCTAAATGGGTCGGCGGTCTCAACAACAATTTAAGGTACCGCGATTTCAGCCTGGCGGTATTGTTCGACGCGCAGGTGGGTCAGTACCGCTATAACCAGCTTGATAACTTTTTCTCAGCCTTCGGCATCGCCAAATACACCGAAAACCGGAACGAAACCAAGGTATTCAATGGCGTACTGGCCGACGGTACGCCCAACACGAAGTCGGTTTATTTGGGCCAGGGAATTGGTCCCGACGGCGTGGATCAGGGCAACGGGTACTACCGTAATGTGTACCGGGGTATTTCCGAGAACTTCGTGGAGGATGCTTCCTGGGTCCGGCTGCGATCAGTGCGGCTGGCGTACAACCTGCCTGCTTCCATCCTCAAAAAGGGACCGGTGCGCAGCGTGCAGTTGAGCGTAACGGGCAACAACCTGTGGCTGGCCACTAAGTACAAAGGCTATGACCCCGAAGCCAGTTCGTTCAACAGCGGCAGCAACGTGACCGGCTTCACCGGCTTCGTCTACCCCGCCGTCCGAAGCTTCCTGTTCAGCCTGAATGTTGGGTTTTAAAATTAATTTAGAATTAGTGAATGTCGGATTGTCGGAATAATCCCGATAGTCGGCGAAAGCAATATTCCCTAATTCCGACAGTCACTAATTCACTAATTGAAACAATGAAACGTACCATACTAACCATAACGCTGCTCGCCACGCTTGGGCTGAACGGCTGTAAGGATTACTTCGATCTGAACGAAAATCCAAACCAAATTACAACGCCGCCGTTAAAATCGATGCTGTCGACAACGACGCAGAAAACCGCCCTCAATTCGCAACGAGTCGCGAATTTTACTTCTTACTTCGTACAGTATCTGGCCAGTCCCAGCGCGGGCAGCAACACCGATACCTACCAGGAGTCAAGCTACGGCACTACCTGGGACGCGATTTACTACGCCATGGCCGATCTCACGGATCTGAAGCGCTTTGCCACCGAGCAAAACGCTTCAGAATACGTAGGGGTGGCCGATGTCATGCTTTCTTACCACCTGGGTCTGATCGCCGACACCTTCGGTAGCGGACCGTTTACGCAGGCTTTTAAGAAGGAAACCCTCATTCCTGCCTACGACTCACCGGAGGACATGTACAATAACGGGTTACGCTTGCTCAATGAAGGCATCGCGGAGCTTTCCAAAACCGATTCTGACATTAAGCTCAACGAAGATGGCGACCTGATTCACGCGGGTAAGCGGGAGGCGTGGCTCAAAACGGCCTACGCGCTGAAAGCCCGGATGCTCAATAAGATTTCCAAGAAAGCAACTTACGACCCCAAAGCCGTGCTGGATGCGGTGGATAAGTCCTATACTTCCAGCGCCGACGACGCGCAGATGGGCGTATTCCTGCTGCGCAGTCCGTGGGCGCAAACCGCCCGGCAAAATGCCCTGTTGGTGCTTGACGGCTGGCTATCATCCCAGCTCGTGGACCAGCTCAACGGCACGACCTACGGTCTGTTCGATCCCCGGGCGGAGAAAATCACCGACAAAACCATCGACGGCGTGTACAAGGGAACCGTCAATGGCGCGGGCAATCCGACCGGCGCACCCAATACGGTGAAAGACGAGAGCTACATCTCGCTCAACTCCCCGCTGACGGGCGACGACTCGCCGCTGCTGATCGTGACCTACGCCGAAGTGAAGATGATCGAAGCCGAAGCCGCCCTCCGCGCGGGTAATCGCGAGAGGGCTTACAATGCTTATCTGGAAGGTATCAAGGCCAATATGGATAAGCTGGGCGTCTCCCCCGCCGCCCGTGACAAATACATTGCCGATCCCATCGTCTCGGTCGGAGCAGCCAAACTAACGTTAGCTGAAATTTTCAAAGAAAAGTACGTCATCACTTACCTCAATCCTGAGGCCTGGAACGATGCTCGCCGCTTCGATTATAAGTACAAAGGATTCAAACTGCCCGTCAGCGCGGCGCTGACGACTTTCATCCGGCGGGTAGCGTACCCTACCAACGAAATCTCAGAAAATGGAATCAATGTCCCGGCCGCGGTCCCCCTTTCGGAGCCGTTATTCTGGGACAAATGATTGTTTAGTTGACGGTGGACAGTTGACAGTGCTTTTTTGTTCGCTATCGTCTTTCCGAGCTTATCTAAAAAGCCTTTGATTGAGCGAAAGTTAGTACCTTTCTCCAGTCGAAGGCTTTTCTCATATCCCATAATTCATAATTCAAATCTATGACCACCCGTTTTCTCCTTCTCTTCCCCCTACTTCTTGCTAGCTTGTTCAGTTTCCCGGCTTTGAATCCTGCCACGACCGAATCTGCTCCGGCGATTCCGCTTTGCCACACGCCGTTGCCGCTCGATGGCATGAAGCAATTCGCCCTCGATCCGGCTTTTCAGGCGCTGCATCTTTCGCCGCTGCCGCTCGAATACGACGGCATGGGCACCGACACCACTTTTTCGGTAGCAGATGGCAAAAATGCCAACGGCTATTTTATCAAGTCTAAAAAGAAGAGCGACAAGTGGTTGTTCGTCTATCAGGAGTGGTGGGGAATGAACGATTACATCCGCCGCCAGTCCGATACTTTTTATAAGGATTTGGGGGAAGACGTCAACGTGCTGGCCCTCGACCTGTACGATGGTAAGGTGACCGACAACCCGCAGGAAGCGGGCAAAATCATGATGGCTACCGACGAGAAGCGCCTAACCAACATCGTACAGGGAGGCTTAGCCTTTGCCGGTTCCCAGGCCAAGGTCGCCAACGTGGGCTGGTGCTTCGGCGGCGGCTGGTCGCTAAAATCGGGCTTACAGGGCGGTAAGAACACCGTCGGCACGGTGATGTACTACGGCATGCCCGTACAGGATGTGGCGCAACTCAAAACCCTCAACGGCGATGTGCTGGGCCTGTTCGCCACCGAAGAGCGCATCTCGAAGGAGGTCATCGAGCAATTCGACGCCAACATGAAAAAGGCGGGCAAAGAACTGACCTATAAAATCTTTCCCGGCGTCCACGGCTTCGCCAACCCCAGCAACCCAAAGTACGACGCCGAAGGGGCGAAAGAAGCGTACGGGATGGCGTTGGGCTATTTGAAGAAGCGGTTGAAAGTATAACCTGCTTCGGCTGGATCGCCAGCCCGGTGGATCGCCAGCCCGGTGGATCGCCAGTTTGGTCCGCTCAGTACGACAGTTCTGACTGTCCGATTTTGAACCAAAAGTGTTCGGAATCGGACAGTTTTGGTTTTCAGTATCGTTAATATTCAGATAGTTATAATTATGGCATAGTTTTTCCCAGTTATCGGGCGGACCGGTGTGTCCGCCCGATAACTGGCGTAAGCCGTAGGTTCTTCCGATGGCTTGAGCACGGTGGGTGGACACACAGGTCCGCCCACCGTGGTCCGCCCTACAAACCAATCAATATGCTCTCCAACTACCTAAAAATCGCTTACCGAAACCTCCTGCGCAGCAAGGCATTCTCGGCTATCAACATCGTCGGCCTTTCATTGGGACTGGCCACCTGCATGATTATCGGCCTGTTTGTCCTGGATGAATTGAGCTTCGACCGCTTCCACGAAAAAGCCGACCGCATCGTGCGGGTGACCTTCCGGGCTAACATGAGCGGCAACAAAATCGAGGAGGCCGTCGTGATGCCGCCCACAGCCAAGACTTTACAGCGCGACTACCCCGAAGTGCTGGAAGCCACGCGCTTACGGACTGCGGGCGAGTTTATGGTAAAGAAAGGCGAGAAAACTATCAAAGAACAAGGCGTGGCGTTCGCCGACTCTAATTTTTTTCAGGTATTCAGCTTTCCGTTGCTCGCGGGCGATGCCAAAACGGCGCTGCTCAAACCGAACACGCTGGTCATTTCAGAAAAAATGGCCAATAAGTACTTCGGCGATGCTGACCCCATCGGTCAAATCCTCAACGCCAAGAACTACGATACCCCAATGGAAGTGACGGGCGTAATGGCCGAATGGCCCGCTAATTCACATTTTCACTTTGATTTCCTGATTGCGATGGCGGGTTTGCCCGAGGCGCGGCTGAATTCCTGGATGCAGTCTAATTTCTATACGTATCTGGTATTACCAGAAGGCTACAACTACCAACAATTGCAGGCCAAGCTGCCCCAAATGGTGGATAAATACATCGGACCGGAAATCAAACAGGCGTTTGGGATGAACTACACTGAATTCAAGCAGCGGGGAAACGAACTGGGCTTTCAGTTGCAGCCTTTAAAGAACATTCACTTACACGCCGATTTTGAGCAAGATCTGGGTCCATCCGGCGACATCCGTTACGTCTACATTTTCGGAGCCATCGCCCTGTTCATGCTGCTGATTGCTTGCATCAATTTCATGAATCTCAGTACTGCCGGCGCCTCAAAGCGGGCGCGGGAAGTAGGCATTCGTAAAGTGATGGGTTCGGTGAAAAGCACGCTGATCGGGCAGTTTTTGCTGGAATCCATCATGTTGACGGCTTTTGCGCTGGTACTGGCGGTAGGAATCGTGTACCTGGCGCTGCCTTTCTTTAATACATTGGCTGACAAAAGTCTGACGCTTAGCTTTGTTGAGATGCCGTGGCTGCTGCCAGGTTTGCTGGGGTTGGGTCTGATTGTAGGCGTACTGGCGGGCAGCTATCCGGCTTTTTTCCTGTCTTCCTTCAAGCCCATCACCGTGTTGAAAGGCGGTACCAATCCCAGCCGATTCAAGAGCGGGCGGCGGAGTATTGGCTTACGTGGTACGTTGGTCGTGGTGCAGTTTTGTATTTCGATTATCCTGATTGTCGGCACGACGGTCGTGTACCAGCAACTGCAATTTATCCAAAACACCAAGCTGGGGTACGACAAAGATCAAGTACTGGTTTTGCAGGAAACGTACCGTTTAGGCCAAAACGAACAATTATTCAAGCAGCAACTTTTGCAAGACTCGCGGGTCGTGGATGTTGCGGTGTCGGGTTACGTTCCGGCCGGGCCGTCGTTTAACAACAATTTCATGGTGTCGGGTGACGACAATCCTAAACAATACGTAAAAGGAATTCGCTACGATGTGGACGAACACTACGTTCCCACGCTGGGGATGCGTATCGTCGACGGCCGAAACTTCTCTCCCGAGTTCGCCACCGATTCGTCGGGTATCATTCTCAACGAAACGGCCGCCAAAGAGTTGGGTTGGGGCAAGGCGGCGATTGGTCACACCATGAAAAGTTCTAATGACGGCGGCAAGCGAACGTACCATGTGATCGGCGTGGTGCAGGATTTCAATTTCAAGTCGCTGCACGAGCGTATCGGCCCGCTGATGATGACGCTGGGCGATAACAGCGGCGCGATCCTCGCCAAAGTAAAAACCCGCGACCTGTCCGCTCTGATTACTTCGGTAGAAAAACAATGGAAAACTCTGATAGCGGACGAGTCGTTGGAGTATTCTTTCCTGGAAGAAAACTTCAATGCTACCTACCGTGCCGAACAGAAAACGGCCCGCATTCTCGGACTATTCGCCGGGCTGACGATCTTCGTTGCCTGCCTGGGTCTTTTCGGCCTGGCTACCTTTACCGCCGAGCAACGCACCAAAGAAATCGGCGTCCGCAAGGTACTGGGTGCCAGCGTGACCAGTGTCGTGGCTTTGCTATCGAAAGATTTTCTGAAACTGGTCGCCATTGCCATCCTGATCGCTTCACCCATTGCCTGGTACGTCATGAACGCCTGGTTGCAGGATTTTGCCTATAAAATTGATATTTCGTGGTGGGTCTTCGCGCTGGCGGGGCTGCTGGCGGTGGGCATTGCGCTGCTGACGGTGGGCTATCAGAGCGTGAAGGCGGCGCTGATGAATCCGGTGGAGTCGCTGCGGAGTGAGTAGGTCTTCGTCCGCAACGCCAGCCCGGTACGCTCAGACTGACAGGTAAGACTGGCAGAAGGGAAACGTTTACCAGCCTGAACGGGCTGATATTCCAGCCGAAAGGTACTTTTACATTTCCTTTACATTCTTTTACAGCGCATTTTCTAGCATTGTAAATAAGGACGCTACATTTGATAAAGCGTTAACTAAAACCCAACAATCCAATGAACCAGAAAAACTTTTTTCAGAAAATAGCCGCCTTGAGCATCCTGCTGATAGCTGGTGTGGTAGTGCTGCTTCAGAGTGGTTTCGTGTTTAAAAAGACGACATCCAGCGAGCCGGAATATGTCAGTTCTACTATAGTCCTGCTTAACCACCGACCGCTGCTCTATAATTCTATTATTCCAAAAAGCCAGGGGATTATTACGCTGGTATCCAGTGATTCTACTTCGGCGGATGCCCCGCAGATTCCGTTTCGGGTGTATCTCAAACGGGGAAATATCACCCTCAGCCGCGCGGCCTCGAACCCCAACCAGACCCAGCAACAAGTTGAAATCAGCAAGATGCTTTCAATCGCGATGGTAGGCGACCAACTGATCGTCGAACCCATCGAAATAAAGCAATGCACCGACGCCAGGCAGAGCAACGCCAATCGGAGCAACACGCCGCACCTGATTCGAGTCGATAAATACACAGGTGTCAATTTGATTCCGATGAGATTCTTTCCGACGCCTAATAATGGCGATGGCTGCTGAGTGAGCCCGGTTTCTTTTTTTTGTAATTTTGAAGCATGATAAAACTCGGACTAGGTGTCATCTTTTTGGCTGCGGGACTGCTTTTTACGCAGTTTGGAAAATCTCTTTTTCCGGGAAAAGAAGCCGACAACGCTTATTTTGCTGAAAAAGTAAATATCGCCCTGCGCCGCACAGCGCATCGATTGCTGGCGTCGCAGGGCGATTCGACTTCCCTTATCTTGCCCGTGCAGCAAACCGACGCCCGCACTTTCAACATTCGTTTGGATCACACCTTCATCTACGAGCGTGTTCCGAATCTGTTGCAGGAATCCCTGGCCCAGCAAAACATCAAGACTGAATACAATGTGGCCATTCTCAACTGTAACGACGGAATAATACAACTCGGCTACAGCTACCGGGACTTGGTCGATAGCCTAGTAGCCTGCACGGGCCGCGAGCAAAAAGCCGGTTGCCGCACTTTGCAAATTACTTTCGACGAGCCAAAGCAGGCGGGTGGCTACGCCTGGGGGGCGGGATTGCTGGGTTTTCTGCTGGCCGGGATCAGCGGGCTGGTTTGGTATCGGGTCGCCAAAGCGCGGGATACTTCGGAAACCCTTACGATTGATTCGGACGAAAGCGAAGATGTAATTCGGCTGGGAAACGCCAATTTTTATCCTGCGGAACAGTCCCTCGATGTCGCCGGAATCCGGCACGAACTCACCTATCGCGAAGCCAAGTTGCTGCGGCTGTTCGCCACGCACCCCAACCAACTGCTCGAACGTGACTTTATTCTCAAATCAGTCTGGGAAGACGAAGGCATCTTTGTGGGCCGCAGTGTCGATGTGTTCGTGTCGCGGCTGCGTAAATTGCTGCGCGACGACCCAACGGTGCGCATCGCCACGGTGCATGGCGTTGGGTATCGGCTGGAGGTAGCAGTGGGATAGGTTTTCGTTTTCTCAAAAACAGCTTTCCCGCAATTTTGGAATTTGGCTTGTGGGTCTGATAGGAACAAAAGCCCCGGAAACGACTATTTTCCGGGGCTTTTCATCTTATGATATTGGAGGATTTTACACCTTCTCCTTCGTTAACTCATGATTTAACAACCGCCAAATTCCCAGCGGATTACCATCTTTCAATTCCACAGGTAGCAAGCTGTCCGGCCAATCTTGGAAAGACTGTGGTCGCACGAAGCGCAGGATGGCATCGCGGCCTACCGAGGTAAACCGAGAGTCGGTAGTGGACGGAAACGGGCCGCCGTGGTGCTGCGCGGCGCAGACTTCCACACCCGTGGGAACGCCGTTCATGATGAAGCGGCCTGCGCGACGGGAAAGCAAACGCAAAAGCCGCGGGTGCCTGGCGGCTTCGTCGGCATCGGCCATGAGCGTGGCGGTGAGCTGGCCCGCAATGTGCTTTAGGGCCGCTTGTAGTTCTTCGATGTCTTCACAAACGACTAGTAGCGAGAACGGTCCAAATACTTCCTCGTGCAGGTTCGGATTTTCCATAAACGCTTTGCCACTCACGCGGGCGATGGAGGCCTGCGACTGGTTCTCGCCTTCCTCTTTTTCGCCGGACAGCACCAACGTTTCCACCTCCGATTCGGCCAGTGCGGCATCGCGAAGTTTGAAGTAGTTCTTACGGATGCCTTCGGTCAACATCGTCATAGAAGTCACTTTGCCGACTTCTTCGGCGTATTTTTCCTCGAATTTTTTCAAAGCGGGTGACTCCACCGTAAACACCAAACCGGGATTGGTACAAAACTGCCCCGCGCCCAGCGTCACCGAGCCGGCCAGCGTTTTGGCCAGTGATTCGGTTTTTGCGGCCAGCGTGTCGGGTAGAATCACGATTGGATTCACGCTGCCCATCTCGGCAAAGACGGGAATGGGTTCGTCGCGCTCCTGCGCCATTTTGTAAAGGGCCATGCCGCCTTTCAGCGAACCCGTGAAGCCTACTGCCTTGGTGTGCGGGTGTTGCACAAGGGCAGTACCCACGTCGTAGCCGTCGTCATATAGCATGGAAAAGACGCCGTCCGGCATTCCGGTGCGCTTCGCCGCTTTCACGATGGCCTGGGCGGTGAGGTCGCTCACGCCGGGGTGGGCGGGATGCGCTTTTAGAATGACGGGGTTGCCCGCTGCCAAAGCCGGGCCGGTATCGACCCCCGCGATGGAATAGGCAAAGGGAAAATTGCTGGAACCAAACACCACGATGGGGCCAATGGGAATCAGCATCTTGCGCAGGTCAGGCTTGGGCGCGGGCGTACGGTCGGGCTGGGCGGTATCCACCCGAGCTTCCACCCAGGAGCCTTCCCGGATGAGGTCGGCAAACTGAGTGAGTTGGTTGACGGTGCGGCCACGTTCGCCCTGCAGGCGACCCATTGGTAGTCCGGTTTCCTGGTGGGCGCGTTCCAAAAGTTCATCGCCCATCGCCATGATCTCTTCGGTAATCGCCACCAGAAAATCAGCGCGTTTTGCGGCGGGAAGCGCGGCGTATTCGTCGAAAGCGCTCTCGGCTAACTGCATCGTCCGCTCCACTTCTTCCGGGGTGGCAGGGTGGAATTTTTCGGGCAATTGCGAATCGCTTACCGGAACATAAGACTGAAAGGTTTTAGAGTTTTCGGCCGATTGTGAGAAGCCGATGTAGTTTTTTCCTAGGATAGACATGAGATTTTTTTGTGTAATTGTGTAATTGTGTAATTGTGTAATTGTTAGGTTTGAGTCTAACGTACGATTTGACCCTGTTTGGGTTCTTGTTTAAAAAGAAAAGATTTGCACCAATTTCCTGTAAGGACGAGCGCAAATCTTGAAATAAAAACTCTCGAAAAAATTAACTGTCAACGCCTCGGGGCGCCCCGTGTCAACTGTCCATTGTCAACCATTTAAACCAGTCGTCCGATAAGGTTATCCACCGATATGCCTTCGGCTTCGGCTTTGAAATTGCGGACGATACGGTGGCGCAGTACAGGCAGCGCGACGGCCCGTACATCTTCGATGTCGGGTGAGTACTTGCCGGAAAGCAACGCGTTGCACTTGGCGGCCAAAATAAGAGCCTGCGAGGCCCTTGGTCCCGCGCCCCATTCCAGGTAGTTAGCGGTGTCGGGTGCGGCGAGTTCGGTATCGGGACGGGTTTTTTGCACCAGTTTCACGGCGTACTCGATCACGTTGTCGGTCACCGGAACGCGGCGTACCAGGTGCTGAAATTCCTGAATATCTTCACCGCTCAGAACTTCCTGTACGGTATGCCGCTCGTCGGTCGTGGTCTTTTTTACAATGCTTACCTCCTCGGCGTAGGACGGATAATCCAGCGAAATCATGAACATAAAACGGTCCAGTTGCGCCTCGGGTAGGGGGTAAGTACCTTCCTGCTCGATGGGGTTCTGCGTAGCCAGCACGAAGAACGGACGTGCCAGGTCGTGGCGCTGTCCGGCCACGGTGACGGAATATTCCTGCATTGCCTCCAAAAGCGCCGACTGCGTCTTGGGCGGGGTCCGGTTTATCTCGTCGGCCAGGATGATATTGGCAAAAACAGGGCCTTTCAAAAATTTAAAATTCCGTTGCTGGTCCAGTGTTTCCGAACCCACGATGTCCGAGGGCATCAGGTCGGGTGTGAACTGAATACGGTTAAAACTCAAATCCATCGAAGAGGCGATAGTCTGGATGAGTAGTGTCTTAGCCAAACCCGGAACGCCCACCAACAGGCAGTGCCCCTGACAAAAGATAGCGGTCAACAGTAGTTTGACTACGTTGTCCTGACCCACAATGACTTGTCCGATTTCGGTGCGGAGTTTTTGGTAAGCTTGCGTCATCGCCTCGGCAGCTTCGACGTCGGAGGAGTATTTCAATTTTTTAATTTTGAATGAGAGAATAAGAGATTGAGTGAATTTTTATTCTCTAACCGCAACCGCGCGGGCGGCCCCGTCACTCAATCTCTCATTCACAATTAATATCTATTGATTCTCCTTGGGAGAAAGCCCGAAGATACTACAGTTTTGGAATTCATCGTCCACACTGATGAAAACATCGCCCGCTGCTTTTTTGAACCACTCTTCGAGCGCACTGTTTTTCTTGTTGGACAGCACGATCTGCGCTAGTTTTTCATAATCGTCTTTCAGATTGGCCGTGTGGCCATCCGATTTGCTCTCGTAGTAGAGGACTCGCATGGCTGAACGGCCATCTTCGGTACGGTAGGAGATGGGGACACTAATATCGCAGACCTTCATGCTGTCGAGGGCGAAATACAGAGCGGGATCCATCGAAGCATCCAGTGGAATACGCGTCAGACCCGTCTGCGGGTCCATGATAAGGCCGCCCGCGTCGGCGGTCATTTTGTCCTCCGAATCGTTTTTGGCCGCTTCGGCGAAGCTGAGCGTGTCTATTTTTATCAACACATGCAGGCTGTCGAGGTAGCGCGTCGCTTCCGTCACATCGGTACCTCGGTTGTAATCGGGCCGGAGCAAAATATGCCGGGCGTGGTACTCGGCTCCGCGCGTTTCCAACAGCTGAATCAAGTGAAAACCGAATTGACTTTCCACAATGTTAGAAATTTCGTTGGGTTTCATCGCCAGAGCTGCACCCTCAAATTCGGGGACCATTACGCCCCGTTTCTGAAAGCCCAGATCACCACCACTTTTGGCCGAGCCGAGGTCTTCGGAATATATCGTCGCCAGTGTCGCAAAATCTTCTCCTGCCTCGACTTTCTTCTTGATGTCCAGCAATTGGTTGCGGAGTTTGTCTTTCTGCTCCTGGGTCACGCTGGCTACCCGCACAATTTGCCCCACTTGCACCTCCGCCGGAATGTAGGGCAGACTGTCTTTGGGAATGGTATTGAAAAACTTACGGACATCGCTGGGCGTAATCTTGACGTCCCCGGCAATTTTCTGTTGCATTGTCTCCACAATCGCCTGATCCTTGACCTGGGAGCGAAGCTCGGTTTTTAAGTCGCTGACGCTCTTCCCGTAGGCTTCCATCAGGTTCTTCTCCGAGCCGAAGCGCTGAATCATGTAGCTCATCCGTCCGTCGAGCTGCTCGTCCACGCGGCCGTCTTCCACCGTCACGGAGTCGATTTCGGCCTTGGCCAAAAGCATTTTATTGATAATAAGCGATTCCAGCAACTGGCACCGCTCGGACGTCCGGCCCTCGGCTTTATAGCTCTGGAAAAGCTCTTCCAGCTCGGAACGCAGGATGTAGTAGTTGTCGACGCGGGCAATAATCTTGTCCACGCTAACGCCCGTTTGGCCCTGCCCAAAACCTAGTGTAGAAATCAAGCCGAATGCGAGCAGGAAGATACTACGGAAAAAAGTTGTTTTTATTTTCATGAATTATTGAATAGTGTAGTCTGTGGAGGGGTACGTCCTTACGACACAGACCACGGTAATAAACGGTAATAAGGTGTAAAAGATTTTAATCAAAAACTATAAAAAGAAACGAATGAACGAGGAATAAAGCATTGTCATACTGTACCCGAAGAAAACTGGGATGAAAAACAAAAAGGCTGAACTTTGAAGCGACGAAGCATCAAAACCAGCCTTTAAGGATGAAAGGAATCATCAAAGCCCAAGTTATAAACATTTTGAACATAGTGCCACTAGCGATG
>JBBSUC010000074.1:0-26116 GCA_038235275.1 Cytophagales bacterium | reverse complement strand
GGGCGCCGTTTAATGTCTCCACCATTTTGTTTTTGTGCAAATTTTTTTGTGTTTGGGGGCGGGGGGGGCGGCCTATAATTCACCGGCCCCCCCCCCCTCCTCTATTTTTTGTAAGCCAACAACCTAAGAGCATTGAAGACTACCAGCAGCGTGGATCCTTCATGGATGACCACTGCAATGCCAATGTTGGCCACACCCAGAATGGTTGCCGGAATGAGCAGGGCCACGATGCCGAGACTCACCCACAGGTTCTGCCGGATGATGGCCCGCGCCTTCCGGCTGAGGCCGATGGCGAAGGGCAGGGTTTCGAGCTTGTCGGCCATCAGGGCGATGTCGGCGGTCTCCAGCGCCACATCCGACCCGGCGGCTCCCATAGCGATGCCCACGGTGCTGTTAGCCATGGCGGGGGCGTCGTTGACGCCGTCGCCGACCATGGCCACCTTAGCCTCTTCCTCCATGAGCTTTTTGACCGCATCTACCTTCTCTTCGGGCAGCAGGCTACCCCAGGCATCGGTCAGCCCGATCTCTTTGGCCACGGCATCGGCGACTTTCTGGTTGTCGCCCGTGAGCATGATCATCCGGCGGATGCCCAGTTTCTTCAGTTCGGCCAGCGTAGCCCTGGCCTCCGGGCGGGGCGTGTCCATCAGGGCCAGCGCACCGATGTAGTCGTCGTTGCGCCGGACGAGCATGGTCGTCTGGCCCGCCGCTTCCAGATCGCGTATCTTTTCCTTTATTTCCGGCGACGGTTTCCGGGCGTCCAGTGTTTCAAACAATTCAAGATTGCCGATGTAGATTTTGTCCTGCGCCAATGTGGCCTTGATGCCCTTGCCAAGTACCGCTTCCAGATCTTTGGCCTCCGAAATATCGGCACCCTGCAAGCGGTCTTTACCGTCACGCACTACGGCTTTCGCCAGCGGGTGGTCGCTCAGGTTTTCCACGGCCACCGCTACTGTGAGTAGTTCGGCCTCAGTCATATTGCCAAAAGTCACCACTTCGGTGAGTTTTGGTTTACCCTCGGTCAGGGTGCCGGTTTTGTCGAAGGCCAGGGCCGTCAGAACGCCCAGGTCTTCCAGGGGCCGACCACCCTTGATGAGGACGCCCCCGCGCGCGGCCCGCGCCACGCCACTCAGCACCGCACTGGGTGTCGAAATCGCCAACGCACACGGGCTTGCCGCCACCAGCACGGCCATCGCCCGGTAAAAGCTCGTGCTGAACGGCTCGTCGACCACCAGGAAAGCCAGGTTGAGGAGTGCGACCAGCCCCAGCACCGCCGGGACGAAATATTTCTCGAACTTATCGGTGAAGCGCTGGGTGGGCGATTTCTGGGTTTGGGCTTCGTTGACCAGCTTCACCAGCCGTGAGAGCGTGGAGTCGCTGGCCGCCTTGATCACCTTCACTTCCAGGGTGCTGTTGCCGTTGATCGTTCCGGCGAACACCCGGTTTTCGTCCTTAATATCGTTCTGCCCCGTGTACTCCCTGTCCGGGTCGGCCACGGCTGATTTATCCACCGGGACGCTTTCGCCAGTGATGGGGGCTTGGTTGACGCTGGAACTGCCATCAACCACCACGCCGTCGGCGGAGATCTTGCTATTGGGCTTCACCACGATGATGTCGCCTACGGCCAGGGCATCGATGCTAACCTCCTGGGTTTTGCCGCCCTTTTTCAGCAACGCCGTTTTGGGGGCCAGGTCGGCCAGGGCCGCGATGGATTTGCGGGCCCTGCCCATGGCGTAGTGTTCGAGCGCGTGGCCCAAGCTGAACAGGAACAGCAGCAGCGCTCCTTCGGCCCACTCGCCCAGGAAGCCAGCCCCGACTGCGGCTACAAGCATCAGGAAGTCGATCTCGAAGCCCCCCGCCCGAATCGTTTCGATGGCTTCCTTCGCGGTAAAGAACCCGCCGAAGCCGTAGGCTCCGAGGTACAGCGCCAGACTCACCCAGGCGGGTACCGATTCCACAAACGAAAGTCCAAAACCAACGCCCAGCAGCGCGCCACAAATGAGCGAGAAATAGAGTTCCGTATTTTTACCGAAAATCCCGCCGTGATCGTGCCCGTCACCCTCACTGTGGTCGTGGGCCTCCCCTTCGGCGTGGCCGTGTCCGTCACCTTCCTTATGCGCGTGGCTTTCAGATTCCGCAGGGGCGATTGTCCGGGTATCGGCTGTTGCCTTGTCTTCATCCATCACCTGCAGACCCTCATTCCGCAGCAATTGGCGGATGGTCGAGGCGTCCGTAATCGTTTTGTCGAACTCAACCCGCACCAGGTTGGAGGCCGAAACGGAAATTTCCAGAATGCCTGCATTTCGGCGCAGGCTGCGCTCAATCTGCCGGGCGTGGCGAGTGTGCCGCACACCTTCTACCTTGATTAGCAGGTGACCAAAATTACGGGTGAGGTTTTCGCCCTCCTGTCGGACGAGCGAGCGGATGCGGTCCATGGAGAGAACGTCGGGGTCGTAGTGAAAGCAAAGCTGCGAAGCCTGCCCGCCTTCGCCCCCGGTCACGTGCGCTTTCTGGATAGCCTCCTGCTGCTCCATCCGGCGGATGAGCCGGGTGACGCACGTGTCATTTTCGTCGGGAACCCCGGGCAGAACAACGGGGATCTGCATCTTGACTTTTTCCATGTGTATCTGTATCTAATTCAGTCTTTTTTTTGATATTGATGACGTCCTGGCCTTTCCCAAAAGGAATTAACATTAGGGTAGCGGTCAACCCGGCAGTAGCATGAATAACAGGAATCCCGCAAAAAAAGCGGCGGTCATGACGGGCGACTGACTGCCTTCGTGCGCCTCAACAAGCAGTTCCTCGGTCACCAGGAAAAGCAGGGCCGCCAAACCGAAGGACAGCACGATCTCAAGGTAGGCGTCCGGGATGCCCCCCAGCAGCCACGCGCTCAGCAGGGCACTGGAAAATATGAGCAGGGCGAGTCCCGCCAGGCACAGCACCGTGGTTTTAGTGGGGATGCTCCGGCTTCCCAGCGAGGTGGCGGTGGCCATGCCCAGTGCGGCCAGTTCGACGGAAATCGCAATCGCCAGCAACGCTCCGGTGTCCGTGCCGGATATGAAACCGATCCCCATGATAACGCCGTCGACCAGCAGGTCAACGGCGATGATGGCGATGAGCGCGGTGGGAAAGCCCCCACTGTCGGAGGCTTCGTCTTCCGGTTCTAAATAATGCCGTAAGGCCAGCATCAGCGCCACGCCCGCCCCGAAGCCAACCACAATCTCCCACACGACGTGCCGCGCCATGATGTCGGGCAAAAGCTCGACGGCCACTACCGAAAAGATGACGCCAGCGGCGAAATGCAGGATGACACTCCGCATTTTGATACCCGGCTTTCTCAAAATTGCTATCATACCGCCCGCCAGCAGGGCAGCGGCGGCAATGGAGGCGTACAATGCTACGCTCGGGAGGTTTTTCATGCCTGAAGGGTTGGGCATTCTGTTTTGGAAAACTACTGAGGAGGCCAGGGGGTGTATTATATGGACAGGATGCTTCTGCCCTGGCTACAAATATTATTCCATAGATGCTTTGCCACGGGTAGTCCCGTGTGAATTACCGGGCAAAATGTTTATACAGCAATAAGGCCGATAGAAGCCAAACGGACACTATGAAGACCAGGCCGAACCAATTTTGCTCTTTTGACCATTCGTAGAATTCGGCCCTTTGGGTAGCATCGCGGATAACCTGGAGCGGAATGAGTTTGATGACCAGGTAGATGGCAATCGGCAGCAGAATCAGGTCATCCAGCAGACCGAGGACCGGAATAAAATCGGGTATCAGATCGACCGGACTGAGGGCGTAGGCAATGATCAGCAGGATGAGGGCTTTGGCGTACCAGGGCGTCCGCTTATCCTGTTGGGCCAGGTGCATGATAATCAGCTTTCGCTTCAATTCGCGGGCCCAGAGTTTGATTTTTTGCAACATATCACTGGGTCTGTTATGCCATATCCGGTTGAGTGGCAGGCGGATCTATTTTTAACACTAAAGAGTCATCTTAAACAGGTTAGGAAACAATTATGCAGTATCATTTCATAATGTTTGTTTACAAAAATCTAGCCATTACCAAATTTGCTTAATTTTTTTTGAGCAGTGCTTGATATATTTAGCACCACTCGCTATCTTTGCTTGACAAACTTAGCAACGCTCATTATTATAATGGATAATTACGGAGAATATCTAAAGGCATTGAGGGAAGCTAAGAGTTTATCTCTTAGGGAGGTCGAGAGAAGAAGCAGCGTTTCAAATGCATACCTGAGTCAGTTAGAATCAGGAAAGATAAAGCAGCCCTCACCAATAAACCTGCACAAACTCGCGAAAGTATACGGAGTTCCCTACGAACTATTGATGGAAAAGGTAGGGTATCCGGTGCCAGAGCCAATGAAAGGCGTTTCAAATGAGAAAGAATCAAAACTTGAAACTAGGTTGGGCCGGATCACCCAAGATGAGGAGGTTGAATTGTTAGATTATTTAAAATTTATCCGTAACAGAAGAAAATGAAATGGTCAGTCACTGCTGCTAAGCAGTTTGACCGCTGCCAAAGGCCGTGGTTTTACAAAAAAATCATGGCGGACGGTAAAGTTAAACGCGACCCCTTGCGGATTGAAGCTACGCGGCTGGGTAGGCTTAAGACTGTACATGCCTGGAGAGGGCTGGTGGTGGATCATGTCATTTCTGATTTAGTGATTCCTGCGCTAAATCAGAAACTGGTACCCGAGCGAGAAAGAGTGATATCTGTCGCCCAGTCGGTTTTCGACAAGCAACTCGAATTAGCCTGCAAGCCCATTGGTACAGGCAGGAAGATTGAGATCGGTCTGCTTGATATGGAAACAAAGGGATTTGTTGACGACGCTCAGATCACCCAAGCCTGGGAGGAAACAACTACCGCATTGGATAACTTTCTCATAAATGATGTACTTATTTCTAGTTTGCTTTCAGCCGATTATCTGGTGCCTCAACGCGGTCTGACTTTTAAGGTTGGAGACTTCTCTGTACGCGGATTTCCCGATTTGATAGCATTTAGGCATAATGCCCCCCCGTGATTTTTGATTGGAAGGTACATTACTACGGTACTGTTAGTTATGAACAGCAGCTTTTGGTTTATGCTCTTGCACTGGAAAAAGGATATCAAACAGGTCCGGGTCGGCCAGACCGTGCGCTTCGGAATGGCCAGCGAAGCCGTGGCGGAACGCTCCGCCACCGTTTTCCTGATCGGGCAGGCCACCACCGGGGACGGCATGATACCCGTACACTGCCATTTGCCGAAAGCGGCGGGTTCGGGTCTGCTGCCGGGCATGTACGTGAAGGCCTGGATTGAGAAAAAGAGCCGGGCTGGCTATGCCTTACCCACGGAGGCGGTGGTGCAATCCGAAGGAAAGCCGTATGTCTTCGTCCAGACCGGGCGGACGGAAGCCGGGTATGACTACCGGATGGTACCCGTAAAGACGGGGATCCAGGAGGGCGGCCTGACGGAAGTGACCCTGCCCGCCGACATTTCCGCAAAGGACGACCTTTTCGTTACGAAAGGGGCGTATGCGGTGCTGTCGGCCCTGCTCAATGCCGGGGAAGAGGAATAGGCCAATCAGGAATTACACACCAGTCAACCAAGAAAACTAAATGCATGAAAACAAAGTCCCCGCGGCCCTGATCGCCCCTTTCCAGGTGTTGCGCAACGGGGTGTTCGCCAGGCTGTACTTCGCGCAGACGGTCAGTCTGCTTGGGGATGCCTTCACCTGGATTGGGCTGGCCCTGGTTTCCTATCAGTTCGGGGCCCAGCGTTCGGCCGTCATCCTGGCCACCGCGCTGACCCTGCGCGTGCTGGCCTTTATCGTCTTTTCGCCCTTCGCGGGGGTGCTGGCCGACCGGATCGACCGGAAGAAAATCCTGTACGTCACCCACTTCATCCGCATGGGCATCGTGCTGGGGATGGTTTTCATCTCGGCCGAGTGGCAGATTTACGGGCTGGTTTTTCTGCTAAACGTCTTCAACGCCTTCTTCACTCCCACCTACAAATCCATCATTCCGCACGTTGTACCCAAAGCCGATTACCGTCAGGCCATCGGCCTGTCCACCGCCACCTTTCAGCTTTTGGGGGTGCTGGGTCCGGGCCTGGCCGGAATCATGGCCGTATGGTTCGGGTTCAGGACCATCTTCCTGATCGACGCCGCGTCTTTCGTACTGGCCGGCGTCCTGATCCTGACCCTGCCCGGCGAGCTCATCGGCACTTCCGAAAGGAGGAACCCGTCTCAGGCCCTCCCCTCCACCTGGGGCAGCATTGCCCAAAGCACCAGGCTGCTTTTTTCAAACCCCCTGATCCGTTTCGCGCTGGTGATCGAATTCATTTCGGCCATTGCCGGAGCCCAGATCCTGGTCAATACCATCGGACACGTCAAGGAGGGGTTGTCCCTGACCGACCGGGATTACGGATGGGTGATGGCGGCGTTCGGTATCGGCGCGTCCATTGCCGCCTTTTTTTCCGGCAGTCTCGACAGCAGCAAAAGCCGCCGGGTGTCGCTGATTGCCGGGGGCGGGCTGCTGGGACTGGCCATCGTCACCGCCAATTTCGTCGGATTCGCCGTGTTGACGGGGCTGTGGGTGGTGGCCGGGCTGGGCCAGAGCCTAGCCGAAATCCCCTCGGAAACGCTCATCGGGGAGAATATCGACGAAGCCATGCAGGGTAAGGTGTACGGTGCCCATTTCGCCTTCTCTCACCTGTGGTGGGCCATTGCCTACCCCGTGGCCGGTTTCTGGGGAAGCCGATTTCCTGACCGGGACTTTCTGTACGGCGGGCTGCTGACCCTGGGGTTGCTGGCTGTCGCCCTGGTTTTCTTCCGACCCGTGCGCACGTTAGCCACCCAAACGTCCAACAACAAATAGGTTTTCGGAATTTTAAAATATCAGTACCATGAAGATTTACAAAAATGTTTCACCCCGAGATTGGGGACCACTCCTCGACCGACCCAATCTTGAAATAAAAGAAATAGAGCCGCAGGTTCAGGCCGTTCTGGATGCGGTGAAAACGCGGAGAGATGAGGCGCTATACGCCTACACCCGCCAGTTCGATGGAGTGGAGCTAAGCAGTTTGAAAGTCAGCCCCGAAGAAATGGCGGCGGGGCAAACTTTGGATGAATCGTTAAAAGCCGCAATCATTCAGGCCAGGGCAAACATCACCGCTTTTCACCAGGCCCAGGCCGAACAGGTCGTCGTTGTCGAAACGATGCCGGGGGTACAATGCTGGCGGCGGTCGGTGCCCATCGAAAAAGTCGGCCTTTACGCTCCGGCGGGAAGCGCCCCTTTGTTCTCCACCGTGCTGATGCTGGGGATTCCGGCCATGCTGGCCGGATGCCGGCAGATTGTCCTTTGCAGCCCGCCGGGCAAAGACGGAAAAATTCATCCCGCCATCCTTTTTGCGGCGGCATTGGTGGGGATCGACCAGGTATTCAAGGTCGGGGGCATTCAGGCCATCGCGGCCATGGCCTACGGGAGCGAGAGCATCCCCAGGGTGGATAAAATATTCGGACCGGGCAACCAGTACGTCACCACGGCAAAACAATTGGTGAATCGGCAGGGCGTCGCGATCGACATGCCGGCCGGTCCTTCGGAAGTACTGATCCTGGCCGATTCCACCGCCGACCCCGGTTTCGTGGCGGCCGATCTGCTGGCTCAGGCGGAACACGGTCCCGACAGCCAGTGCATTCTGGTCAGCACGTGTGAGCCGCTCGTTGAATCGGTCTACCAGGAGGTCTCCCGGCAACTCGCATCGACTTCCCGCAGGGAAACCGCCGAAAAGGCGCTCCAGAATTGCCGGTTGGTCTTTTTGGCCGACCTTCGGCTGGCGCTGGATTTCACCAATGCCTACGCGCCGGAGCACCTGATCATTATGACCGCAGACCCGCTGGCCGACGGACTCGAAATCAGAAACGCCGGTTCGGTGTTCCTGGGTGCCATGGCTCCGGTCAGTGTCGGGGACTACGCTTCGGGCACCAACCACACGCTGCCCACCAACGGAGGGGCGGTTGCCTACAGCGGGGTTTCGCTCGACAGCTTTGTCAAGAAGATTACTTTCCAGAACCTCAGCGCCGAAGGCCTCCGCACGATCGGCCCCATCGTAACGACCATGGCCCGGGCAGAACATCTTACGGCCCACAGTGATGCCGTATCCATTCGGCTCGACTCAATTAATGCCCAATAAACAATTTCATGAAAAGAATTCTCATTATTTCCGCCCTGTCACTTGGAGTATAGACAGTATGTTCAAGTGAATCATAAAAAGGCACCCACGAACACGAGGACGGCCGGGTCCACGCCGACCACCCGGATTCAACCAAAGCGATGGTTGCACCCGCCGACACGACCGCTCATGGGCAAAGCCATGACAGGACGGGAGGGCATAGCGACAAAGCGGATTCGGCGAGCCACAGCCAAGACCGTCCTTAGCCAAACCACTTAATTCTTCCTGAGGAATGGCGGCGGTTTTTATCCGGTTCGACTGCTTTCTGGAAACGGTTGACCCGTCGCCGCATTCCCACTTAACCCACCTCAGTATGCGAGTCAAAAATCTTTTTCTTTTCGCTTTGGCGCTACTGCCGATAATGACAGGAGGTTTTGTATTGATCGGCTACCAGCTAACCGATTATTTCTCCTAATAGGAACCCAAACAAAATGAAAAACACCACTCCGCCACTCCTGGCGAAAAGCCAGATTTTGAAAGCCACGATCGCCGCCCTGATTTTAGGCACTGTGCTGTTTGTGGCCGCCGTTCTGCCCGCTGAATACGGCACGGATCCGCTGGGCACGGGTAAGCTATTGGGGTTCGACCGACTTTATCAGCCAGGCGATAAGTCGGGTGCCTCGGCAATTGGAACCGATTTGCCGCCTGCCCATTCGCCCCTGAGACTGGAAGAGCTGGGGTCGTGCCCAGGGATGTCCCCATGCCGCAAGAAGCCCAGAACCCGGCCCCGGCCAGGCAATTCGAGCAACGACAGGCCAGTGTGACGATCCTGATTCCGGCGGGCAAAGGGCTTGAATATAAGATGAACGTTCTCAAATACGGAACGGTAAAGTACGAGTGGGTCACCGATCAGGGTATCCTGTATTTTGATTTTCACGGGGAGGTAAAGGAAGAAAACCCAGGCAAAGACGTTTTCTTCGAGAGTTATACTGCCGCTTATTCGAACAACATGATCGGTACTTTTCTAGCCCCCTTCGAAGGCAGGCACGGCTGGTATTTTAAAAACAAGGGCGAAACAGACATTGTGGTGAGCCTGCGACTGAGTGGGCAGTACACCTTCTTGTGAAAGCATGGTAGGAACTGGAAGTTTGAATCCTGACTCAGTATCTCCCCGCTCCTTTTTGCTTATTTATTACCTACCTTGGCGTTTTGATTACCAGTCTTCGTGTGTTCATTCCGAAACCATCAAATCCCTGAATTATGAAACGACGTAATTTTTTGCAGACCGCCGCCCTTACCAGCGCGATTCCCGTCTGTGGGGTGGTAGAAACGGCACAGGCATTCCATGCCAAAACACCGGCCCTTTCGGCTCAGGAGCAGGACGCCATTACCACCGCTCTGGGAAAGAAAGGGAATTATAACGAAGCGCAGGCGACCTACAACGTATCCCTTCCCCGGAACGACCTGAAAATGTCGGTCAAGGGAGAAGCTGTTCCCATCTCCTTTGGCTTCGGGGGTTGGGTGGCGTTCAAAAAGACGCTGGATGGCAAAAACACCATGCTTATGAGTGATACGGTGCTGCTGATGGAAGAGGTCAACCCCCTCATTTCGGCGGTCCAGGGAGCGGGGCTGGAAATCTCCGCCATACACAACCACTTCTTTTATGAGGAACCCCGTATTTTTTACATGCACCTGCACGGGATGGGTACCACCGCCGATCTGGCGAGTATGTACGCAAACGCGATCCGCAGCACCAAGCTGTTTCCGGCCAATCAACCCGCACCCTCCGGCTCATCCCCTTCGGCTTCGGAACTTTTTGACCTGGCTTCGCTGGATACCATAGTCAGCCACAAGGGGGCAGCCAATGGCTCCACTTACAAGTACACCGTCGGGCGCGATGACCTGACGATTAAAGCAATGGGAGCGGAATTGACCGCCGCCATCGGCTTGAATTCCTGGGCCTCCTTTGCCGGAAGCAAAGACAACGCCCACATTGCCGGGGACATTGCCATGCTGGATTACGAAGTGAATCCGGTTATTAAAGCCCTGCGGGCAAACAACCTGGAAGTGGTGGCCGTGCACAATCACATGCTCGGCGACGACCCGCACATAATTTTCCTGCACTATTATGGACGCGGATCGGCCCCTGAGTTGGCGAGGGGATTCCGGTCGGCTCTGGATCAGTTGGGAAAAGGGAAAGGTAAGGGGGGAATGAAGCACTAGGCATTCTAGTTCAGCAAATGGATAAACTGAGAAAGGTTGCGTCGATTTTTGTCGCAATAAATTTTAATAAAGGGCTTTTTAATGCGGCAGGAAATCACCTCCCTCTGGATCGCCAGCCCCGAGGATCATCAGCCTGGTGGCCTGCCCGTCCGATCGTGGGCCATTGTGGTCATCACCTTACTCGTTAGTCTTCGATGGTAGAAGCCCTACTGTCCCAGCTGTGTCACACAGCCCAGTTAATGAGGGAAGACGGGGTGGCGTGTATGCCTCTAATGGAAATTTAGAAAGCTAACAGCCAGACCGTTCGGACGGCCGATGCCGACGGTTTCTGTACCAATTTTTAATTACACCCATATTATAGAGATGCCTATAGTTTCGTACATTGATCGATTATAATACAGTACCTCTGGAAACCCTTATCAAAATATCATTATGAAAATCGCAGTATGTGGCAAAGGCGGTGTGGGCAAGACGACCATTAGTGGCTTACTATGCCGAATTATGGGCAGTCGGGGTATCCCGGTGCTGGCCATCGACGGAGACCCTAACCCCAACCTGGCCCTTACCCTCGGGCTGGACCCGCAGGCCAGTATGCCCAAGCCTCTGACCTCGAAACTACTCGAAATCTACCAGAAAGACGACGGGAAGAAATACGCCAAGCTGAAATCTCCGCTGGCCGAGGTCATGAAGGAACACGGTATCAAGGTAAGTGAAAACGTGACGCTACTCGCAGTCGGGCAACCGGAACACGCCGGGACGGGTTGTATGTGCGGTACTCATACTACCGTCCGTGAGATTATCCACACAGCGCTCGAGGAAAGCGAGCAGGTTACCTTGCTGGATCTGGAAGCTTCGCTGGAGCAAATGAAGCGGGGTACTTCGAAATACGTCGATGTGCTGCTCTGCGTGGTCGAGCCGTATTATCGCTCCATGGAAGCCGTGGCGCGTTTCCAGCGGCTGGGTAAGGAGCTGGAAATCAAGCATATCGTAGCAGTAGCCAATAAGGTAAAAAGCGCCGAAGACGAGGAAGCCATCCGGGATTTCTGTGCCCAGACGGATCTACCCGTTGTGGCCGTCATTCCGCTCGACCCGACCGTTTCCGAAGCCGACAAGAAGGGTTCGCTGGACATGGAAGCCATCGGGCAGTCGCCCGCCCTGCGGGCAATCGACCAACTAGCCCAGGATTTGCTGGCGACGGCATAAAAAAAGGGCAGTCTCCCGACCGCCCCTTATGGTAAAGTGAAAAGTTGAACTACTGGCTCACCATACTGACCTGCTGCGGCCGATCGAAAAGGGCCGGAGCAAGCGCGGCGTTGAACTTGACATCCGAGATCAGGTACTCTTCCAAAATTTTACCGTTGCTGCGGTAGTACTTGTTGGAATGGCTCAACATGATGTCGCCTTCCTTTTTAAAATCCGACAGAAAAATCTCCTCCGGCTGGGCGTTGTCTTCCAGGCTACCATAATGCTCGATCTTCCTGATGAGGTGAGTAGCTGGTGATACGTAAAAAATCCAGCGGTCGTGGCCCACGGCGGGGTCGAAGGTGACGTCCAGCAGCGTGGCTTTTTCACCGTTCAGCATCGCCGTGCCGGCGTTGCGCGGGATGACGCCACCGTCCGTTAATTTGAAGGGAAACGACATTCGGTACAGCGCCATTTCGCTGGCGCAGAGCGGTGAGCAATGCTCATCGTCGCACATGAATTCCAGGTCTTTGGCAATCTTGACCGGTTCGACTTCGTCGCTGTTCTTGACCGCCCAATAACCACCCTTGTCGTGACCGACAACCACCCGGTCGCCGCTGTTGGTCAGCGACTTGATGAGCAATTGGTGGCCGTCCTGATTGTTCTTGAAAAGAAAAGTCTCCTCCGATTGTTTGACAATCTGCCCGTTCTCGTCGTAAAGGCGGTGGGTGCGGACAAAACTTCCATCGCGGATGCCGCGCCAGTGGTCCATGCCCCCGGCGGCCTCCACCATGTCGGCGACGAGTTGCTCACCGGAAGGCGGCTTGACGAAGAACCACCACGCGCCCACGCCTACCGCCAGCAACAGGGTCAACAGACCCGCCGTCTGGAAAAGGCGCACCCGCCTCACGGTGATCGGGTTGACCAGGTCTTTGACTTCCATCCCCGCATTCCAGGGTAGTTTGACATTTTCATCCGCCTCGGAGCGGGAAGGTTTTGGTTGGTTTTCCATAGTCTTGGGTATTAGTTTGTTGGGCGGTAGTTGGGGGCAATCTTACTTCAAAGGGGCGGCTTCCTTTCACTTATCCATTCCGTAATCTTCTGATAAGCCACCGGAAGGGCGGCTTCCACGGCGGCACTCAGGCCAATGCCGATTTCTTCGTGTTCTTCCGATTCACAACCCAGAAAAAGAACCTGCGGCGGCAGTACTTTCAGGGCTTTGGCCATCATCAGGGCTTTTAGCGGATTGATGTAATGCATATCGGCCAGGAATTCATTCTGTTCATCCTGGGGCAGTTGGGTGATGTCCTTTACCTCCACCTCCCGGAAATGAATGGTACCTGCCGCACCGCCCCATTTTACAATATCCAGCAGAATCAGCACCCGGTAACTATCAAACAATTGTTGTACCAGATGAATACCCGCCGAACCGATTTCCATTACCCGAATCCAAGGCGGAAACGCGGCTTCCCGTTCCAGCTTTTGGGCAAGTACCACCCCGAAGGCATCGTCCTGCCGGAGTTCGTTGCCCACCCCGGCGATCAGGATTTGGGGACCCTCACTTGCCATCCGGCAATTTAAAATAATCCCCGGCAAATTCCTTGTCGAATACGATGTTACTGTGCCGACTTTGGGAAGTCTGCCGACCGGGTCGGTTCAGCGAATCTGCGGCGTAGCCTTTCCGCAGGGCGGGTAACAACAGCCCGTCGATACGCTCAAATTCCATGTAGCGAGTGTAATCCCAGTAATTATCCTTGCCATTGAGGGAATTGGCGAGCAATTTTCCGGTACCCGGTTCGAAATAGTAATACCAGATATGGTCGGGATTACTACCCGCGCCCTTTACGTACGAGGTCTTGACCACCTGGGCAGGTACGCCATCGGCCAGAGTCATTTCGCCGACGTACTCGGCCTTGATCCCCGGATCTTTTAACTTGTAAGGCATACACATGACGTACTGCGAACCATAGCTGGAATTCCAGGCATTGTCGATGTCTTTCTGTTCGGCAGAAGCCGTTCCGTTGAACAGTTTCCGGGCCTGTTGCCCGTCGTGCAGCAGGGTGACGGTCGTATCGTGCTGTATGTAGGTGACTTTGGCGCGGAATTGCGGCCGGAGCATGTAGTCGAAATGCTGATCGATTTCCCGGGCGACCGCGCCAGTGGAATCGTAGCTGATGGTTTTTTTGTCGAACGAAAGCGTTCTCTTTTGCTGCCAGGCCTCCCAGCCGCCCGCATAAGCGATGGCCCGGTCGATGATGACCCGCGAAGAGTCATCCATGACCACGGGGAGTTCTTCGGTAGGTTGCTGCGTTTGACAGGCCACAAAACAAAATACCAACAGAAGGAGGAGGACGGTAGTTGTAGGTTGTTTCTGCATAGGCCTTTACATATTGAGTCCCACTCTTATCTCGCCCGTATCGCTCACATTTATAGGATATTTTTTCAGCGAAAGTAGGCGGTTCGTTTCCATGATGCCGTCCGACAGGCGGTAATTGCAGCCGTGCCAGGGACAAATGAGGTACCCTCGCGCGATGCTGGCCCCGTCGAGGGGCAACGAGGTATTGCCGCAGCAGTTTTTCACGGCGTGAATTTCGCCCTCCGACTTACAGATCAGAACATCTTCGCCTTCCTCGGCGTATTTATAAACCGTGTTCTCTTTCAAAGCATTGGTATTGCCGACGGGAATCCAGCGGGGGTACTTGTCGAAGTCGCCACCCGCCATGATTTCCTGGGCCAGCGCGCCGTTCTGGATTTCGGTGTGAAAAAGGTCGTACAGACTGAACAGCAATTTTACCGACTTGTCCATCTGCATTTTGAGGTGCAGATCGGAGTGATTGATAATGATTTCCTTGAACAGCCGGGTCAGAGCCTCGCGGTGCAGCATGTCGAAGTGCCGGAGCAATTCGTGCATATTTTCCTTCACCTTTGGATAAGGCAGGCCGTCGAGTTCCTCGACCATCGCCTCCGCCCGCGCGGCCACTTTTTCGTACTCGGTATCCGATAAGAAAATACTTTTCATGCGGCGTGTTGGTGGCGGCTGTCGGCGCAATTGTGGACGCAGTCTTCCAGTTTCTCGCCCTCATGGTAGCAAAACTCGCAGTCGGGGCCGCACTCGCCGTGGCCGCCCTTCTGCATTCCCTCGAAAGCGTTGCGGAAAATACCGCCCGCTTCCTTCTTCCCGGCGGGGGTAAGGACGATGGCGCTTTTTTCGCTCAAAGTACCTTCTTCCGTTTTCAGGTAGCCTTCGGCGATGTTTTTTTCCAGATGTAGCAGCAGGTTGTCGGGCGTGGTGTTTAGTAGCGACAACAAACGGCCGAAGGGAACGGCGTCGGCCAGTCCTTCGCCCTGCATCCAATAGAGGACTTGCAGGATTTCTTCCCGCCAAAACAATGCCCCCAAAGCGCCATTTTCCGCCATCAGACTTCGATTAAAGTTTCTCCGTACAAAGGCTCCAAGATACTGATTTTTGCGCTGTCCGCCACGCAAAGGTCTTGTAGTATGAGGATAAGGTCGGGAATGGCCTGTTCTACTGCTTCGGTAAATCCTTCCCCGGCCTGTTCGGGGCCGGGCTCCACATCGACCACCAACGTCTCGCCGGGCCATATTTTGAAATACTCCCCGATGATGAGCAGGTTTTCCACCGAGATGACCCCGGTGACCGCGTCGCCGACGCAGCGCTGGATGAGTTCCTCATCCGGCAGTCCGCCCCGCCATCGGAATACGGTAATGTCGCCCGGATTGCGGCCCGGACGCTCGATGGCCGCCAGCAAAACGACCCGATCGAAGGGTTCGGACCGGGACTGGAATTCCTGGACGATGGCAATCGGGCCCCAGTTGAACTCGTCGAGTTCCACGCCCGGTGGCCAGTTCATTTCCCGCAGCCGGGGCAGCAATGCCGGGCCGATGGAGTGGTTACGCAGGTTGTGGTAGCCGACGGTGCCGATAAAAACTTTTTCCATTTGTTTTTTTCAAAAAAGCCTTATTCCAGACCGCAAGCGCAGGTAGTTACTTCCCGCGTCACCATGTAGTCGCTGTTTTCCACCTGAATGTGCGTGGTACAGGGCATGCAGGGATCGAAGCTGCGGATGGCCCGCAGAATGTCGATCCCCTTAAATTTTTTGTCGGGGTCGTTTACGTCCACGTCTTCCAGAATTGGCGTGTTCAGTACCGCTTCTTCGTAGGGCCCCGGCGTTCCCCAGGGCGTATTGGGCGAAGCGTTCAGGGTGGAAGGCGTGAGAATCTGGTAGTTGGCAATCGCCCCGTCGTCGATGACGAGGTGGTGGGTCAGGAAGCCGCGCCCCGCGCCCCAAAAGCCCACGCCGACCTGGGTACCCTTGCTCGGAATTTCGAACGGCGTACTCATACGGGTTTCGCCCTGCCGGAGGAAATCCATCGCCATGTACCAGTTGTCCAGCGCGACCAGCGCCGAATACGGAATGCAAAACGCCCGCGCCCGGTTGCGCTCGAAAGCGTTCCAATCTTTGGGAATATGCCACTCCATCGTCGCGGCGGGCATCTTGTGCTTCGGCATGTGCAGAATCATGCTGTGGCCGGTGGGTTCCACGAAACGGCGCGACACGACTTTGTTGGCTTTGGCCGTGATGTAGAGCCGGGCGTAAGCCCCCGCCTCCACCGAATTGCGGTCCCAGGTCGGGCAGGTGTCCCAGGTGTAGCGGTCGCGCCAGCTTTGCTTGCCGGGTTTGGCGATGGTTTCCTTGTTCCAGGGATGATTGGGGCTGAGCGGGCTGCCCTCCATATCCGTTTTGAAGCGGTGGCCGTCCCATTTTTCGTAGTACGAATGCTCCACGAATTCTTCCAGCCCCACGTTGATTTGCTTGAGATTGGTCGTGACCAGTTCGCCGTCGATCAACACGCCGGGGGTGGACCAGCGGGCGTTGCCCCAGGTGTCGCAGTTGGCGTAGGTGGCGTCGTAGTAGTCGGGGTGGTCCCATACGCCAGTCTCGATCATCGTGGCGGGCCGCGAACCTACCTTAGCGTAGTCGGGATTGCATTCCAGGAAGAAATCGAAGACATCGTCCCACAGGCCCACGACTTTCTGGCCGTAGTCGAAAAATTTGATGAGCCGCTGGTACAACTCGTTGAGGACGGTAATGTTGATGGTCACCGAAAGACCGCCCGGCACCACCGACTGTGGGTGGGGGTACTTGCCGCCGATCAGCACGTAAGCTTCGCGGGCCACGCGGGTCATTTCCAGGGCCTCGATGTACAGCTTGCCCGTCAGCGGGTTGAGGTCGCGCATGATGTCGATCATCATTTCGTAGCCGTGCGCCGCCTTATTTTTGGCCGGTGTAGTGCGGGCTTTTTCCACGATTTCGGGGTTGGTCTCGTTGACCAACTGCTCCGAGTAGTCGGGGCCGGACAGCAGGAAAAGGTGCAGTGGGTGATCGTAGAGGTACTCCACGGCCAGCAGAATGTTGCGCATCACGATGGCCAGCGGCGGCGGCTTGATGTCCAGGGCCATTTCGACGGCCAGGGCCGATACCGTAGAGTGTACCCCCCCGCACACCCCGCAGGCGCGGCTGCTGATGTAGGCGGCGTCGAGCGGGCTGCGGCCTTTGAGGATAATCTCGTAGCCCCGGAACAGCGTCGCCATGGAGTTGGAGGAGATGACCTTTTTATTTTCCAAATCCACCACGCTGTGGAAAGCCAGCGCCCCGGCGATGCGGGTCACCGGGTCGTAATCCACGTTTTTCAGGAAGCCGTTCTTGCCGAGCAGGTCTTTGAGTTTATCCTCGTTCTTGCCCAGGTCCACTACGTCATAGGAGTAGGGGTTGGCGATGCCTTCTTTTAAGGTGGCGTTGCCCTCCGCGTCAAATTCAATCGGCAAATTCTTGAAACACATGATTTATCGGTTTTATAATTTTAAAACCCCGGCAATCGCGCCGAGGTGAGCATTGACGGACGACAGCCCGCCGTGCAATTGATCCAGCGCGCCGTTGATGGTAGTGAGGTGGCCCGCCAGCGGCGTCGTGTCGTTCTCGACTTTCTGTAGGCCATCGGCCAGTTCTTTCAAATGCCCTGCCGCCCTGAATAGGTAGATAATGACCCCCGTAAGGTACACGACCAGCACCAGTACTACGAGGGCGACGACGATAAGGGTGATAATGAACAGGTAGTCTTTCATTTTAGGCGTTAGGAAGTTAAGTTATTAGGTATTAAGGACTACTCTAATTTTACTATTTAAATCTGTTGGCTCGATTAGCCATTGTTACTTTCAGGGTTTCGGCGTTGCCGTCGATTTTCCCGGCGGTGTCGAGGATGTCGGTGGCCACCGCGGTGGTACTGTTCAGGGCAGTTACGTGTTCCGTGTGGCCAGCGATGCCCAGCGCGGCCTCTTTCATTTCCCGCAGGTACCGTTCGATACTTTGGGCTGAGCGAAAGGTTTTATGCAGTAGCCGCACGATGAAAGGTAGCAGCACGACGGCGATCACCAGGGTCAGGATCCATAAATTATAGACGATCTCGGGCATGGCTAGACGTTTTTTTGATTCAAGGCGGCCTCGATGGTTCCGGCCAGATTTTGGTTCACTACTTTCAGACCATCGCCAGTGTTGGATAGGGATTCGTTTAGTTTTATCACTTGCGTGGGCAGGTGACTTGTTTCGGTTTCGATGGCCCGCAGCCCCACCCGCAGTTTGGCCAGAAAACTGGTACCATCGCCGCCGATTTCCACTAGTAGTCCGTGGATGAGAGTCACGAAGTAAATCAGTGCGCCCACGAAAAGCAGCACCAGCAATACCGTCAAAACCATGAGCAGCGTGTACATAATTATGAGATTTGTTATCTTTCAACTTTCCTCTGAACGTTCCAGCACGCAGGCCGGGCAGCCGGGGCAGCCGTTGGCGTGTTGTTGGATGGCAGCTGATTGGTCGATGATTTTTACGGCGGAGTTGTAAATTTTAGTCGCAACCTGATTGGTTACAGTCAAATAAATCGGGATTTGAATGGTGTTATTGGCCACCAGCTTGCCTTCGGTCCATATCTGTGCCACACCCCCGCGGATGTCGCGGGCCGTGTTACGGATGAGGATGAGCAGGACAGCCACCACTACGGTGACGACCAGGCCGATGACCAGGGAAATAATCCACGCATTTATGATGGCTTCCTGACTGGTAGTTTCCATTAGACGATCGTTTCGGTTTCGTGTAGCGCTTCGGCCACCGCCGTGGCTTTAGCTTCGATGCCCTCGGCTTCGTCGAGGATGCCGAGGGCTTTGTGGTTGGTGTGCTGCAATTCCCAGATACTTAAGGTGTTTTGCTTGATGTTGACCACGATACCCAGGGCGGCGTGGGCGAGTTTCAAAATTCGCTTTGCGGCCACGATGATAAGAATCAGCAGCGTCGCCGCGATGACGACCACGACCCCGGCAATGGCCAGGCCGATGTAAAATCTGGTATAAAAATCAGCGTCGTTCATAGTCAATCCTGTTCGACAACTTCCCGTTCGATAGCTTTCCTGTTCTTCTCCACCGCTTCTTTGCTTTCGGAGCGGGTGCCGGGTACCTCACTGCCCGCAAACTGCATCTTGCTGTAAAAATAGTGGCCGAGTTTTTGAAAAGCACTGGGTTCTGCCACGTGGCCCCAACCCGAAGGCACGTGTTCCCGTTTGTTCCATAAAGGCGTTCGGTTGCCGTACATCATCGAAAACCGCCGGAGATTGCGAATGAAAAATCCGGTGGTTTTGGACGTGGTGGACGACACGATGGTGCCGGGGGGCATTTTGTAGAATGGCGCGAAGTTGTCGGGAAAGCCCGGCATGGTGCAGCCGATGCAGGGGGCGCCCACGTTCATGCAGCCGCCTACGTGGTTGATGGCCCCGCGCTTGTTGATATTGCACTGCACCACGGGACCCCAGCAGCCAATCTCGACCAGGCACTGCCGATCACCGTAGTTTTTGGCAAAAATACCTTCTTCGTAAAAGCCGCCGCGCGTGCATTGCTGGTGGACGGTATCGGTGAACAGCCAGGCCGGGCGGCCCAGCGTGTCGAACTCGGGCAAAGGGCCGATGCCTTGCAGGAACATCAGCACCGCCGCCACGGTTTCGGTGAAATTGTCGCCCTGCGGGGCGCAGCCGGGTACGTTCACCACGGGCAGGCCCAGGCCGCTGCGGTACGATTCGCCCAGGAAGTCCATCAGGCCCATCGAGCCCGTTACGTTACCCGCCGCCGCCGGAACACCGCCCCAGGTGGCGCAGGTGCCTATGGCGATGACCGCCGCCGCGTGGGGGGCCATGATGTGCAGCCACTCCGCCGTGGGGAAGGGCTGCGGTTCGCCGTCCACCAGCCGCGAACCCAGGCCCGACCAGTAGCCGCCGTTTTCGGCGTTCAGGCTTTCGTCGGGCACTGAACCCTCGAAGACCACCACGAACGGCTTGCCCAGTTCGCCCGCTGCCGCCAGGTGGAAGGGTTCCATAAATTCGTCGCCGACGGTGACGGCAAGCACCGGGTGGTGCAGCACGATTTTCGGCAAACCCGGCATATTGCCCGTTATCAGGGCTTCGACGGAGGGGGCCGTGGCCCCGACCGTCGAGACGGAACAACCGTCGCAGCTCATGCCCGCCAGCCAAAAAACGTGGACTTCGTCCAGGGCATCGGCTTGTAAGGTCGGTTGGGAAGTAGCCATGTGTTCAATATTTTTTCCTAAATTTAAGGGTATTTATAAAAAAGACCGCCGGAATTTTTAGAAAACATTTTCTATTTACTGGTACTTTTCTAGGAATAAAAACCCAATGGCAGTTTATTTGTCCACGTAAAAGCAGGCTATGAAACACACGAAACCCTACCTGCTGGACCGCGCGTTGCGGCTTTTCAATAAAAACGGATTTGTCAACGTACGCTTGCAGCATATCGCCGACTACGGCGGCATCAGCGTGGGACACCTGGCCTATCATTTCAAGAACAAAGACTGTATCGTGGAATCGCTGTACGATGCGTTGCAGGAAAATCAGGAAAAGCTGCTGTATGAATTCCGCATGGCGCATCTCTTTGAAGAGCTAGATTGTCAGCTGCGCCACGTTTTCGAGTGTCAAAAGCAGTACCTATTCTTTTATCTGGATACGCTGGAAGTGATGCGGGCCTATCCGGCCATTCGGGAGAAGCATCGGCAGCACATCGGTTGGCAGGTGCAACAGATCGAGTGGATGCTCGGCTTCAACGCCGACCACAACACCTTCCGGGCTCCCGACCGCGAAGGACAATACGGACAGGTGGCGCGGCTGCTGTGGATGACGATGGATAACTGGATGTATGCCCGGCAAATCGAGGGCCTCGACCACCTGGCGGAAGAAGACTTCGTCTCCGACATCTGGTCGCTACTGACGCCTTATCTGACGGAGGAGGCCCGGGCCGAACGCTCCCTGCTGGGGACTCATTCCAACGGGCAATTTCACTAAATATCTCACGATTTGTTTTGGATAAATTTCCTACCTGGCACCTGCATCTCGGCGGACGCGTGCAAGGCGTAGGTTTCCGTCCGTTCGTCTATCGTCTGGCGGGTGAAATGGGGCTTCCGGGCTGGGTACAAAACACCGCCGACGGGGTACACATCGAGTACAATGCCGACGAGGAAATAGCCAAAAAATTTTATGCTTCAGTGTTAGACCATGCCCCACCGCTGGCCCTAGTCACCTTTCACCATCAACAGGCAGCGGCTCCCGTTGTTTACGAATCCTTCAATATTGTCGATAGTAGCGTTCATTTCCCCTCCAAGCTGCTACTATCCCCGGATTTTGCCACCTGTGAACGCTGTCGCGCCGAGATGGCCGACCCCGCGAACCGACGCTATCTTTACGCCTTCACGACCTGCACCCAGTGCGGGCCGCGGTTCTCAATTGTCGGGCAGTTGCCCTACGACCGCGCTAACACCACGATGGCAGATTTTGGGATGTGCAGCCGTTGTGAAGCGGAATACCACGATCCCGCCGATCGGCGGCACTTTTCCCAGACCAACTCCTGCCCCGACTGCGCGGTGAGGATGCAGCTGTGGGACAATCGGCACAATTTGGTCGAAGAAGCACAGTTAGCCATTCTCCATCGGATTTGCTCACTTTGGAACGATGGTAAAATCGTGGCGATCAAAGGAATCGGCGGCTATCTGCTGACCTGCGATGCGGCCAATGAGCGGGCGGTCGGGGAATTGCGGCTAAGAAAATACCGGCCCGCCAAGCCTTTCGCGCTGATGTTTCCCGACTTGGTCGCCCTGAAATCAGTAGCGCACGTCAGCCCGGCCGAAGCGCGGGAATTGACCAGCGTAGCCGCGCCAATCGTGCTACTGCGGTTGTTGGAAAATGGCAGTAACAACTTGGCGGTTAGCCAAATTTTCCCAGGACTTACAAGAGCAGGAGCCATGCTACCCTACGCGCCGCTGTACGAACTACTGCTCCGAAATTTTGCCCGCCCCATCGTGGCTACCAGCGGCAATGTCAGCCACGCCCCCATCGTCTTTACCGATGAGGCGGCGCTCGGCGAACTGAGTACGCTGGCCGATTACGTGCTGGTGCATGATCGGGCGATCGTCGCCCCGCAGGACGACAGCGTTGTGGCGTACACCCGCTACGCCCAGCGACGGATTGTGCTGCGGCGTTCGCGGGGGTTTGCGCCTTATTTCGGGCAGAAAAACCCATTGCGCCCTGAATCCACCCTGCTGGCTATGGGGGCCATGTCGAAAAGCACCTTTGCTCTTGCCCACCTAGGCGATATCCACGTGAGCCAGTACCTGGGCGATACGGACGATTACGACGCTCAGATAAGTTACGAAAAAACGCTCGATCGTTTCCTCAATCTGTTCCAGGCCCAGCCCGCCATTGTTTTGGCTGACCGCCATCCCGGTTATTTCACTTCGAAACTGGGCAAGGCGTTAGCCGGGCGGTGGAACGGTACTCGGATCGAAGTGCCGCACCACGAAGCTCACTTTGCCGCCGTTTTGGGCGAACACGACCTGTTGGAAGCGGCCGAACCGATTTTGGGCGTGGTCTGGGACGGGACCGGACTGGGCGATGACCAGCAAATTTGGGGGGGCGAGTTTTTTATTTTTCGGGAGAAGAAATTTTCAAGAATTGCCCATTTTGCCTATTTCGATCATTTTCTGGGGGACAAAATGGCGACGGAACCCCGCCTGTCGGCGTTAGCGCTTGCCAACGATTTATCCTCAGCGCGGCCCATTTTGCAGCCCAAATTTTCGGCCACGGAATGGAGGAATTATCAGAAACTGATCGCGGGCAATTCCCTGAAGACATCCAGCGTCGGGCGACTGTTCGACGCGGTGGCTTCGCTGCTGGGGTTGATTGACCGGGCCAGCTACGAAGGCGAGGCAGCGCTTTTATTGGAAGAAGCGGCTTCGCGCTTTTTTCGGGATGAGTTGGTTATTACGGTCGAATGGCTGGGGCCAGGCGACCCGCAGGAGTTACTGTCGGCATTGTCTTTGGTGAATGAGGTTATTGGAAAAATCAAGGCCGGGGAGGAGGTGGCACGAATCGCCGCCTGGTTTCACGTTCGGCTGGTAGTGGCCATTCGGGAAGTAGCGCTGCGGCACGGCGGTCGAAAGGTATGTTTCAGCGGGGGCGTTTTTCAAAATGGCCTTTTAGTGGATTTGCTGGTCAAACTGCTGGGCGCGGACTACGAATTGTTTTTTAACCGAGAATTATCGCCCAACGACGAGAATATTTCCTTCGGACAGTTGATGTGGTACCAAGCCACCGCGGGAAAGTAATCCTAAATTGGGGTATATTTACCGGAAGTACTCGCTTTGTATTTCTACTAATCGTCGTTCCTAAACCTTTTGCCCTTATGTGCCTGGCTATTCCCGGAAAAATAAAATCCATCCATCCCCAAAAGGCGGGTGAAATGCGCATGGGCAAGGTGGAGTTGGGGGGGATTATTAAAGAAATAAATCTCCAACTGGTACCAGAGGCTAGCGTGGACGACTTCGTATTGGTTCATGTGGGCGTGGCCATCAGCACGGTGGACGAGGAGGAAGCCAATCGCTCCCTCGACTTCCTCCGGCAGATGAATGAGTTGGACGAATTGTATAACGCGCCTGACTCGGAAGGAATGACGGAGGAAGACCGCGCCGCCCAGGGCGACGCCATCATCTCTAAAATGATCCCATGAAGTACGTTACCGAATACCGCGACCCCGAACTGGCCGCCCGTTACCTGGAGGAGATCGAGCGGACCGTCAGCCGTCCGTGGACGATTATGGAAATATGCGGCGGGCAGACCCACAGTCTGGTCAAATACGGCATTCTGCAGATGCTGCCCGACCTGATCACGATGGTGCACGGGCCGGGTTGTCCGGTTTGCGTCACACCCGCCCATCTGATCGACCTGGCCATATACCTGGCCCTCGAACGCCGGGTGATCCTCTGCTCGTTCGGCGATATGCTCCGGGTACCCGGCTCGGAAAAAAGCCTGTTGCAGGCTAAGGCCGAAGGGGCCGATGTCCGTATCGTGTACTCCCCGCTGGACGCCGTGAAACTGGCGCAGCGGCACCCGGAGCGGGAAGTGGTCTTTTTCGCGGTGGGCTTCGAAACCACCGCTCCCGCCAACGCTTTGTCCGTGGTGCAGGCCCACCACCTGGGTTTGACAAACTACGCGATCATCGCCTCGCACGTGTTGGTTCCGCCCGCGATGGAAGCCCTGTTGAGCGATTCGGAAACGGTCGTGCAGGCTTTTTTGGCCGCCGGACACGTCTGCACGATCATGGGCAACGGGGAATATTATCCCATCGTGGAGCAATACCGGGTGCCGATCGTGGTAACGGGCTTCGAACCCATCGACCTGTTGCAGGGGATCCTGATGGTGGTGCGGCAACTGGAAAACGGCGAGTCCCGCCTGGAGAACCAGTACGCGCGGGTCGTGCGGGAGCAGGGCAATCAATCGGCTCAGGATGCCATTGAGGAAGTTTTTCAAGTGAGCGACCGCCTTTGGCGAGGGCTGGACGTCATTCCGCAAAGCGGGCTGGAGGTGAAAGAAAAGTATGCCGCCTACGACGCCATCCGAAAGTTCAACGTGCCGCTCACCGACCCGAAGGAAAACGAAACCTGCATCGCCGGAGCCATTATGAAAGGATTGAAAAAGCCGCTGGACTGCACCAACTTCGGCACCACCTGCCAGCCCACCCATCCCCTGGGTGCCCCGATGGTTTCGTCCGAAGGAACCTGCGCTACCTACTACCATTTTTATTCGGCAGAATCGGAAAACGTCAGCGCGTAACCATGCGAAATACCCGGCACATCACCCGATCGAAACACGTAGCATGAACTTAACTGACTATACCGAAAGGAAGGCAAAGATGGCCCTGCAATGTCCCCTGCCGCAGCTTGACTTCGACCTCATCACGCTGGGGCACGGCAGCGGCGGACAGTTGACCCACAATCTACTCGAAAGCGGCGTGTTCGACCTCCTGAAAAACGACCTGCTGGATCAGCGTCACGATGGAGCCATCCTGCACCTGACCAATCCGGTGGCTTTCACAACGGACAGCTTCGTCATTACTCCTGTGTTCTTTCCCGGCGGCAACATCGGCGACCTGGCCGTGAACGGCACGCTCAACGACCTGGCCATGTGCGGCGCTGTACCCCGCTACCTGTCTTTGGGTTTCATCATCGAAGAAGGCTTGCCCGTCAAAGAATTTTGGGACATTCTGCTAAGCATCAAGCTGGCCTGCGAAGAAGCTGGGGTGCAAGTGGTGACGGGCGACACCAAGGTGGTGGAGCAAGGCAAGGGTGACAAGATTTTCGTGAACACGACCGGCCTCGGCGAAGTGCATCCCAGGGCCAAAATTAGGGCCAGCCGAGTCGAGCTGGGCGATAGAATTATCGTCAGTGGCCACGTGGCCACCCACGGCATGGCGATCATGTCGGTACGGGAGGGGCTGGAATTTGAGACCCAGCTCCGCAGCGACACCCGCAACCTCGCCCCGGCAGTAGTGAGTCTGCTGAACGCCTTCGGCGAAGACGTTCATTTCTTGCGCGACCCCACCCGGGGCGGCGTGGCGACCGTCCTGAACGAACTGGCCGCAGAAAGCGACCTGGGCATCGACATTTTGCAAAACGCCGTTCCGTTAGATGAGCAGGTGGAAGGAGCCTGCGAGATGCTGGGCCTGGACCCACTCTACGTCGCCAACGAAGGGATATTCCTGGCGGTGGTGAAGGGCGAGATTGCGGTTGCTGTGGTGGACCAGCTTCGAGGCTCTGGCGCGGGCCGGAACGCCGCCATCATCGGTTCCGTCACCGACCAACACCCCAGGCAGGTAATTCTCACCAGCAGCATTGGCGGTAGGCGAAGGCTGAATAAATTGCCGGGCGAGCAATTACCCAGAATTTGTTAGGCAACGCGTTGTAGTTGGGAAGTCGTATGCCACCAAAATGAATTGACAGGTTGGGGTAGGGTACTCTACCCGAGTATTTTTATAAAATATTGATTGTAAGCTATTTGCAATTGAATCCATCTTATGAAGGAACTGATACAGTCCTGCCAAAACTGTGTAAAATCTGCTCTGGGGTTTTTCATGCCGCCTCGCAGGATGTC
>JBBSUC010000073.1:0-27590 GCA_038235275.1 Cytophagales bacterium | reverse complement strand
CGAAACCACGATGACCTTTACCTCGGGATGCTTTCCAAGCAAAATTTCCGTAGCCTGCATTCCGTCCATCACGGGCATCTGCAAGTCCATCAGCACGATGTCCGGTGCCTGGACTGCCACTTTATCCAACAATTCCTGCCCGTTGGCTGCCTCATGCATGAACGAAAAGTCAGCCACGCCGCTCAACATGGAGATAAATCCCTTGCGAAACAGTTCGTGATCGTCGGCGATGGCGAGATGGAGCATCTTTTTGTTGAAGTGTTGAAGTGTCTAGTTGTGGATGGGGCCGCCCGAGCGGTTGTTTAGGTTTTTATCTTCGTTAACTGTTACCGTAGCGACGGACCGCCGTTAACCACTTGACCTCTAACCCCTAATTCCCGTCGTCCTCCGAAATGGGTGCAGCGGTTCGGGTTTGGTGCTGCGTTGGGGGTCGACGGGGATCTGTATCAGAGCCTGCGAACCCCGAATGCCGGGTTTTTGGTAGTTCACGACCCCATTTATTACGCTCAGGCGGCTCTCGATATTGCGGAGGCCTAAACCGGCCTGGTCGCTGGTCTGGACGGTGGCGGGGTCGAATCCTTTGCCATTGTCGGTCACCTGAAGCTCGATCTTGCCCTGAGCAAGATGGAGGGTAATCACAATTTCGTCGCAATTGGCGTGTTTGATGGCGTTATTTACGAGTTCCTGCATGATACGGTACAGCGCCAACTCCACACGGGGCGACTGGCGCGGAATATCGTCGCTGTCGCAATGAAACTGTACCGACAGGGCGTAACTTTCGCCCATGCGAAGGATGAATTCCTCGATGGCGGCTACCAACCCAAACTGATCCAATGTGGTGGGGACCAGGTCGCGGGTGATGCGGCGGACATGGATGATGGTTTCTTCCACCAGTGACTGCGCTTTGTTGAGCGTTAGTTCGGCGCGGGGGGAGTTTAGGTAGGAACTGTCCGGAGACGTGGCAGACAGGTGGGGCGAGTCGTTATAAAGCAGCTTGACGAGTTGGTTCAGGCTCAGCTTGGTCAATGACAGCATGGTGCCGATGTCGTCGTGCAGGTCCTGCGCAATGCGCCGCCGCTCGCTTTCTTCGGAGTGTAGGGCCGTTTCCAGCAGCATCTTCTGGTAGTTTTTCTCCACATCGCGCAGTTTTTTTTCCTGCTCTAAACGCCTTTGCTGATAATAGATGACGAAAATAATGGCGAAACTAGCCATCATCAGCATCACCGAGGTAGCGATGAGAATCGCGAATCTGACTTGCTCAGGATTGAATGCTGTCATGTTGCGGACGAGTAAGCCAGATGCCAATGGAAAACAACGATAGCGAAATGATTTCTACAATATAGGGGATGTCTTCGACCCAGCCCAGTTGTAAATTATTTTCCCAACGGTTGGTGTAGTACCAGAAGGGAAAATAAAAAATATTGCCGGAATAGAAAATCAGCAACCCCGCGCATACCCAAAAGAAGGGATAGGTCAGAATATTGCCCACTTTCATGGTATTGATTATTTCGTAAAAGTAGAGCATTACCCACAAAATAATCAGGGCACTCTCCACTACTTGCGAATATCTGCCTACCAGGTGGTTATGAAGATCGGACAGATTACGATTACTAGCGTAAATATCCAGCAGAGCAAACGGTACGAACGCAATTATTGCGTAAAAAATGACCCTTCGAATGGCTGCCGACCGGAAATTGTAATAAAACATCCCGCCGAAGAGCGTGAAACGAATCGGCACGAAAAGGTTCAACAGCAAAATGTTATTTGCCCGGTGAGCTGCCAAGTGAAACATGAAAAGTCCCACCGCCAAATCCAAAATCAGAAAAACGACCAGCAGCCTGAAAGCATCGCCCAGATGTGCGTAACGAATCCAACCCAACAGCAGCGGTGCCAGGATGAAAACGACGGCAAAACTTGCCAGTGGATAGCGCTCAATGTAGGTTAAATAGGCCATGGGCGGAGGGAAAGAACTGCCGATGGATTACGCTAGGGCGTACAATGGCTGGGGCAGCACGGCCCATTGGTCAGCGCATCGTCGTTGTCGGGGGGCATATCTTTCAAACCAATACGACTACTTGTAAGGTCTTTGCCGTTGGCATCGACGGCCACCACCACGAGTTGATCGCTCACTTCTACCTCTTCCGTCTTGGCGAAGTAGAAACGCAAACCCACGCAGCCGTCTTTTTTCAGGAGTTTTTGCAACTGTTTGCTGCCAAAAAACTGCGCTTCGGTAAAAGTGCCGGGCTTTTTCTTGCTTTCTTTTTGGGTGTTTTGGTAACGCTCGGTGAGCTTTGAGGCGGCAGCGGTGGAGACGAATTTCCCTTCGTCTCCGGTAAATTTGTAGGAGTCCATGCGATTAGGCTTATATTTTGGAACAGTGTTTAAACTTCACTTCTCCAAGTTACACGCCTTCTCTACTAAACAAAAACCGTTTGATAAGTTAATAATTATAATATATATTAAACATCTGATGGTGAGTTAATTGATAAATGATGCCGTTGGATAAATCAAGTAAAAATACCTAAGGTTACTGACTCTCCCGTTGCCGGACGGCCTCGTAGAGTACCACCGCCGCCGCCGCCGACACATTCAACGACTCCACTTTCCCGGCCAACGGTATCCTGACTTTGCGGTCGGCGAGTTTTAGTAGCGACTCCGCGATACCGTCTTCCTCCGAACCCATGATGACGACCGTGGGTAGCTTGAAATCGACTTCGTACAGGCTATCGTCGCCCTTTTCGGTGCAGGCGATCACTTGCAGGCCGCTGTCTTTCAGGTAGTGTAAGGTATCGAGAATGCTGCCCTCTCGGCTAACCGGCAGATAGTTGAGCGCCCCCGACGAGGTTTTCATTGCGTCGGAATTGATTTGTGAGCCGCCTTTGAAGGGAACCAGCAAAGCCTGCGTTCCGGCGCACTCGGCGGTGCGGGCAATGGCCCCGAAGTTACGGACATCGGTGATGCGATCCAGCATCAGGAAGAGGGGCGTTTGTCCGTCCTCGAATACCTGCGTGAGCACGTTGTGGACGGGGACGTAGCGCACGGGCGAAATAAAACACACCACGCCCTGGTGGTTTTTGCGGGTAAGGCGGTCGAGTTTTTCGGGCGGTACCCGGCTCATCGGCGCACCTAATTCGATGGCTAATTGCTTAATCTCGGGAAGGTCGAGATCCTTCTGAATCAACAAGCGCTCGATTTCTTTCCCCGAACGAAGGGTTTCCAAAACAGACTGAATCCCGAAAACCATGTCGGATTTCGGGATTGAGGGGGATTTTTTTACCGGATAGCGCCGTTTCTCCATGCTTCTACGATGGGATACCAAATGGGCTGGTATTCGACGTAGCGCACCAGCTCATAATGATCGTCCACAAATTGGTTGGTTCTTCGATTAAAAGTAAAATTGACATTGGTGGCGTTGGCCTTCTGGTCGTACACCCACACTTCCTTGTCCTTGCTGCGCTGCACTTTGTCGGGCGGGCCGAGGACGATGAAAATCATGCCTTTGTCCGTTTTCCAGCCTTCTTTGTAGCTGGTAAACAAACGGTTGGCTTCCTCCACGCGACCGTAATAACTGCGAATCACCTGCCGCGCCAGCTCGGGATTGCCCTGCATGAGCGAAAGCCAGTACTTGTCCAACGCCTTCTTGTTGCCTTTGGCGGCGTCCATGTCCTTGATTTCCTGGTTGGTACTCATGTACAGCAGCGGCTCGGTCAGCTTCTCGGGCCGGGTCATTTTGGGATAGCGGTCGTCGGTCACGAGCAGACCTAACCCCTGGGTTTGGGTGGTGTCGGTCAGGATATAGTAAAGTCCTTCTCGCGCGAAGGCGACGTCCTGACCACTTTGGATGGTAAAGGTACTATCCACGCTGAGCGTTTTGGACACGGCAGTACGTGGCGTGGTGTTCATGGGCGAGGGCGCAGCGTCGAAGCCATGTTGGTAATAATAGACCTGTAAAGGCCGACTTTTCCCGTCCAGCGTCTCGATTTTGACGGTTTCGTTTTTAGGAATAAAATGGCGGCGCAGCGGCGCGGTCTGCTGTTTCTCGAACACCGCCAACTTGTCGCTGTCGCGCTGCTCCCGGAAACGGATGGGCAAGTCGTTCAGCACTTTTTTCAGAGTGCCCGTCTGGCTGAGCTCCATCAGCAACACACCGTAGTCTTTGCCGGGGTGCTTTACCTCAAATTGCGCCACAATCTGGTCGTCGAGCTTTGACAGATTATCCGATCCGAGCGGTATATTTCCGTAGGCCAGGCGGTCGCGGGTGCCGTAGTCGGAGTACATGACGTAATTGAGATTGTAGAGGTTAGCAAACTCCGCCACGGTGAGGGGCTGCTGTCCCCGCATGGCGTCGATATAGACGTACACACGCACCCGCGTGGAGTCCACGTTGAGAAATTTGCTCGTTACGCCCACCAACGTCGGTTCATTGACGGGAGAAGGGGCAGCGGCTTCGCGTGTCGTGCGCTGCGATTCTACGGTGCGCATGGCCTTCTTTGTGGAGTTGCAGGCGGCGCAGAGGACGGTCAGGGCAAGAAAGGGAATTAAATATGGGGTCTTCATATTGGTTTTTCCTGGTTATGGTCAAATAACGAAGGAAGGGGTGATTTTACCCAAAAAATTTGAGAAAAGATTGCCTACACGTAATCGCTTTCATCGATCGTCGGTATGTTTTGAGGGAGTCCGACTCGCATAAAGAAGCGAGCGAATGCCTGAGACAGATGTTCTCGGTAGGGCGGGAGCAGGATTAGAAATATCAGAACTAGTAGAACTGTACCAAGGGTACTCTTCCATGGCTACTCGTACTCCGAAGGGAAGAGTTTAGCTTGTCCTCTGGAAATAGACTTAATTCTTGCATTGAGCGTAAAACTAGCTGTAGGTATCGGCTTTATATAGACATTGGAAAGGCGCAAATCGTCCATTTCTGTTTCAGAAGGATTCTCTCGCTTGCAGTTGACGATTTCCTTGGTTAGTTTTCCACGGTTCTTGGACACAGGGGAAAATATGGTCCCGGTTTTCCTTGCTTTTGTCTTGTTTACCATGATTGCGGGAAGATAGAACATCCGACTGATGAGTGCTGACAAAGATAGAACATCCGACTGATGAGTGCTGACAAATATACGACATCTCAATGTTTTTCCTTCCTAGCGGATAAAAAACACCAACTTCGTTCTTTCAAAAGGCATAACCAAACTTCTAAGATTTAGAATTTCCATGAAAACCCGTCTCCTGCCCCCCTACATTCTCGCGTTACTCTTATTCGTGAATGCCGCCCTGGCCCAACCCGCCGAGCGCTTCGTCAAGGTAATCGTCGCCCCCGACCGCGCCGACTGGACTTACCAGCCCGGCGAAAAAGTGAAGTTTACGATCAGCGTGTTACAAAGCGGCAATCCGATCAAAAACGCCGTGGTGCGCTACGAAACTGGTCCCGAGAAAATGCCCACCACGACCAAAGAGACCAAAACGCTGCCCGACGGTACTCTCACGCTGGACGGCGGCACGATGAAAACGCCCGGTTTTCTGCGCTGCGTCGCCATCGCTGATATCGACGGTGTGGCGTACCGGGGCTTGGGTACGGCGGGTTTCGGGCCGGAACAGATCAAGCCGACCGCCACTGATCCGGCTGATTTCGATCGGTTTTGGACACAGGGAAAAGCCGATTTGGCCAAAGTTCCCCTGGACGCCAAAATGACGCTGCTACCCGAGCGCTGCACCGAGACGGTAAACGTCTATCACGTCAATCTGCAAAATTATTCGAACTCACGGCTGTACGGCATACTTTGCCTACCTAAAAAAGAAGGGAAATACCCCGCGCTGCTACGGGTGCCGGGAGCGGGGGTTCGGGCGTATTATGGCGACGTCGGCAACGCCGAAAAAGGCATCATTACTTTGGAGATCGGCATCCACGGGGTACCCGTGATTATGGACCCCGGCGTGTACGAAGATTTACGCTATGGGGCCTTGCTCAACTACCAGAATTTTAACCTCGACGACAAAGACCGCTTTTATTACAAACGCGTTTATCTGGGGTGCGTCCGGGCCAACGATTTTCTGGCCAGTCTACCGCAGTTCGATGGCCAAAATTTAGCCGTAACGGGTGGCAGTCAGGGCGGGGCGCTGTCCATCGTCACCGCCGCGCTGGACCCGCGCGTGAAGTGGCTGGGTGCGTTTTATCCGGCCCTAAGCGACGTGACGGGTTATCTGCACGGCCGGGCCGGGGGCTGGCCACACTACTTCTCCGCCAACCTGATGGATTTCAACAACAAGAAGGATAAGATCGAAACGACGGGCTACTACGATGTGGTCAATTTCGCCCGGCGTGTGAAAGTCCCCGGCAACTACTCCTGGGGCTTCAACGATGAAACCTGCCCGCCCACTTCGATGTACGCCGCCTATAACACCATCACGGCCCCGAAGTCGCTTTTCCTGGCGCTCGACACAGGACACTGGGCGTATCCCGAACAGCGCGACAAAATGAACGACTGGCTGTTAAAGCGGTTGAAGGGGGAAGAATGAGAGAATGAGTGAGTAGGTTTGGCAGAGAAGTCTGAAAGACATTCTTGTACCTGTGCTATTATAAACAATTCAGGTTTATAAGCTACGGCGGGCCGGAGGTGAATCACTTCCGGCCCGCCGTTTTTTTATAGAGAATATAGGTTTGTAATGATGTAGTTATCAAACATAGTTCTGCAAGTGAAAGCGAGGTAATAGAGATGGTTTTGCAGAGTATAGGGAATGAATGGCAAGGTATTATTCACTCATTCTATCATTCATTCATTTAAAATCAATCTAGACATGGATTTCAAAGGAAAAGTAGTAGTAGTGACCGGTGCCTCCGCCGGATTGGGCCGCGCCATCGTGCGTGAATTTGCCAAACAGGGCGCAAATATCGGCTTATTGGCCCGAGGCAAAGACGGCCTGGAAGGGGCCAAAAAAGAAGTGGAAGAAATGGGCGGCAAGGCCCTGGCTATCCCCACCGACGTGTCGCAGCCCGACCAAATAGAAGCCGCTGCCGACCAGATCGAGCGAGAACTTGGATCGATCGATATCTGGGTCAATAACGCCATGATTAGCGTCTTTGGGCCGTTCAAAAAGTTGGAAATGAAAGACTTCAAGCAGGTGACCGAAGTGACCTACCTAGGACAGGTGTACGGTACCCAGGTCGCTTTGAAGCGAATGCTGCCGCGCGACCGGGGCAGTATCATTCTGGTAGGTTCGGCGCTGGCCTATCGGGGAATCCCTTTGCAGTCAGCCTACTGCGGAGCTAAGCACGGTATCCAGGGATTTTTCGATTCACTGCGGGCAGAGCTGTTTCACGACAAGAGCAACATCGACCTCAGCATGGTGCAGTTGCCCGCCATGAATACGACGCAGTTTGGGTTTGTGAAGAGCTATTTACCCAATAAGCCCCAGCCGATGGGTACTATTTACCAACCTGAAGTAGCAGCGCAGGCCATTGCTTACCTCGCCAAAAATCCCCGCCGCGAACTTTTCGTGGGCTACCCGACCGTCGAATCCATCGTGGGTAACAAGATTGCCCCCGGCCTTTTGGACAAGTACCTGGGGGCCACGGGCTACGATGGCCAGCAGACCGACGAGCCAAAAGACCCCAACCGTAAGGACAATCTTTACGAACCCCTACCCGGCGACCACGGCGCGCACGGTACTTTCGACGCCGATTCGTGGAGTTTCAGCCCCGAAACCTGGGCTGCCACGCACAAACTGGCTACTTGGGGGACTTTGATTTCGCTGGCGGCGGTGACGATTGGGTTGATTGTGAGCAGAAAATGAGGTTTTGTTTCCTGCCGATTTTTAGTTAAAATTGTAAAAAAACGAACGAAGAGATGGCAGTAATCGAGCAAAATCATCGCGAAGAAATACTAATGATTCCGGCTTATTTGGTCTATGAAGAGATGGACGGTGAAGCCATCCCTTACAAAGGCTACCGTGAAGTGTTGGCAGGAGACAAAATACCGGAAGAAATTATGGGAAGTAGTTCGTTACAGGCAGTTGTGGTATATGTTATTGGTCTACTTATTGGGAATAGCATCGATAGGAAAAAATATTATGTAGGTTCTAATGAATCTGGCCTCCACCTTAGTACAGGTACTAACCTAGCTAACGACCTTGCTATTTTTGATAGAGAGAATGTGAAGCTCGATAATAAGTATTTCAATATTGCCCCGAAAGTGGTGATTGAGGTGGACAGTAAGGCGGATTTGAGGGACACTTCCTATGAAACTGAGAAAGAATATTTCATTAGGAAGTCGCAGAAAATGCTGGACTTTGGCGTCGAAAAGGTAGTCTGGGTCCTAACTCACAGCCGTAAGGTCATAGTCAGCACAGCTGACCAGGACTGGATCATCACTGACTTTGACCGCGACATTCCGCTGCTCGACGACTGCGTGTTAAACGTAGCTCAACTCTTAGCTGACGAGGGCATCGAGTATTAAATGAGTTTTTAAAAGCAAAAGAAAAGCCCCGTTGTCATCGACAACGGGGCTTTTCTTTACAAAAAAGGAAAAACTACTACTTCTTTCCTTTCTTTCCTTTCATCTTATCCATCATGCCGGATGTCGCTTCGGCCCCGGCAGGCAGCATGGCTTGCATTCCCTTCAAGCCGCTTTCAATCTGTGGTCCCATAAAGCTGAAGGCGCTGTCGCCGGACGACTTGCCCATCGCCAGGGCCTTCTGCGCCAACGGAAGGGCTTCGGCTACCTTGCCCATTTTGGCCAGGATTTGGGCTTTCAGCCACACGTTGCGGAAAGTTTCCTTCAAACCGATCGCTTTGTCGGCCATCGCCAGGGCCTGACTCAAGTTCTTGCCTTTGGAGAGCATATAGCCCGCCGCGCTTTGCAGCGTATTTGGATCTTCGGGCTTTTCCATAACGGCTTTGTCCATCGCGGCCATCGTAATGTCGGTGGTCATGACCTCGATGGGAACGGGGACGTTGACCGAACCCCAGCCGATGTTCAGGTGGGCGGTGCTATCCGTTACGTTGGAAAAGCCGATGGTGAACGACTCCATAAATTCGGGCGAAGAAGCGGGCATCGCCATCACTCGGATTGCGTCGCCGGATTCCTTGTAGCTATCCTCGCTGGCTTTAGTGTCTTTGTTCAGAATGACCGTCCACTGACCGCCTTGCGGGATGGAAAAGAGCGCGTACGTTCCTGCGGGTACTTTCTTGCCGCCGAACATGAAGTCGGTGGATGCTTGCAGCGTGGTGGCCGCGTTGGCTCCGGTACGCCAGGTGCGACCGTAGGATACCACAGCGGTGCTGTCACCATAAACGGTGCGGCCTTTAGCCGAAGGACGTGAGTAGGTCACCGTAAAGTCCGTCACACCGACCGTCTGCATGACGCTGGCCGCCGGACTGGGCTGCGGGGTGCGTTGCGCCAGGGATGTACCCATAATGGCTACAAGCAGGGCGAACGATAAATAATACTTTTTCATTGAGTTTGGCTTTTTGTTTATTGATGAACTATTGAAATAAAGCGCGAAATTAGCCATTTATTGCCACAAACCCTATCACAATGCTGCGTGAAGACCTGCTATCCCTGTTAAATTATCATGTCCCCCGCGACGAATTTGAGTGGGACATGTGGCAGCGTACCATCGAATTTGTCGAAACGTGTCCCGACTGCTTTGAGCGTTCGCTGTGGGTCGGCCACGTAACCGCTTCGGCCTGGGTAGTCTCGCCCGATCGTTCGCAAGTACTGCTGATGCATCACCGCAAACTCGACCGCTGGTTCCAGCCCGGCGGCCACTGCGACGGCGACCCGGACGTTCTGCGCGTTGCCATGAAAGAAACCGAAGAGGAGACGGGTGTAAAAGTGCGGCCCGTGGACACAGGAATTTTCGATGTGGACGTGCATTCCATCCCCGCTCGTCCGAGCGAGCCTAGCCATTTTCATTACGATATTCGATTTTTGTTAGAAGCTGACCCTTTGGAAGAAATAACCCGGAACGCCGAAGCAAAAGAAGTGCGCTGGGTGCCGATGCAGGAAGTGGCCCTCTATAATCCGTCCGAAAGTATTCTGCGTATGCAGCGAAAGACGTTACCCAAGTGATAAGCAACAAGTAAGTCGACAAAAATCTCCCATGCTCAAACTCATTGAATGCCCCCGCGATGCCTGGCAGGGCCACCATCCTTTCATCCCCACAACCCAGAAAGTCCAATATTTGAATCTGCTGCTGCAAGTAGGGTTCGACACGCTCGACTTCGGGAGCTTTGTCTCACCCAAGGCCATGCCGCAAGTAAGCGATACCGCAAAGGTGGTGGATGGCCTTGATTTGGGAAAGACCAAAACAAAACTTCTCGCCATCGTTGCCAACGAGCGAGGAGCGCAGCAAGCCTGTGAATTTGAAGGAATCAGCTACTTAGGTTACCCTTTTTCCATCTCCGAAACTTTCCAGCGCCGCAATACCAGCGCAGGAATTAAGGAATCAGTAGAGCGCGTGAAAGCCACGCAGGAAATCTGCGAACGACATAATAAGGTGTTGGTGGTTTATATCTCAATGGGGTTTGGCAATCCTTACGGCGACCCGTGGATTCCCGAACTGGCCGGGCAGTGGGTAGGGGAACTCGCCCAGTTTGGCGTGAAGATTTTCTCGCTCTCCGATACGGTCGGTATGGCCCAAAAAGAAGACATCCGTTCCGTCTTTCAGAAACTCATCGCCACCCGACCCGACCTGGAATTCGGGGCACACTTTCACACCACAGCGATCGCCTGGCAGGAAAAAGTGGCCGCTGCCTACGCGTCGGGTTGCCGCCGCTTCGATGGGGCGTTGCTGGGCTACGGCGGCTGTCCTATGGCGCAGGACGACTTGGTAGGCAACATGCCGACCGAACGATTGCTGGAATTTGCCGCCGAAAGAAAAGAGCTTCCCCCAATCGACCAAAAGGTGCTGGGGGAAGCTCTTGCTTATTTCAAGCAGATAATTGGGTAGAAAACTCTAAGAACTAACTAGCAGTCACCTCGATCACTTCCCCAAACTTATTGTGGAAAGAGAACTCGGTGATGCCTAAAGATGAGTCTTTAATTAAATTCACCCAGGTCTTATACTCAAACAACCACTTTACTTGCGGTGAAATGAATCCTCTGGTAAAATAGGCGTGCAAAAATGGATGCAGCGAAATGCTGATACCGCGTTCGTTCTGCTTGGTCAGGATATAATCGAGGTTGTTTTGAATGACATCCGTCACCAGAATAGTGGCCTGAATGGTCCCCGTACCGCCGCAGGTGGGGCAAGTTTCGCGGGTCACGATGTTCATCTCAGGCCGCACCCGCTGCCGGGTAATCTGCATCAAACCGAATTTCGAAAGCGGTAGCACGGTGTATTTAGAGCGTTCGGGTTTCATCTCCTCACGCATGATCTCGTAAATCCGCTTCTTGTTGTCGGCCTTCTTCATGTCGATGAAATCCACCACGATGATGCCGCCCATGTCGCGTAGCCGCAACTGCCGGGCGATTTCTTTGGCCGCTTCGGCGTTCACACTTAGCGCCGTCGCTTCCTGGTCTTCCTGACTGTTGGATTTATTTCCGCTGTTGACGTCGATGACGTGCAGGGCCTCGGTATGCTCGATGATGAGATATCCACCACCCGGCAAGCTGACCGACCGTCCGAAAAGTGACTTAATCTGCTTTTCCAGCCCGAATTGTTCGAATATCTTGTTCTTACCGCTGTGAAGCTTCAGGATATTCTCCTTCTCCGGGGCAATGGTGTGCAGGTAATGCTTGGTGTCTTCGTACACATCCTGCGAGTCCACCGTGATGCTGTCGAAAGACTCGTTGAGCATATCGCGAATAATCGAGGAGGCGCGGTTCATCTCGCCGATGATGAGGTCGCGGGGCTTGGCGTCGCGCAACTGCTTCATGCCATTCTCCCACTTTTCCACGCAGGTGCGCAGATCGTGGTCGAGTTCCTCCACGTCGTGGCCCTGGGCCACGGTGCGGACGATGACGCCAAAATTGTTGGGCTTGATAGAGGCGATGAGTCGCTGCAAACGGGTGCGCTCCCGACGATCGGTAATTTTCTTGGAAAGGTTGACGCCGTTAGAAAACGGCACCAACACAATGTAGCGGCCCGCAATGGAAATATCGCACGACAGCCGCGGTCCCTTGGTGGAAATGGGCTCCTTCACGATCTGTACCAGAAGCGGCTGATTGCGCTCCAGTACTTTGTCGATCTTGCCCTGTTTCTCTATTTCTGGTTCCAGTTTGAATTTGCTGATATCGCCGGAATTATTTCGTTTGGCGATAATATCCTTTGCAAACTTGTTAAGCGAGTTGATGTTGGAGCCGAGATCCAAATAATGGAGGAAGGCGTCTTTTTCATAGCCGACGTCTACAAACGCGGCGTTAAGGCCGGAAACCATTTTCTTCACCGTACCGAGATAAATATCCCCGACGGTAAAGTTATTGTCCGGCGTTTCTATATGGTATTCGAGAAGGCGTTTATTCTGCAAAAGGGCTATACGTTCTCCCTTTTGAGTAGAATTTATTACTAATTCGTTACTCAATGTCTAACCAAAATGATGGTTTTTAAAGGATGGACACTCAGCGTACAAACGACTATAAACCAGTATCGTAACCCATCGAAACGAGGGGCCGAACTGGAATCAGGCATACGCGAGAGAAAAAGAAAGGGGGACTTATGAAAGCAAAAAAGGCAGAAGCGCGGAAGTGTCGAATCCGCGCTTCTGCCCCAAAATTACTTCTTCTTGTGCCGATTTTTTCTCAAGCGCTTCTTTCTCTTGTGCGTCGAAATCTTATGACGTTTTCTTTTCTTTCCGCAAGGCATAGTTTCTTTTGATTAAGAGTGGTGAATTATAAGTTATGAATTATAAGTTACGAAAACAAGGGATTTAGTACCCTGCCTATTCTATCACTCATAATTCATAATTCATAACTCATAATTAGTTAAGCCGCTGCTCCAGCTCACCGATGGCCTGCTGGATGACGGGGTCTTTTTCTTTTTTCTTCACATCGGCGATGACTTTTTTAGCCTCGTCGTTGCGTCCCAGTTCTACCAGGCAAACGCCCAAATAAAACTGCGCTTTGGTGTTTTCGGGATGGCTTTGCAGAATCTGTTCAAAGCGTCCCACCGCCTTGGTGTATTGGTTGGAACGCATCGACAAGATTCCCAGATTGAACAAGGCCAATTCGTTCGTCGGGTCGGTGTCGAGGACTTCGCGCAGCAGCATGATGCCCTGCATGGGCGAAGGCGTGTTGACGTAAGTCATGGCCATGTTCGCCTTGGCCGCCAGTAAACCGGGGTTTTGCTCCAACGCTTTCTGATAATAAGAACGCGTTTTTTCGCCCAGCCCGCTGGCCTTCTTCTCTTCTGCCGCAAACCCGTAGGCCTGATAGTAACGGTCGCCTGCCCGCAAATAGTTCTCTACACCCGGTTGGAGGGTGGCCGCTTGTCCGGCGTAGTAGGCAGCACTGTCGAATTTCTGATACTTTCCGAAAATGTCGGAAAGTTGAACCGCCGCTGCGGCTTTGGCCTCGGCGGTGGCTTGTTGATACTGCCCGCGCAGCGGCATTAGCTCCGCTTCCTGCTCGGGTGTGAGAACGGCATTGGTGTGGGTGTCGGTCGGCACTTCGGCTTCTTGAGTGCCTTCGGCGGCTGGTTCTGCCGTCTGTCCCGCGACTGCACCCTGATCTTTTGTATTGACCACTACTCTGGGCAAACTATACAGCGTACCCACCAGCGCAAAAGCCAAAATGGAAACCAGTATCATCGTCCTTTTCATAGTGGATAAGTCAAAAAAGTTGGTCGGAGATTACTTCTCAGCGGCGGCTTTGACGCTGTCGCTGCTTTTCACTTGCTCAACGAAAACTTTGGCGGGCTTGAAGCTCGGCACGTAGTGTTCGTCGATAATCATGGATTCACCCTTGGAAATATTTCGGGCAACTTTGCGGGCACGCTTCTTGTTGATGAAGCTGCCAAATCCTCTTACGTAAAGATTCTCGCCATCGGCCAGGGAATCTTTCACCACGGTAAAGAAAGTCTCGAGGGTCTGCTGAACGTCAGCCTTATCCACTCCTGTCTTGTCAGAAATCTGCGCAATTACGTCTGCTTTAGTCACAGTATTTGGTACTTTAAAGTGTAAATTGTTTGTTACTATTGGCTCCCCTCTAAATTTTGGGAACACAAAGGTAGCTTATTTTTGCTAAAACATAAAAGACAATCGCACTCATTTTTTTTATAATCCACTAAAAAACAGTCGATAAAGCCGCTCCATGCCTGCCAGTATCATTCCCAAGGACGCCATTTTTAGCCAGAAACTCATTCAATGGTACCACCGCCACCACCGCGATTTGCCCTGGCGCAGGACAACCGACCCGTATAAAATTTGGTTATCGGAAATAATTCTGCAACAAACCCGCGTCGTGCAGGGAATGCCTTATTATGAGCGATTCGTGGAAAACTATCCCACGGTGCAGGACCTGGCCCGAGCCGACGAGCAGGAAGTGTTGCGGCTGTGGCAGGGACTGGGTTACTACTCCCGCGCCCGCAACCTGCACCACACCGCCCGACAGGTCGTGACGGAGTTTGGTGGAAAGTTCCCAAACAGTTACGCGGAACTTCTCAAATTGAAGGGCGTGGGAGAGTACACCGCCGCCGCCATCGCGTCTTTTGCGTTCAATGAAGCGGTTCCCGCCGTTGACGGAAACGTGTTCCGGGTACTGGCCAGGATTTTCGGGATAAAAACCGACATCATGCACAGCTCGGCCAAGCGGGAATTCACAGCAGCGGCCCAAAAGCTGATTCCTGCCGACGACCCGGCCACGTTCAACCAGGCGATGATCGAGTTCGGGGCCATTCAATGCCAGCCCGTCGCTCCCGACTGTTTGCTGTGTCCTTTTAACGATTCCTGCTACGCCTTCGAACACGGCGCGCAGAATCTACTACCCGTCAAGTCGAAGAAAGCAAAGGTGAAAAACCGCTACCTTAATTATATAGTACTGGAAAAAGAGGGCAAGCTAGTCATGAAGGAACGCCGAACGAAAGATGTCTGGAAAGGCTTATACGACTTTCCACTCATCGAAACTTTACAGGAAGCGGTCGGGCCAGACGACTTGTTCGTCGATCGTTTTCTTGCTGAGTGGAGCAAAATGGACCAACTTACCGTTCCCCAAAAAACCTACGTACATTTGCTCACACATCAGAAACTCCACGTCAAATTCTGGCAAATTGAGGTAAATAGCGCTCAAACAGGCGAGTTGCCGGATGGCGCATCGTATTACAACGAGGCTCAAATCGAAGCCCTGCCCAAACCAATTCTCATCGACACATTCATCAAGGAACAGTTTTTTTCCTAAATTTAAAATTCAACAGTTCCCTCGGTCGTGACGTGTCAGGTATTTTGTTATTGAAAAAACATTCTCCACTGTCCATTCTCAATCGCACCGGCGACCCGGTCTTAACTAAAAGAAAATGGCTGGCGGCGTAAACAAAGTAATTCTTATCGGAAACCTGGGTAGCGACCCCGAAGTGCGCTACCTGGACGGCGGCTCGGTAATTAGCCGTTTCAATATTGCCACCACGGAATCTTACACCAATAAAAGCGGCGAGAAGATTGAGCAGACCGAATGGCACCGCATCGAACTCTGGAATGCGCTGGCGAAAGTGGCCGAAAGAGACCTTAGAAAGGGCAACCTGGTGTATGTAGAGGGAAAAATCCGTACCGAAAACTGGACGGACAAGGAAGGGCAGGCCCGAACCAGTATTTCCATTTTAGCAAATAGTATGACAAAGCTGGGGAGCAGTGGCTCGGGTGGTGGGTACAACAGCCCGGGTGCCTCGTCCAGTTCAGTGACCAGCCAGCCAGCGAAGGCGCCCGCTTCCAGCGCTCCGGCGCAGTTTAATTTTCCCAAAACTGCCGATCCCATCCCGCCCGCTCTGGCTTCGGATGGTGACGACGACCTCCCATTTTGATGCCACAAACCTTGAAAGAAGAAACTGAAAGCGACGACCCGTCCCGACCGAGGCCGGAAAATGAGCGACCCTACCATGGGCGAGCGCTCATTTTCATGGCCCTATCTTCTCCTTTTACAATTATCGCCGATGCCTGGCCAGAATTGTTAACTCTGACTCTTCTGCTGATCACGGCGCTTTCTCTCTCGGCCCTCCGCGCGGCTTACGGAGTGACTTCCACGCCGGATGCTTTCTGGGAACGCCGCAATGCCGTTGAAACTCCTTCGTTGGATTTATCCCAAAAACTGACGCTTTCTCTTTTACAACGCATCGTCACGCTGGCAGCTTTTTTGTTGGCAGCGCGGCTGGTTTGGGACGCTACGCAGGTTCCTGAACTGGCTCCGTACGCTTGGATGGCCTTTGTGGTCTTGGCGCTTTGGCTTTGGATCGACGCGCTGGTACGGTTCTACGCCGGACACCATGCCGTTGGTTTTACCCAGAAATTTCACGGGCTGGTTCGCCCCGTCATGAGGTTTTTGACGCCAATCAACCAATTTCTGACCCGATGGGGAGCGGCCTGGGGTATTCTGCTGCCCGATGAAGGGCAGGGGAATGCTGAGAGCCTTGAATCGGAAGCCGAAACTGAGGAAGAGCGCGACCTGCTGCGCGGCCTCGCCACTTTCGGACAGACCACCGCTCGCCAAGCCTGTCAGCCCCGGCTGAACATTACCGCCGTGGACGTGGAATTGGATTTTCACGAGTTGATGAACAAAATTAATAAATCGGGTTATTCCCGGATTCCGGCTTACGACGACACCCTCGATTCGGTCGAGGGAATATTGTACGTAAAGGACTTGTTACCACACCTGCACCACGACGAGCATTTTGCCTGGCAAAAACTACTGCGTAAGGCGTACTTTATTCCCGAAAGCAAGCGGCTCGACGACCTCATGCAGGAATTTCAGAACCGTCGTGTCCACATGGCCATCGTCGTGGATGAATACGGCGGCACCAACGGACTCATCACGTTGGAAGACATCATTGAGGAAATATTTGGTGACATCAACGACGAGTACGACGAGGCCGAGGAAATCAAGTACACCCAGGTGGACGAGCGGACGTATATTTTTGAGGGAAGGGTATTGCTCAATGATTTTTGTAAAATCCTGGGTCTGGAACCCGATTACTTCGAGGACGTGCGTCGCGCCAGTGAATCGCTCGGTGGGTTACTGCTCGAACTCTTCTCGCAACTGCCCCGTACGGGCGAAGAAGTGAGTTACGAGAAGCTGACGTTCAAAATCCAATCAGCGGATAAAAAGCGAATTAAGAAAGTCCGGGTCTTGGTGGCGTAGATTTTTCTGCCTAATTTTGCCCCGCAAATAACTACTTCTTATTTGCAATGAACCACTTCCCTGCCAAAGTCCTCTACGAGGCACTCACCTACGACGACGTCCTGCTATTACCCGCTTATTCCGAGGTACTTCCGCGCGATACCAGCACCGTCACCCAGCTTACCCGCAACATCCGGCTCAACATTCCGCTCATTTCGGCGGCGATGGACACTGTGACCGAGTTCGACCTTGCCATCGCGATGGCGCAGGAAGGCGGCATCGGCATCATTCACAAGAATATGAGCCTGGAGGCCCAGGCCGAGCAGGTCCGCAAAGTGAAGCGCTCCGAGAGCGGCATGATCATCGATCCGATCACGCTGCGCGAGGATGCCAACCTCGGCGACGCCCAGCAAATCATGCGCGAGTTCAAGATCGGCGGCATCCCCGTCGTGGACAAGAATCGCAAACTAGTGGGTATCCTCACCAACCGTGACCTCCGCTTTCAGCGAGATATGCACCGCCCAGTCACGGAAATCATGACCACCAAAAACCTCATTACCGCTTCCGAGGGTCTTTCGCTGGACGACGCCGAGTCTATTTTACAAGAATACAAAATCGAAAAACTGCCCATCGTCGACGAGAACTACCACCTCACCGGACTCATCACCTACAAAGACATTCTGAAACGTAAGTCGCACCCGCTGGCCTGCAAGGACGAGTACGGTCGCCTGCGCGTGGGCGCGGCGGTGGGCGTCACGCCCGACCTCGTTCAGCGTGTCGAGGCCCTACTTAAAGCGGGTGTGGATGTGGTAAGTCTCGACACCGCCCATGGTCACTCGCGCGGCGTGATCGACGCAGCCCGCTCCATCAAAGAAAAATTCCCGAAACTCGACCTCATCGCCGGCAACATCGCCACGGGCGAAGCTGCCCTCGCCCTCGCCGAAGCGGGCGTGGACGCCGTGAAAGTGGGCGTCGGGCCGGGTAGTATCTGCACCACCCGCATCATCGCGGGCATCGGTGTCCCGCAGCTCTCCGCCGTCCTGTCCGCCGCCGAAGCGCTGCAAGGCACCGACATCCCCATCATCGCCGACGGCGGCATCCGCTATTCGGGCGACGTGGCCAAAGCCCTGGCCGCCGGAGCCAGCACGGTCATGATCGGCTCGATGCTGGCCGGCACCGACGAGGCACCGGGCGAAATCGTGATTTACGAAGGCCGTAAGTTCAAAGCCTACCGGGGTATGGGTTCGGTAGAGGCAATGGAGGACGGCTCCAAAGACCGCTACTTCCAGGACGCCGAAGACGACGTGAAGAAACTCGTCCCCGAAGGAATCGTGGGCCGCGTACCGTTCAAAGGAAAAGTCTCCGAGATCCTGTATCAGATCGTGGGCGGTGTGAAAGCAGGCATGGGCTACTGCGGAGCGGGCAACATCACGGCCTTGCAGGAGGCCAAGTTCGTAAAAATCACCAGCGCGGGCGTCCGCGAAAGCCACCCGCATGATATTATGATTCAGAAGGAGGCACCGAATTACTCGGCGCGGTAGCTCGTCCCGATTGGTAATCAGGCGTGTCCCGGCCAAGGTTAGCGTGATTTCAATAAAAAGCCCGGCTCCTAAATGATAGGAGCCGGGCTTTTTATTTTCCAGCCTTTGGTTTTATGTTCAGAACCAAGTCAGCGCAAACCAAACGAGAGGGTTACCATTTGCTGTTTCTCTTTCTCGTAATAGCCGAAACCACCTCTAAGTTTACCGTCTTTATCCAGAGTAAGAATGCTGGTACCGAGTTCCCAAGCCACTCGGTACTTAGTTGGCCTGGGCTGGCTGTATCCTTCTTCGGGCGGATCGATAGTGACGGTGGCGTCGAAACGCTTGTTGACTTGGATGCTTCCATCGTTGATAATCAAAGTGATGTTGATTTCGTGATTGTTCTTCCGTTGAATTTTAGTCAACGTCAATCCGGTCGGACTTGAAGTTATGCCTTGCGGCCCGGTTCCCGCACCGCCTATCATATAGTCACCAATGTATTGGCCTACTAATGGCGTCGTCAGATCAGGGCCGACGTCTTTCTCCGGTTTGCAGGAAACGAAGAAGAAGGCAAAGGCAAGGGACAGGATAAATGCGGTCTTTTTCATAGTGGGTAAGGTTACAGTTGAAGATGGTTCGCTAAAATAAAAAATCTTCCATTTACTTCAAAAAAAACCATAGTTTTATGGGGTAAATTGTTATAAATCAAAAAGGGGTATGCTATGAAAACTTTGATAGGCACCTTCCTAATCGGCATGAGCAGCCTAGGCTTACTCAACCCCACCTTCGGCCAAAGCAAGCTCTCGGTATCTGTCGTCGCTTCCCCTAATTTTCATTACCTCAATACGAAATTCACTGAAATACTATCCGATGGAAGCGGTGCGATAAAACCTTTTGATGTTCATGTCAAGCAGAATGGCTCCGGCTATTCGGCGGGGGTAGCGGTGAATTACTGGTTTTCCAAGCAGTGGTCAGTAGCCACGGGTATTATGTTGAATAGTGTTGACTACCAGGAACCAACCGTCACCACAAACCCAAATGGCGTCCAGTTTCTGACGATAGCCAGTACGATACGCAGTTTTCAAGTTCCGCTAACCGTAAATTACCGAACCTCCACGAAGCGACTGTCGCCCTACCTTTCGGCGGGAGCGTTGACCAGCCTGCATTCGGTGAGGATTTTTGAGGGAGGGAGCAAGAGTAGTAATACGGTGGAGAAAATCCGCCCTCACCCAATGATGGGCGTTGGTCTCGACTACCAACTGAACCGCCACGTCTCCCTGATCGCGCAGCCGACGTTCGTTTATTTTTTGCCCTACAAGAAAGCGATCTCGTACAAAAACTACCAAATGGGTTTACAGGCGCAGTTGCTTTATAGATTTTAAAAATCAGGCAGGATTCTCACTCCAAACTACCCAACAGCCGCTTCACCACGCCATCCATCGCCTTATTATCCAGCCATCGCACCACCATCACCAACTCGTGCTCGGGATCGACGTACACCAGGTTGGTGCCGTTACCAATGTGAACGAAGGCCGTCACGGGCGCACTCGGCAGGAATTGTTTGTCGGGATTCAGAAAAAAATTCATGTAGCCGTAAGTCGGCTGGGCCGGCGTGGGCGTGGTGGCTTGCGCGATCCATTTCTCTGAAATGAGCTGCTGGCCATTCCATTGGCCTCGGTGCATCGTCAGCAGTCCGAAGCGGGCCATGTCGTAGGCGTTGATGAACATGCCGCCGCCCCAGTGTCCTCCCCCGCTGACCACCTGCACGGCCTGGCCGTCCAGCACGATCCAGGAGTTGCGATAGCCCGCCCAGCGCCAGGTACTGGACGCGCCGATGGGATTCATGATGTATTCCCGTAAAACCTGCGGCAGCGGTCGCCGCCATACGCTCGTGGCCGCGAGGGCCAGGGCGTTCACCCGCACGTCGTTGTACTCGTACACGCTGCCGGGTTCGTTTCGCGGGCGCGTCTGCCATTCTTTGGCGTCGGCGGCGGGACGGTCGGCCCATTCGGGCTTGCCCCAGAGGGTGCCCTCCCAGTCGCTGGTTTGGCGGAGCATTACGTCCCAGGTCAGGCGGCGATTGTGGGGCGTATCGAAGGGCCGCAGTAATTCGGGCGTACCAAATTGCTCGGCGGGGCGGTTGATTTGGGTTGGATTATAGAGTTCGATGGGCGGCACGTAAGTGGCGACTGTATCCTGCACACTGCGGATGAGGCCTCGCTCCACGGCCAGGCCGACGACAGTGGACAGAAAACTTTTCGTCACGCTGTGGGTCATATCGGGCCGGGCGGGTTCGCCCCATTCGGCCACCAGGTAGCCGCGTCGCAGAATCACGCCGCTCGGTTCACCGCGTGTCTCAAAGGGGCCGGTGCCTTCGCCGAAGGGTTCCTTGCCAAAACTCTGCGCCTGCGACACCTCCATGTTGCGCGGCCCTTTTGTCTCGTTCTCCCGCGCAAAAGCAATGATTTCCTGCACCTTCACCGCGTTCATCCCTGCTTCCGCCGGAGTTTTTCGCTGCCACTCGTGCCGCTCAGGAAAATAAGCGGCACTCGTTTCGCTCTTCTTTTTTTGAGAAAAAGCCGGAAGCGAAACGAGTGCCGTAAAAAATAGAATCAGAAAAAGGCGCATGAAGATCGGGCTATTTAGTGGCGACGAATCGCGAAAGATAGCGAAAAAGCCGAAAGCCGACTGCCGAAAGCTGACCGCCTAAAATGGAATCTTATACCCTAGCGACACGCTCACCCCCTGATTGCGCACATTAGCCCGTACCACGGGGACATCGATCAGGCGGCTGATGCCGTGTTGGTAGCGACCCTCGATCATGATTTCTCCGGCCCCGGCTTTCAGGCTAAGCCCAGCGCCGGCAATACCACTAAATTCAAAGCGATTATAGCCCAAAGTATTGACTGGAATATTCGTACGGATAGGACGCAACTCGATAATAGCCTGCGGACGGGTAACCAACTGCGCGTCCAGCGCGTAGCCAACCGACGGCCCGGCGATCAGATACACCTTAGCCAATTCGTTCCCTGCGGAAAGTTTCAGCAGTACGGGCGCTTCCACGTAACTGACCTTATAGGCTGAACTCACACCCAGTCTAACGGGCAACTTACCCACCTTGATGCTGGTACCCTCTCGCACCATAAAACCTTTTTGTTGATACACGATTTCGGGACGGATGGCTACGCCGTTGGCAATTTCTCGCTCGGCGAATACCGCCGCGCTGATGCCGGGCGACCATTTGAAATCGGGTGTGAAATTGGTGACGAGGTCGGGCCGGGTGATAGTGCCGGCGTAGCCGCCGCCGCGCACACCCACGGACCATTGGGCGAAAGTGGAGCCAGCGGTGGCCAGCAGAAGAACAAGGGAAAGCAGGAGCGAGCGGTTGGTTTTCATTTCGATTGTCATTTTGGAGCGTGAAGATTTTTGTCAATAAATCAAGAATTGCTTTTGCGCAATCGGGATTTAGAGAATACGCTCCATCTGCCGTTTAAGGGCGGGCAGTGGGGTTAACAATCGTTAACAAGGGGGGAGGAAAAGGGGCAAAGGCACGAAGGTGACAGAGACCCATAATAGATACACAGAACGGCTTGTTTTCGCTGAACGCTAAAACCCATTCACAATAAACCCACCATCCACTCCCAGGCATTGTCCGGTGATATAGCTGGCGGCAGGCAAGCTCAGGAACAGCACGGCGGCGGCTACCTCCTCGGGCTGGCCAAGCCGCTGCATGGGTGTGCGGGCGAGAATACCTTTGAGTTTTTCGGCGTCGGCCAGCACGCTTTCGATGAGCGGAGTTTCGATATACCAGGGCGCGATGCAGTTGACCCGGATGCCGTCCATTGCCCATTCTACCGCCAGGTTGCGGGTAAGTTGGGTGAGGGCGGCTTTGGTCATGCCGTAGATCGAGCCGCTGCTGATGTGTGTCAGGGCCGAAACCGAACTTATGTTGACGATGCAACCCCGGCTGGCCGTGAGCAGGGGGTAAGCCGCGCGGCTCAACTCGAACACCGATCGTAAGTTGACCTGCATGATGTGGTCGTACTCGTCGTCGGAATACGCGACGGTTGCTTTGCGGATGTTCATGCCCGCGTTGTTGACCAGCACATCCAGGCTGCCCCAGGTTTGCTGTACGTGTTCTATTATTTTGCCTGCTACTTTCGGCTCAGCCATATCGAAGGCTTTGCCGATAATAGAAAGGCCTTTTTTGGTAGCTTCGGCCGACATCTTTTCAATATCATCTTCACTGCGCGCCAGCACCATAACCTCGGCTCCCACTTCGGCCATTAGCAGGGCGGTCGCTTCACCGATCCCTTTGGTGCCACCCGTGATCAGGGCTTTCTTTCCTTTGAGATTCCAATTTTTCATTAAAAGAGTGGAGGTTTTTGGGATAAAAGGTGGAATGTGATCTAAAACATTTTCCCTAAACCTAAAATTTATTCTGGTAAAAAGGGAGAAAATCACTACTTTTTTCCTTTAATGTAAAAACTGTTTCTGAAAAAGGTACCAATTTTGGTTTTAAAAATAAATAACCTGACTGACCGATGAAAATTCCTAAACCTTTTTCCTTCATTCTTTTAAGCGTAGTAGCGCTGGGTTTTTTGGCTGCTTCTTACCAAAATACTAATCCCAGCCGCATGAGCGGGGCCTCGCTGGATACTTTGTACAAAGACCTGTCCGATGCGCAGAAACGCTCCCCCAAGTACGCCGTGGCGGGTCTGACGGTAGCCGAAGGTCTGGAAGCCGATCTATTTGCCGCCGAGCCAACAATTACTAACCCCACCAATATCGACGTGGACCACCGGGGTCGTGTGTGGGTGTGCGAAGCCTACAACTATCGCCCCGCCATCAATGGTAATCCTACCAACTCGGAGGGGGATCGCATCGTGATTCTGGAAGATACCGATGGCGATGGCAAGTCCGATAAGAGTAAAGTTTTTTACCAGGGGCCGGAAGTGAACGCGCCGCTGGGCATTCTGGTCATGGGCAATAAAGTATTGGTATCGCAAAGCCCCTACGTGTGGCTGCTGACCGATACCGACGGCGATGACAAGGCCGACAAAAAAGAGGTGATTTTTGAGGGCATTGAGGGAATACAGCACGACCACGGGATGCACGCCTTCGTCTTCGGACCGGACGGCAAGCTCTACTTCAACTTCGGTAACGCGGGCGGGCAACTGCTCGACGGAAAAGGCAAACCAGTCGTCGGTAAAGACGGAAAGCCACTGGATTTTAAGAAAAACCAGGAGGGTATGGTTTTTCGCTGCGATCCCGACTTTACCAACGCCGAGATTTTGGGCAACAATTTTCGGAATAATTACGAGGTTGCCATCGACAGCTACGGCACCATGTGGCAGTCGGACAACGACGACGACGGCAACCGGGGCGTCCGCATCAACTACGTGATGCCCTACGGCAACTATGGCTACAAGGACGAGATGACCAAAGCGGGCTGGCGCGCCAACCGCACCAATATGGAGGATTCTATTCCGCTGCGTCACTGGCACCTCAATGACCCCGGCGTGGTACCCAACTTGCTACAAACGGGGGCGGGTTCGCCCACGGGCATGGTCATCTACGAAGGCCGAATGCTGCCCAAAGTATTTCAGGATCAAATGATTCATTGCGACGCGGGACCGAACGTGGTTCGTTCGTACGTTGTCCAGAAAGACGGCGCGGGCTACACCGCCAAAATCGAAAACGTGCTGGAAGGCAAGCGTGACCAGTGGTTCCGGCCGTCGGACGTGTGCGTGGCTCCCGACGGTTCGCTCATCGTGGCCGACTGGTACGATCCCGGCGTGGGTGGTCACCAGGCGGGGGACCAAAAACGGGGGCGCATTTTCCGCGTGGCTCCAGCCAACACGGCTTACCGCATTCCGACGATGGACGTCACCAACGCCGAGGGCGCGGTGGAAGCCCTGCAAAATCCGAATATGTCGGTGCGCTACCTGGCCTGGAATGCTTTGAAAAACATGGGCAATAAGGCGGTGCCGCAACTGAATAAGCTATTCAACGACGACAATGCCAATCCCCGGATGCGGGCGCGGGCTTTGTGGATATTGAGCAAAATCGAAGGAGTGTCTTCTCCCAGCCTGGAAAAAGCCCTGAAAGCATTCAATCCCGACCTGCGCATCACCGCGCTGCGGGCCACGATGGAACTGCCGGGCGATCATTTCGCGACTATCGCCCAACTGGCCGACGATGCCGACCCGCAAGTCCGCCGCGAGTGTATTTTGGCCCTGCACAACAATAAATCAGAAAAAGCCGCCGAACTCTGGGCCGAACTGGCCAATCAGTACGACGGAAAAGACCGTTGGTACCTCGAAGCCCTGGGCATCGGGGCCGCCGGACAGTGGGATCGCTTCTTCGACGCCTGGCTGCAAGGGGCCGGAGAAAATCCGCTGGCTACTGCCGCCGGAAAAGACATCGTTTGGCGGGCCCGCACCGCTGAGGCCGTGCCGCTGCTGGCCTCGCTGGCGGGCGACGCATCGCTGGATTTGAAAAGTCGGCTGCGGTATTTCCGGGCCTTCGATTTCAATCCCGGCAGCAAAGAGAAATCAGAAGCTTTGCTGAAACTCATGGAAGGCAAAGCGGCCAACCAAATCGAAATCAATAAACTGGTGTTGCGGCACCTTGATCCTGATTTTGTAAAAAAATCGCCTAAGGCACTGACGGCGCTGCAAAATCTTTTGGACGCGACCTACGGAACGCCGGAGTACGTCGAACTAATCGATCGGTACGGGATGCCCAGCGAAAACAAGCGCTTGCTCGAACTGGCCATCACCAAACCCTACGACGCCGTCGGTCGCGACGCGGGCCGCATTTTGCTGGCGCAGGGCGGCGCGCCCATGATCTGGAGTTTGCTCAAAGGCAGTGACATTCAGAAAGCCGGGGCCGCCCTCGCTTCCATCCGCAGCGTAGGCAGCAAGGAGTCGCTGAACATTCTCAGCACGGTGGCCCTGGACAGCAAGCGACCTCTGACCCTGCGCCGCGAAGCCACGCGGGCCATCGGCGGCAGCCAGGATGGCGAGGATATGGTTCTCAACCTCTTAAAAGAGAATAAGCTGACGGGCGAACTGAAAGCCGCCGGGGTGCAGAGCGTAAGCGGCTCGTGGCGCAAAGCTGTGCGGGCCGAAGCGGCCCAATACCTGGACGGCGGCACGGCCAATGTCCAGAAGCACCCACCCGTGACGGAACTCGCCCAGATGAAGGGCGACGCCGCCAAGGGTAAGGAAACCTTCAAAATGTACTGCGCTACTTGCCACCAGGTTAACGGCGAAGGCGCGGACTTCGGCCCCAAGCTCTCCGAAATCGGCAGCAAACTCCCCAAAGAAGCCGAGTACTTGGCCATTTATCAACCCAGCGCGGGCATTAGCTTCGGCTACGAAGGCTGGGAGGTAAAGTTTAAGGACGGCTCGTCGGTCACTGGCATTGTGTCCAGCAAAACTGAAACCGACCTCATCATGAAATTCCCCGGCGGCACTACCCAGGAATACAAGATGTCCAACGTGAAGTCGATGAAGGAACTTGATGAGTCCATGATGCCTTCTGGCCTGCAAGACGCTATGAGTACGGCGGATTTGACGGGTTTGGTGGAGTATTTGAGTTCCTTGAAAAGGAAGTAGTAACAACTGCGGAAGGCTACGCCGAACTGGGGGATAGAATGGCGAAACACCATGCCGAACAATAGTTGTAAAGGCTTTTTTGTTTTTCTTTCAGTACATTTATTCACCAAACTGAAGCCAGCTATCAGCATTACAGAGATCATTACCATCGACCAGGATATTCTGGGTGGGCAAACTGTATTCAAAGGTACCCGAGTCCCCATCGAAAGCTTGTTTGACCATTTGGAGGCTAGGGTAATGCTGGATGAGTTCTTGGATGATTTCCCCACTGTTACCAAGGCTCAGGCCGTAGCTTTACTGGACTGCGCCAACCGCTTGCTGAATGCCAAGCATATAGATCAATTATATGCGGCTGTTGCTTGATGAAAACTTGCCCCACCGGCCTGCTCGACCCCGAAATCGACGTGCGGCCCAGCCTCAACCAAATCGACGACCTGCTGTCCGAAATCGACATCCGTGTCAAGCGCGGCGAGCGGGTGCTGGTCACGACGCTCACCATCCTGAAATCGCGCGAAGCCATCTTGGGTCAAAACCTCCATCGCCGACTCCAAAGTCAGGAAGATGTACGTCGAGCCCGACGAAATCCGCATCGCCGCCGACCCCGTCATCCAATACATGGGCAAGGGCGAACTCCAAAAACTCATCGCCGAAACCCAACGCAAAATGGAAACCGCCGCCAAGGACCTGGACTTCCTGGAAGCGGCAAGGTACCGCGATGAGTTGGTGCAGTTGAAGGAGAGGCTGAAGGCGGAAAAGGTGGCGGGTTAGTAGGAAGTGGGAAATTTTTGCTTATTTTTCGGTTTTGTTGGTGGGCTAAGGCTGATGGCTCTTCCTGATATGTAATCTGGATGCTATCGATCGAGTCTGTGACATAGGCCGATTGTGGGCTTTTTTTCGGGGCGAATCAGGTTGTAAACGTGAGTGGGAAGCAATCTTTATTTCAAATCGAGATTTAGATGTGGAAGGTTTTTTCGTTGACATATTATGAAATAATTGAGGTATGCCCAATATTTTTCGAATTCTCTATGAGTGGCTTACAGGCATTGGATTTGGTTCCATTATTGGAGGCATTATTTCAGGAGTTGTCTTGCATATTGTTAAATCTCGTCTCGACTCACAAGCAAAAGCAAAAGAATTAAAATTTTCAAGTTATTATATTTCTAAACCCTGGATTCAAGTAATAAATGCAACGG
>JBBSUC010000072.1:0-27862 GCA_038235275.1 Cytophagales bacterium | reverse complement strand
CTTTTTGTTTTTCATCCCAGTTTTCTTCGGGTACAGTAACCTGAGCCATATTTCCCTTAATTTGCGGAAATCAATATCAACTCTAATCTAATAAAACGAATATGCAATACCGAAGATTTGGCCGTACCGACTGGCAAGTGAGCGAGATAGGCTACGGCATGTGGGGCCTGGCGGGCTGGACTGGCTCCGACATTGAGGAAGTGAGCGCCTCGCTCGACCTGGCCGTGGAGTTGGGCTGCAACTTTTTTGATACCGCCTGGGGCTATGCCGAGGGCAAGAGCGAGCAGATTCTGGGTGAATTGATGAAGCGGAATCCCGACAAAAAACTCTACGCTGCCACCAAAATTCCGCCCAAAAACCGGACTTGGCCCTCGCAGTCAGCCTTTTCGCTAGACGAGGTGTTTCCTACCGACTACATCGTGGAATACACCGAAAAAAGCCTGAAAAACCTAAACGTCGAAACCATCGACCTCATGCAGTTCCACGTGTGGGAAGACCATTGGGCCGGGCGCGACGAGTGGAAAGAAGCCATTCAGAAGCTGACGCAGCAGGGTAAAGTGCAGGCCTGGGGCATCAGTGTCAACCGCTGGGAGCCGGACAATTCGCTGGAAACGATCAAAACCGGCCTTATCGATGCCGTGCAGGTGATTTACAATATTTTTGACCAAAACCCCGAAGACCATCTTTTCCCGCTGTGTGAAAAGCACGATGTCGGCATCATCGCCCGCGTACCGTTCGACGAAGGTACGCTGACGGGGACGTTTACCAAAGAGACGACCTTTCCCGATAACGACTGGCGCTCCACTTACTTCGTGCCGGAAAACCTGAACAGCAGCGTCGAACACGCCGACGCGCTGAAACCGCTCATTCCTGCGGGCATGACCATGCCTGAAATGGCGTTGCGCTTCATCCTGGCCAATGACGATGTCGCCACCACTATTCCCGGTATGCGAAAACTACCGCACGTTAAAGCCAACATCGCGGCCAGCGACGGAAAGGCGCTTTCAGCAGATTTATTGGAAAAACTGAAACAACATCGCTGGGACCGCGAACCAACGGAGTGGTCTCAATAGTTGACGAAAATTTCAATCTGCTTATACCCCGAAAATTAGCTTGAAAGTTCTGAACCCGGCCCAGTTTTTGCTTCTTATCCCTTTCGTTACCTTTACCGAAAAAACGTGATTGGATGAGAAGCAAAGCCTGGCTGCTTTGGGGAGGTTGGTTGTGGACGATAGGACAGGCTCAGGCTCAGCAACTGCCGCAGGGCAGCCTCTATACGCTCAATCCTTTTGTGGTAAACCCCGCGCTGTCGGGGTCCTACGATTTTGCTGATGTCCGGCTCAGCTACCGCCGTCAATGGATGGGCCTGGACGATGCCCCTAACACCGCTTACCTAACGGTTCACACACCCATCGGCTACGGTGATAAGGTACAAACCACCACCCGCACGCCGCGTTACGCCAACCGGAACGGCTTGTCCCCCACTCCGCCCGTCGGGTCGTGGCGCTTCGGCGCGGGGGCCGTGCTGCTGGCCGACCGCACCGGACCTACTGAGCGCAACCTCGCCCAACTGACGGGAGCGGCTCACCTGAGCCTGGCGGGCGACTGGCAATTGTCGGCGGGCTTAGGGGCGGGGATTTTGCAATACAACTTCCGCTTCGACCGCATCACTACCGCTACGCCTTCTGACCCTATTCTGCCCGATGGACGAATTTCGGTACTTAGGCCCTATTTTTCAGCGGGAATGTTGGTCCGAAAAGGCAACTTTTGGGGTGGTGTCTCAGTGCTTTCGCCACTGGCGGTTTCCCTGGCCTACGCCACGCCCGCCGGGGGGGGAGTCGCCAGCAAACTGCTCCCGCACTACTACCTCACGGCTGCTTACCGCCTGAATGTTGCCGAAGAGTGGGCGCTTATTCCGCAGGTTTGGGTCAAAAATGTGGGTAAAGCCCCGCTTTCGGTGGACGGTCAACTGAGGATTCAATACGCCGACCGCCTTTGGGGCGGAGTGCAGTACCGGATGAGCGATAGCTTTGGCGCAGTAGTAGGCATGGCTCTATCGCCCAACTTTGCGCTCAACTACGCTTACGAGTATCCACTTTCGGCTATCAACGCGGTTTCTTCGGGTAGCCACGAGATTATGCTGGGCTTCCGATTCAACAACCGAGCGGCGATTTACTGTCCGCCAATGGGTTGGTAAACTGCCCGCCGAATTAAGGCCAATTGCCCCTTTTCAGGGGCAATTTTCGTATCATTGCAACCTTGAACACAACCCACTATCCGTATTTATGGATATTTCGATATTAATTATAATCCTAAGTTGCACGGTGCTGTTGTCGTACGCTTTCGACCTCATCAGCAACCGCACCAAACTCCCCTCCGTCGTCATGCTCCTGGCAACGGGCATGATCGGCCGACAAGTTACCGACTACTTCGACGTAAAGATACCCGGCGTGGATGTGCTTCTGCCCACGCTCGGTACCATTGGACTAATTCTGATTGTACTGGAAGGGGGACTCGACCTCGAACTCAGTGGTGGCAAGCATAAGCTGATCGGCCGCACCTTGATTTCCGCCTTCCTCGGGCTGGTCCTAAGCATGCTGGTTATTGCCGGCATTTTTTACCTTTTGTTGGGCGAAAGCTTCTACAATGCGGTGGTTACGGCTACCCCCTTTGCCATCATCAGCAGTGCGGTGGCCATTCCCAGTGTCAGTGGTTTAGAGAAGCGAAGGCGGGAATACATGGTGTATGAATCCTCGCTGTCGGACATCCTGGGGCTGATGCTCTTCAACATTTTGGTGCTGCCCAGTAATTCGGGTTGGGAGTCAGCCGGGCAGTTTTTGAAAAGCACGGTGCTCATTGTAATTATCTCGGCCATTTCGTGTTTTGTGCTGTTGTATCTCATTGCCCGTATCAGTCATCACGTCAAGTACCTGCCCATTATTTCGGTGCTGTTCCTGATTTATGCCGTAGGCAAGTATTACCATCTATCCTCTTTGCTGGCAATTTTAATCTTCGGACTGTTTTTGAATAATACCGAATTATTTGTTCGGGGGAAACTAAACAATTACCTGAAAAACGACCTTTTCGAGGGAGAGTTGGAGCAATTCAAACAGCTTACCGCTGAGAGTGCCTTCGTGATTCGTACCTTTTTCTTCCTGATTTTCGGCTACTCGGCCGACCTAAGCGAATTTGCCGATCTCGACGCCTGGATCGTGAGTATCCTGATCCTGCTGGCCATACTGGGTACACGCTTCCTGACGCTGACAACGACGTTCCGGGGCAACCTGAGCCCGCTGCTCTATATCGCCCCGCGTGGGTTAATTACTGTGCTGCTTTTCCTCACCATCCCGGAACAGTACATGGTCGTGGGCTTTCGCAAGGGAATTCTGATGATTACCGTCATCATCACGGCCATTACTATGATGCTGGCTGTGATGACCTACAAAGGGCCACCGGAGGAAGAAGAAACCGACGAAGAGTTAGAGGAAATTCCGAAAAGCCCAGAACCGACGCTCCCGCAGGTACGCCGGAGTTGATTCGTGGCGAAATGCTTCCCGCTCGAAAGAAATGTTACGGTAGGCCAGATAATGGTCTCGGTAATGCAGATACCGAATGAAGTACTCGACGAAATACCAAATATAGAAAAGCAAAAACCCCATTTCAAGCTGCTGTTGCAAATGAATGCACTCGTGATGGAGTAGCTTTTCCCCCGGCTTTTTATTCTTTACAAAAACAAAGGGATAAAAAGCCAACCCCATTACCCACAAGAAAGGAACCCGAACCACGAAGCCTTTAAAACTAGAAGTCAAGAGTCTGAAGTCTAAAGTTTAAAAAATATAAATGCTTACTACTATCATCATCATTTTTGTCGTTGGTTATCTGGCGATTGCCCTTGAAGAAACCATCAAAGTTAACAAAACTGCTTCGGCGCTCATCACGGGTGTGCTTTGCTGGACAGCTTACGTGCTGTACAGTTCTGAGACCGAATTGGTCGTAGAAGAGTTGTCGGCGCACCTCGGCGAGATTTCCGAAATCCTATTTTTCCTGCTGGGCGCAATGACTATCGTGGAGCTGATCGACGCCCACGAAGGTTTCGCCATCATCACTGAGCGCATCAAAACGCGCAATCCCGTTTCGCTACTCTGGATTATCTGCATCCTTACGTTTTTCCTCTCCGCCCTGCTCGACAACTTGACGACCTCCATTGTCATGGTGTCGTTGCTGCGCAAAATAATGCCCGAAGGCGAACAACGCAAGCTCATGGCGGGCATGATCATCATCGCGGCCAACTCCGGCGGGGCTTGGTCACCCATCGGCGACGTGTCCACGACCATGCTTTGGATCGGCGGGCAGGTCAGTACTTTTGCCATCATCGCCAACCTAATCATCCCCAGCATGGTCTCGCTGGCCGTGCCGCTGCTGTATATGACTTTTGCCATGAAAGGCAGCTTGAAGGCCATTCCTATCGAGCCGGGCAGCGTTGCTTCTCCCGTTTTCGACGCCGAGAATGGCGTATCGCGAGGGCAGGGACGGCTGATGCTTTATGCGGGCGTCATCGGCCTACTGTTCGTTCCGGTATTCAAGACCGTCACCCACCTGCCGCCTTACATGGGGATGCTACTGTCGCTGGGGGCCTTATGGGTTCTTTCCGAAATCCTGCATAAAGATAAGGACGAAGAAGACCGCCTCCCCTACACCCCGGCCTACGCCCTCAGCAAAATTGACGTCCCCAGCATCCTCTTTTTCCTGGGAATTTTGGCTGCCGTTGGCGTCCTGGAAGCTACCCATGTCCTAAGCGACCTGGCGGGGCGGCTCGACGCGATGGTCGGGAATCTGGACGTAATCGTGGTGGTTATCGGGGCCGTTTCGGCCATCGTGGACAATGTTCCGGTGGTGGCAGCAGCCATGGGAATGTACGACCTCAGCACCTACCCCACCGACCACAAACTTTGGGAATTCATGGCCTACTGCGCCGGCACGGGCGGCAGTATGCTCGTTATCGGCTCAGCGGCGGGCGTGGCCGTGATGGGCATCGAGAAACTGGATTTCATTTGGTATTTAAAGAAAATTGCCTTCCTGGCGATGATTGGCTACCTGGCCGGGGCGGGGGTCTATCTGCTGATGTTTTGATCCCCTATTTCTTTACATTTGTTTCAAAAAAACAAATAGAAACAAAGACATGAAACACAAACCCATTTTTGGAATAATCCTTGGTACGCTGCTGAGCCTGACCAGTCTGGCGCAAGACCTTACGACCGCCGATGCCGTTATTGACAAGTACCTGACCGCCGTGGGAGGCAAAGACAAAATCCGCACCATCCAGGACATAACCATCAGCGCGACAACCGATATTCAGGGGCGCACGATGGAAACGGAAACGAAGCTGAAAATGCCCAACAAATTCAAGCAGACTTCCTACATGATGGGCAACGAGGCGGGTGGCACGACCTATGACGGCACGACGCTCTCGCGCTCCATGCGCGGTCAAACCACGACCAAAGAAGGTAAGGAAGCATATCAGGAATTCATGCAAAATATGCCTTTCCCTGAAATGCTTTACGATTCGCTGGGCGTAGAAAAGAAATTGGTGGGGATCGAAAAGATGGCCAGTAAAGATGCTTACGACCTGGAGTTAACTGCCAATGGGAACACCTGGCACGACTTCTTCGATAAAGATTCCGGCCTGAAAATACGGCGTACCACCACGATGGAATCACCGCGCGGCAAGCAACAGGCCGAGTTCAACTACGGCGATTACAAAGCCGTCAATGGCATCAAATTCCCTTTTACCAGCAGCCGTAAATTCGGTCAGTTCGAGATGAGTTCCGAAACGCAATCCATCAAACTCAATAAAGGGATTGACGATAAGCAGTTTAAAATTAAATAGTTCAGGGTTCAAGGTTCAAAGTTTAGCGTCAACTCTGAACTTTGAACCTTGAACAAAACTCAGTAATGCGAGGGATTCTCGTCCTGCCATTCGTTGACGCCGTCGCGGATACGGTTACGGAACGTAAGCGTGTCCGTAGCGTAGGAGGTAGTACCGTCGGCGTTGGCGTATTTGTATTTCAAATACAGCTTCCGATCCTGCAATAATTTGGGACGGTTGAAAGTACTTGGGCCGTCGGGCAGCACCACTATTTTAGAACCTTTGGCCTGGCTGACTACGATATTGTTTCCGTCCAGCGCAATCTGAAAAGAGCCCTTTTGGTCACTTACTAAGTTTGTCACTAACGCGTTAGGTGCTACCGTTTTCAGGTTTAGCACCTTTACTTCCGGCGAAGGAATGGTCGTGTAGTAGTTCGTCGTACTCACCACTTTGCCCGTCGAATCCTTCACGGTAGTCACGCCGCCATGCCAATAGTTGCCGAATAGCATATTTTCGTACCGCAGGCCGATAACTGCGTAACGCTTATCCGACGCCACGGAATCAGCGTCAGCGGAATTGATGTAAAAAGGCAGTACGTAAGTCGCGTTGAGGGTGGCCGGATCGGCCAAAAATGCTGCCGAATCGGCCTTGATGGTTACCGTTCCCGAATAGGTCCCTTTCTTGATAATCATCTGGTTATTGCTGGAAATGGTGAAATAGTTGCTGGGCAACATCATCAGTTGCTTCACCGAAGCCACCCCGGCTTTCACGTGATTGGTGCCGTTCTTCATGGTTTCCAGAATGTCGTCAGTGATTAGCTTACTGTCCATCGTAAAATTGACCAGCCGATCGCGGGTGTTGTCACGCACCCCGGCCAGGGCCGCACCGACTTCAATCGACATGCCTTCTCCCACTACGAACGTACGGACGTTGGTCTGGTAGGGAAAATAGATGGCAGTGTAATCGAAATTTTCGATGTAATCTTTGTAGCAAGAACTGAGCGTACCCAGTAGTAACAGGGAAAGGAGTATTTTCTTTTTCATATCAAATTGAAATAATTTCTTGATTGATAGTTTGGCCGCTTACTTCCAGGCATCCCAGCCTTCGTTCTGCACGATGCTGCTCATCCTCAGGACTTCGTCGTAAGGAATGGGCAGGTAAGCCGATTTGAACGAGCGCGTTTCTACCGGTGCGTTCAGGTCGTAGGTAAAGCTATTATCGCCGGTTTTGGTGATTCTGGCCATGTGAACGGGCTGGTTGAGCGGCTCCAGAGTCGTGGACCAGCGGCGGATATCGTAGAAGCGCTGTCCCTCAAAGCATAGTTCCAGCCTTCTTTCGTTATGGACGAATTCAGTGAAATCTGCTTTACCCGCGCTGGCTACTTCGGCTAAATAAGGATCGGTAGTGAAGCCCTTGCCCTCGGTATTGTCGCGGGAGCGGAGGTAACCCATCGCTTCTTTGGCCGATAGTCCGTACTTGCTGCCATTGGGACCTTCTACTTGGTTGACCGCCTCGGCGAAAGCCAGCACCATGTGCGACCAGCGAATAAAGAACTTGGCGTGGGGCTGCCGGTTGACAGAGTTGTCGGAGAAATTGAGGCCCATGAACACCATTTTTTTGATGTGGTAGTTGGTGCGGCTGTTGACCGTAGGTCCGGCGGCATCTTTGCCCCCAAGCCAATTCTCGAAGGTGTACATGACGTTAGTGGAGTTGATTCTCACAGCTTTGGCATTATTGTAAAAAATCGTACTGTAAAACCTTGGGTCGCGGTTGTCGTAGGGCTTGGCGGGATCGTAGCCACTCTTGGAATCGGTGATTGGGTAGCCGTTCTTCATCGGGAAGGCATCGACCAACTCCTGCGTGGCCCCCACCGAGCCGGTTCCCTGGAAGCCGCCCGGATAGAACATCCTTTCCATCACGTCGCTGTTGTCCTCATCGCGGGAGCCGAACACGATGCCCGGAAAATTGGGATCGAACCAGTTGACCGCCTTGGTTTTGGTGAAGCCCTTGCTGACCGCGTCGGTAGTGGTTTTGAAGTCCATCACCTCCTTGGCGTTTTTGGCCGCCATGTCCCAGCGCGTCACGTCATTGCCGGGATTGAAGCGGGGACTCGCCCAGGTTAGATATACTTGTGCTTTGATGGCGCGGGTGGTGATGCCGTCAAAGCGGCCCCAGTAGCGGGCTCCGGCGTAGGTTCGATCGTTGGAGTTTGGCACCAGATAATCCCGGTGGGCGATGGGCAGGTACTTGTAGGCTGAGTCGCAATCGGCCAGGATTTGCTTCACGCAGTCATCGTAGGGGCTGCGGGCAAAATTAACCTCCTTACCAATATCGACGGGTTCCAGCAAAATGGGATACCCCAGCATCTGCCCGTCCATGCCTTTACCGCCAAACTTTTGGAGCAAATCCCACTGGAACCATGCCCGCAAAGCAAAGGCTTCGCCCTGCAAGCGGTTTTTCACTAAACTATCCAGGTGTGGGTTGACCAAGAAACGCGTGTTGTAGCCCCGGCGGTCTTTCAGGAATAGATTGACTGAGTAAATGGCCCGGTAATCGCGATCCCAGTAGCCTCGAAAGGGGTCTAGGCTGGTAGGCAAAGAACCCGTCGCCAGGCGGCTCATGCTGTTGGTGGTACTCGTGATTACCACGTCATCAGAAGCTCCGTCCAGGTACACACCCTCGGCATCGTCGTAGTTGCGGGTCATGTAGTCGTAGCATTGGCCCACCAGGCCCTGCACCATATCCTGATACTGCCAGAGATCCTCTGAGTCCCGGTTGCCGTTGGGGTAAGGGTCAAGGTAATCGACGCAGGAAGCCAACAGCGTTCCGATTACAATAACGAAAGCGACGCCTGTCGCGCCGGTATATTTCAATTTCATAGCGAGTTGCGTTAAAAAGTAAGTTTGACACCAATCGTACCGGTCGTGAACAAGGGGTTGACCGTGACGCCGGAGTTAATGGACTCGGGATCGACATCTTTTATTTTGGAAAGGGTTAGCAGGTTGGCCCCGCGCGCGTAAACGCGCAGGCTGCGAATGCCCACCAAGTTGCCCGCCCCCAGCGGGACGTTGTAGGCCAACTCCACATTTTGGATTTTAAAGAAATTACCGTTGCGCAGCCAAAAATCCGATCCTATGAAGTTGTTGTTCACCTTATAATACGTCTGGTTTGGAGCATCACCACCTGCATTATCGCGGGTGAAATTAGAATAATTATTATCACCCCAGCCATTCCAGAAATACTTATTGGTAAGCGGAATGTCGTACCCGGCCCGGCCGGTACCGATGACCGTTAAATCGAAATTCCGGTAGCCGACCCGCAGGTTGAGACCATAGAACAAGCGGGGAATGGTGTGGCCGATTCGGCTTTGGTCGTTATCGTCCACCACGCCGTCGCCGTTTTTGTCTTGATACTTAAGGTCGCCCTTTTGCAGGCTTTCGTCGTAAATCTGCGGCACGACCTGCGTCTCGGCGTCGCTGCCGAACTTACCCAGGTAAGTTTGGCCGTAGTAGGCGTCGAATGGTTGACCGACGCGGGACTGGTAGTCGAAGCGGTAATTGGGTACGTCGTATTTCAGAATTTCACTATTCTGTACCGTGGCGTTGCCGCCGACCGAGAACCGCAGCGCACCGATTTTATCTGAATACTGTAGGGATGTTTCTAAACCGTGGTACCTGATCTTGTTGTAGTTGAACCAGGGCCGGGCATTAGCGATGCCCGCCGTGAGGGGAATGGTATTGAATAATTGCGTCACGATGCCATCGCGGAGGTTGTTGTAGTAATTGGCCTCGATCGAAATCTTGCGGTTGAATAACAAAGCATCCACGCCCACGCTGAATTCCTTACGAGTCTCCCAGGTCAGATCGGGATTTCCGATGCGGTTGGGGGTGGTGCGGTACACGGAGTTATCGGTGCTGCTGCCAAACCATTGGTTGGTGGAATAGGGGCCAAAGTTTGTGCCGGAGGAATTGACGCCCCAGCGATCCAGGTAAAGAAAGGGCTGTTGAAAGGCTTCGTAGCCCAAGATACCCGCTTCAGCCCGAATTTTCAGGTAGTTGATGGCTTTGACGTTGGACAGGAAGCTTTCCTCCGAAATTACCCAACCCAATCCCACCGAGGGAAACATCGTATAACGCTTTCCTTTGCCGAAGCTGGAACTCCCCGCGTAGTTCAGAACGCCCTGCACGAAGTACTTGTCTTTCAACGAATAAACTCCTGTCATTATAGCGTTTTGCTGCCGTTGCGGTTCCTCGACTCCATTCTTCGACACCTTGCCCAAATAATAGGTGGCCCCTATTTGCAAATCGTGGTTGCCCCACTGCTTTTCATAGCTGAGGTTTTCGTACACCACAAAACGCTGCGAATAGTAGTCGTGCAGTTTGGCTTGTTCGGCCAAATCGGTACCATCGTGTACTTTAGACAAGCTGACGGTGTCGGCCCCGGACGCCGTCGTTCCGGGCGTCACGATGTAGGCGAGGTAGTTTTCGGCCTTACCGATGCGGACGCTGTTAAAGATGTTGAAGCCCACGAAGGTCTTGGATTTCAAACCCGGCAGAACCTCTTTCAAATCGTAATCGAAAGTCAGGTTGGAAGCTCCGGTACGGCCGGTTTCGTTGTAGTAGCCGTTGTGAACCAGGTTGCCGATGGGGTTATCACGAAAGGCGGTGTTGGGACTCACGGCGTACCAGGGTGCTTGGGCGTTGTCGCCATTGGCGGCGTAAATCGGGAAAGCGATGGGCGGCGTGTCGGTGATGTCGCCGATCGCCGAGTTGAACTCGACCAGATCCAAGGCAGTATTGGTATTTCCATTGTCATTGGTAAAATTGGAATTATAACCGTAATTGGGCGAACGGCGAATGTTCAGACCGCCGAAGAAATCGACCTTGACCTTAATTAGATCGTTGATCTTGACGTCGATATTCGACCGGACGTTGATGCGGTTGTAATCCGAAATTTTACCCAGATTAAAAATATCGCCTTCCCCATTGTAGCCCAGGTACGCCCCGTACTGCACCGTTTCGTTGCCGCCCGTCGAGGCAAGGTTCACCCGGCGGAACGATTTGGAATCTTTCAGCATCATCTGGCGATAGTCCACGCTGGGGTATTTGAAGCTGTACGGATCGTTCTTGGCGTATTCACCAATGGCCGTATCATCGTACAAAGGCGTCAGGCCGCTGTTGGTGCGGGCCTGGTTGTTCAGTCGGGCGTAGTCGGCCCCGGACGCCCAGCCCGGAAAGCGATCCACCCGGCTTACACCCTGCTCGGCGTTGACGGTCAGGACACGCTCGTTGGCTTTGCCGCGCTTGGTTTTGATGTAAATGATACCATCCGCGCCCCGAGGACCCAGCATAGCTTTACCAACGATATCCTTGATCACCGTCACTGACTCGATTTCCTGCGGGTCGAGGGGCATCTCGGTAATGTCGGTCGGAACATCGTCGATGATAAAAATCGGGCTGCGGCCCCGCGTGGCGAGACCAATCTTTTCCGATATGCGGTAGTTGCCCAGTTCTTCCTCGGCGTTAAGTCCGGTGGAGCCATCGCGCTCGATGACTTCGAGACCCGGCACTAACCCGGTAAAAGCATTTCGCAGGTCGTTGGTCGGATACTTTTCCAAATCGGAGGTTCGTAGCACACTGTATGCACCGGAAAGCTTGCGCCGCTTAAAATTCATGAACGGTAGTGGCACTTCGTCCTCCGCGTTGTTGAAAAGCTTAGACTTTTTGAGCATCACGACGTTGTCGTTCAACAGCGTACCGACCAAAGCGACGGACCTGGTATAACCGTAGGAAGTCACAGTCACGAAGTTATCGGGCACTGCCTGAAAGGAGAAAATACCCAATTCGTTCGTTTCGGCGTGGAGGTTGCCTTCCCCAACGATAATGGCGGCGTTGGGAATAGGATTGCCCTGTTCGTCGGTTACCTGAAGGTTGACGCTGACGGGTTTGGCTTTTTTCGGCTTGTTCTGAGCGTTAGCGGGTACTTGAGCCCAAAGGCAAAGCACCAGCAAGGCCATTAAGCCACGAAAGGTGTTAGTAATAGTTGATCGCATAACGGTCGATTTAGAGAGTTGTGGCTACCAAACGGCGTTGGGGGTGAATTTTCTCATTTTGTAGGTATCGTCGGTATTGAAGGGCAGGTAGTACATAGCCTCCTTCCACTTGACCTGCCGGGTGGCGGGTATGGCCTGGCGGATGTACTTGAAGCCCGTAGGGTAGGTCTTGCTGACCGGCACCTTCTCGATGTCCACACCGATGAGCGTACCCGTCATCACTTCCGGGGCATCTTTCCAGCGGCGGATATCATGGTAGTAGTGTCCTCCCTCGAAGCACAGTTCGATAGTCCGCTCGTTCTTGATCCGCGCCCGAAGGGCATCCTTGGAAGCTGTGTAGGCAGCCAGCACCTCGGGCATTTCCACTCGCTTCCTGATTTTGTTGAGCGCCTGCAGGGCGGTCATACCCGCGCCGGGGGCCATGCCACCGGGACCGTAGGCTTCGTTGGCGGCTTCGGCGTAGTTGAGGTACAACTCGCCCAGACGAATGATTGGATCGGTGTATTGGGGAGTGGTTTTATTCTTAACGCTCTGTTCGCCCCAGGTTTTGCGCAGGTAGTAACCCGTCTTGGTAATTCCGGAGTAGGACTGATCCAATAAATCACCGTATTTGGCGGCCCCATCAACGGTTTCGTAGTAGATTTGGGCTTTGCCGTAACCGGGTATGGGAGCCGTGTTGTAAATAATGTCGATGTAAAAACGGGGATCGCGGTTGGCGTAAGGATCCTGCTCGTTGTAGTGGCCAGCAGCGGTGGCGGCTTGGCGGTCGGCGGCGGTATTCAGCGGTTCGCCCCATTTAGTCTCGAACTTATCGACGGTATTCTGCGTGGGTGACTCGCCGGAGAAGCTATTTTTTGAACTGCCGAAAATGCCGTTGTTCAAAGCCGCCAAGTTACCGGTATTGTAGGACATAGTACCCGCGTACCAAGCCCAGAGCTGCTCGTTGGAATAGGTGGTACCAATGTAGTTTTTCTTGTAGTCGGCCAGCGGCAGCAGGTCATAGCCGAAACGCTCGGCAAGCTTGATCGCCTCCCAGTTGGCCACCGCCGCCGCTTCCCAATCCTTGGCTCCCTGCTCGTTGTTGAGCGGACTGGCGGCGTACAGCAGAGCGCGGCCTTTCATGGCCTTGGCCGCCACGCCACTGGGCCGGAACTGGTTGGGGCTGTTGAGATGCCCCGCCACGCCGGGACCGGGATCGCGGCGCATTACGTCGGCTTTCTCGAAGAACGTCGCCGCCGAGTCCAGGTCCGCCGCGATGCGTACCAGGGTCTCGCGCTTGGAAAGACGGGCAATGTCCCACGGATCTTCGGCACCGATCACGGTGGTCAGGTACGGCATGGGCCCCCACAGCCGGAACAGCGTGAAGTGGGCAAAGGCACGGTCGAAGTGCGCCTGCCCCTTGAAATCATTGATGTCCTCCGCGTTCACACCCTGCAATTTGTCGATGTTGGCCAACGACATATTGCAGATGCGGATAATCTGGAACATGGAACCCAGGATGGGACGCCGGGCGGGGTCGTAAGTCATTTTGTTGATTACCGCCGAGATCGAACCGGCTTTAATCACCTGCGCGTCCATCGAGCGGCCCATGTCGCTCATGTCCGTGAGCGATTCCAGGGTGTATTTCTGGTCCCAGAAATTGAAGTAGAGCGAAAAGGCGGTCTTGAGGTTATAGTCGCGCCAGTTGTTGCCATCTTTGTTGGTTCCTTCGTAAACGGCGTCGAAAAACCTTTTAAAGTTGTCGTATTTACCAAACACTTCGTCGGTGACAAGGCCCGATTCCGGCGACTGGTCCAGGAAGTCTTTTTTGCACGATGCCATGATAATCGGCACCAGCGCGGCGGCGAAAAATATCGCACCCAGCTTTTTGATTTTCATAAAAGTTGTGATTTTAGAATAAGGCCCGGATGGAAAATTTGATCTGGGTCATTTGGGGATAGAAGCCCTGGTTGAAGTCCTTACGCTCGGGGTCGCCCTCGATCAGCTTGGTTTTGGTCCAGAGGTTGTTGGCGGTCACGAAGAAGAGCAGGCTGTTGGTACCCAGCACTCTTTTCAACGTCTTGGAATTGAAGGTGTAAGCCGCGTAAACCTCCTTCAGGCGCAGGTAGTCGGCGTTGCGCCAGAAGCGATTCTCGACCATGATGTCGAAACCGCGGTCGGCCTCGCCCCCGCCCCAGAACAGGTTCTCGGTGCTACCACCCGCCGAATAGTGCAGCGTGGCGTGGTTGGCCGCGCCGTTGGTGGGCGTCCAGTAGTCGAGCTGCGAGGAGTGTACCCGCCAGTCGCCCTTGATAAATTCCACTTCGTAAGGCTGATTGTATTCGACGTATTTGCCGACGTTACCCGTGAAAAGGAAGTTGAAATCGAATTTCTTGTACGAGAAGCCCGAGCCAAAGGAGTAGGTGAGCGGTGCGTAGTCAGAACCACGGATGGGGTACTTGTCGACGTTTGTAATCTTGCCGTCTCCGTTGAAATCCAGATACTTGTAGTCGCCCACGTTCAAACGGCTCACGTCGATGGGCGACACATTATTGTGAATGTCGTCCACGGAAGTAAAGTAGCCGGTTCCGGTCAGTTCCACCCCGTCGAGCTGTGCGCCCAGCGGCTTATCCTGGTTTTTTTGGTAGTCGGAGGCAAAGGGAAGGTCGTCCTTGAACAGGATGCGGTTTTCGTTGTAGCCGAAAATACCCCGAACGTAATAGTTGATACCAGACGCCGTGTTCTTCCGGTACTCGGTTTCGAATTCTATGCCGTGTTTCTTGAGTTGGCCCAAGTTGAGTTCCTTGAACGAGTTACCCACCAGCATCGTGACGGTGCGGGGAACCAGCAGCATCTTGTCACGCTGCTCGTCGAACACATCGACACTAAATGTAAAGCTGTCGTTCCATAAGCCCAGTTCCAGGCCGATGTCCCGCTTCCGCGCTTCTTCCCACTGGGCGGTCGAGTTGGCCCCCAGGTCTTCGTGGATGTACCCCCGGTTGTCCTTGAAATAATTACTCTGGTACAGCCAGCGGTTATCGGCGATGTCGCTGCCCACGATGCCGTCGGAGTAGCGAACCTTTAGCTTGCTAATCCAGGGCAGGTTGTCCTTGATAAATTTCTCCTCCGAGATCATGTAGCCCACGGCTCCCGACGGGAAGAATCCGTAGCGGTTTTTAGGGGCGAAACGCTCCGAACCCGTGAGACCTACGTTGACTTCCACCAGGTATTTACCGGCAAAATCATAAGTAGCCCGGCCTACCAACGCCTGGTTGTAGTAGGGAAACTGGGTGTCTTTGTTCTTTTGCTGACGGTTGGCCAGGGCCAGGCCCGACACACTGTGCTTCCCAAAGGTACGGGCATAACTCATAGAAAGCTCGTAATACATATCCTTGTAATAGTCGTTTTCCAGGCCGCCTACGTTGATGTCCAACGGTCCCTGCTTGAAAATCTCGTTGCCCTGCCCGTTGCGGAACCAGGGGTTCTCCTCGGTTCCGATCTTGTCGTAGTTCAACTGGTATTCGGGGAAAGAATAGGAGGCCGTCAGCGTTCTGTTGCGGTAGTAAGTACTCATCGACACCTTTCCTTTGGCGGAAAGCCCTTTGGTGATGAAGTCAAGTTTCTGGTTCAGGATCAAGTCCGAGAAAAGCTTGGAATCGAGGTAGCGGTTGAACGAACCCTGGTTGAAGGATGTGTAGGGATTGCCCGTGTATTCGCCGAAGTTCAGGGCCAGCCGCCGCCCCTGGTCGTCGGGGTAGTCGGGGTCGGGCACCTGCTGTAACACCCACTCAGGGAAAAAAGCCGGGTAGCGCGCCGGACCCGTAGAGTACAAATTGCGCCAGGGCGTGCCGCTGGGCTGGTTTTTCACCCCGGTTTCGCCGCCCACATTAAGCGAGAGTAAGGTACTGGGGGTAAGGTTGAAGTCGATATTCGTCCGGTAGTTGAAGCGGTCGTACCAGAAACGGGTATCGTCGTAGCCGTTGTGATAGGCTTTGAAAAAATCGCCCTGGTGCGTGTAGCCCACGGAGGCGAAATACTTGATGAATTCGGTACCACCAGACACGTTGAAGTTGGCGTTGGCGTTGGACGCGAAGGGCTTAATCATGGTGTCGAACCAGTTGACGTTCGGATAGCGCAGGGCGTTCAGCGGCGTCGAAGGATTCTGGTATTCGTTCAGGGCATTCTGCGGGATCAGTTCGCTGAATTGCTGGCCGTTCATTAGCGCCTGGTTGTACATGCTCATCGTCTGGAACGAGCTGATGTGGTCGGGAATCCGGGTGGCCCGCGACATACCGTACGAAGCCGTAAAGTCTAGTTTAGGCTTGCCCAAGGCGCCTCTTTTGGTAGTGACAAGTACGACACCATTGGCTCCCTTGGCCCCGAAGACCGCCGTAGCCGACGCATCTTTCAACACCGAAATCGTGGCGATTTCGTTGGGATCCATGTCCTTGAAGTCGCGTTCGACGCCATCCACCATGATGAGTGGTTGCGAACCGTTCCAACTGGACAAACCGCGGATGATGATTTCGGAGTGGTCGTTGCCGGGTTCGCCGCTGCTTTGCATGGTGAGTACACCCGACAGCTTACCCGCGATGGCGTTGGTGATGTTGGACGTGCCCGAGCGCATGAGTTGCTTGTTGTCCACCTGCGTGATCGCCCCTACCACGCTTTCCTTGCGCTGCGTGCCGTAGCCGACCACCACAACCTCTTCCAGAGTCTGATTTTCAGCCACCAGGCTGACATCGACGGTCTTTTGCGTCCCAACCAGCACTTCCTTGGATTTATAGCCGATGTAGCTGAACACCAGCACCGACTTTTCGCTGGCAACGGCAAGTTTGTATTGGCCCTGCGCGTCGGTCGAAACACCATTCATGGTTCCTTTCTCCACGACGTTAACGCCTGGAATCACCGAACCGTCGTCGCCTTTGACCGTGCCGGTAACGGTTACTACGGCGGCATCTCTCATTTCAGCGCCATCCGCCAATAGTATTGGACTTTCGGCTTTCGCCGCGCTCAACAGACCTGCGAAGCACAGCTGTAGCCCGATGCCGATGATTACCTGCCTGGACAAGCCCAAGAAGTAATGGGGTAATATTCTTACCATATTTAGTCGAGTGTGAAGTTAGGATTGTGTTTAAGGCGAATTATCAGCAAAAGCCGGAGTAGGAGAGCAAATACTTGCTTTACAAAGAAAAAAAGTAAGTAATTTAGGAAAAGTTATATGATAAGTTTTATATTGGGCCAATTAGCAAAGAACAACTTTAAATAATCATAAATAATTTTTGTACCCTTTTACCCTAAATCTGAACTATACCAAGAATATATCCTCTGACGAGCAAGTTGTCGAGGACACCCTTAATTCTTTGGGTACTTTTTGTTAGTTTTTTTACCAATTAGACCATACAAGTCCAAAACAACCTGTCCGTACGTCCTTACTTTCCCAAAAGGCACCAGTAAAAAAATCCCCTCCGAGCCGGACAACTGTCCGGCTCGGAGGGGATTTTTTAGACGGATTCTATTCAATTATCCCCGGCTGATGTCCACTACCTCGAACTCCATCGTACCCGCCGGGACTTTTATCTCGGCGGTTTCACCTATTTTTTTCCCCAGCAGTCCCTTGCCGATGGGCGAAGTGACCGAGATTTTGCCTGCTTTCAGGTCGGCTTCTTCTTCCGAAACCAGCATGTACCTCATCTGAGTGCCATTTTTTTTATTTTTGATCGTCACGGTCGATAATACCGCTACCATAGACGTGTCGATGGAAGACTCGTCCAGGATACGGGCGTTGGAAAGTACTTCTTCCAGCTTGGATATCTTCATTTCGTGCAGACCCTGCGCGTCTTTCGCGGCATCGTACTCGGCGTTTTCGCTTAGGTCGCCCTTGTCGCGGGCTTCGGCGATTTGGTGGGCGATGTGCGTCCGGCCCCTAGTCTTCATTTCGTTCAGCTCGGCCTTCAAGCGGTTGAGGCCCTCCTCGGTGTAGTATGATACCTTTGCCATGTGTCAGATATACGTTTAATTAAGTTTTTCAGTTAAGGTGTTATAACAAAAAAGAACGGCGCAACGACCGTTCAGGGATAATTAAAAAATCACTCGCGGGAGTGATCGTCAGGTCGCCTGGGTCGGGATGCCGTATCGGAAAATTTGCTTCATAGTCCAATCTTGGACGACAAATTTAGCAATATTTGTAATAAATCGTTCTTCGTTCAAAGTTCTTCGTTCTTCGTTCCCCCTTCTCGGGCGACTTTTGCATTATTTTCCCCCACTCTGAGTGTCGCTGTGGGTCGTTGCGTCGGAGCGGCCCCAAACTGTCCACCCTCTACTATCCACTGTCCACTCATTAAATGCGCTTTCTTCGTCTCCTCATTCAGTTATTACTTCTTTTCCTGCTCATCGTTGGAGCCGTGTCGCTGTGGGAAAACTGGCGGACGGGCGATTGGCTACCGAGTTGGTTTACGCAAAAAAATAAGCTGGAAAACACGCAGACGGTGGTTTTGCAAGAAATTACCTCGCTAGGCAAGCTGGAACTGGTGCGCTATAATTTTAAGGACATCGTAGAACAACAAATCACCAAGATGTGGCTACCCGACGCCAAGGCCGTCCTCATTGTGCAGGGCGAGGCCGTAGGTTGCGTCGATCTCACCCAAATGGACATCGCCGACATCGACGCCGGCCAGGATACACTCGTCATTCACCTGCCCGAGCCGGAACTCTGCTTTTTCAAAATCGACCACGACCGCTCCAAAGTCTATAACACCGAATACGCTTTCATGGAAGAAGCCCAACTCGTGCAGGAAGCCTACAAGCAAGCCGAGCGGCAAATCCGGCAGTCGGCCCTGGACATGGGGATTCTGGACCAAACCCGTGAAAATGCCCGCAAAATGCTGACGCCCATTCTGGAACGCACGTCGGGCAAAAAGGTGGTACTATTATTTCCTATGCAAGGAACGTTGCCGAAGTTGAGGTAGAATGATCCTTCAACCCCACTCCGCTGAGTTGGTGGGTCTTCATTTCCTGTAATAAGTAGAAGATTTTCTCGGCGGCACGTTCGTAGGGCAAGCCATCAGGACGGATGTTGGAGACGCAGTTGCGCCGTTCGTCGGTGAGGCCCACGCGGGGGCGGTGCGTCAGGTACGCGCCCAGGCTGTGGGGCGAGGTGAGGCCGGGGCGTTCGCCAATGAGGATTAGGGTCATTTCGGAGCACAGGCCCTCCCCTATTTCGTCGGCGATGGCCACGCGGCCTTGTTTCACCAGCGCAATGGGAGCCAGTCTCCAGTTTGCTTTTTGGCTTTTATACAATAGCAACTTCACGACCTCAGCCGCGTGCGTATTGACTGCCACGGCAGAAAGCCCGTCGGCGATGACAATGCAGAGGTCGTTCTCTAATTGGTCAAGATTTTGAATTTCCTGGCGGGCAGTTTGGTGTAAAGTACGACCACAGTCGGGTCGCAATAAGTACTCGCGCCGGTTATTAGCCTGGCTTCGCAGCCGCACGGTGGGCAAGCCCAACTCGGTCAGTTGGCTTGCCATTTTCTCCAAATCAAAAACCGAATAGACCGCGTCGCGGGCACCGGCGTGGTCGAGGTTGAATTCCAGCAGCCGCTGCGTGGGCAGGCTGTGGCCCGTGCGGCCCAGCGCCACGCGGGCGGGGGTGTGTCGGCGGAGTTGTGGCAGGTCGTCCTCGGGCTGTTTGGAGATTTCCATTGCAATCGGTTTTCCACGCGAAAACCAAAAGTACTGGTTTTTGCGTGGAAGCGATGACTAGTTCCCTTTATTTCTTTGGTACGTAGTACACTAGCACTTCGCCGCTATCGAAAGCCTGTGATTTGACCAAAGTCAGATTTTGTCCGCCCTTAAAGATAGCCTTGCCTTTGCCCAGGGCGGCGGGGTTGATAAACAAATGATATTCGTCGATTAGATTGGCCTCGATCAACGAAGAAACCAAGGTCGCTCCACCATACACGATGATGTCTTTGCCCGCCTGCTTTTTAAGCGTGTCGACTTCCTCAACCAGATCACCGGTGGCTAATCTGGTATTGGCCCAAGGAGATTCTTCCAGGGTTTTTGTAAAAACTACCTTCGGCGTGTCCACCATTTTTTTGGCAAAAGAAAACTCCCGACTGTCGGGTTGATTGTTCACTACATCGGTCCAGTAATTCACGAAACCTTCCGTCATTTTCCGGCCCAGCAGAATGGTGTCTGACGTGTCGGTGAGTCCGTTGACGTGCGTTTCGAGTTCGCGGTCCCACTCCCCCAACATCATCCAATCCATTTCGTCGTTTGGTCCGGCCACGTATCCGTCCACCGTCATCTGCATTTGTAATTTTAGCTTTCTCATTTTCTTGTCGTTCCTTTGGTTGAAGTGCGTTGTCGGAAAATTATTTCATTCTATATTTCACAATTCGGGCAACCAAGTTCAGCGGTATCGGCTCATCCAGCGGAAATTGCACCGAGCCTTTGCCCTGCTTGTAGTGGGAAAGGTCTTCTTTAAATGCTTCGTGTCCATCAGGCGTCGCATAAAACCCGATATGGTTTTTAAACGCCGCAAAGTGAACGAGATTTTTGCCATTGAGTGCGAACGTCGGCATTCCGTAGGCGATTTTTTCCTGCGCGTCCGGGGCGGCTTTTCTGATTGCCTCCCGGACTTGTTCCAAAATTAGCTGTGTGTCCTTGGGGAATCCGGCGATGTAGTGGCCGATGCTTTTGGGCTTATCCGTAGTCATGCTGTGGCGAGTGAGGGCGAATTCAGCTTGTGGTAATAGACGTATGAAACCACCAGTATCGCCAGAACGATCAGCGGGAAAAACGATTGGAAATTCACCCCGTCCACCACGCTGTGGCTGATGGTAGCGAAGATGAAGTCGGAGGTAAAGCCCGCGTACACCCACTCCTTCATTCGTCCACGAACTTGCGGAAGTACCAAGCCCAGTGAACCCAGCACTTTGAAAACCACCAGGGCAACGCCAAAATAATCAGGATAGCCCAGGTGCCGGATGCCTTCTTTGGCCAGTTCGGTTTGTGACGTCAGGGCGGGCAGTACACCCTCGAACAGGAAAATGGCGATCGTCGCCGTCCAGTAGATAATTTTGTGCCTTTTCATTTTAGGATTGAGAATTGGATTTATGAGGAGCGTATTTTTTAATTCAAATCGTAGGCTTCCTGCAATTTGCTCACTTCGATTTTCTTCATTTTCAGCATCGCCTCCATTACACGTTTCGACTTTACCGGGTCGGGATCGCCCAGTAGTTTACCCAGCGCCGAGGGAATGATTTGCCAGGATACGCCGAACTTGTCTTTGAGCCAACCGCAGGGTTGCTGCTCGCCACCTTCGGAGAGTTTCTCCCAAAGGTCGTCCACTTCGGCTTGCGTATCGCAGTTGACGAAGAGCGAGATACCCGGCACGAAAGTAAAATGCGGGCCGCCATTCAGCACCATGAAGTTCTGGCCCTCGATGGAAAAGGTTCCGGTCAGCATCTTGCCACGCGATTCGGGATTTTCCCGACCACTCCGCCGGACGCTCCCGATTTTGGCGTTCTTGAACACCGATACATAGAAGTTCATCGCTTCCTCGGCCTGGTCGTCGAAGGTCAGGAAGGTCGTGATTTTCTGCTTGGTTTTGATTGGGTCGTTTTGCATAATTTTTGGATTTAGAATAGACATTTAGAATCACTTTTGTGGATCTTCGGAATAATTCAGCAACCAGTGATTGCCATACCGGTCGTTCAAACTACCAAAGAGTCCAGCCCAAAAAGTGTTTTCGATCGGAAATTCGTGCTGCCCACCTTCGGCCAGCTTGTCGTAACAGTGACGCATCTCGGCTTCGCTTTCGCATTCCAGCATGATCGACAGGCCATTGCCTCGATTCAGGCCTTCCTCGCTCACCATATCGGAGCCCAGCAGAGCCAGGTCGCCTTTGCGTAAGTTAGCGTGCAAAATGCTGTCCTTCATTTCCTTCGGCATCTGGTCGGCCATCGGGGATTCGCCGATGGTCGTCAGGTCAAGTTCGCCGCCGAGGCATTCCTGGTAAAATGTCATGGCTTCGCGGCAGTTGCCGCTGAAGGTCAGGTATGGGATGATTTTCGTCATGGTACTATTGTGTTTTTGGTTTGAAACCTACCCGACAAAGGTCAGGCATAAAACCCACTCGGAAGCGGTGCAAAAACGACACTTTACCGGGTTGATCGCGACAAAATGATTTATTACTTTTACAAAAAAATCAAACGATCTTTCATTTTGAGATCGACCTTCAAAAAGCAATTTCTATATGAGCAAGGGTTTGTGGTATTATATTGATGAGGATATTGATGGTGGAGACGACCTGCCTGTAGGAACAAGAGTACTTGTATTACCTAAAGGACTGCCATTAGGTGAAAAATCAGCGGAAGGCCCATTTAATTCAATCGGTGAGGTAAAATCTTCGAAAATGTTTCGACAGTTGCTTAAAGAGAACCCAAAGAGAGCAGTCAAAATATTTGAAAAAAGATACTTGCATACTGAAATTGCTCATTTGTCTTTTTACGTAGGTGGTATTGACTCGAATTATGAGAAGTGTATTCCCATACTTTTAAAGCACTCAATATTAGGTGAGACTAAAAAGCAAGTCTCTGGAATTCACTTACAAACAACATTCAATACGCATGTAAGAATACTCAAGGAGTCAAATCCAGACCAAAATGGGGTTTGGAAAGCTGACATCGAAGTATTCAATCAAAATTCCGATACTTGGATCAAAAAATCGGAAACCACCTTTTTTCCGAAGGAATGGACATCCACACGATTAATATCAGAATGCTGGTATGCTTACAATAACAGAAGGAAAATTACGGACACTAAATTCGAAAGTGTGACTGCGAGTGGAGTCCCTATAGTTTTTATATATGATAAAGATCAAAATTTGAAGACAGTATATCCAACATTCGTTGAGTAACTGCTGTTACAGCAAAATTTTTCCTTTCTGGTTTGCCATTCAATAATGAAAACCGTCTCCATCCTCGTCCCCGAATCCGCCGTGCTGGAAGCCGTAGCCGACCCGCGCTATCTGTTCACGGCCGTGAACCAGTTTTTGCAAGCCAGCGGTACGCCTCCCTTCTTCCAGGTGCAGTTGGTGGGCATGACCCGGGAAGTCCGGTACAACAACGGCCTTTTTTCGGTGCATACCGACAAGTTACTCGATGAAGTAAAAAAGACCGACCTGATCGTCATCCCAGCTTTGTTTGGGAATATGACAACGGCCTTGACCCAAAACGAAGCCGCGATTCCTTGGATCGTGCAGCAGTACGCCAGGGGTGCAGAAGTGGCCTCTCTCTGCGTGGGGGCATTTTTGTTAGCTTCCACCGGATTGCTGAACGGAAAGCGCTGCTCCACGCACTGGGCCTTCGCCGACGAGTTCCGCGAAATGTTCCCCGATGTGGAGGTGGTAGACGGCAGCATCATTACCGAAGAAGGTCGGCTATATTCCAGCGGTGGGGCCAATTCGTACTGGAATCTGCTGTTATATTTAGTGGAAAAATACACCGACCGCGACACGGCCATCCTAGCCGCCAAGTATTTTGCCATCGATATCGACCGCGACAGTCAGGCGGCGTTCATGCTGTTCAAAGGCCAGAAGGACCACGCCGACGTGGAAGTATTGAAAGCCCAGATATTCATTGAAGAGAATTTTAGCGAAAAAATTGCCGTAGATGAACTGGCTGATTTTGTGGCTGTGGGTCGCCGCAGTTTCGAGCGGCGATTCCGCAAGGCCACGCACCATTCGGTAGTGGATTACATTCAGCGGGTAAAAGTGGAAGCCGCCAAACGCAGCTTCGAGCGCAGCTGCAAGAATATCAGCGAAGTGATGTTCGATGTGGGCTATACGGACACCAAGGCGTTCCGGGAGCTTTTTAAAAAAATTACCGGCCTGACGCCCGTCGAATATCGCAACAAGTACTATAAGGATGCGGCGGTGCCGGGGTAATAGAATACAGCACTTCTCCGAGTACTCTAATTCAGCAGCCCCCCAAAACTCTCAATTCCCCACTTTCCCCTCTCCATTAATCCCAAAATCCACGTCTCGAACTCCGGCGCGGGCCGCAAGCCCAGGACATCGCGCAGGTACAACGCATCGTGGAACGACGTGCTTTGATAATGAAGCATCACGTCGTCAGCCCCCGGTACGCCCATGATGAAGTTGGCCCCAGCGACGCCCATCAGCGTGAGCAACGTGTCCATGTCGTCCTGGTCGGCCTCGGCGTGGTTGGTGTAGCAAATGTCGATGCCCATCGGCAAGCCCAGCAATTTACCACAAAAGACATCTTCCAGGCCCGCGCGAATGATTTGTTTGCCGTCGTACAGGTACTCCGGACCGATAAAACCCACTACGGTATTGACCAGCAACGGGTTGAAGGCCCGCGCCACGGCGTAGGCTCGTGCCTCGCAGGTTTGTTGGTCCAGGCCGTGGTGGGCGTTGGCCGACAGCGCCGCGCCCTGCCCGGTTTCAAAGTACATTACGTTGTTTCCAATTGTACCTCTTTTCAGCGAAAGCCCCGCTTCATGAGCTTCTCGGAGCAAAGCCAGATTGATGCCGAACGACTTATTGAGGGCCTCGGTGCCACCAATGGACTGGAAAACCAGATCGACCGGTGCTTTTTGCTCGATGAGTTGCAGTGTGGTGGTCACGTGGCTCAAGACGCAGCTTTGGGTCGGGATGTCGAAGCGCTGCCGGATGTCGTCGATCATGATCAGCAAGCCGCCGACGGTGGCCACATGGTCGGTGGCGGGGTTGATGCCAATCACGGCGTCGCCGCTGCCGTAGAGGAGTCCGTCGATGACGGATGCGGCGACACCCTTGAAGTCGTCGGATGGGTGGTTGGGTTGCAGCCGGGTGGAAAGCCGCCCTTTTAGGCCAATAGTGTTGCGGAACTTGGTGATAATCTCGCACTTGGCCGATATAGTGATTAAGTCCTGCACTCGCATTAGCTTGCTGACCGCTGCCGCCATTTCGGGCGTGAGGCCGGAGGCTAGTTGGCGGAGAATTTCGGTTGTCGTTTTTTCGGAAAGCAGGTAATCTCGGAATTCGCCTACAGTCAGGGATTTAATTGGTTTGAAGGCATTTTTGTCGTGGGTGTCCACGATGAGGCGAGTGACTTCGTCAGTTTCGTAGGGGATGAGGGGTTCGGTGAGGAAGGTGATTAGGGAGAGGTCGGCCAAGGCGATTTGGGCGGCGACTCGTTCCTCATAGCTTCGGGCGGCTACGCCCGCCAGTTGGTCGCCGGAGCGGAAAGGGGAAGCTTTGGCGAGCAGGGTTTTGAGGTCTTTAAATTGGTGGGTGAAGCCTCGGATGGTGGAGCGGTAGGGCATAGCGATCCGTTTAGGCTTAGCGTGATTGTCTGGTGTTTTGGCATGAAAGTACGTAAAAAAACGGGCGAGCCGCCCGTACCACATAAAAAAGGCAGCGAAAATTGCTTTTCACCGCCTTTTTACAATGCTTTTCCTAATTTTACAGAATTACGACTGAATTTTCGTCAGTCGAATCACCAACGGCGACGTACTTGTCGGCCTCCCAGTCGTTTTCCCATTTCTCGCCGTCCAGCAGATAGCGGAATTGGTACTCGCGGCCCGGCTCCAGTTCGACGATTGCCTTGTACGAACCGTCTTTCTGCTTTTTCAGGGCGGTGGCTTCCGAAGGATCCCAGCCGTTGAAATCGCCCAATACCGTCACTTTCTTCGACTCCGTGGTCGCCTCGGCAGGCAGGGAGAATGTTACTTTGCAAATGTTTTTGCTCTTCAAATAATTCTTAACCAAAGCCATAATTGTAATAGTTTTTGTTGAATGACCTGGCAAAGGTACAAAGCATTATTTTTAATACCATGATTTTCAGGTAAATAAATTAATTGCTACTTGAAATAGTTATAATAACTTCACTTTTCCAGTATTTGCACTAACTGCCCGGCGTCCAGATATTGGAAATACCGCGCGGTTGCGGCGAAGTTCTCATCCAGTAGAATCATAGCCGGTAGAGAAAACGGCTTCCCTTTTCGGCTCGCCATCATCAGCGGAATTTGGTGCACGGGGTTTAGTTTTTTCTGCCGCTCGTTGACAAATTTCTGGTTGCCAAAAAAGATCGTGTCTTTCGTCTCCACATTCATTCTTACTGTGTAATAATCTCGATTGAGTCGGGCCGCGACCGTACTGTCCCGGAAGGTCCCCTTTTGCATTTGGTGGCAAGCTGTACACCAACTGGCGTAAAAATCAATGAAGACTGGTTTTGGGTTTACGCGCAACGAATCATCTAATTGCTCGAAGGTCAGCCAGTGAATAAGCTCGGCTGACTGGGCCACTGCTCCACGGTTTCCAATGAGCAGACCCAGCCAGCATAAGCCCAGTAGAAATGCTTTGTTCTTATCCGAAAACCCTTTCGTCATTTTCTCCGCTATAAAGTTAAGATTCGCACCCCTACGAAGAACGTCCGGGGCAAGCCAGGTCCGTAAATGTAGTTGCTGTCCCGGTTTTTACCCCGGTCAAAATCGGTTTGGAAAGCATCGAAAACATTTTTTATCCCGCCAAAAACTTCGAGGCCTGTCTTGCTTCGCTCAAAATTAAAGGTGTGGCCCAACCGGAAATCAACCTCCGTAAAACTTGGCGTATCAAAATATTCGTCCTCGACGTGCCCAGTGTCTTCGGCCCCGTAGTGCGCCAGATTCATCGTACCTGTATATACGAGGTTGGTGCTGGCACTCCAGGTTTTGGTAGGCGTGTAGGTGAACGTGGCGAAACCGTAATGGTTGGGGGTACGCAGGAACTGACGCAGCGGTTTGAGATTGTTGAGTGTGGCCACGGGCTGGTCGTAAAGGCTGGTCTGCATTGTCAGGCCCGCGTCCACCTGGAATATATAATCAAAATTAGCCCGCAACTCCAGCGTCGCGCCCTGCACGGTGGCACTTTTGCCGTTACGCTTCTCGAGCCGTTTCCCAAACTTGTCTTCTCCAATCGGAAACAGGTAAAAGGCATTTTTAAGGTAGGTATGAAAACCTTCCAGCGTGAAGCCCGCGATGAAATGTTCGGTCACTTTATCGTAATTGAGTGAGGCCGTCAGACTGTTCGAGCGCTCCTGCGTCAGGCCCTTGGCCAGCGAAATTCGGGACACGCCACCACCCGCGAAGGCAATGTGCAGGTCGGTATCGAAGGCTTGCGGGGCGCGGAAACCGGTGCCCCAGCCCAGCCGGAACTGCGTGTTTTCGCGCATTTTGTAGAGCAGCGACAGCCGGGGGCTGAAAATGAAGTGGTCCACCAAGTTGTGCTTGTCGAGGCGAAAACCCGACAGGAAGTTGAGCTTGGGGGTGATATTCCAGTCGTTCTGCACGAAGGTACCCCAGTTTTTGGTCGTCTGGTCGATCAGGTAATTGTAAGGCTTGATCTGGTCCAACACGGCGTCGTGTACACACTCCGTGCCTACCGTCAACAGCGTGTTACCGCCCAGGAAACGGTCGAAGCGACTGTTGAACTGAATCCCGCCCTGATGGGTAGTGACGTCGGAAGTGCCGTAGGGCGGATCGGCAAAAAAGGCCTGTTTCTCCGCTTCGTCGTCGGGAATAATGCCCGTGTAATGGAGTCGGTCGGTCTGCTGGCCACCGTAGTAAAAGATCAGCGAATTTTTGTCTTCGTTAAAATTAATCTGATAATCCAGGCTGCCCATCAATATGTTGTGCATCCGCTCTTCCGACTGCTGGGCCAGGTAGGCGGGTTTATCCACCATTTCGCCACCGAAGCGGTACTCGTAGATGCTGCTCAGGCTGACGCTGAGTTTCTGGTGTTTGTCAGGCATGTAGAAGAAATTAGCGCCGAAGGAGTTGTTTTTCAATTTGGGTGCTTCCGAAAAATTGTCCCCATTGGCGTCGTAGGCCTGCCGATTCTTATTGCTCACGAAGAAGGTAGCGCCAGCGTTCTGCTTCTCGTTGACCAGGGTACCATTGCCCGAAAGTATATT
>JBBSUC010000071.1:0-28045 GCA_038235275.1 Cytophagales bacterium | reverse complement strand
ACGGCAGGCGCTGCCCCACCGCCCTGATGGCGGCCACGGGGCGGGTGCCCACCTCTTCCCATCCCGAACAGAGAAGTTAAGCCCCGCACCGCCGATGGTACCGGTCTCAAAGCCGGCAGAGTAGGTAGCCGCCACTTTTTTTACACAAGCCAGGAAGCCGGTTCACAAATGTGGACCGGCTTGCTGGCGTTTATGGGTATCAAATTTCGTGAAGTTATTTTAGATCGCTCAGGCCTATATCGTTGCTCCCTCAGCCATTTTTTCAAGAAGTCGCTCTTTCTTAATTTGAATACAAACCTTTTTGTTGGGCTTATTGTGTAATTGAACTGAGGAGTCCGCCTGGTACAGTAGCTGCAACTTTTCTCTAATACTTCTTAGTCCGTAGCCCGAGGAGAGGTTTTCCTGAAAGGCGGGGCCGCTGTCGTGGACGCACAAGTTCAACCAGTTTTCTTGCTCAAAAATATGAATGCGGATTTTCCCCGGTTCGGGTAATTTGCTAATGCCGTGCTTCACGGCGTTTTCGACGATGGGTTGTAGCAGGAATTTTGGAATAGTAAGCTCCGATAAAGCGGGGTCTTCCACCTGTACCTCGAATTGCAGTCGGTCGCCGAAGCGCACCTGCTCGATTTGCAGGTACGTACGTACCATCTCTAGTTCGTTGTCGATGGTGTCGTAGTAATCGTCGTTGCTGCGACCTGTGGTGTGGCGGAAAAGTTTTGACAGCAATACGGTCATTTCCTCCGCTTTGCCGGGGTCGCTCTGTACTAAGCTGGCGATGCTATTTAAAGAATTATAAAGAAAGTGCGGATTGATCTTGGCTTGCAAGGCGCTTAGTTCTGCGCGCGTTTTGAGTTTTTCAAGATTCAAAAGCTGGTATTCCTGCTCCGAAAGTTTACATGATAGCTGGCGACCCTGGCGGCTGAGGTAGTAAAACAGGTTAGCCAGACCGATGGGCCCCAAGGCGTAAATGTACCAGGGAGCAGTATTCTGCGCATCCCCCAAGCCATCAGCCCGCAAATTCAATTGACTGATGATTCCGCGACCCCAGATAAAATATATTGCTGAAGCGAAAACCAAGTAGCCCATGACGACCAGGATGGTTAAAACGAAGTGTCTTTTCCAGGGGGCTCCCGGAATCCGGTCGAGCCACGGAATGACCCAGTTCGTCAGCAAAACGGTCAGCAGACCCGTCAACAGATTTTGCACGACCACAAACTGGTTCAACTGGGTCATCAAAGGATCGGAAGCGGTAGTGATCAAGTTGGTGAAATACACGATACCGCTAATCCCGTACACGAAAATGGCCCCGAACAGCATGGCGACGGTCAGCCCCAACCAGCTTTGGCTTTGAATGAGGGTCACCAACTTGAAGTCGCTCCATTGGAAAGAATTGCTTTTGTTGACAAAACTCAGGTTCGCTCCGTGCAGCTTGGCGTCGGTCAGGTCGGCATCGGTCAGGTTACTAAAACTAAAATCTACATTGCTCAGGTTGGCATCGCGGAAGGTAGCACGAGAAAGGTTCGCCATTCGAATGCGCGCGCCGCGCAAATTGGCATCGTTGAAGTTGGCGTCGCTGAGGTTGGAAAAACTCAAGTTAGCGTCTTGCAAATCCATCCCGCTGAAATCGAATCCCCGCGAATTCGTCCCAACCATCCTGAGTGGACGTTTTTTGGCCTTCGGTGCCTCTGTAGTGACTCGTTCGTTTTCCATATTTGCCCGATTGAACGTTGACAGTTTTGAGACTTATCTTCAAAGTCTTGAAACTGTCAACGTTCAACTATCCATTGTCAACTTATTCACTTGCTTGCCTCGCCCAGCATGTAGCCAGTCTGCCCTTGGCCCCAATTGGGATACAGTGGCCCTTCGGGTTGGAAGGTAGCAAATTTTTCCATTGCTTGCTCCAGAACAGGCTTGGCCGCTTTCTTGCCCCCGCCAAACTGCTCGGGCGTGTACAGCAGACTGGTTCCCTCCAATAGGTAGATACGCGGATTATTGGGATCCATTTTCTTCGCCTTAGCCAGACTCGTTGCGAACAGCGGACCTTCGGTTTGCCAGCGCGACATCGGGTCGGCGGCCATGCGGGCCTGGTGAATCTGAGCGTCCAGCACCATCAATTCAGAGTTTTCTCCGGCGATTTTTACCGCCTCGTCCAGCAGTTCAGCGGCTTTATCGGTCATTTGATCCTTCTGTGTGGCGTCATCGCCCATAAAGGCCAGCGAACTGTAGGCGTAAGCGGCGTAGTAGCGGGGCAACCATTCCTTCGGCTCAGCGGAAGCGATGCGCTCAAAGTGGTTAGCCAAGGCCAGCAAGTCGTCGCGGACTGGCGCTTTGTTTTGGCTTACATTCAATTCTTTCAGCGCGGTGGACATGGCGGCGGTGGACATGGCGGCGGTGTACTTCTCGCTCTGCGCAAATATAAAGTTGACAGATAGAAACAGGACAAGGGTGGTTGTTAGGAGCTTTTTCATTGGATTGGTTGGGGGTTAAGTGAAAAGGTTAAACATCATTCTTCCCTACCACCGCCTTCTTCGACAGCATAATTTGCATCCCGACGAAGAAACTGCGGTAGCTTTGCGGACCCGGCCCTGAATGCGCTCGTCGGAGCCACCAAAATTAAAGCCATCAAAGGTGGTTTGGTCGTTGTTATGGCTGTAAGAGAAGCCGCTGAGCAGTCGCCATTTTCCTTCGGCAAAGCTGTCGGTGTAGGTACTCGTCATGAAGGCGTTGCGGTTGTGGAGTTTGATGCCGGTGCGGGTTTCGTTGTCCAGCGGAGCCTGCGTGACCATACCCAGGCGGCTGTTGGAGTACATGCCGTAGGTTTTCAGTAACCCGGTTTTGGACGTTTTCAAGCGATAGGTAATCGACGAACCTGTATACTCCGGCTCGTGTGTCCACTCTACATTTTGTTTTACCAGGGCAAAGAGCGGTTTGAGATTGCCATAGTAGCCTACCACTGATAGGGACTGCTTTTCGTCGGCCACATCATAGTTTAGGCCCGCGCTCGCCAAATTCAAGCTTACGCCCAGGCCATTATTGGAGGCATAATCACTGGTATTTAACAATAAAACTGATGACAGTGCCTGCCCATACTGCGCCGAGTAGCCACCCGTGCTGAACGCCGTGCCCTTGAACATGAACGGGTTGAAGCGTCCGCGCTGCTGCACATCGGGCAATGAACTGAAAAAAGGATTTTGCACGATCATCCCGTCGATGATGACCTTGGCCTCCTGTCCTGAGCCGCCGCGCACGAACAGGCCGGCCTGTTCGCCGACGCGCTGCGCGCCGGGCAGCAGTTGCATCACCGCCGTAATGTCTGCTCCGCCCCCGGCGGTGGTCACGATGTCGAGGGGTTTGAGCATCGTCATTCGCTTCTCGTCCGAGGCCTCGAACGACCCCGCCGTGATAACGACCGTGTTCAGTTCGCTGGCGGCTTCTTCCAGTTTGACGGAAAAGGTCTGCGGCTTACCTTGTAAAGTGAGCCGCCGCTCGAAGGGTTCGTAGCCCACGTAGCTGATTTGCAACGTGGCTGAGTCTTTTTCAAATGTTTTGAAAGAAAATTTTCCAACAGTGTCGGTGGTGGCGCCATCATAAGTACCTTTCAACAGGACGTTGGCACCAGGTAGGGCGTTGCCTTTGCGGTCGTTGACCTGCCCGCTGAGCAGCGTTTGGGCAGAGAGCGTTGCGCCGCTCAGCAATAGGAGAAGGAGTAAAAGATTTTTCATGGCTAACGGATGCTTTGGCTGCTTGATGCATCAAAACTAGCTGGTCGCTGACATTACTACACGCCATTTCTGACGAAGTAGAGGATTTTGGGGATGAAGTTGGAGGAGATGGGAGTGAACGGAAATTGCTACAGGTCCCTGAGATTAGGTTACAGAAGTAGCGTCTGAAATAAAGACCTTTGTCTTCATCAACAAACTATAAATTTTATGAACATCATCCTCACCGGTTCCCTGGGGAACATCGGTCAACCGCTTACTGAAGTATTAATACAAAAAGGCCACACGGTCACTGTCATCAGCCATAGCCCGGAAAGGCAGTCTGAGATCGAAGCACTGGGAGCCATGGCCGCTATCGGTGCATTGCAGGATGCTGATTTCCTGACGACAGCCTTTGCCGGGGCCGATGCCGTGTACTGCATGGTACCGCCCAACTTTGCCGCACCCGACAACCGAGTCTACTATCGCGAAATAGCCCACAGCTACGCTCAGTCCATCCGGCAGTCGGGCGTAAAGCGCGTCGTTCATCTCAGCAGTTGGGGGGCGGATAAAGACCACGGAACCGGCTTCATCCTGGGGTCGCACGACGCCGAGGGTATCCTGAACGAATTGCCGGACATTACCCTCACGCATTTGCGGGCGGGTTCCTTTTACACCAATTTATTCGGTTTTATTGGCATGATTAAAGGGACGGGGGGCATTTTTACCAACTACGGCGGCGACGACGAACTGGCGATGGTGCATCCTCGCGATATTGCCACCGCCGCCGCGGAGGAACTGGTCAATACCGACAAGCCAGAAGCCGTACGCTACGTAGTGAGCGACGAGTTTACGCCCAGCGAGGCTGCCCGCATACTGGGTGCCGCCATTGGCAAGCCCGACATGACCTGGCAATACGTCTCGGATGAACAAGCGCAGGCGGGTCTTGAAAAAAACGGGTTCCTGGCCAAGGTAGCCGCTCTCTTCGTGGAATTGAACGCCGCCATCCACAACGGTCTGTTGCGGGAAGACTACGATAAGCACAAACCCGCCACGATGGGTAAGGTGAAGCTGGCGGATTTTGCCAAAGAATTCGCCGCCGCTTACAATCGTTAATTTTTATTCAATTTTAGAAAAACAGAAAAAGCATGATACTCATCACAGGATCCACCGGACAATTAGGCGGCGAAGTCATCAAGCAATTATTGAAAAAATGCCCGCTGATCAGATCGCCGGGCTGGTGCGCGACGAAAGCAAGGCGGCGGATTTGAAAGCAAAAGGCGTTGCCATTCGCATCGGCGACTACGACAACCTCGCCGCGCTGGACCTGGCCATGCGGGGCGTCGACAAGGTGCTGCTAATCGCCGGGACGGACGAGGAGAAACGCCTGCAACAACATAAAAATGTAATAGATGCTGCCAAAAAAGCCGGGGTCAAATGCGTGACTTTCACCAGCCGGACTTTTAAAGACAAAAATACGCTGGTGAATCGGCTGATGGATAGCTACTTCGACACCGAAGAGTACCTTAAAGCCAGCGGCCTGAATTATGCTATATTCCGCAATGTGCTGTACATGGACGCGCTGCCGCAATTCGTGGGCGGAGAGAAAGTCTTTGAAAGAGGGATTTACGTACCCGCTGGCGAGGGAAAGGTGCCTTTTGCCCTGCGAAGCGAAATGGGGGAAGGAATCGCCAATGTATTGGCCGTCGAAGTGTGCGAAAATCGGACTTACAAATTCACGGGCAGCGAAACCTACACTTTTAATGATATCGCGGCTACGCTCACTAAATTGTCGGGCAAAGAAGTGAAGTACAGCTCGCCTGAGAAAACCGACTTCGAAGCGCAAATGAAGGGATGCGGCCTGGCCGATGTGATGGTCGAGCGAATCACGGGTTTTATTACCGACATCAAAAACGGCCAGGAATCGGAAGTGAGTGCTGACCTGGAAAACGCTTTGGGGCGCCAACTCGCTACCCTCGAAGTGGGATTGAAAGCGTTGTTTAATTTGTAAAGAAATAATTTTTGGTTTGAAGTCAGATTGGCGGCAGGGAGAAAACCCGCCGCCGATTTGGTTTGGTACAATTCAGCAAAACAGTAGTTTTAGAACCATGAAAAATAGCCAACCGCGTAGGATCAAGTCGATCAGCGACTACCATAGTTTCCGGGAAATGCCCCGGCCACAGCATCCGCTCATCACCGTGATCAATCTTGAAACCGTGGGAAGCGGGCAGCTAACCGAACCGATGAGCCTGGTGCTTGATTTTTACGCTATTTCTATGAAAAGGCACTTCAATGCCAAAATAAAGTACGGCCAGCAGCCCTACGATTTTGACGAAGGCAGCATGGCTTTTACCGCCCCCGGACAGGTTTTGAGCTTTACCGCCGAGGAACACAAATCTTCGGACCCGTCCGGGTGGTTATTGCTCGTTCATCCCGATTTTCTGTGGAATACGCCCTTGGCCAAAAGCATCAAACAGTACGAGTACTTCGATTATTCGGTAAGCGAAGCCCTGTTTCTTTCCGAAAAAGAAGAGGCGACGGTTAAAGGCATCATGCAAAATATCGAGCATGAGTACCACGCCAACATAGACAAGTTCAGCCAGACGATCATCATTTCGCAACTCGAACTGCTTTTCTCTTACGCCGAGCGTTTTTACCAACGTCAATTTATTACCCGGAAAATAACCAACCACCAAATCCTGGATCGTCTGGAAGCGGTTCTAGCCGACTATTTCCAAAACAATCGCCTAGCCGAGAAAGGAATTCCGACGGTGCAAGCCATCGCCGAAAACCTAAACGTATCGCCCAACTACCTGAGTGGCTTACTGAAACTACTGACGGGCCAAAGTACCCAGCAGCACATTCACGATAAATTGATTGAAAAAGCCAAGGAAAGGCTATCGACGACGGAATTAACCGTAAGTGAAATCGCCTACGAACTGGGCTTCGACCATTCGCAGTCTTTCAGTCGGTTGTTTAAAACGAAAACTAAATTTTCGCCGCTGGATTTTCGGCGGTCGTTCAATTGATTTAAAAACTTTCAACGCATGAAACTTACAGAAAAAGGCCCTATCAAACCCGCGCCTTCGCTGGCCGGACCGGGGCAGAAAACCGCCGAAACTATCCAGTCTTGGCCGACCGTCATCTCGGCTACCCACTGGGATTTATTTAACCGCTCCCGCGTGGACGGGGCCGATTTTTACGTTGATGAAGCTGAACTGGGCCATATTCACCTGAACGGTGAGGTTCATTTAGCCGCAGCAGACGGACTGGGATTGGCGCTATTACAGCAGGGATTGGTAAGCTCGCTACCTTACGGAAAGGCGCGTGGCGATTGGGTTTCGTTCCTGATCCGCACCGATTCGGATGCCGAACACGCCATCTGGCTGTTCCGGCTCAATTACGACCGGCTCCGGGGCGTGCCAATGGACGCACTAACCGAGCGCATCGCTGTTCGGTCAGATCAGGCTACCTTGTCCTAAAAAATTTCGTCATGAATTTAGTTGCCATCGACCAGCCAGTGCCAATATATACTTTGGAACCGGACGAGGTGACGGGGAACAAACAGTTCAGATTGTACCAGTACGAAGGCAGTTTGCCCAATCGGTCCGAGTTGCTTGTACCCCACCGAAAAGATTATTACCTGCTTGTTTTTATCCGGCGGGCGGGTAGCCGTCAGTGGATAGACACGAGGCCCTATGTCTTGGAAGATAATACGATATACTTTACTGGCCCGGGCCAGGTCATCGTGAAGAAAGAAGTCAAGCAGTTGTGGAGCACGGGTATTGCCTTTACGAATGAATTCCTGGCCTTTCAGGAAAACGCTTCGTTAAACAAGTTACCGCTGCTTCAGAATCCTGGTAACGGCCCCGAATTACAACTCACAGATTTGGACGTCCGCTTTGTAGAGGACATACTGAACAAAATACGGGTGGAGTACGAATGGCCCGGTGAGTGGCAGCAAAGGATGCTGGCCGCGCATCTTACGGTACTGCTTACTTATCTGAGCCGCCTGTACGCCGGGCAGTTCTCCGGTAACGACGCCTCGGCTGATAAGTTATTACTCCAAAAGTTTCAGGCGAAGGTTGACGAACGTTTTCAACAGGCACACGAAGTGTGTGATTATGCGGCAATGCTTCATTTATCGGCCGGACATCTGAGCGAAGTGGTGAAAAAACAAAGTGGCAAGTCAGCCATCAAACATATCCACGAGCGGCGGGTACTGGAAGTCCGTCGGCTGCTATTTCACACCTCCCTTTCGCTGAAAGAAATTGCCTTCGACCTCGGTTTTTCGGACACTTCCTATTTTAGCCGTTTCTTCAAACGCGAAACTGGCGCGGCTCCTGCCACTTACCGCAACGACACCCGCAAAATGTACCAGTAATGCCGCAGAATGTGTTCTTGCCGGGCGCACGACGCGCGGTAGTTTTGTACTGTCAATCATTCATAACCAATTCATCATGAAAACAGTACTGATAACAGGAGCAAACAAAAGCATCGGCTTCGAAACGGCCCGGCAATTATTACAGCAAGGGTATTATGTGTATCTGGGAAGCCGGGACAAGCAAAAAAGGCAGCAGGCAGTCGAGCAACTCAAGTCGGAAGGCTTGAGCCATGTCGAAACGATAGAGATCGACGTAGATGACCTTGAATCCATAAAGGCTGCCCGTGAAGTGCTTGGGCAGAAGACTCAGGTGCTGGACGTGCTGATCAACAATGCGGGGATCGGCGGTAGTGTTCCCCAACCGCCCCTGGGAACCGACATCAGCTTTTTTAGGCAGGTGTTTGAAACCAATTTTTTTGGTGTCATCGAAGTGACACAGATATTCATCGACCTGCTGAGAGAGTCGCCGGAACCAAGAATCGTCAACGTTACTTCGGGATTAGGTTCGCTGACTCTGCAAAATGATCCTGCGTGGAAATATTACATGGTTAAGCCAGCCGCTTACGTTCCGTCCAAAGCGGCCCTCAACGCCTACACCATCGTGCTGGCTTACACTTTGCGCGAAACGCCCTTCAAGGTAAATGCCGTTGACCCAGGCTATACCGCCACCGATTTCAACGGCCACAGCGGTCCCGGAACCGTACCCGATGCCGCAGCCAGGGTGGTAAAAGCAGCCACACTGGGTTCAGATGGCCCAACGGGGCAATTTTACAGTGACGACAACGCGCCAGAAACGGGAGTAAGTCCGTGGTAATCATTTTTCAGTTGCCGATCGACAGCGAAAAACGTTAATCTTCCCGTAACAATGACGTAACACCTACCCCGTTTCTTTGTGGGCTGAAATCAAATCCCGCTCTATGAGATTCAGCCTGACGATACTCGTCTTTTCCCTTTTTTGTGGCTCGACTTACACCCAGAAAAACGGCCCGCAGGCTTCTTACGAATTTATTTACAACGCCTCCACCGTTCAGTTAAAAAACTTCTACGCCCTTAGCTTGCTGGAAAGCGAAGCATCATCCGTCCTGCTGAGCGACCCGGCCTTACGCGATTTGTACAAAAAGAAAAACGACCACCTTAATCAGGCGGTGAAGGAATGCGGCAGCGACGCGGCTTGCTACACGGAGCCAATGAAATTCACGAAGGCGGAGATCAAATTCGTGAGCGAGCGGCTTTCTCAGCTTTATAAAGAGGACAACGGGCTGGGAAAATTGGTAAAGAAGCATCTGATTCCGTCAGGTACTTACGTGCTCTACGACTCGCTACCCGCCAGAGAATTGCTGATCAAAGCCTGGGAATTGGAAGCGCGTGGAATCAACCACGTGCTGGAAGTGTACGCCGAGGGCAAGAAGCCCAACTACCCCGCCATCGACTCCATTGCCTTCAACGTGAAATCCCGAAACTATGGTACCCTGGCCTACGATGTCACGGAGACCGCCCGGCAGGAAGGTAGTATGAGTTTATTTTTTGGCCCTTCGCTACACTACGCCCTGCGGTGGCTAGAAGTAAACGGACGCAATGAAGCCGCCGATTACGAACCGATACAGTCCACGGTGAACAAGGCAGCCTTTGAAAAGGCAATGAAGACGGACTGGTCAAAATTTAAGTACAGCCTTATATTGATTCCCGGTTCCGGGCCGTCCGACCCGGCGGTCGCGCTGAGTCCGGTCGGAATGCTGCGCTGCCGGATGGGGGCATTACGGTATTTCGAGGGACTGGCCCCGTTCATTGTAGTTTCCGGCGGTCGGGCGCATCCTTTCAAAACGAAATACAGCGAGGCTTTCGAGATGAAGAAATACCTCATGGAGGAGTTGCATGTCCCCGAGGTCGCCATTATTCTCGAACCCCACGCCCGGCATACGACCACCAACCTGCGCAATACCGTCCGGCTGCTTTTCCGGTACGGGATGCCCCTGGATAAGCCCTGTCTGATTACCACCAGCCGTTCCCAAAGTCTGAGCATCGGCTCTCCCGCTTTTGCCGAACGCTGCCGCCGCGAAATTGGCTACCTGCCCTATCGCCTCGGCGAGCGACTCAGTGATACCGATTTGGAGATTTTCCCCTCCCTTAATTCCTTACAGATTGACAACGACGAACCCCTCGATCCTTAGCATTATGAAAAAAATAATATGGCCAGCCATTTTCATTTGCCTGCTTTGGGGCTTTACCAACAAAATGCCGGAGGGTGAAAAACTTGAACTCACGCGTTCCCTATCGATCGACTCGCTCGGTGCCTGCCAGGGCGTAAGCTTCATCGATCAAAAAGTGTACCTCTACGGCGACCGCGAGGTGGGCATGGTACGGGAATACGCCGTGGAAGGCGATTCGCTGCTTTATTCAGGAAACGAGTATCGCCTGACCGTGGACGGCCAGGACGTGATCAACCACCCGACGGGCATCGCTTACCAGCTTGGGCAGCCCGTTTTTATGGGCAATAGTATCCGCCTCAATCCCGAAGGTACTTTGTGGAAAGCGGTCATTTACCGGGTGGACTGGGCGGGGCTGAAGAAGCAGGGAACGCTGGACAGAAATTTACTGAAAACCATCGAAGACGACGCCTGCGTTCAGGGAACGCGGCCTGAGTACGTGAAGTACCAAAACAAATGGTACGTTGCCACCGCCGACTACGGCGACAAGCGCAACGAAGTGCGGCTCTACGATCCCGAAAAATTACAAAACGCCGACAAAACCTCCGAACCGGGGGTACTTTTCAAGAAATTCAGTTGCGGACCGTGGATACAAAACCTACACTGGATGCCGGAGCAAGGGGTTCTGGTTTTAATCCAAAACCAAATCGAGGGCCGCAAGTGGCGTTTCACTTTTCTTGACTTGGAAAAATCCCTGGCCGAGGGCAAGGCGCATGTCCTCGATACGCAAGACATGGAAAAGGCCGACGAACTGGAAGGCTTCACGATACTGGGCCAAGGCAAGAAGGGGATCGCCGTTACTTCTTCGCGGAAGGAGAACGTACATTTCGTCAATGTTAAGTAATGCGTATTCCTATCCCCTAAATTTCATATTTTCTTAATTTTTGGCTCGACTTCGGGTAATCGCCCGGAAATAGATTTGTGCTTTGATTTAATGCCCAAAACGGGTATTTAATTCAATGTTCAAATGTATTTTTTTATTGTTTTTGTCCAAAAATAGAAACGACTGGCGAGTATGAAAAAATGGCTATTATTCATTGTCCCCTACGCCCTAGCGGGCACGTTGCTGATCGGAAACCCGATTTCGGGAAAAGCGGCGACTAAGGAAAAAGACGCCTGCGGGCGGCAGAACACGAACCGACGGGCCCTGATTCCAATCTCGGGCAAAGTTATCGACGAGGCGGGTCAACCGCTCATTGGCGTGACGGTTTTGGAAAAAGGCAGCAGTCGGGGCACGGTTACCGACGAAGCCGGAAACTATACCCTAAACGCCGAGTCCGGCTCGACGCTAGTGTTTTCCTTCGTGGGTTTTATCGCTCAGGAAATTCCGGTTTCGGGCAACCAAACTATTAACGTCACGCTGGCGCAGGATGCGCTGATGCTCAACGAAGTGGTGGCCGTAGGCTACCAGACTTTGCGCAAAAGCGATCTGACGGGTGCGGTGTCCAGTGTGAAGGCCAAGGAACTCAACCTGACCACGCCGACCATCGGGCAGGCTTTGGTCGGTAAAGTGGCCGGAGTGCAGGTGTCGCAGGTCAGCGGCGCACCCTACAACACCACCAAAATCCGGGTGCGGGGCGTCGGCTCGGTCAACGCCAGCTCGGACCCACTGTACGTGATCGACGGCTACCCGGCGGGCAACGATATTTTCATCAACCCCAACGACATCGAGTCCATCGATATTCTGAAAGACGCCGCCTCGGCGGCCATTTACGGCTCGCGGGCGGCGGGCGGTGTGGTACTCATCACTACCAAGCGCGGCAAGGAGGGTAAGGGGCGGCTGGAATACGACTACCAATTTGGGGTGAACCAGTTGAGCAAGAAGGTGAAACTCCTGAATTCGGCCGAATACACACAACTGTTCATCGACGCCCGTAACAACACCTACCGCGACCTGTCGGTCAATGCGGGCAAGCCGTTCAGCGCGGCCAACTACTCCGACGATAACGCCACCCGCATCAAAAACGTGGGCAACGCGGGTTCCGTCAGTATTCCCACCAGCCTGTACGATTTTGCGAACCAGACCGCCCTGCCCCAACAATACGACACCGACTGGCAGGACGAACTGTACCGTAACGCGCCGGTGCAGCGACATAACCTTTCCTTCGCGGGTGGCAAGAACGGGGTTCGCTACGCCATCAGCGGCGGCTACCTCGACCAGCCCGGAATCCTCCGCAGCACCAGTCAGCAGCGACTCAACTTCCGCACCAACCTGGATGCGGATTTGACCAAAAAACTGAAAGTAGGCGCGAACCTCGCCGTAACGTCCAATACTAACCGCGAAGTGCAGGAAGGCCGCTTCAACCAGGGGCCGATTCTGGGTGCATTGATTTATATGCCTATTTTCAAAGCCTACAACGAAGACGGTACCCTGGCCAAAAACGAAGCCGCCGCGCTCAGTGCGGGCTTTGGCTTTCAGTCGATCGAAAATCCGGTGGCGCTGGCTACCGAGACCCACATCAACCGCCGGGGGCTGCGCGGTACTTACAACGGCTTCGCGACCTACGAAATCATTCCCGACCTGAATTTTAAGGTCAATTTGGGAATGCAGACCTACTCCGAGAAATACGAGTTTTACAAACCTACCAGCCTGAGCAGCGGAGCCAATCCGCCCGGCTCGCCCCAGGCCGTCGCGGCGGCTTACGCCGAGTCGCAGATGCTGACGCAGGTGGACCAACTGGCAGAGTTTACGCTGAATTACCGCAAGCAATTTGGCCTCCACAGTCTCGACGCTTTGGCGGGTTACACCGCCCAGAAGAACAGCCGTGATGTGCTGGCGGTGCGAGCCAATGGCTTCCAGAACGACCGCATCGAGGAAATTACGGCCAAAGGTGCCGACGCGACCAACTTCGCCATGCTTAACGGCACGGGCAAAACCGACTGGACGCTGCTCTCGTATTTGGCGCGGGCGGTGTATAACTATGACAACCGCTACTACCTGACGGCCTCCTTCCGCACCGATGGTTCGTCGCGCTTCGGCCCTAACAACCGCTGGGGCAACTTCCCGTCGGTGTCGGCGGGCTGGAATATTTCCAACGAATCGTTCTACTCTGACCGCTTCGGCAAATCGACTACCCTGAAACTACGCGGTAGCTGGGGATTGAGCGGCAATAACAACATCGGCAACTACAACTTCCTGCAAACCATCGCCACGCCGGGCGGGGCAGTCTTCGGCAACGGCACGGTCAATACCGCCGTGTGGGCCGAGGGCATTAAGGACCTGAACCTGGGCTGGGAATCGACCTCCCAGTTCAACTTCGGCGCGGACATCGGCCTGCTGAACGATCGCCTGTCGATCATCGCCAACTACTACCTCAGCCGCTCGTTCAACCTGTTGTTTTACCAACCCATCTCGGCCGTTTCCGGCACGTCCACGATCCTGACGAACCTGCGCGATTCTAAGGTCGAAAACAAAGGTTTCGATATTCAGGTAGACGCCCGCGCTATATCTAACCAGGATTTTACGCTTAACGTCAGTGGAAACATTTCGCTCAACCGCAACAAAGTGCTGGACATGGGCGGCGCGAGCACGATCATCACCAACGGAGCCGAGCGCTCGTATCTCACGCACATCACGCAGGAAGGCCAGCCCATCGGAATGTTCTACGGTTTCAAGGCGATCGGTATGGTGCGCGAGTCGGACATGGAAAATATCGCAATCGACAACGCCAACTACAACACGTCCACCAAGTCGTTTCCCGAAGGCTACGTGCTGAAAGGCCCCGCCCGTTCGCTGGCTTCGTCTAACCCGCTGCGTCCCGGCGACCTGTATTTCGAGGATGTCAACGGCGACGGCGTGGTCGATGACAACGACAAGCGCGTCATCGGCAGTCCGTACCCCAAGTTTACCTATGGCTTCGCGCTGTCGGCCCGCTATCGGAATTTCGATTTCACTTCTTCTTTCAACGGAACTTATGGCAACCAGGTCCTCGACGGGCAAGACTACTATCTGTACAACATGGAGGCCTCGGGCAACCAGTACCAAAAGGTCGTGAATCGCTACCGCTCCGAGGAGCAGCCCGGCGACGGCAGCGTATACCGCGCCTCGCGTGGCGGCACCCAGAGCAACAGCACCCGGTTATCGACTTTTTATTTGCAAAACGGCTCGTTCCTGCGCTGCACTAATTTGATGCTGGGCTACAACGTCCCCAACGTGGCTGGCCTGACCCGCAACGCCATCAGCAACTTGCGGCTGTACGTGAGTGCCGACAATGCCTTTACATTCAGTAAGTATCTGGGTTACAACCCGGAAGTGGATTATAATAATGGGGCCAATCTGACGCCCGGCGTGGACTATGGCAAGTATCCGCTGGCGCGGGCCTACAACATTGGTGCGAAAGTAACCTTTTAAGGATTCGGGCCATCGGATATTGGACTTTGGATAACAAACTCAATCCAGCATCCAATGGCCCGAATCTAACTTCACATTTAGAAAAATCATGATCAATAACAAAAAACATATCTTCCGCAGTGCGGCCGTCGCCTTGGTTCTGGCCGTGCTTGCTTCCTGTTCGACGGATTTTATCGACTTGCAGGATCCTAATGCCGTAGCAGCTTCCACTTTCTATCGCAACGAAAACGACGTTTTGCTGGGTGTCAACGGCATCTACCAATCCCTCCGCTCCGGCAACAACATCGGCGAAACCAGCGCCCTGTTCAACGAGGAGCGGTCCGATAACGCCGGGCGTAACGACAACCAATCCAATGCCGGGGAGCCATTTCAGTTCAACGATTTCTCGCTGCTGCCCAGCAACACCTACTTGAAAAGCCACTGGCTGTCGCTGTACCAAACCATCGCCCGCAGCAATCAGGTGCTGGAGGGAATCGAAAAAGTGACTTTTTCGAACCCCCAATTGAAAGATCAGTACCAGGCCGAGGCCAAATTCCTGCGGGCGCTGATGTACTTCGAGCTGGTGCGCAAATGGGGCGACGTACCGCTGGTGACCAAAACGCTCAACACCACCGACGAGGTGCGGGCCAGCACTTTCCGCGAGAAGAAGGAAACTATCTATCAGCAAATCGTGGCTGACCTGAAAGACGTGGTGGCTAGTTCGCTGCCCAACTTGCAAAACGCCGCCAACAAAGGTCGGGTATCGAAAGCCGCCGGAAACGCCCTGCTGGGTAAGGTGTATCTAACGATGGCGACCACGCTGGACGCGGCCAACCGCAGCGCCAATCTGAACGATGCCAAAACAAACCTGCTGGCCGCTTACAACGTGCGTACCTTCGGGAAGTTGAAGGAAATTCCCTACGCCGATGTCTTCGACGTGAACAAGAAAACCACCAATCCCGAGCTGATTTTCCAAATCGTCAATAAGCAGGGCGACCTTAATTACGCGTCGGCCATCGCCCGTAACAACCAGGCGAAGGGCGAAACTATCAATTCGCTTTTCGCGTCAGGCGGCTCGGGTACCAACGTGCAGCCGGATTTGGTAAAAGCCTACGAGAAAGGCGACGTGCGCAAGGATTTCTCGATCAAGTACGCCAACGACCCCATTGTTAAGGATTACTTCATCACCAAGTTCCGCGACAACAGCGCGGCGGCGGGCACCAACGGCTACGGCGGCAATGACTGGATTCTGCTCCGCTACGCCGATGTGATCCTGATGCTGGCCGAGGTCAACCTCTACCTGGGCGACAATCCCACCGCCATCGGTTACCTCGATCAGGTACGTGAACGCGCCAGGCTACCACTGTACGAAGCGGCCAAAAGCGACCCGACCTACGCTGCCCAATACCCGACCCTCAAACTCGCCATCCTGCACGAACGCCGCGTGGAACTGGCCTTCGAGAACCAGCGCTGGTACGATTTGCTCCGCTTTTTTACCACCGACGAACTGGTCAAATTTTTTCAGGCCAAAAGCCAGGCGGATTACGGCATCGCCAAGCTGTCAAACTTCGGACCAAAGGATCGGTACTATCCTATTCCATTTGACGAGTACAAGCTGAATCCCGAGGCGATGTACCAGAATACGGGCTATTGATTTAACCATCCCTGCTGGTTTCAGTAGCATTTTTCAAAGAAAAGGTCGCCCAGCGTTTCATGGGCGACTTTTTCTTTTTAGAAGAAAAAATAATATTTTATAAAGAAATTTAGAGAATTTCAATATCGTCTTTACCTTTAAGAACTTATTAACATTTCTTAAAAAGTCTCCATTTCTCTCCAACAACCCTCACTTCTGCGCCTGTTTTCAAGTCACCCAAAACGCACATTATTATGAAACAATTTTCCAATACCTCGCCGCCCACGAAATGGCCGGCAATCCTACTCTTATTCCTGCTTGGCGGTTTGCTGCCGCCAGTGCAGGCCCAAAATACCGTCACGGGCCGCGTGACCGACGCCACCACTCAGGAAGCGTTGGTGGGTTGCAGCGTAGTCGTCAAAGGCACGCAGCGCGGTACCAACACCGACGCCAACGGCAACTACTCGATTGCCGCCTCCGACGCCAACATTTTAGTATTCGGCTTTATAGGTTTTGAAAAGCAGGAGATTCCGGTCGGTAACCGCAGCACGATCGATGTCGTCCTGAAATCGTCGACCTCGGACCTGAGCCAGGTCGTCGTGATTGGTTATGGTACTACGACCAAGAAGGATATGACGGGTTCGGTCAAATCTTTGCAAAGTACCGAATTCAATAAAGGCATCATCAACTCCCCGGAGCAGCTTTTGCAGGGTAAAGTGGCGGGCGTCAATGTGGTTTCGGCCAGCGGCGAGCCGGGCAGTTCGCAATCGATTACCATTCGCGGGCCGGGCGGCGTCCGGACGGGCAGTACGCCGCTGTTCGTGCTGGATGGCCTGGCGCTGGACAATTCCAGTACGGGCGGGGCCATCAACCCGCTGTCCTTCCTCAATCCGCAGGACATCGAGTCTATCGACGTATTGAAAGATGCCTCGGCTACGGCCATCTACGGTTCGCGCGGCGCGAACGGCGTGGTGCTTATCACGACCAAGAAAGGTAAAGCTGGGGTTTCCAGCCTCACTTTCTCGTCCAGCCTGGGTATTTCTACCCTGGCGCGGCCACTGGGCGTTTACTCGGCGGACGAGTACCGCAAGCAAGTACCCGCCGTGGGCGGTGTGCTGGAAGACCTCGGCGCGTCCACCGACTGGCAGAAGGAAATCACCCGCACGGCCTACACCCAAAACCACAACCTGTCGTTTGGCGGCGGGGCTAATAAACTCTCGTACTACGCCTCGCTGGGCGTGCAGAACCAGCAGGGGGTTTTGAAACAGAACGACCTAAAACGCTACACGGGCCGCATCAACGTAACCCAGAAATTTTTGCCGGATGATCGCCTGACGGTAGACGTGAATCTGAACGCTTCCTACGTCAACAATAACCGCCCGCCCATCCAAAGCATGATTGGCGGCGCAATTTCGGCCAATCCGACTTACCCCGCTTACGATAAAGATGGCAAACCCTTCCAGTCGCAGAATGGCACTAACCCGCTGATTGCGTTGAGTTTGGAAAAGGATATTACCACGACGAACCGCGTGGTGGGCAATATTACACCTTCGTTCCGAATCATCGAAGGACTGGTGTACAAGCTGAATTTTGGCGTGGATAACTCTACTTCGGTGCGGGATTTGCAGTCGCTGCCCAACAAAATACCTTTCCAGGACGGTCGCCTGGAAACGATGTATACGACCAACCGCAATTCGCTGATCGAAAATTATTTAACGTACACTTTTTCCAAAGCCAACCACAGCTTTACGGGTTTGGTAGGGCACTCCTACCAGAAATTCTTTATTCAGGGCCGTAGTTCTAGCGTCAATAAATTCTCAATTTCGAGCATCGAGCCGATTTATAACCCCGGCCTGGGCCAGCAACTGACTTTTGTCGACAACCGCCCGACGGGCTTCGCGATTGAGAATGAACTGCAATCGTTTTTTGGGCGGGTCAACTATCAATTCAACGACAAGTATCTGCTGACGGCTACCGTGCGGGCTGATGGCTCGTCGAAGTTCGGGGCCAACAACAAGTACGGCGTTTTCCCGTCGGCTTCGGTGGGTTGGCGGCTTTCGGAGGAGGATTTTATGAAATCGTCACCCTTCAACGATCTGAAACTGCGCGCGGGCTACGGCCAAACGGGCAACCAGGAAATTCCTTCCAAAATCACGCAGGCGCTGTTTACCTCGCAAATTTCATCCACGGCCAGCTACCCGCTGACCAATACCACCCCCGCCGACCCTTACGTGCCGGGAACATCCTACGTGCGCCTGGCCAACCCTGATATTCAGTGGGAGGTTTCCAAGCAAACCGATGTGGGCCTTGATTTCGCGCTGTTCAGCAATGCGCTGTCGGGTACAATCGATTATTTCAACAAGGTCTCGAACAACATTCTGCTGGAAGTCATCCCCGCCGACCCCGTGCAGCCCGCTAACACATTCTGGACCAACGTGCCGGACATGACGATCACCAATCAGGGCCTGGAACTGGACCTGAATTACCGCTACACGGCGGGCAACGGACTAAGAGCCAGCCTGGGAGGCAACATCACTTTTATCAGCAACAATGTCGAAGGTTCGCCCTACTCCATCATTCCTTCGGGCGCGGCTTCAGGTTCGGGCCTCACCTCGGCCACCATCAACGGCTACCTTAACGGCCAACCGATCGGCACTTTCTACCTGAAAGAATTCACGGGTTTCGATGATAAGGGAATCAGTACCTTCCGCGACACGGACGGCGACGGCCTCGTCACTGACAAAGACCGCGTGGCCCTCGGCACCGCGCTGCCCACACGGCAGTACAACATCAACGGTGGTCTGTCGCACAAGGGCTTTGACCTAAGCTTCAACCTCAACGGTGTAGCGGGTAACAAGCTGTATGACAATACGGCCAACTCCAATTTTTACAAAAACAAATTGTCTAAGGGCCAGAACGTAACGCCTGAGGCGATCGAGGCCACCAATGAGTCGATCAATAATTCGGCTCCGGTCTCGTCGCGCTACCTGAAAAGCGGGGCATTTTTCCGGTTGAACAACCTGTCGTTGGGCTATTCGTTCAATACCAAATCGCTGGGCATCGACCGCTGGATTTCGGGCATCCGCCTGTCGGCCACGGGCCAAAACTTGTTCCTGATCACAAAATACAATGGCTACGACCCCGAGGTCAACGCCGACCGCCAAATTAACGGTATCACCTCCTACGGCGTTGACTACCTCAGCTACCCCAAGGCGAAGACGTTCGTGTTTGGGGTCAATGTGACGTTTTAGAAATCAATTTGGAATTAGAGAATGAGAGATTGAGAGAATGTTGCTTTCGCTCGACTACTCAATAATTCTCTCATTCTCTCAATCACTCATTCTCCATTAAAAAAGACATGAAACCATACATCACCCTCATTGCTTTCTTCCTCCTCTTCGGTTGTACCAACCTGCAAGAGAATGTATTGGACGAAACCTCGGCTACTGGCCTTACGGATCGGCAGGCCGCCGACGGGATTCTGGTACCCGCCTACGCGCTGTTGCCCAATATCTTTCAGCACACTACGTACTTTGCTTTGCAGGAAATCTCCTCCGATGAGGCCATCCTGCCCTACCGGGGTGGCACTGACTGGGGCGACAATGGCATTTATCTGGCCATGCACCAGCATAACTACACCAGTACCGACCCGAACATCCGCAATACCTGGAATCTAATCCTGCAAGGTGTTTCGCGGACGATCACGGCCCTCAACGCACTGCCCACGCTGAACGACCCCGTCACGAAGGCGTACATCGCCGAGGCGCGCGGAATTAGGGCTTACTACTCTATGCTGACGCTGGATATGTGGGGGCTGGTTTTCGTAAAAGACGACTTGAATACCAATTCCAAAATTCTGCGCAGGACGGAGGCTGTCGAGTTCATCAAGAGCGAGTTGCTGGCCATCGAGCCGGATGTGCAGGCGAACGTGGGACCTGGGCGCATTTCCAAAGGGGCCGTTTGGGGACTGCTGGCGCGGTTGTACCTCAACGCCGCCGTTTATCGCGATCCTTACGGAGCGCCCGCTTTCAAGCCGGAGGATATGGACAAAGTGGTGGAGTACACCGATAAAATTATCTCGTCGGGCCAGTACGAGTTGGCAAAGGAGTATTTCTCCATTTTCGATTCGGACAATCACACCAATAAGGAACTGATCTTCGCTGTGGATCAGCGGTTCGACTTGAACGGCCACAATCGCCTGGCTTATTTCTCGCTTTCGGGTGACCAGTTTCCGCTGCCCGCTTACCCCGCCGCCAACGGCACTGACGGAGCGGGCATCACGTCCGACTTCTACCAGACCTGGGTCAAAGCCTACGGTTCGCAGGACCCGACGGTCGATCCGCGTTTTTACAAACAAAACCTCTCCATTTATTCCAATCCAGCCGACTCCTGCGTGGCGGCGGAGAATTTCAACGTCAACCGGGGTGTTCTGCGCGGCCAGCAGTATGGTTTGTTGCGGGTAAATGGAGCGTTCCTGAAATGTCCCGATGGGAAGATGAAAGTGGGTAAGCTATTTTCAGCTTCGCGCAACAAGCCCACGCTGGCCGTCAACTTTACAGAGAAAATCGACTTCACCGTCGAAGGCAGCAATTACAGTTCGGGCTACCGGGTGGAGAAATACGAGTTCAGCAAGAAGTCCGCTAGCGGACGCAATTTCGGCGAGGCCGACATCAGCATAGTTCGGCTGGCCGACGTGTACTTGATGCGGGCTGAGGCCAAACTCCGCAAGGGTGGGGGAGAGGCTGCCGCCCTGGCCGATGTGAATACTGTCCGCGCCGCCCGTACGGCTCGCGGCACACCGCCTCCCGCCCTTGCGGCGATCACTCTCGATTTGCTTTACCGCGAGCGGGGTTTCGAGTTGTATTGGGAAATGATCCGCCGCACCGATATGATTCGCTTTGGCAAATATGAGGATAGCTGGACCGAAAAAACCAGCACCGACAAGCAAAAGCGTCTGTTCCCTATTCCGCAGACGGCTATTGACGGGGCGTCGAACCTGCCGGGGTATTTGAAACAGAACGATAGCTATTGATTTAAGGCCAACGCCGCGCCGGAGGGTTATCCTTTAGCGCGGCTTCAGGGCTTCGCCTACTTGCCACCCGTTTGTTCCGCCAAAAGTTCGATTCCTTCCCGAAAACTACGCGGCGCGTAGCCCAGCACTTCCTGTGATTTATCCAAAATAAATCCCGTACGGGCCGGGCGCTTGGCGGGCTGGGTGAAAGTGGTGGAGTCAGCCTCGGCAATTAAGGATTGGTCGAGACCGAAGTAATCAGACGTCATGATTGCCATTTCGTGGGGCGTTAGCAGGTCTTTGCCTGAAATGTTGAAGATACCTTCGGCTTGCTGGTCGGCAATGAGGAAGCAGCCCACGGCCAGATCCTCGGCCAGGGTGGGGGAGCGCCACTGGTCGGTGACGACCTTGATGCTTTTATTTTCTTCCAGCGATTTCTTGACCCAAAGAATAATGTTGCTGCGGCTCATATCATGGGCGATGCCGTACACCAGCACCGTGCGGGCGATGGCCCAGCGGATCGGTGCGGCAAATCGGCCCGAATTGATAATGATTTTCTCGGCGGCGTACTTGCTCCAGCCGTAGAAACTCAGCGGGTTGGCCTCGGCCCTTTCGTCGTAAGGGCCGTCGGCACCGTCAAAAATAAAGTCGGTGGAGAGATGCACCAGAAACGCATCCTGTTCGCGACAGGCGTCCACTAAGTACTCGACCGCTTTCACGTTCAGTTCCCAGCAAGCCTCCTTTTCCGACTCGCACTGATCGACGTTGGTCATGGCGGCGGTGTGGATTACTACATCGGGTTGGGTCAGGGCGAATATTTCCCGAACTTCTTCCGGCTTAGTGATGTCCAGCGCGTGGTATTTGTAGCCCTCGACAAAGGGCAGTCGGTTGTCGCCCCGCGCCGTGGCAATGATTTGAACATCGGGTTTTTGAATAAGTAATTCAACGAGTTTTTGGCCTAGAAGGCCGTTGGAACCCGTAATGAGTATTCGCTTATTGTTCATAAATTATTATCCGTCAAATCGGTATCCGTACATTTTCGTGATCTTTTTCTTCCGCATTTTCTTGACCGATACCTGCATGGCTACGTCTTTCAGAGGCCGATCGCGAGCGTCACAGGGCCGGGCGGCTATGGAGTCGATTACCGCCAACCCGTCGATAACCTGCCCGAAAACGGTATAGTTGCCATCCAGGTGCGGGCTGCCACCGAGCGTTCGGTACACCTCTTTTTGTGCTTCAGTGGCCTGGCGCGGAGCGCGGGCCAGTTGCTTCTCCAGGTCATCACCCTGCATGGGCCTTCCCTGCACGATGTAGAATTGGCAGCCACTCGATTCTTTCTTGGGGTTGTTATCACGGGCGGCGGCGACCGCGCCCTTACGATGGAATAAATCGGGCCGGAATTCGGCGGGAATTTTGTAGCCCACGCTGCCATTACCCAGAGCAACACCCGCCTCGGCATTTTTTGAGTTTGGGTCGCCGCCCTGAATCATAAAATTCTCGATAACGCGGTGAAACAGCAGGCCATCGTAGAATTTATCCTTGGCCAGTTTCAGAAAATTGGCCTTGTGCAGTGGCGTTTCGTCAAAAAGAATCAGGTGCATCGCCCCCGCCCCGGTCGAAAGGGTGATGAGGTAGTCTTTCCTGCTATTCCTCTGCGCCCAAACTGACGAAAAAAGGCAGACTCCAAATAGAGTTAGGAACAGTACCCGTAAGATTGCCCTCCTCAATAAAATAGTCACTAATTCACTCATTCTCTAATTCAAAATTAAGGCCAGCATTGTCTTGTCGGTCGGCGTGAATACCATTTTCAGGCCGTAGTCTTTGCCTTCGGATACGTCATTTATCGTGATTTCAGCCGGAGCCTTCTTCCAGGTTACGTGGTGGGTTTTATTTTCCAGCGGCGCGCCGTACTGGGCCGTGAAACGCTTTTTGGTAGCCTCCCATAGCTGCTTGGTGGCTTGTTCGCTGTTAAGGTACACATCGACGGTAATTCTATTGACCATCCGGCCCGTGGGCGTGAAGTAGTACAGCACGTCGATGGTTTCCAATTGGTCAGTCTCGTAGGTGTAGCCCACGTGGCGCAGCGAGTCTTCGAACATCTCGAATGTTTCGGCGGCCCGCACCTTGCTGACCGGATCACCAAAGGCGATGCCCCGGATGATGCCTTCGTCAGATGAACCGACAATAGTTTTCAGCAAAACGGAAGCAGCGCTGTTGATGTCTCCATTGGCATTTTTGCCTGCGGTTGGGGAGTCGGTTGGGAGCGTGGGATCTTCGTTGGTGCTGGTCTTGGTTTGGCAACTCGCCAGGGCTGCGCTCAGCAGCGCGATGAGGAGAAAACAGCGCAGGGCCGTCGGGTAAGTCATGGAGATTTGGAGATGACTGAGTGATTTTTTCGCAAAAGTAGCCATTCTACCCGTGAAAATGCGTAAGATACCTTTAGAAAGAACGGCCAATCTGAAAAAAGAATCGACCTTCCCCCAGCCCGTTGACGGTATAATTGGCGCGGATAACCATGTTGTAAAACGTCACCACATCTAATCCCAGCCCGGCACCGGGCAGCAGGCGGTTGCCCAGTTTAGTATTACTCAGTTCGGGGTAGTAGTTGCGGACGTAACCTAAATCGGCAAAGGTTTTGACGTAGGCCGTAATGGGAACGGTGTTGAGCTGCCGGACGGGAATCCAGGGAAACGTTTTCTCGAAACTGAACAGGCGATATTTCAACTCATTGTCCCACAGCAAAAAATGCTGTCCATCGATCACGTAAAGTTCATAACCCCGCACCAGGTTGGAACTGTAGCCCAGCCCGACCGTCTGCGCGTAGGGCTGCCGCAGCGGGGCCGAAGTGCGGGCGGTGAGGCCACTGTTGAAAAACCAGCGTTTGTTCAGCGCGTAATAGCGGTTGTACCAGGCGAAAAGGGAAGCCTGGTTGATGTCGTCGCCGGGCAGCAGGCCCAGTTTAATGGCCGAGATGCCGTATCTGAACCCGCGCAGAGGATACTGCCTGTTGTCGCGGCGGTCATAACTGAAGCTGTAGGCAAGCTGAAAGTATCGCTGGCTTTTTCGACTATTCAACAGGTAGTTGGGATTAAGTTTTCCAAATTCATTGGAAAGCCTCAGGTTGACCAAACGCGCATCCAGCAGGTGCAAACCGTAAAATCGATTGCGCCGACTCAGCTTCACAAAGGCATTGAACCGCTCTCGGTTAAGTTGCTCGCTGTTGAAATAATCAAGTTTGTCGTTCCAGGTACGGAATGGCAGTGATTTGTTAGTAGCGTAAGACATCCCAATGGATAGGCCCGTTTTCTTAGCTTTATCGATGTAGGGGTTGGAGTAAGATATTCCGTAGGTCGGTAAAAAGCCGAACTCCGCCGACAGCCGCAATTGATCGGCCCGGCCCGTCAGGTTATTGTAATTCATGAACAGGCCGTAAGTGGTGCGCTTAAGGTCGTGATTGCGGTCGTACCACCACTCGTTAAAATTGCGGTCGGCCAGCGAGAAAACGGGCAATACCACCAGGTAAAGCCGTTCTTTGACCACCACCTGTATATCCACGGCGTTGCTGTCTTCCTGACTGAGGAAATGATGCATCTCGACGGTGATGAACAGATTGGTGTTGACAATCTTGCGACGGTCTATTTCCAGACTATACGGCAAGTCTTTCTGTTGTAAGGTATCACCGGGCTGCAGAGCCATTTCGCGTAGAATGATGGGGGTTCGGGTGCGGTAATTTCCCTCGACGCTCACGCTGCCGATCGTGATGTGGCGCAGGCTGTCCGGCATATCCGGCCCGATGGGGGAAGCGAACAGGACGCCCGACGCGCTTAATAATGCAATAAGTATGAGAAAGAAAAGTCTGATTTGCTGCGATATTCAAAGGACGAGAAACTGAAATTCCCCCTTACAACGTAAAAAAAGTACCAAAGATGTTGGTAAAAATGAGTTTTACCAAAAACATCGGGTAATGTATTTACGAAAATCAGTCTTTGAAAGTTGCCTGCTGCCTTACTGATACCACCTTACAGCAGGCGCAGCACCCCAAACCGCTCGGGGCGGTGAAAGCTGGGCGTAGCCCCGCTCAGGGTCGGACTCCAGCATTGAAAGGAAGAATTATCGGGAGAGCATTCCCAGTCGGACTTAGCCTGGGATTCCAGCAAGACGATGCGGTAAAAGTTTAGTCGAAAAACCGAGTTGCCGGCATCGCCGCCGATGAGTTTCAGTGGAATATGCAGTTCTCCCCACCAAGTGCTGGAGGTAGTGCGGGTGAGACCGTAGGAGATGCCAGTCTCCTCGGGCGGCACCATCGTTAGTTCAATATCTTTGCCCGGTCCGGGATTGTAAATACGTCCGACGAATAGGGCTCCGTTGGGGTTTATCTCTATTTCCAAATAGCGGGTTGGGGTTGCCTCGCCGCTGGCGATGAATACCTCGAACACTTCCTGTTTCCAGAGAGGGGCATTATTTTCTTTGTAGGTATTCTGCCGCCCGTATCGGTTGCCGTGACATTCAAACTCGACGGAGAGCGTCGCGCCGTCGTGCCGCAGCCGAACCAGGGTTTCCTGGGCAGCTTCGGTGCCATCGCCGGCCTGCCGAAAATGTTTTTGGGGAAGACTCACCCAATGGTGATCGGGCAGGGTAATTTCGTAGTTTTCAGAAGTCATAAAAAATTACTCCATTTTCGCCAGCTTGCTCAGGTCGATATCGTCCAGGGTGTCCTTCATCTGGTCCATCGAAACATTACGACCCTTGACAGTCACGATGAAGCGGTTGCCGACCAGAACGTTCAGCTCGCCGTCTTTCCCTTCGTTATCGTATTTCTCGTAGGCTTTGTGGCCGTCGATGGTCGTGGTTTTTTCGTAGCCTGTGGCGGTTTCTTTGTCCACTTCGGCCATCGCCCAAGCCGCCATGCCCATCATGGCCATGCCACCCACGCCGCCCGTGTCTACGATATTGACCTCCATATTGGCATCATCCTTCTCATATTTCCCTTCGGCTTGAGAAAGGCTGAAACCCATGGTGCCGTTCTTCTCACCCGTGGCTTCGGTGCGTTCCATACCCCCGGCACTGGACGGTAGCATTTCTTTTAATTTCCGGAAATCCACCGGATCGACGGGGCCTTTTTCCTGCATTTCCTTGGCCTTGTCAGCCATTTGCTGGATAGCCTCCATCGCGTTTCCTGGCTCTTTTTCTTGCTGCTTTTCTTCACTTCCGCCGCAACTCCACAGGGAAACAGCTATTACGCTCACAAACAAAAGGGACTTCTTCATAGGAGGGATGGGATTTAGGTTTGGGGAGCAATTTAGGATTTTATTTTGCAAAAAAAGGACCCGACTTTCCCGTTTCTAGCGAACGGTATGCGGGGTTTTTTCATTAGCCATTCTCAATGAGTAAGCTACACGACGGTATGCTGTCGTTCGGGATGGTGGTCGTTTCGCCGCGAGCGGACGATGAGGTAAATCCCCAGCAACACCGCCGGAATGCTCAGGAACTGCCCCATGTTCAGCGGCAGCGTGTCTTCGAAGTTTACCTGGTTTTCTTTCAGGAATTCATCTATGAATCGGAAGACGAAAATCCAGACCAGTCCGACGCCCAGCAGCATTCCGCGCGGGGTGGCGCTTTTGTATTTGTTCCAAAGCGCAAACAGCACGAAGAATAAAATCAAGGAGGAAATAGACTCGTACAGCTGCGCCGGGTGACGCGGATACTGGCTGTACTCCATGTTTTGCATGAAAATAAAACCCCAGGGTACATCCGTTACTTTACCGACGATCTCGGAATTCATCAGATTACCAAAGCGAATGAATGCCCCGGCCAGCGCCACCAGGATTATCATGCGGTCGGTGAGCCACAGGAACGTTTGCCCGGTAGCCTGACGTTTACGGGTGTATAGCCACAGACCAAGAAGAATGCCGATCAGCGCCCCGTGACTGGCCAGCCCGGCGAAAGGTGGCAGGATAATCTCCAGGGGATTTTTAATAAAAACCTCGGGTTCGTAAAAAAGAAAGTGTCCCAGCCGCGCACCCAATACCGTGGCCGCCACCATCACGAGCGTAAGCGTGTCGATGTCTTCGAGCGGCTTGCCCTCTTTCTTGTAAATATGCGTCATGATCTGCTGGCCGAACAGGAAACCCGCCGCGAACAGCAGCCCGTACCAGCGGATGGTGAAGGGGCCAAAGCCCATAAATTCGGGAATAGTAAAAATGTCGGGACTGACATTCCAGTTAATGTAAGCTAGCATTGCTAAGATCAGATGTTAATTTTTGCCAAAGGTAAGGGTTTCGGTTTATACTAGATAGGAGACTAGCCGGGAGATATGAATTATGAGATATGAATTATGAATGAGGCTGTTCTATGAAGGCACTTCTTATCTTTTTTGTCAAAGTTTACCAAGGCATTGTTTCACCTTATCTGCCGAATGCCTGTCGTTATACTCCTACCTGCTCGCAGTACATGATTGAGGCGGTCACGAAGCACGGAGCGCTCAAAGGCGGCTGGTTGGGTCTGAAACGCTTCGCCCGCTGTCATCCCTGGGGCGGAAGCGGGGCGGATCCGGTACCATAATTTAATTTGGAATTAGTGAATGTCGGAATTAGTGAATATGGCTTTCGCCAGTTTATTCCGACATTCACTAATTCACTAATTCCAAATTTACTGTACCCTACTAAAAATATGAGAAGAAACGGGAAAATCGGATTTTTGTAGTTCCGCAACTCCAATCCTCCTTTTTTCCCGTGAAGCAAAGCCTCATCGACGAAATTACGAACGTTCTCCAAAAAGTGCCAATT
>JBBSUC010000070.1:0-28156 GCA_038235275.1 Cytophagales bacterium | reverse complement strand
TTTTTGTGGAGCAAGCTGATATTTACTTTCTAACTACGAAACGAACGAATTTAAATTGCTAATTATGAGTGGCTTACAAGTTTTTGCAATTGTAAGAACTGAGTAGCTGATGCACCGACCACAAAAATTGTCAAAGAACCATAATCTTTAAGGTTGAGTTCTTTTGGATCGAAAGAGCCCTTTTTTTTAATCAATTGAAAAATGATGTTATAATTAAAATATTTAGAATCGCCAACTGTGAACATTCTTCGATCCTTTTCCCAAGTTTTGATACTCGACCCCTGTCCTGAATAGTGATTTGTTAAAATTTGGGAAACGAGCTTCAGAATACCATCAAGTCTTCGGCTAGTGAAGTTAATATAGTGGTGAATGGAGTTGTCATGCTCTGAAAGTTTCCATTCATCACCTGGTATGGCAAATTGGTATTTTTCATCACCTAATCTTACTTTGTATTGCCCGATTTCCATTTTTGCAACTTAGGAGCTTGCTTTCATCAAGGTATTAATTATTATTAAAATCACAAAAGAAACAACACCAATTGATTTTCGGATTCTTCCGGTCTTTCAATACCAAATACGAGTCGATGATGTGGGAGAAGGAATCGATCAGTTCATTCATGCGGCAATGGCTACCAAGTCGGCTTGGTAGGCGTCGACTACGTCGATAGCCGTTTCCCACAATATGCTGTCATCCTCTTTCTCAATGATGGAGTATTTTTCCAGCGAGTCGAATTGCTCAACAAATGCGCGAAAATCCAGTTCGTATTTCTGCTCGAACAAGTCGATTTGAGCCTGGTAGTAAGCCATGTTTTGCTTGATCAGACTCCTGGCCTGCTCAAGGGCAAAATCCTCGATCGTGGTGTAGCCCAGCGACTGCACGGTACGACCAAGGGCCGAATTTTGTTGCTGTGTTTCCATGGTTATTCAGTTCGGAACGTCAAACAAATTTAGGTAAATCATTCGACATCAATCGCTTCACTCCTCCTCAACTTCACAACAACCGTCTTAAAAATCGGCGTATTACTATGCTCCGCTACGGTGTCGATGGGTACCAGCACGTTGGCTTCGGGGAAATAGGTGGCGATGCAGCGGCGGGGAATGTCGTAGGCCACCAGCACGAACGTCCGTGCGACGCGCGCGCGGCCACCGTGGTCGTTGTGAATATCCACGATATCGCCCGACGAAAAGCCTGCTTCCACGATGTCCCGCACATTCATGAACACCACCCGGCGCTCGTTGTGGACGCCCCGGTAGCGATCTTCCAGGCCGTAGATGGTCGTGTTGAACTGGTCGTGGCTGCGGATGGTCATCATAAGGTACTCGCCGGGGCCGGGCTGCGGGGCGGTGGCTTCGGCTACATTGAAGTTCGCTTTACCTGTTTTAGTCTCAAATACGCCGTGGCGGGCGGCGTTAGGCAGGTAATAGCCTGCGGGTTGCCGCACCTTACGGTTGTAGTCTTCGCAGCCGGGAATCACGCGGGCAATGTCGTTGCGGATATTATCGTAGTGCTTTTCGTAACTGTCCCAGTCGATTTTCGAGTGGCTACCCAGCGTCGCTTTGGCCACGCCGCAAAGGATGCGCGGCTCACTCCGAAGCTGGTCTGATATGGGATCAAGTACCCCGCGCGACGCCTGAATGACGCCCATTGAGTTCTCGCAGGTCACGAAATGCTCGGTTCCGTCGTGGATGTCCTCGTCGCTGCGGGCCAGCGTGGGCAGGATAATCGCCTCCTGTCCGTGAACCAGGTGGCTGCGGTTGAGTTTGGTGGAAATCTGGACGGTGAGGTTGCACTGCCGCAGTCCCTGGGCGGTGTAGTTGGTGTCGGGCGTGGCCGAAAGGAAATTCCCCCCCAACGAAAAGAACACCTTGGCCCGGCCGTCGTGCATGGCGTGAATAGCCTTCACCGTGTCGAATCCTTCCTTTTCGGGTACCTCGAAACCGAATACTTCGCGAATATTCTCACGCCATTCGGGAATTACTTTTTCCCATACGCCCATCGTGCGGTCGCCCTGCACATTGCTGTGGCCACGGACGGGGCAGACGCCCGCGCCGGGTTTTCCAATGGCTCCTTTGAGCAGCAGTAGGTTGGCTATTTCTTTGATCGTATCCACCGAATTGGCGTGTTGCGTCAGCCCCATCGCCCAGCAGATGATGATACGTTTCTTGTACTTGATCGCCTCGACGACTTCCTTGATTTTCGCCGGTGGTACGCCGCTGAGTTCGGCCAGTGCCGCCACGTCCTGCCGCCGGAGGTGCGCGGCGTAGTCGGCGAAGCCGTGGGTTTTGTTTTGGATAAATTCCTGATCCAGCACCGTGCCGGGGGCCTTATCCTCCTCTTCCAGCAGCAGCCGGGCCACGGCTTGCAGGAAGGCCATGTCGCCGTTCATGCGGATTTGCACCAAGAGTTCGGCAAGCTTGTTGTCCACGCTCAACACGCCCTTGATCGTTTGAGGGTCGTTGAATCCAATCAGTCCCGTCTCATGCAGCGGGTTGACGCCGATAATCATGGCCCCGTTGCGCTTGCCTTTTTGCAGGGCCGTCATCATGCGGGGATGGTTGGTGCCGGGATTCTGGCCCATAATCATGATGATGTCGGTGTCGTAGAAATCTTCCAGCATCACCGTCCCTTTCCCGATGCCGATCGACTCGCTCAGTGCCGTGCCGCTCGACTCGTGGCACATATTTGAGCAGTCGGGCAGGTTGTTGGTGCCGTATTCCCGCACAAACAATTGATAGACAAAAGCCGCCTCGTTGCTGGCCCGTCCCGAGGTGTAGAAAACCGCCTCATCCGGCGAATCCAGCGCGTTGAGGTGTTCGGCGATTTTTTGGAAGGCCCCTTCCCAACTGATCGGCTGGTAGTGCGTCGCACCCTTGGGCAAGTACATCGGTTCGGCCAGTCGACCTTTCTTGCCAATTTCCAGGTCGGTCAATTCCGCCAGGTCATAGACGGAGTTTTTGGTAAAAAAATCTGCCCATAATGATTTGCTGGTAGCTTCTTCGGCCAGAGCCTTCGCGCCGTTTTCGCAGTATTCGGCCACGGGCGAGCGGTGAAAATCCGGGTCGGGCCAGGCGCAGCTCGAACAGTCGAAACCGTCCTTCTGGTTCATTTTCAGCAGGGCCTTGTTGCCGCGCACCAGCCCGGCCTCCTCCACGACCATTTTGAGGCTAACCCCTACAGCATACATCCCTGCGGCGACGGTCCAGGGTTCGGTAACTTTAAGGCCGGTCAGTCGGGCAGGGTTCTCGGCGGACGGAGTTTTTACGGAATTTTTCAATTTGAATGAGTGACCGGTGCGCCGGTGCGATGAGTGAATAAAATGACGTCTGAAAAGAGGATAGAGCGACATCGCCCCCTTTCGGGCTTTTGAAACTACTATGCTACCCGCTTTTCTCCTGTATAAATATTGAACCTGTCGGCTTTTAAAAATCCGATCAAAGTCAGCTTCATTTCCTGAGCCAACTGCACCGCCAACGTAGAAGGCGCACCGACGGCGGCTACGAAAGATATGCCAGCCAGCGCGGCTTTTTGGATGAGTTCAAAACTCGCTCTCCCACTTAGTAATAAAATCTGGTTGCGGAGCGGGTAGGCTTCGGTTTGCAGGGCGTGGCCGATGAGTTTGTCCAGGGCATTGTGACGTCCGACGTCCTCGCGCAGGGACAGAAATTCGCCCACTTGGGTAAAAAGCGCTGCCGCGTGGAGGCCACCCGTGCTGTCAAAGTCAGCTTGTCGCTCCCTCAATAACTCGGGTAGGCGGTAAAGTGTTGGGGCCTCGACCGACCAATTCTGGTCGATTTCCGGCAGGATACTTTCCACCCGCACCGCTTCGATGGACGACTTGGCGCAGATGCCGCAACTGGAGGTTGTATAAATATGTCGTTCAAACTTTGCCGGATCGAAGGGCGTGTCTTCGTGCAATATTACTGAAATCCGGTTGTCGTCCTCCTGCACCGCGCCGATCACTTGCTTGTAATTAACGATGATTCCTTCGCTCATTAAAAAGCCCAGTGCCAGCTCTTCATCGTGGCCGGGCGTCCGCATAGTGACGGATAAATTCTTGATTTCCAGGGCCAATCCGTAACGAACGCTGATTTCCAGTGGCTCCTCTACCGAAAGCAGATCGTCTTGCCGCTGGCTTTTGGTGGCCGAGAACCGGGTGATGCTTACGGACTGGGTGGATGCGGTCATAAATGGGCCAAAAATTTACCGTTTAATAAGTCAAAGATGCAACCTATCAATATTTTTAGGTGAAAAATTTAGGGTTAACAATAAGATTTTCAGAACCTTACAAGAACTAAATATTTGATGGTACCTTCATTAGTCATAGGGGGAAATGCATAACAAATACAAGAAAATAATAAGCAGGGTCGTTCCCATTCGTCTGAAACCAGTTTTTACCAAAAAACGGTCTGGCATAAGAACGGTCTGGCATAATTGTTTAGGCTTACGTGCGGCCTTCAACTAATTTTGATTTCAACCCTATCATTGAGATAACAAACCGAGGAGAGAGAATGATGAAAATGTGTACTTGTTTATTTTAATGTTTAACCAAATGTAAATCAAAAATGCAAAACGAATCACAGAAAAAGCAAAGTACCGCGTGGGCAATTGTGGCAGTTCTGGCAGTTGCCGTCGCGATGTTGGGTTTCCTGTTCTTTCAGCAACGCGCTGAATTGACCGATCAGGAAGCAACAGTAATGGAGAAAGTACGGGAGGTAGCAGCAACGCGTACCACCCTCGACTCGATTTCGACGGTACTAAACATGAAGATTGCCGAAGTCGAGAAACTGGGCGGCGATGTATCTGAACTGAACAAGGTAAAGGAGCAACTGGAAGCTGACAAATTGGCTTTGTCCCGGACTAAGAAAGTCGAAACGGGTAAATATCTTGCCAAGATCAAGGAATACGAGAAATTCCTATCGGAGAAAGATGCAGAGATCGCCCAGTTGCAGGAGCAAAACGTGATGCTGGCTTCTACCAATGACTCACTTAACACGACGGTAGGTAGCTTGCGCACGGAGCGCGAAACGCTGGTGGCTCGCCAAACTGAACTTTCGGACTCGGTGATGACGTACACGGCGCAGAATCAGGAACTTTCGGAGAAAGTGAACCGTGCCTCTGCCCTAAAAGCGCAGAATTTCAAGGTACTAGCCGTTACCTCCAAGGGTAAGACCCGCGATGACGACTCCTACAAAGCGAAGCGGGTGGACAAAATCAAGATGGTCTTCGATCTGCCGGAAAATCCTCTGACGCGCGAGGAGCGTAAGGATATTTACGTGCGGGTACTCGACCCCGAAGGGGCCGTACTTTCCGACGACGCAATGGGTTCGGGTGAGTTCGAGGTCAATGGTCAGGAAACCAAGTACACTGCCCGCGAGACGGTGGCGTACCAGAACAACAACCAGAAAGTCGAGATGGTGTACGACAACACGGCGCAGTTCCGGCCCGGCAAGTACAGCATCGAACTGTACGCCGAAGGTTATCGGATTGGCGGCGGAAATTTCGTGATTCGCTAATTCTCTCAGCTTTTTAAGCCAAAAGCCGACTCCATCGAGTCGGCTTTTTTTGTGAAAAGGCCGTAGATTGCCGTTGAATCCAAGTTTGTCACTTTGGCTAGTCAGCAAAAGACCATGAACGAAAAGCAGCAACGCTTTCAGGAACTACATCCCGACGCCTTTTTTTTGACCGCCGACCAGCCGCAGCGACTCATTGAGTTCTTGCAAAAAAATGGCTGGATCGCAGATGACGAAACCGTCACGCTCATCGAAAAACCCGGCGAGGGCAACATGAACTACGTGCTGCGCGTCCGTACCGACCGCCAGTCGTTTGTCGTGAAGCAGTCGCGGCCCTGGGTGGAGAAATACCCGCAACTCGATGCACCCATTGAGCGGATCGCCGTCGAGGCAAAGTTCTATGATTTGGTTTCACAAGAGCCTGGATTGAATGCTTTCGTGCCTGAATTAAAAAACTTTAAAGCCGACGATTTTATAATGGCCGTAGAAGATCTGGGCGCGGCATCGGATTTTACGGATATTTATAAAAAGGAGCGGCAAATATCGACGGCTGAACTCAATGATTTGGTCAAGTTCATTTCGGGATTGCACGGCTTTTCTACCGAAGAAATGTCTGAGCCTATTCCCGATAACCAAACCTTAAAAATACTCAACGCCGAGCATATTTTTAATTACCCTTATCTGGAAGAAAATGGCTTCGACCTCGACACGATTCAGCCGGGTTTGCAGAAATTGTCCTTAACTTACAAGAAGGACGGAGCTTTGAAAAACAAGATCAAAGCCCTGGAAGAAGCCTATTTGGCGAAAGGCGACACCCTACTGCACGGCGATTTTTATCCCGGAAGTTGGCTGAGAGCTACCGCCGGAACGAAAGTGATCGACCCGGAATTCGCCTACCTGGGCCGGGCAGAATTCGATTTAGGCGTGTTGGTAGCGCATCTGCGAATGGCTCAAACGGATGACGCAATTATTTCGGAAGCTTTAGCGAAATACAATTTGTCAGACCGCTCTTTCGACCACAATTTATTTGCCGGATTTTGTGGGGCTGAGATTCTGCGGCGGATCATAGGGCTGGCGCAATTGCCGCTCGATCTTACGCTTGAAGAGGAACATAATTTATTGGCTTGGGCGGCCGCTTCGGTAACATATTCTGAAACAAATTCTTTTCTGAAATCTTGAATAATTTTACAAAAAATAGGCTAAGAACAAAGCTGGATAACGGGCATGAGCATCTTCTAGCCACCTTCTTTTTCTTCGGAATGATTTTGAGTGCCCAGGCGCAGGCTCCCAACGGCCTCACCAAGCAGCAGTACTACAATAAAGTACTCGGCTTACTGGTCGGCTCGGCCATTGGCGACGCAATGGGCGCGCCGACCGAGATGTGGCTCCGCCGCGATATTGAGGTGGAATACGGCCGGGTGTATAAGCTCGACTCGATGGTGCGCGCGCCCTCGCCCGAAGGCACCTGGAAGTACAACCTGCCCGCCGGAGGTACCACCGACGACACGCGCTGGAAAAAACTCGTTTTCGAGTACGCCCTCACCCAAAAACTTCCCCAACTCGAACCCCGCTCCTTCGCCGACCACCTCATCCGGCAGTACCAGAGCGACATCAAAAATCTAAAGAACACCGAAGGCTTCGACCCCGAGCCTTACGAAGAAGCCATCATGCGCATGGCGTGGTTGCAGGAGTGGGCCAAAGTCGCCAAGCCCTTCCGTGACAACAACTTAAAGGATTACGCCGACGCGCTGAGTAAGTTTTACGGCGGCGAAATGGTCTGCGCCGGATTGCTTTACGCGCCCGTTGTGGGCGCAGCGATTCCTAACAATCCGGCGCTGGCCTACGATCAGGGCTACGACTTATCATTCTTCGACATCGGCTACGCCCGCGACATCACGGCCCTGGCGGCGGGCATGACTTCCGCCGCCTTCGACCCTAAGGCCACGCCGGAAAGCATCATGAACGTCAACCGAACGGTAGATCCGAAGGGGTATTTCAAGAGCCGCCTGGTGGGGCGGCGGGCCTACGCCTTTTACCAAACTGCCCGGAATATCGCCTACGATTTTCATCGCACCCAACTAGCCGACTTGCCCGAAAACTACGTCGTCCCGGCGGCCTGGCGCAGTCTGTCGCCGCTGGAGCATTATCGCATCACGCAGGCGTTCGCACAGCTTGATAAGATGAACGAGGATTTGCCTTTTCACGCGGCGGAAATCATGCTGATTACTAACACCGCCCTGCTTTGTCACGATTTTGATTTTGAAAAAAGTATGGCATTTATCATCAATTACGGACGGGATAACGATACGGTGGGTGCCGTGGCGGGAGCGATTTTGGGCGCGTATTGGGGAGCAGACAAGCTTCCTGCCAAATCCTCGAAGCTGGTGAAAGAAGTCGCGAAGAGCCAACTGGGAATCGACCTGGAAAAACTGGCGCAGCAAATGACGGACAAGCTTTACTGAAATTCTACTTCCGCTTCGAGTTGTTCCAGCATTTCGTCGAGCGAGGCGCTTTTTTCGGCGAAGAGGGGTTTATGAAATTCGTGCAGCTTTTGCAGCAAGTGCATGAGGTGCAGCTTTTCTACGGTAGAGAGCGGCCCGCCAACAAGGTTAGCCGACTTTTTCATGGCTTCCAGGGCGGCGAAAAATTCCTGCTCACCCGCCGAGGTAATGGAAAGCCGCTTGCTGCGTCCGTCGTCGGGGTCGGCTTCCTGGGTGAGAAAACCGTCTTTCAGCAGTCGTTTGATGATCTCCATTCCCGAGGTTTTCTCGTGGGCGTTGAGTTCAATCAACTCGGTTTTAGTGCAATGGCCGAGTTCCATAACCTTACCCAGATACAGAAAATCGTCTACCGTGGTGAGTGGGCTTTCTTCGAGGGCAATTTTTGTATAGCTTTTAGCAAAGCGGTACAGGTGCGAGATGGTCTGCGAAAGTGAGACATTCAGGAGTTCTTCGTCGCTGATTTCAACCGACGTTTCCAACTTGTTGGCCGAGTAGCTTAGGTAATCCACAAAACTCTCCAAGGTAGTACCGCCGTCGCCCTGCGGTAACTTTTCAAAGTCTTCTAAATGTTCGAGAAGTTGTTTGATAATGGAGTAATTCATATACTACTAAAACTGAAACCTACTAAATTTTGACTGGGAAGGGGAGAAATTGTCTTGGATGGCGTCAAATGTAATCCTTACTTCGCAAATTTGGTTGTTGTAACATAAAGCTAAAACCAATGGGCGTTGTTTTAAAATAATTCTTTTCTGCCCCTATGTATCCTCACTCTAAGCACCTGACAAGCATATTTATATTTATGCTGTTTTTCGTTTGCCAATCGACCTTCGCCCAAAATGTCGGCACAATCATTGGTACTATAAAAGACGGCCAGACTCGTGAAGTTTTAGTTGGTGTCACGATTGAGGCCGAGGGAACTTCCACCGGCACCACCACCGACGCCGAAGGAAAGTACCGGCTGCAACTGCCCGTTGGCAGCTACAACCTAAAAGCAACTTTCGTAGGTTATGCTCCGCTGACCAAATTTAATGTCGTCCTCACTTCCGGCAACGCCCAGCAAATCGACTTTGAACTCATCGAGGAAACCGTGCAACTGGAAGCCGCTACCGTGGTGCTGAACCGTTCGGTGTCAGTGGCGACCGCCGAAAGCCCAACTCGGTGCAGAAACTGACTACCGAAGAAATCAAGAACAATCCGGGCGGCAATTTCGATATTTCGCGCGTCATTCAGGTACTGCCCGGCGTGGGCGGCACGGCGGGTTCGGTGGGCGGCTTTCGCAACGACCTCATCATCAGAGGCGGTGGGCCGAACGAAAACGTCTACTACTTGGATGGCATCGAGATTCCGGTCATCAATCACTTCGCTACCCAAGGCAGCTCGGGTGGGCCGACGGGCATCCTGAACGTGTCGTTTATCGAGGACGCCACGCTCAACTCGAGCAGCTTCAACGCCCGCTATGACAATGCGCTGTCGTCGGTGCTGCAATTTAAGCAGCGTACGGGCAATCCCGACCGCTTCCAGGGCAATGTTCGGGTGAGTTCCACTGAGGTGGCCGGGACAGTGGAGGGCCCAATTTCCAAAAAAACTACCTACCTGGCTTCGGTGCGTCGGTCCTATTTGCAGCTACTTTTCCAGGCCATCGACCTGCCGATTCGGCCCAACTATTGGGATTTTCAGTATAAAGTCACCTCCAAATTAAACAAAAAAACTACCCTGACGGCCCTGGGCATAGGGGCTATCGACGAATTTACTTTTGCCGTACCCAAAGAATCCTCGCCCGAGAAAGAGTATATCCTCCGCTCCAACCCGAGCATCAATCAATGGAACTATACGGTGGGGTTTTCGCTGCAACGGCTGCTGGAAAACGGCTTTATGAATATTTCGGTTAGTCGCAATATGTTCGACAACCGCCTCGATCGCTTCGAGGACAACCGCATCGGCGACGAGAACGCGCGGGTGTTCAGGAGTCAGTCGCAGGAAATCGAGAATAAGCTGCGGCTGGACGTGAATAAGTTTTTGGGGAAATGGGAGTACAGCTACGGCGTAGTGGGGCAATACGTGAAGTACAATAACGACTTCTTTAATAAAGTAAGGCGTACCATTTTTGATGATAAGGGCAATGTCGTATCGCCGGGCAACACCATTATTTTCAATACGGCCATCGACTTTTTCAAGTATGGGGCATTTTTCCAGGCCACCAGAAAATTAGCCGATGATCGCCTAACCCTTTCCGGCGGTATTCGTACTGATATGAATTCGTTTACCGACACCGGAAACAATCCCTTGAAAACGCTCAGTCCCCGCGCCTCACTTAGTTACCAAATCAGCGAAAAATGGCGCGTGAGTGGCTCCCTGGGCCGATACTTCAAGATTCCGATTTACACAGTGCTGGGCTATCGGGAGCGACCGCCTATTTTTGAAGCCGACTACCGATACAGCAATCGCGACAATGCGTACATCCGCTCCGACCACGCGGTGCTGGGCGTCGAGTTTGTGCCGCGCCCCACGACGCGCATTACCGTGGAGGCTTTCAACAAGCAGTACGCCAACTACCCTGTCTCGGTGCGCGAGGGTATTTCATTGGCTAATCAGGGTGGCGAGTTCGGAGCCATCGGCAACGAAAACGTGACGAGTACCGGCACGGGTCGCAGCCGGGGCATCGAGTTTTTTATTCAGCAAAAACTGAGCGGCAACTTCTTCGGGGTGCTGAGCTACACCTTTTTCAACTCGGAATTTACCGGGGCCGACGGGGTGTACAAGCCCTCGGCCTGGAACACGCGGCACCTGGTTTCGACGCAACTGGGCTATAAATTCAAGCGCGGCTGGGAATTGGGTGGGAAGTTTTTGTTTCAGGGCGGTGCGCCCTACACGCCCTTTGACCTGGCCGCCTCACAGCGTAACTACGCCGTACTGGGCATCGGTACGCTCGACAATAGCCGCCTGAACAGTCAGCGGCTGCGGCCTTTCAACCGCTTTGATTTCCGTATTGATAAGAAATGGAATGCCAAACGCTTTTCGGTGGACGCCTTTATCGACATCCAAAACCTCTTTCTGACCAAGAACCCGGCCTTTCCACAGTTTACCTTCGAGCGCACGGAGGATAATTCTGGCTTTAAGACGACCGACGGCGGCACGCTTCGGCCCGATGGCAGCAACGCCATTCCACTGATTTTGCGGAATGAAAGCGCGACGGTGACACCGGCTTTGGGGTTGGTGGTGGAGTTTTAGGGGAGATTTGTGTCGTGTAGACCAGAGGGCTACTGTATAGTCGTCAACCTCGCAGGTATCAAAACTGAACCGAACCCAAGTACGTCCAGGCTATAAAAAATAGCTGTAACCTACGCCATCATCGCCTGCGCCCTTTCAATCGCCTTATTCTCCTTCCACTCCTTCCACTTCGGACCGAGCAGCGAGTTCATGCCTTTATCCACGACCGTGTGCCGGGCGAGGTTCATGCCGCCTTTCAGGAGCGTGAAGACTGAGTCGTTGGCGCGGAGAGAGAGGCCAAAGCCTCCGTCCACGTACTTGATGTAGTGCCACCACAGCGAGGGAATAAAGACCGTTTCACCGTGATCCAACACTGTTTCGTAGCCGTGGGCTTGATCGAAAGCCGGGAAACGCTCTAAATCGGGATGCAGCGGGTGAACATGACTCATCACCGTAAAGGGATGCTGATAAAGCCGGGTACTTTCCGAAGGGGGGAAAAGGATGATTTTCTTGCGCGTCTGGAACTGCGAGAGGAACACGTGGGAGCAATCCATGTCGTAATGCAGATTCACTTCGGAGTTCTGGCCGCCGAAAAACATGAACTTGTAGCTCTTCACGAAGCCATCCATGATGGTCGGGAACTGCACGTCGGCGTTGAGCTCAGGAATTTTCTTGAAAATATCGAAAAGGAAAATCCTAAGATCCGTCGGGCCTTTCTGGATCAGCGAGAGGTACTCACCAAAGGGCATGGAAGCGGCGTTCTGGAAATACTTGTCGGGATCATGGATGTGGTTGTCCACCAAGGGCACTTCGAGGTCGCCGTGGTTTTCACGGAACCAGTCGAAAGTCCATTTTTGGGTGGCGGGCCAGTCTTTGATCAGGTCGGTGAATACCACCGGTCGACGTGGTTTAAGGTAATTCTCGATGAATTCCTCGCGGGTCAGACCCGTACGTCGGTCAATTTGGGTTAGTTTCATAGCTGTGAGAGGTTTTCCTGGCAATGCGTGCGGAATGATAGTAGTTCATCACGTTATTCATTCAATCGGAGCGCAAATTTATACTTTACTAAATGATTTTCGATGCCCAATCGGTTCCCGCTTTGAGGCGAAGCAAAGAACGACGGCCCGGATTTTCGGTGTAGAGCCGGGTCGATAGGGGTAAAAAAATGTTCTGGCTTGCCATAACTGCCTAACTTGCGAAAAATAGTGCATCATCCTTTGATAATTATCCATTGAACAAAATGAACGAACAAAGCACCGAATTTCTTTACAAATACCTCAACAACGCTTCTCCAACGGGCTTCGAGTTCACCGGGCAGCAGATCTGGCTCGACTATATCAAGCCTTATATCCACGACAAGATTATCGACACCTATGGCACGGCGGTGGGCGTCGTCAATCCGGGAAAAGACTATAAGGTGGTCATTGAGGCGCACTCCGACGAGATCGCCTGGTTTGTGAATTACGTTAACGACGACGGCTATATCTACGTCCGCCGTAACGGTGGCTCCGACGCGGCCATCGCGCCTTCCATGCGCGTGAACCTGCACACGGCCAAAGGGCCGGTGTCGGGCGTATTCGGCTGGCCCGCCATCCACGTGCGCGAAACCGCCAAGGATAAGATACCCAAGCCCGAAGATCTTTTCATCGACGTAGGCGCAGAAGGCAAGCGCGAAGTGGAGGAAATGGGGATCCACGTGGGTACGGTCATCACTTTCGCCGACGGCCTCATGGAAATGAACGATAAATACTACGTGGGCCGCGCCCTGGATAATCGCGTGGGTGGCTTCATGATCGCCGAGGTAGCCCGGCTGTTGCACGAGAACGAAGTAGAGTTACCTTATACGCTCTACGTGGTCAATGCCGTTCAGGAGGAAATTGGCCTGCGTGGAGCCGAAATGATCTCGCGCCGTCTGAAACCCGACTTGGCCATCGTCACCGACGTGACCCACGACACGCAGTCGCCGATGTATACCAAAACCAAGCAAGGCGACCTGCGTTGCGGCCTCGGTCCGGTGCTTTGTTACGGCCCCGCCGTGCAGAACAACTTCCGCGACCACATCATTCAGGTGGCCGACGACCACAAGATTCCCTTCCAGCGCCAGGCCGTGAGTCGCTCCACGGGTACCGATACCGACTCATTCGCCTACTCCGCCGAAGGCGTGGCATCGGCGCTGATTTCGCTGCCGTTGAAATATATGCACACGACCGTCGAAACGGTCAGCAAAGACGACGTGCAGAATGTTATCAAGCTGATGTACGAAACGCTGCTGAGCTTGAAAGGTGGGGAGGATTATCGGTACATCAAGTAGAGCGATTGGCTTTCGACTATCCCTAGGGACGCTAGGTAAAGAGTTTTTAAAGCAGAAAAGCCATTTCGGGAATCTCTCGAAATGGCTTTTCTGCTTTAAAATGCTGGTATGGAAAACCAAACTCTACTTCGTCATGCAATTGTCCGGCTCCAGTGCCCGGCAATACGTCATTTGTATGATATTTGTTTGGTTGACCATTGCCAGGGCGGCCTGGCTGCGGCGGCCGATACAGAAACCACAACGCCATCACAGTGTGTCCTACTACTTCTCCGCCTCGGGATCGACGGGTTTATTGGCCGGGCTCTTAGGGCCGCGGCCCATAACCCGCTTACTCGTGCCGCCGGTAGTAGTTTTGGATTTAGTGGCCCGAGTCGTCTTCTTAGCGGGGGTTGTTTTGGCACTGGTGGCGGGTTTACTTTCAAGCATAGCCTTTACTTTGGGCTCTACCGAATTGGCGATGGTACCTTCCAGGGCTTCTTGCATGGTTTCGGTAGTGTGACCCGAGGCTTCGCGGGCAGTTTTCTGCGAGTCGAGTTCCAGTTTGCGGGCTTTGCTGGTTTCCTTGTCCGCCGCGCCCTTGGCTTTAGTTGAATCGGCCCTGGCCTTTTTGCCCTTGGATTTTTTAGGTTTGTCCCCCTTTTTCTCTACCTTTTTCTCGGTCTTCTTGGCGGCTTTTTCCAGCTTCTTGACTTCCTTATTTGCTTTCTTGCTCTGCTTGTCAATGATCTTGCTGACCTTTTTGGCCAATTTTTCCGCTGTTTTCTCAACCGATTTTTTCAGCTTCTTAGAATCCGTGGTCAATTGATCCAGTTTCGCTTCCAGCGTTTGGGCAATTTCGGCGGTAAGTTTCTTAGTTTTTTCTTTCATGATGGAGTTTTAGGAGAATGGGCTGCTGCCTGGGCTGAACCCTTGAAATTAATAAATCTACAAATACCAACGATTTTTTTCGCAAGAACAAAATTATCTTATTATTTCTATGTTAAGTTTTTCTCGACAAACTGCCAAAGCACGATTCCAGCCGACACTGCCACGTTGAACGAATGCTTGGTACCAAACTGCGGGATCTCCACGCACAAATCCACAATTGCCATTACGTCCTCGCTAACGCCCGACACCTCGTTCCCAAAGACAAAAGCGTATTTATCGCCTTTTCCAGGTAAAAACTTTTGTAGCGGGAGGCTGTCGTGCGCCTGTTCGACCGCGACCAACTTATAACCTTCGCCTTTCAGCTTTTTGACGAACTCCAGAGTGTCGGGTACTTTTTCCCAATCTACGGATAATTCTGCGCCAATGGCACTTTTGGTGATCTCGCGGTGGGGCGGGGTGGGCGTGTAGCCGCCCAAATAAATTTTTTCGGCCCGGAAGGCATCGGCAGTGCGAAAGAAAGATCCGACGTTGTTCAGACTGCGGATGTTTTCCAGAACAACGACGTAGGGAAATTTCTCGGAGTTTTGGAATTCCTCCACCGAGAGGCGGTTCATTTCCTCCATCGAGCGCTTTTCCATACTGGATTTGTATTAAAAAATGTCCCCCGAATGCCAAAGTAGATTGCGCGGGCATTTGTTTTTTAGCAGAAAGACAAACTTCCTACTATCCACCGACAACTCAGCTATCGACCATGAAAAAATCGCACCTACCCATTATCATCCTGCTGCTTGCCAGTCTGCCGGGTTGGGCACAAATGGGTGAAACCATCCGCGTCAAGACGGGCGAGAAGTTGCCAACGCGGGAAAAGTACCTTTATCCGGAATTCAGCTCGGGTACTGTCTTTTACCGGGATGGCCGCCCGCCCGGTTCAGCCCGTCTCAATTTCAACCTCCTCGAGCGGGAGATGCAGTTCCTCACTCCCACTGGCGACACACTGGCGCTGGCGGAGGAGCAAACTATCCGTCAAATTAAGCTGCGCGACGAGGCCTATATGTACGACCAAAACGGGAATATACTGACCCTGCTTGGCTCTTACGGCGATGTCACCCTGGCGGTGGATCATTCGCTGAAAATAGCCAACGTAGACAAAGAAGGCGGTTATGGCATATCCTCAGGGGCGTCGTCCATCAGAACTTACAACAGCTACCCGACGGGTACCGGGTCCACCGCGAAACTCGAACAAAAAGGGGATGTCGTCTTCTCTCACCAAAGGGTGCTGATGCTTATCAACAAGAACAATTTGGCTTTTCCGGCTTCCCGAAAAAGCGTCTTAAAAATGTATCCAAAACAGAAATCCGCCATCGAAGATTATCTGCGGGAGCACTCGGTGCAATTCAATGATGCCGAGGATCTGAAAAAATTGCTGGAACATTCCGAGCGTCTGAAATAATTGCTCAGCAGCTCACACGCTTTTCGGTAAATAACTACCGCACCAGCGTAATGACGCCCCGATTGGTCAGATATTCGCCGCTGCGATCCAGGTAGCGCAGCGCGTAGGCGTAGCTGCCGACGGGGGCGTACTGCCCTTTTGTCTTCCCGTCCCAGGACTTGGCGATGTCTTTGGTTTGGAAAATGACTTCGCCCCAGCCGTTATAAATACGCATCTCAAATTCTGACGAAATCACGCCCTTCAGTTCCAGCACATCGTTGACGCCATCACCGTTGGGCGAAAAGGCATCCGGCAGGTAGAAAGGGGGTCGAGCCACGCATTCATCAGGCGGTACAGTCAGGCATTTTTTCAAAGAATAAAAAGTAAAACCCTCGTAACTGACCACGAGTTGGTAACATACTTCCTGGCCGCAGATAAATTCCCGATCTGTCGCGGAGCCGGAAACACCCGAACTAGTGATGTCCTTCCAATCGACCCCGTCTTTTTGGATGACTGCTTTAATTCCCGGCGGGCGGTAGTCGATTTTCCAGGAAATCGTGTTTTCATCCTTCGTTCCGGCCACCACAAAACCCGACGCGCAGACGGGTCGGGAACGCAATTCGGCCAGGCAAGAATCGGCGGGTTGCAGTCGGAAGCAAATTTTGTCGGGTAGTTCCAGGGCCGTGCCGACCGTTTTTTGACTCTCGGCCAATTTTTGTCCGGTTGGGTCAAAAACGCCGCCCACGCTACCATTTTGCAGGATGAGTTCTGTGGCCAGCGAGTCTCGAATCTGCAAATCCAGCTTCGTTTCGTCCTTCATCCGCGCCTCGGTGATGGCGGGCGGCGTCAGATTCTCGGGTACTATGAAGTTAAGCCGCGTCACGGCTCCCCGGCACTGACCCGGTGTGTGAACGCCCCGCACCCGGATGCTGTACGTTTTGGGGGCGGCGTATTTGTAAGTGATTTTTTTGCCAAAACCGGGATAACCTTTAATTTCGGTGTCGCCCCAGTCCACCTGATAAGTGGGATAGGGTGTAGGCTGCTTGGGATCGAATACCAATTGCACTCCGCCATTGGCGCATGGAATGGCCCGCACCTCCGGTGCCAGCGTATCCGTTACGTTGATAGTCGTGCAGGCGAGGTACTTCTGCCCGGCTTTTTCCGAAAACTGCACGATGGTGTAATAGCCCGGCTTATGGTAATTTCGGATACTGTCGGAAGAAAGGCTGTCGGGATTGACCGCCCCGCCCCGATAGTCGAATACGTGGCGGGTGTTGGTAGCGCCGGGCAAGTCGTTGTGTACTGCCACATTGAGCGGCAGACAACCACTCAGCGTCGTCGAGATCGCACCCGTTTTGTATTCCCCGGTTGCGAGGGCAGCGCACTGGCCCACGGCCCGAACAGCCCATAGCTGAAAAATGAAGGCTAAAATAACAGGAGAATACGCCAGCGGATTGCTTTTCATGTGTAGGCGTAAAAGGGGGTTGGCACAAACAACTAACGTAACAAGGGTACAGGACGGATGTTTTTGTGCTATATTTGAAAAACATTTAATAAATCGAATTTCAACAAAAAAACACAACCATGAGTACTTCACGCAGAGACATCCTGAAACTGGCGGGCGTGGCCTTAGCGGGCAGCACGTTCCCTTCCATCATTATACCCAATCGTGCTTTCGCGGGAGTCAACAGCGAAACCCTGAAAGTGGGGCTGATTGGCTGCGGCGGGCGTGGCTCTGGTGCGGCCAAGCAGGCCGTGAATGCCGACCCCAACGCGGTGCTTTTCGCGATGGGCGATATTTTTCGCGACCGTCTTGACTCGTCGCTGGATGCCCTCACCAAAGCCGTAGGCGATAAAGTCAAAGTCGATGAGGGCCACAAATTCGTCGGCTTCGATGCCTTTCAGAAGGTCATTGACTCCGGCGTGGATGTCGTCATTCTGACCACCCCACCGCATTTTCGGCCCGAACACCTGATGGCCGCCGTCAAAGCGGGCAAGCACGTTTTCTGCGAAAAGCCCGTAGCGGTGGACACGCCGGGCCTGAAAAAAGTGATGGAAGCGGCTAAACTGGCTAAAGAGAAAAATCTCTCGCTGGTCGCGGGCCTGTGCTGGCGTTTTCACGATCCCAAGCGGGCAGCTTTCGGCAAGATCAACGAGGGTGCCATCGGCGACGTCATGGCGGTTTACAATACTTACAACACCGAAAACCTCTGGTCGTTCCCCCGTCAGCCGGGCTGGACCGACATGGAGTACGTCCTCCGCAACTGGACGTACTACACCTGGCTGGCCGGCGACCACATCGTGGAACAAGCTGTGCATAGCATCGACATGATGTCGTGGGCATTTGGCGATGCCATACCCATCAGCGCCGTCGGTACGGGCGGCCGACAGGTGCGCGTCGATCCTTTGTTTGGCAATATTTACGATCACTTCGCCATTACCTACGAATATCCCAACGGCGCGAAGGGATTCCATATGTCGCGGCAGCAGATCAACACCGCGCGTAGCTACGCTGTCGAAAGCTTCGGCACCAAAGGCAAGGCGATGGTCGACTGCTCACGCAACGTCCACGAAATCACCGGTGCCAATCCCTGGAAATATACGGGCAAGCAAAACGACATGTACCAAACGGAACACGACGAACTGTTCGCCTCGATCCGCAACAGCAAACCCATCAACAATGGCGAGTGGATGTCGCAAAGCACGATGCTGGCCATCATGGGCCGCATGGCGGCCTACACGGGCAAAACGATCACCTGGGACGAGGCCATGAATTCGACCGAAGACCTGGCCGGGGAAGTCAATAGTTTCGCAGCGATGCCGCCGGAAGCCTTGGTGGCGAAGCCGGGTATCACGCCGTTTAGTTAGGGCAAACGGCTTTCGGCAGTCGGCTCTCGGCTTTTCATTGGTTTGCTAATCACAGCTTGACGCTGCTTGCCTTATTTTTTACATAAATATAAAAGGCCGACAGCCGCTGGCCGACAGCCGATAGCCAAAATGGAACGAAGAGATTTTTTGAAAAATAGCGCATTGGCAGCCACGCTGGGCTGGTCGGGCTTGGTTCATGCGGCCACGCCGCCCGCCCGCCCGATGGTCAAGAAAAGCCTGAAATGGGGCATGGTGAAGGGCGAAATGTCCATCATGGAGAAATTCAAGATGCTCAAAGAACTGGGCTACGACGGCGTAGAACTGGACTCGCCCCACGAGCTAGACCATAAGGAAATTCTGGCCGCCCGCGACAAAACGGGTCTGGAACTGCCCGGCGTGGTCAACTCAGTGCACTGGAAATCGCCGCTGTCCTCTGCCGATCCCAAGGTACGGGCGATCTGCGTGGAATCCATGAAAACCGCTCTGAACGACTGCAAGATGTATGGCGGCACCACAGTACTGCTGGTACCCGCTGTCGTCAACGCCGAAACGAGCTATAAGGACGCCTACGGACGCTCGCAGGCCGAAATCCGCAAACTGATACCGACGGCAGAGAAAACGGGTGTAAAAATTGCGCTGGAAAACGTTTGGAATAACTTCCTGCTCAGTCCGATGGAAGCGGCCCGCTACGTGGATGAAATCAACCACCCGTTGGTGGGCTGGTATTTCGACGTCGGCAATATCGTGCGTTACGGCTGGCCCGAGCAATGGATCGAGGTGCTGGACAAACGCATCATGAAGCTCGACGTTAAGGAATACAGCCGTAAGAAGCAATCCGACGAGGGAATCTGGAAAGGTTTCCAGGTCGAAATCATGGAAGGCGATTGCAACTGGCCCGCCGTGAATCAGGCGCTGGCCAAGGTGGGCTACTCGGGCTGGGCTTCCGCCGAAGTGAGTGGCGGCGACCGCGAGCGACTGGCCGAAGTGAGTAAAAGAATGGATCGGGTTTTTGCGGCTTGATTTTACTCTGATTTTGCCTTTTTCTAACGCTGACAGCTTTCGAGGGGCTGTCAGCGTTTTTTTTGGGTAGTACCAGGCCGATCCCGTCTTTTGAAAGCGTTGTAAGGTAGATGATGGAAATTTTACGTCCTACTTTAAACAGATCTCCGTTCAACCAAGCACAATTCTTTTTCCAATGAAACATACCACCCGTAAAGCATTCCTCCAAGACCTGTCGCTGCTGGCGGCGGCCTCGTTGCTGCCCGGCCTGTCCTTTGCCGAAGCCGATTTTTTGAAAAAATCAAAAATGAAACTCGGCCTGGTCACCTACCTCTGGGCCAAGGACTGGGACGTACCCACGATCATCGAAAATTGTACCAAAACGGGTATTAATGGCGTGGAGTTGCGGGTAGACCACGCCCACAAGGTGATGCCCGACATCTCGGCGGCCCGGCGGATGGAAGTGAAAAAGATGTTCGCTGACAGCCCCGTGCAAATCGTCGGCATGGGCACCAACCAAGAGTATGATTCTCCCGATCCGGCCAAGCTAAAAGCGAGCATGGATCGTACCAAAGAATTCATCAAACTCAGCGCCGATGTTGGCGGTACGGGCGTGAAGGTAAAGCCTAACAACTTTCACAAAGACGTGCCCCACGAAAAGACGCTGGAGCAAATCGGCAACTCATTGAGTGAACTGGGCAAATACGCCGCCGACTTCGGCCAGAAAATTCGGCTGGAAGTCCACGGCAACGGTACCCAGGAGTTACCCAACATCAAGACGATCATGGACAACTGCGAAAGCCGCAACGCTTACGTCTGCTGGAACTGCAACCAGGAAGATTTGATCGGCCAAGGCCTGGAATACAACTTTAATCTTGTAAAAGCCCGCTTCGGCGATACTGTCCACGTTCGTGAATTGGACTCTACCGATTATCCTTACCAAAAGCTGATGAATCTCTTCAAAGACATCGACTACGAAGGCTGGATTTTGCTCGAATGCCGCACCGACCCTAAGGACAAAGTCGCCGCGCTAATGGATCAAAAGCGGATTTTTGAGGGGATGGTGAAGGGGTAATGTGGTTGTGGTACGGGCGGCTCGCCCGTTTCGCGGAAGCAACGGAGAGTCTACAAATAGGTGTTGTTTACAAAAGAGTAAGGAAACATCTCCCAATCTTCCACCAACCCCGCCTTCACAGGATTATCCAAGGTGTAGGCAATCGTGTTTTTGAATTCGAGCCCATCCCGAATGACGTGATCGTAACTTTCCTCCTGCCCAAAAGTACCTTCACGGTCCAGCACCTTATTGGCTTCCTTGGCCGTATAGCTTTTCAGGCTGTGCATGATTGCGTACAAAGGTTTCGTATACTTGACTTCGTCCGAAGTATCGATGATAAGGTGGAAATGATTAGGCATAACGCAGAATGCTATAAGATCGTACGACTTCCCATCCCAACGATGCAAAGATTCGATAACGATATTTGCTATTTCTGGAATTCTTAGCCATTGTGGTTCATGCTTGTTCGTGTCCAAGCACTGATCCCATTTGGCGAAATGGCGCTTGTGTAGCTTGCGAATTTCTTCCTCGCGAGTTGTCTCCTCAGTGTACTCCTGCTTGATTCGATTATAGGCCGCACCTTTCTCTTCCCTCAATCTTTCCAAGGCCTCCTGAGGAAGACTGCCATAAAGCCGCCCCGTAACGAAAAACGCAACTCCCGCTGGCTGGAAGTGTGGCAAATATCGGCGGTATTCCGGCTTATAGTTTTTCACGTGGTATAGGCCGTGTGGTACGGGCGGCTCGCCCGTTGATGGTAAAGTGATTCATTCCAAAAATCTTTTGCTCAGCTAACACGGGCGAGCCGCCCGTACCACATTTACTCCACGTACCGCTTCAATTCATTCAACTTCAACAGCGCCTCAATGGGCGAGAGCGTGTTAATATCAATGAGCGAGAGCTTTTCCTTCAACTCCTCCGTGCGCGGATCGTTGGGCTCGAAGATGCTAAGCTGAAAATTGTTCTTGGGCATTTCCTTCACCTTTTGGTCGCGGTTTTCGCTCAGGTGGTCTTTTTCCAGGTGCTGCATGATCTCGCTGGCGCGGAGGACGATCAGTTGCGGCATTCCGGCGATTTGGGCCACGTGGATGCCGAAGCTGTGGGCGCTGCCGCCGGGCTTGAGTTTGCGCAGAAATATGATTTTGTTATCCACCTCCTTCACCGCCACGTTAAAGTTTTTGATGCGGGGAAAATCCTCCGATAACTGGTTCAGCTCGTGGTAGTGGGTGGCAAAGAGCGTTTTGGCCTTGAAATCAGGATGCGTGTGCAGATACTCCGCGATGGCCCAGGCGATCGACACGCCGTCGTAGGTGCTGGTGCCCCGCCCGATTTCGTCCATCAGCACCAGACTGCGGTCACTAAGGTTGTTGAGAATGCTGGCCGTTTCGGTCATCTCGACCATAAAGGTACTTTCACCCCGACTAAGATTATCGCTTGCCCCTACCCGCGTGAATACCTTATCCACCAGCCCAATATAGGCCGCACTGGCCGGCACAAAACTACCCATTTGCGCCATCAGCACGATGAGGGCCGTTTGCCGCAGTAAAGCTGATTTTCCTGCCATATTTGGGCCGGTGATGATGATAATTTGCTGGGTTTCGTCGTCCAGGAAAAGGTCGTTGGGGACGTAACTTTCGCCCAGGGGTAGTTGCTGCTCGATGACCGCGTGGCGACCGTCCTTGATGTCGAGCTCCTTGCTTTCGGTGATGACGGGCTTCACGTAATTGTTCTTTCGCGCCACGGTGGCAAACGAACCCAGCGCGTCCAGCACCGACACGATGCGGGCGTCCTGCTGAATGGCCGCGACGTACTCGGTGGCGGCGGTGACGAGGTCGTTGAATATCCGCGACTCGATGGCGAAAATTCTGTCTTCGGCGTTCAGGATTTTCTCCTCATACTCTTTTAGTTCGGGCGTGATGTAGCGCTCGGCGTTGACGAGCGTCTGCTTGCGAATCCATTCGGGAGGTACCTTGTGTTTGTGCGCGTTACTCACTTCCAGGTAGTAGCCAAACACTTTGTTGAAAGCCACCTTCAACGAACTGATGCCCGTGTTAGTAATTTCCCGTTGCTGTACTTTTAACAAATAATCCTTACCCTTGAAAGCGATGTCGTGCAGATCGTCCAGTTCGGGATCGACGCCGCTTTTGATCATGCCGCCCTGGGTACTCAGAATGGGCGCATCGTCGCGGAGTTCGGTTTCGATTTTTTCCAATAAAAACTCGCAGGGATTCAACTGATCGGCGTACTTACGCAAGACGCTGGACGGCTTTTTGGGTTTCGCTTCGCCCTCTTCCACCGTGCTGGGTTGGGCGATCGTGCGACTGCCCAGCATTTCCTTGATTGGAGCGATTTGCAACAGCGATTTCTTCAACTGCCCCAGTTCGCGCGGACTGATGCGCCGCACGGCGACTTTGGAAATAAGCCGTTCGAGGTCGCCGATTTGTTTGAGATGGTTCAAGAGTTGATCGTGCAAATCGTCCTGTTGCAGCAGCAGCTCTACCGTGTCGAGTCGCTCCTCGATGGGCGTTTTTTCTTTCAAAGGCAGCACGACCCATTTGCGGAGCAGCCGCGCGCCCATCGGCGTCACGGTGTGGTCCAGAATCTGAATCAGCGGCACGCCGCCTTCCTGCTGCGGAAAAACCAACTCCAAATTCCGAATCGTGAAGCGGTCGAGCCAGACGTACTTATCCTCTTCCAGTCGCGTGATGCGGCTTACGTGGCCAATTTCCTTGTGTTCGGTTTCGAGCAGGTAGTGGATGATGACGCCCGCCGACACCACGCCCAGCGGCAGCAATTCCACGCCATAGCCTTTCAGCGTCGTCGTGCGGAAGTGCGTGGTGAGTTTTTCAAAGGCAAAATCATCGCCAAAGCACCAGTCTTCCAGCGTGAAGGTGTGGAACTTATCGCCAAATAACTCGACGAATTCTTTCTTATTTTTCTTGCAAAAAAGTACTTCGGCGGGCGCAAAGCTTTGCAGCATCTTATCCACGTACCCCACATTGCCCTGCGCGACCAGAAACTCGCCCGTCGAAATATCCAGGAGCGACAAACCGAGTTGGTCGTCCTTGCCGAAATGCACCGCCGCCAGGTAGTTGTTGCGCCGTCCGTCGAGCACGTTGTCGTTGTACGACACGCCGGGCGTTACCAGTTCAGTCACGCCGCGCTTAACGATACCCTTGGCTTCGGCGGGGTTTTCGAGTTGATCGCAAATCGCCACGCGCTCGCCCGCCCGCACTAATTTGGGCAGGTAGGTATCCAGCGAATGGTGCGGAAAACCCGCCAGTTCTTCGTGCGCTCCCCCGTTGTTGCGGCGCGTCAGGACGATGCCCAGGATTTTGGACGCCCGAATGGCGTCTTCCCCGAAGGTTTCGTAAAAATCGCCGACCCGGAACAGCAGCAACGCGCCGGGGTACTTGGCCTTGATTTGATTGTATTGCTTGTTGAGGGGCGTTTCCCTGCTTTTTGCGGACTTTGCCAAAGAGAATTCGATTTACAAGATAGAGGCGGAAAGTTTTTTCCGCGTAAATACAAATTTAACGCTTTGGGGTGGTTTGGCAAAGGGGGAAGAAATTCCGATTGGCAAGAATTCAACCTGGATTGGAGAAGCAGCAAATAGTATCACGGAAAAGGCGAAATTTTCTTATTAAGCCAAAACGTCGTTAATAAGATTAGTCAACTAACCTTATTCAGGTGATTTTGCCAATTTAAGATCCATTTGAAATTGCTTATCTGAAACTAAGGAGAATGTTCATATTAGGACACAGGGCTTGTTTATAAAAAATATTATCTATCAATCAAAACTTTGGAAATATGTCAGTCTGAGCGGACCGGGCCGCCGGGCGGTCGAAGATACCCTGTTCGGACTGTCTTCCTCGAAATAATTAAAAAACGGCTATGGAAACTTTACATTCCCACAGCCGTTTTTTTTGCTAAAACAAACAACGGTTACCTGCAGAACAATACCCTGTCCCAAATTCCCTGGTGCTGGGTTTCCCCGTTGGTAAGTTTCAGTTCCGCGCTCAACCTTACCTCGTAGGAACAGTTTGGCAAGTTAATCACATCACCCGGGTCCACCGTGTTATTGGCTCCTGTGTATTTTGCGGCCCCAAAAGCTTCCTCGCCGGGTGTTGGGAATGCCACGGCCTCAAAATTATGTGGGCCGCCGGGACCGTACATATTTATGGAAACACCTCCAAGGTTAGGGTTTGCCGCAGTATAGTTCACGGTCAATGAAGTGCTGATTTTACTACAGCCACCGCCCACTTTCAGTTCTTCAAGGTCAACACTGGCAATGCCCAGTTCGTCGCTCGTTCCAGGCAGCCACGAGCCGCCTTGTGGTACATTCTTGTACAAAGTGTTGAAAATGGCGAGCGGCCTTGAGAACCCGGCCATAACCTTGCTGGCATCGTTGCCCTGCTCGCGTTTCCACATACGCAATGCGAAATAGCGGTTTTTTTGCAATGGTGCCGAAGAAGTACCCTGCATCAGTCCAAATTTGTCCACACTGCCGTTGGCAAGGTTACTGGAAATCAAATGTATCAATGAGCCATTGAAGTGAATATCGAAAATCCCCGAATCCTGAGGCACCTGTATCCAGTTGCCGCTGAAATGCACTTCCACTTCATTGCCATAGGAAGTTGGAGCATCTGTACCGTGGATTTGGTACGAATTGTATTTTATTACCGGGAAAAAAGTAGTAATTCGTGTCCCTATTTCAGCTTTGGCAATGTCGTTGGGTTGCACATCGGTCCAACTTCCCGGCGGGATGGTGGAAACATCCACTGACGGATTGGCAACTTCGGCATACTCAAATTTGTATTCCACGGGCTGCCCATTGAATTTTTTCGACAAAGACCCTCGCAGATCCAAAGTGGCATAGAACGCCTGGTCATTCCAACTTGCAACGGATTTTCCGGTGGTGCGGCCCGTTGCGGGGTCTATATTTATCAAGGGATGGTAGGTACGCGCATAACCAATTTGGTAAAACGCGGCAGGAACATCGCCGGGAACATTGGGCGATTCCTTCAAACAAAGGCTTACACACAAGCAATTTCCTACATTCTTCCTGCTGGGTTTTTGTGCTTCGGAAGGGCTTTCGGCAAAAAATTCACTTCCACCTAGGGCGAATTTGAAATATATATCCGGGCCGTTGTCAAAACTGAAAATGGGCGTTGTTTCCACATTTATCCAGGGCGACAAGAACGTCTTTTTGAAATCTTTGGAACGGTAGTAAATACAGAACTTTCCGTTGGCATTGGTCACGGCACTTCCCAAAAGGTCATCGGTTATTATGTCGTCGTCCATCGCAATTACCTCAATCCCGTAGAGAGGGGCTTGGCTCTCGCAATTGGTAAGGGTTCCGCAGATTACCCAAATATCCAGCCGTTGCAGGATATAGCACCAAATCCTTTTCAAAATAGAATAATTCCAGCCAGCGATAAGACCGTTGTCCACCTCGCGCCATTTGGGCTGGATGATGTCCAACAGCACTTCAAAAGGCTTGAAATTTCTCGATTTTTTGGTGTCTTTTTGGCCGTAATCGGGTACTTCGTCATAAAAAAGTGTGATAGCAACGGTGCCACCGTCGTACTTGGTTTTGTCCCCATCAATTTTTACTTCATAGTTGCCCAGAGCATCGGTCTTGGTCTCGGCAAGCAGTTGCTTACTTCGTTTCTTTATTTCGCCTTCCTCAAAAACCTGCGAAACTTCCTTGCTCTGTGCGGCCGTTAAAGCGGTGGCGGCGTTCCTGTCTTCATCCAGGCTATAAACCCGGACTTTTGTGTTCGCAATAGCGAATTCGTTTCCATCGCAAATGGCAGATTGCAATTTGCCTTTGATTGCGTACTTCATAATACATTATTTAGGTTAATACTCATTGGATCGGTCAGGGCAGGTTGGCATTCATAGTGATGAAGCCAGCGGTCCCCTTGGCTTCCTTCGGATTCCTGATGCCCATTTTGCGGTGTGGTATTGGATTAGTCGGGAAAAGAGCGGCGGGGGAAACAAATTTTCTATATTTCCCCAAAATCATCTTAAAGTTTTACAATCCCATCATAAAAGACAAAAAATGAGAATGTTTGGGCTGCGATACAAGACGCATCGCAGCTACTTTTTCCTTCCCTGCAAATGTCAGGAGAAAAGGACGACCGCTTCGCGTTTGCAACGCGCACGGGGATATTCGCGGCTACGCGCCCCGGTTCAAACGCGAGGAGATAGCAACTCAGCAACCCGATTGCTAATCAGGACGAGCAAGGGCCGCCGATTGGGCGGCGCTCGATATTTTTACAAAAAGTGGCAGGATGGATTTAGTGCCAGGAAAGGCGCTGATTTTTCTTATTTGGGCCAAAACGTCTGAATAAGGTCAGTCGACTGATCTTATTCAGACGATTCTGAGAGAATAAGCTCAAATTGATTGCCTTAGTGCCAGACAGATGACTTTAGACTCAGTTGATTTCCAACAATACATTATTAACTTTACCTAAAAAACTAACCATGAGTACCGTAGAACTAAACACCAAAATAGTCGGCAGCTATCTGGAATGGCTGGAAAGCCTCGGTCCTACCAGCAAATTAGAATTGATTGGAAAGCTGACCGAATCTATAAAACTGGATTTACAAGAGCCAAAAGATACTTTTGAAGAGTCTTTTGGGGCTTGGGACGAAGGCGATGATGCAGAGGAACTCGTTGCGAAAATTAGAGACAGCCGGATGCTCAGCCGGATAACGGAAGAATTGTGAAGCAATACCTGTTTGACACCAATATCTGCATCTTTTACATGAAGGGGTTATATGCTCTGAGTGAGAAGTTCGATAAAGTCGGGAGAGAAAACATTTTCGTCTCCGAAATCACAGTGGCCGAATTGAAATTTGGTGTCGAGAATAGCCAGAATAAAGGCAAGAACAGGAGAGCGCTGGAAAAATTTTTACTGGGCGTGAATATAATTCCGATCTTCCAGGCACTCGATATTTATGCAGTAGAAAAATCACGGCCTAGGAAGCAGGGCACTCCGGTCGATGATTTTGATCTACTAATTGGCGCTACCGCCGTCAATTTTGATATGGTTATGGTAACGAATAATCTCAGCCATTTCGAGCGGCTCGATAATATTGTAATTGAAGATTGGACCAAATAATAGTTCGCGACTATTGTAGCGATCATTTTAGAAATTCTCGCCCTAGAAATAGGTATTCAAGCAAATTAGAAGCGTATCGTCATTCAAACTACTTGGTCTAAATTTTACGCAAATATCATAAATACTTTTAATGGAAACGTAATAGACTTGTTGCAATATTATAAATCAATTCATTGAATAGAAATTCCAAAGGCCAGCACACACCTCCAAAGTGTCGTCATACTTCTCAAAATCGCGCATTCTCAAACGGTCTGAAGCAATTCGATAACGTTTTATTCGC